>NC_012029.1:0-683823 GCF_000022205.1 Halorubrum lacusprofundi ATCC 49239
AATCTGGAATTGGATATGGTAGATCGACGAGAGACGGGCTAACGGGAAACAAATCTTATTCTATTGATCTATCCCGGTGATCCATCTCGGTGATCCATCCTGTTGATCTAGCTCGTTCTGATTCTCTCCCCTCCCCCACCCCTTTGTTTCGACTGGAGACCGTTATCGGTGGAGGGGTGGATACGAGTGGTCGTGTCTCGGATGTAAATACGAGTGTTCAAACGATTTACCGTAACTACTACTAACAACAAAATAAATGATCGGGCTTTGTCGAGGGTACTGTTTTACAGACATTATAATAAAACTACCGCTATACTATATCCTCTTCTCACCCCCCTCCCCCACCAAATCCGAGTTCCACACGAAACGAAGGGGTGGGGGGTCAGGAGAAGACAAACAGATAATCCGAGTGGATAACCGGCACCGACTAGACGATCACGAGACTGA
Organism: Halorubrum lacusprofundi ATCC 49239; assembly: GCF_000022205.1. NCBI lineage: Archaea > Methanobacteriati > Methanobacteriota > Halobacteria > Halobacteriales > Haloferacaceae > Halorubrum > Halorubrum lacusprofundi. The sequence continues at coordinate 448 of NC_012029.1, forward strand.
AACGGGGTGGAATCCGAGGACAGCTCCGAAAAACGAGTGGATCGCATTACGGCTGTCTGGACTCGAATCGAGACAATACACCCACGTTTCCCGTCCATCGAGTTTCCCCTCCTAACGTCTCGATCTCGCTGTCGATTTTGTCACTGATCTTGACCGACACGGTCCGTTTCGGGTCCAGAGAGCAACACTTTTGTACCCCGTATTCATCTGGTTCGACTGCATCAACTGGACATATTCGACCATAGTTCTGGTCGAATATCGACGTTTCAGGCCGAAATACGACCTCTGCCGCCGTTGCGCGGGCGACTTCCACCTGAAACAGAGGGGTTCCAATGGACGAAGGAGAGAACACACCGCAGGCCGATGAATCGAAAGACAACAGCGGGATAACCGGCGATCGGTCCGGGACTGACCAGGTTGACGAAACCGACGGATCCGACGAAACCGACGCTAACCTCGACGATCCGCCATCACCCGGCTCGACGAACTCTGATTTAAACACGGATCTACAGTCGGATCCCGAAACTGACGTTTCCACGGACATCGATGTCGGAAGCGGCGGACGAGACCGCTCCTCTCCGGATGTCGACTTCGACGGTGTCGTCCTCGACGACGACGACGACAACCAGGGTCTGTTCGACGATCTGCTCTCCGGAGAGCCGATATTCGAGAATAAAGAGGTCCTCCGTCCCTCCTACACTCCCCACGAGCTTCCCCACCGAAACGACCAGATCAATCGGATGGCGACGATCCTCGTCTCCGCGCTGCGCGGGGAAACGCCCTCTAATATCCTCATTTACGGCAAGACGGGAACGGGGAAGACGGCCTCCGCGAAGTTCGTCTCCCAAGAGCTTGAGTCCACCTCACAGAAATACGACGTACCCTGCGAGGTCGAGTACATTAACTGCGAGGTGACGGACACGCAGTACCGCGTCCTCGCGCAGCTCGCGAACACCTTTATCGAGAAGAACCAGGCGGTCATCGCGGACCAACTGGAGCGGTGTCGCGAACTCCGCTCTGCCGCCGCCGACGCTCCAGCCGCCCTCGCCGACACCGAGTTCGCAACGCTCGACGACCTCGACGCGCGAATCGACGAGCTCGAAACCGATGCCGAAGAGATGGAGGAGGTCCCCATGACTGGCTGGCCCACCGACCGGGTCTACTCGACCTTCTTCGAGGCAGTCGACTACCACGAGCGCGTGGTTGTTATCATGCTCGACGAGATCGACAAGCTTGTCGAGAAGAGCGGGGACGACACCCTCTATAACCTCTCTCGGATGAACTCGGAACTCAACAGGTCCCGGATCTCGATCATGGGGATCTCGAACGATCTGAAATTCACCGATTTCCTCGACCCCCGTGTCAAGTCGAGCCTTGGCGAGGAAGAGATCGTCTTCCCGCCCTACGACGCGAACCAGCTCCGCGACATCCTCCAGCACCGCGCCGATATTTCGTTCAAGCAGGACGCGCTCACGGACGACGTGATCCCCCTCTGTGCGGCGTTCGCCGCTCAGGAACACGGCGACGCCCGTCGCGCGCTCGATCTACTCCGTACTGCGGGCGAACTCGCCGAGCGCTCGCAGGCTGAGATCGTCGCCGAGAAACACGTCCGGCAGGCGCAGGACAAGATCGAACTCGACCGCGTCGTCGAGGTTGTCCGCACCCTCCCGACCCAGAGCAAGATCGTGCTGTTCGCGGTCATCCTCTTGGAGAAGAACGGCGTGCACAACATCAACACTGGCGAGGTATTCAACATCTACAAACGCCTCTGCGAGGAGATCGACGCCGACGTGCTCACCCAGCGCCGCGTCACCGACCTCATCAGCGAACTCGACATGCTCGGGATCGTCAACGCCGTCGTCGTCTCGAAGGGGCGCTACGGCCGGACCAAGGAGATGGGCCTGTCGGTTCCCGTCGAGGAGACCGAGGCCGTCTTGCTGTCCGACTCCCGACTCGGCGACATCGAGAACGCGCAGCCGTTCGTCCAGGCCCGATTCGACAACTGAGACGATCCGCTCGACGGAGTTTCCGCTTCCTTCTCTCCTGGTTTCCGCTGACGCTCCAGTTTCCCTTAAGCGACGGCCTCCGCGGTTACCTCTCCACCCGAAACGATGGGCTTCGCGTCAGGAACGGTGATCTTCTCGCTAGATCCACTTCCACTACTGACTCCGTCGGCGTCGGCGCCGACCCCTCCAGTCTGCATCACGACGCTCGTCGCCAACACGTCACTCAGATCCGCCTGGCCGGTCGTGATCAGTCGCACGTAGCCGAGGTACGGCACACGGACCCGCGCGACTCCGGTCACCCAGTCGGCCTTGACCGGCGCGGCGAGCCCGTTCGCCTGATCGTACTCGCCGTTGTTGTCGCCGAGCGTGATGAATCCGTCGTGGGGTGCGGGACAGTGGTTGAGTTCCCCGCAGTCGGCGGCGTTGTGGTACCGATCGTCGGCGCGGTCGTGCCAGTTTTCGCCTTCCTCCACATGAAACATCGCCCGATGGATGATCGGCGAAGTCGTCCGTCCCGGTGGTCGGTAGATCACCACCGAGCCGTAGGACCCGAACGTCTGGTAGTCAGCGGTCTCCCCGACCTCGTGAGTCACGACACCGATGTCGTTGTCCGCGGCGTCGGGTGCAAGTCGCCCCGGCTCCGTGACGAAGACGAGGTCACCAACCTCAATGTTCGGCTCCATGCTCCCGGACTCGACCGCGACCATCGGCGGCCACACGCCGCTGACGCCGAACAGGATCAGGCCGATCACAAGCACGATGGCCACGCTGGAGAGCATTTCCCGGATCCACATCAGCGGCCCCTCTCTGTTGTGACGGAACCGGTACAGGACCCCTTTGCCGGAAGAATTCGAGTCTCGGTCCGTTTCGGTTCGGTCTCGTCCCGTTTCACCCCTCCCTCGACTTGGTTTTGATCCGGCCTGACCAGTTTCGATCCGATCGTCGGAGGCTCGGCCGCGTTCGTCACTCGGTGTCTCGGTGTCCGCAGAACCTGTTTCAGAACTTTCCCCGGGACCCGTCTCACAATCCTCTTTGGAAACCGACTGGTCGCCGCCGTTTCCGTCGTCGCCGCTGAAATCGCCGTCGTTGACGGGATCGCTGTCTGCCGATCCGGTCTTCCGGTCGGGTTCGTCGCCGCCGTCCGACCGGTCCCCTTCGTCCATTACATCTTCGTTGACGGGTTTCGGTCATAAGCTTCCGGGTCGATCGCCGCGAGTTTCGGGGGACCAACGGGCTCCGGAACCGTTTTGAGCCGTCCTCCCGTTTCCAGTCTCGTGCCGCTGGAGTCGAACGCCCGGATCGTCAAGGAGCTCGCCAGGCGCGGATACAACGCTGAACGCGAAGCGATCACCCTCTTGGCGAGCGCGCCCGACTCCGCCGCTGCCGTCGAATCGGTCGTCGACCGCGCCCCGGACGACGCCCTCCGCATCACCACCGACCACGTCCGCGCCGTCACGAACGACCAGTCAGTTTCTGGCGGTGATTCAGCCGTTTCACCCCCCGACTCGGCTGCGTCCGGCCCCGGCTCGGCTGCGTCCGGCCCCGGCTCGGCTGCGTCCGGCCCCGGCTCGACCGCCTCTGTCGCCGATCCAACCACAGAATCACCTCCAACCCGAAACAGCGATCAACCGCCTTCTACGACCTCGACGGAGGGATCTCCAGTCGAAATGGAGGGGTCTTCTTTGGACCACGTTCCCGGCTCCGATCGCGATGCCGAGAACCCGGAGACCGATATCGATACCGAAATCGACCGCGACTCCGACAGTAATGCCGACAGCAGCGTCGATCGCAGCCCCGATCGCAGCCCCGACAGCACCTCTCACCACGATCCCGATATCCGAGAGCTGGAAGTCGGTAACGACATGACCGGTCAGAGTACTGGGACCGGGGAGTACAGCGACTTCGTTCGGACGTTTCGCGACCGGTACGAGCGGCTCTCGAAGGTCCTTCGCGGCCGCGTCAACCACCGCCCTGCCGAGGCGATCGCGGAGATGCCCGGCGGGAGCGACGCCGCGATGATCGGCCTCGTCAACGATGTCCGGTCCACCAAATCCGGCCACTGGCTCGTCGAACTAGAAGACACGACCGGAACCTTCCCCGCGCTGATCATGAAAGACAAGGGGCTCGCCGACCTCGTCGACGAGATCATGATGGACGAGTGCCTCGCTATCGAGGGGACGCTCGCCGATGACTCCGGAATCTTATTCGCCGACTCCCTCCACTTCCCCGACGTTCCCCGGACTCACCGGACGGGGGCGGCCGACCGTCACGTGCAGGCCGCGCTGATCTCCGATATCCACGTCGGCAGCGACGAGTTCATGGTCGACGCATGGAGTAGCTTCACCGATTGGCTCCACACGCCCGAGGCCGAACCGGTGGAGTACCTGCTGCTCGCCGGCGACATGGTCGAGGGCGTCGGCGTCTACCCCGATCAGGACGAGGAACTGGAGATCGTCGACATCTACGACCAGTACGAGGCGTTCGCGGAGTACCTCAAGGAGGTGCCGGCTGACACCGAAATCGTGATGATCCCCGGCAACCACGACGCGGTCCGACTCGCGGAGCCCCAGCCCGGGTTCAACGACGAGATCCGCTCCATCATGGATGTCCACGACGCGCAGATCGTCTCGAACCCCGCGACCGTCACCGTCGAGGGCGTCGACGTGTTGATGTACCACGGCGTCTCCCTCGACGAGGTAATCGCGGAGCTCCCCGAGGAGAAGGCGAGCTACGACGAACCCCACAAGGCGATGTACCAGCTTTTAAAGAAGCGTCACGTCGCGCCGCAGTTCGGCGGCCACACCCGCGTTGCCCCGGAGGAGCGCGACTACCTCGTCATCGAGGACGTGCCCGACGTGTTCCACACCGGTCACGTCCACAAGCTCGGCTGGGGGAAGTACCACAACGTGCTCGCCGTCAACTCCGGTTGCTGGCAAGCGCAGACCGACTTCCAGAAGTCCGTCAACATCAATCCCGACTCCGGCTACGCGCCCATCCTCGACCTGGACACTCTCGACATGACCGTCAGGAAATTCGCGTGACCGCTCGCGCTCGGCGCGCTACCGATCGATATCGATCCCGTCGCGTTACCGGTCGATCTCGACGCGGCCGCTGGTCGCGCTGTTGAGTCGTTCCACGAGCGACTCCACCTCGGCCACGGGAACCCGAAGCACGAGCCGCACACGCTCGTCGTAGTCGGCGTCGAACTCGACGCCCGACGACTCGATCACGCCTCGGACGGTCCCCGAATCGTCGTACGCGGTCTCCACGACCAGCTGACGGTGCGGTCGCTCCTCGATCACGCCCGCCTCGTCGACTCCGTCTTTCACCGCCCGCGAGTAGGCGCGCGCGAGCCCGCCGACGCCGAGGTTCGTCCCGCCGTAGTACCGGGTCACCACCGCGACGACGTTCCGAATATCACGCTGCTGAAGGACGTTGAGCGCCGGCTTCCCAGCCGAGCCGGTCGGCTCCCCGTCGTCCGAAGAGTACTCCCGGAGCATGACCTCGCTGCCCGGCGTCCGGGCTGAGGCCTCGCCTGCGGGAACTCGGTACGCCGGCACGTTGTGGGTCGCGTCGTCGTACTCGGTCCGAACGCGGTCGATAAACTCCTCGGCCGCAGCCACCGTATCGGCCGGTGCGACGTGCCCGAAGAACTCCGAACCCTGCACCTCGAACCTCGCCGTCGCGGATTCCCCGACAGTCAGGTACGTCTCGCTCATGCGCGCGCATCCTCGTCGTTGCTTGCGGTTGTATCGCCGATGGCCTCGCCTCCGTTTGTGGCCTCCTCCTCGCCACTCTCGGCTTCCTCCTGCCGTTCGACCACAACGCTCGTTGGCGGTGCGAGCCGGTACAGCGCGAGGAATGCGGCGACGCCGACGACCTCCGCACCCTTGGCGACGATCGCGAGCGGATCGCTCGCGAGCGCTGCCGCGGTCCCGCCACCGTGCCACCCCGCGTAGCCGGCGAGGAACGCGGCGAGGGTGCCGGCACCCAGCGCGTACAGCCGCCGGTACTCGTCCGCGCGCAGCGTCGCGACCGCGATCGCGACGGTGAACGCCCCACCGAGCAGGAACACGTAGGGACGAGCGTCTGCGGGCTCGGCGAGCCGCGGCCACGCCCACAGGAAGTGGACGGCCGCGCTCAGCGCCGCGGTCTGTGCGGCCACCGCTCGGAGGAGACGCTTCCGCGAGGTGTCGCGCCCGGTGAACTGTCGGTCCGAACCGCTCTCCGTCGCGTTCATCGGGTCACTCCCACGGGTGATTCCCCGGCGTGTCGGGCCACAGGGGGTACCAGTACGCCTCGTCGTCCTCGAGCCCGAGCTCCCCGTCGAGGACGGACTGGAGCTTGAACTCGACCTGCTGGTTCCGGTCGCTCGTCCCTTTCGGTGAGAACGGGTAGTACGCACCGCGCCGGAACGAGTAGATCCAGTAGGCGTCGACGCCGTCACGCTCGAATCCGAAGACGGCCGCGAGCAGGCGGGAGCCGAACCCCTCCTCGATGAACTGGTCGGCCGCGAAGTGGATGCTCGTCACCAGATCCTCCGGATCGTTGTCCTCCAGTACGAACCACTGATAGCCGTGGTCGTCCTCGTGTCGGTGAAACCCGGTTCCGGTGTCGATCTCGCCGGCCTCCAAGATGGCCTCGACGGTCTCGACTGCGTCGTCGAACCGGGTGCTGTCGACGCCGGAGAAGCACAGCGCGGCCTCCCCGCAGTGGTCGTAGCCGAGGTCGGCCTCCATCGTCATATACGCGGTCGACATCCCGAAGAGGTCCTCGGGGTCGGCCTCGCGGGTCGCGTCCGTCTCGGCACTCGTCCCGAGCACGGCGCGGATCGTGTCGAAGATGCCCATCTATGGGCACGGCTAGGCGACGCGGGGTTTAGGGGTTTCCGTCGTGGCCGCTGCGCGTTCCCGCATTGCCGCCGCTACGCGTTCCCACACCGTCGCCGCTACGCTTCCGACTCCCCTTCGATGCGATTGAGGTACGTCAATATTCCTCGCGAGTTTAGGCTCGCGTCGGCCCTCGCGCGCTCCGGATTCCAAAACTCTACGTCCCGGCTCGTCTCCTCGAAGTGCTCGACGACGGCCTCGTCGTCGCCGAGCGCCTCGCGTTTCTCCCGGACGGCCTCGACCCACTCGACGTACGCCCGCTTCGCCTCGCCGATCAGCGACGGCTCGTACTCGCGCGGGCCGAAGTGGCCGAAACAGAGGTACTCGGGATCGATCTCCTCGATGGCCGAGAGGTCTGTGAGACACTGATCGAGGTCGAACTGCGGTGGCGGCGTGGTGGGCCGAACCGTGTCGACCGCCGGGACGTAGATTCCGGCGGCGTCGGCGGTGAAGACGACGTCAGCGTCGGGCTCGTGGTAGAAGGCGTGGTGCGGGGCGTGACCCGGTGCCTCGTGGACGACGAGTTCGCGGTCGCCGAGATCGATCCGGTCGCCCTCCGCGAGCCCCGAAATGCGGTCCTCGGGGACGGGCGCGGGGTCGTCGTAGTACTGCCACTGGTCCTGTACGGCGGACTTCGTGCCGGCGACGAGCGCCTCCGGGTCGATGAGGTGTCGGACTCCCTTTTCCGGAAGACGGACTTCGGCATTCGGGTAGCGTTCCACGAGGTGGCCCGCGCCGCCCGCGTGGTCGAGGTGGGCGTGTGTGGGAAGGATCCACGCCAGCTCCTCGCGGCCGATCCCGATCTCGTCGAGCGTCTTGAACAGCGCCTCGCGGTTCACCCCTGTGCCGGTATCTATCACGGCCGGTTTCTCGGTGTCGTACACGTACACGGCCCCGTACTCGTCGGTCCCGAACATCCCAGTATCATGGACGTACAGATCCGCGATCCCCCGAACCGACTCGAACTCGCCAGCGTGCATGTCGTTACGACTGCCGCGCGACGCCTTTTAACGATCGGTCCGAGGAACCATACGAGGAGACCGACCGCTAGGTCGTGGCGGACCCTTATGGTCGCCCCGCTCGATGGAGCGGTATGCGCGTGCTCGTTACCGGCGCCACCGGATTCGTCGGGAGCCGACTCGTCCCGGCGCTCCTCGACCGGGGTCACGAGGTGGTCGTGCTCGTCCGCGACGCCGACGACTACGCCCCGCCCGCGGGCGTTCACGTCGTTGAGGGCGACCTCCTTGAACCGAACTCCTTGCGATCTGCGTTCGATATCGATGGCGATCCCGTCGACGCCGCCTATTACCTCGTCCACTCGATGGACGGGGGTCCGGGCTACGAGGAGCGGGACCGGAACTGCGCTCAGAACTTCATCGAGGCAGCGTCGACTGCGGGCGTCGACCGAGTCATCTACCTCGGCGGACTCGGCGAGGACCGCGAGGACCTCTCCGAACACCTCAAGTCCCGCCGCGAAGTCGAACGGATCCTCGGGACGAGCGATCCGGCGCTCACGACGCTGCGGGCAGCGATCATCGTCGGCGCCGGCAGCGCGAGTTTCGAGGTGATTCACGGGCTCGCGAGTCGGCTCCCGGTGATGACCACGCCGAAGTGGGTCGACACCCTTTGTCAACCGATCGCGATCGACGACGTGGTCGGGTACCTCGTCGGCGCGCTCGAAGAACCGGCGACCGCGGACGACACCTTTGAGATCGGCGGTCCGAACGTGTTGACGTACGCGGAGATCCTCCGTCAGACCCGCCGCCAACTCGGACACAAACTGTGGATAATTCGGGTGCCCGTGTTGAGCCCGGAGCTGTCGGCGAAGTGGCTCCGGCTGGTCACCGACGTGAACCCGTACCTCGCCCGATCGCTCGTCGAGGGGCTCCGAAACACCGTGATCGTCGAGGACGACCGGATCCGCGATCTCGTGCCGATCGACCAGACGCCGTTCGAGGTCGCTGTCGCGCGGGCGATCAATGAGGCGAATCGGTCAGAAGCGGCTCGGTCGGAGGCAACCCGGTCGTGAGCCGTAACTACGGCGAGATGTGGGTGTACGAGAGCCTCGTCGGCGGTATTCCCGGACTTGACATCTCTCGAAGGCTCGCAGTCGCGATCCAGTTCGTCCTCTTCGAGGTCGGCGTGGTGGCTCTCGGCTGGTACTACGGGCTGTGGGATGCGGTCGTCGCCGGGACCGTTGCCGTCGCGGTGGCGGCCGTCGGTAGCGTCGAGATGCACCGGCTCGGTGCGATCAACCGCCGGCTTCCGACGCCGCCGGCGCACAAGCGGCTACTGTTCGGGTCGAGCATCGAGATCGTCCTCGGCGTGCTCGCGTTCATCGCTCTCGTCACGTACCTGATCGCGTGGGACGGTGCCCTGCTTGATCGACTATTCGGTCCCGACCCGCCGATTCCGGTCGTTTACCTCTCGCTGTTGATACTCTGGGATCTCACCTACCGGATCGGTACCTCGTGGTGGAGTGCGGTCGTCGCGCTGTGGCGCGCGGTCCACGTTGACCTCTCTCCAGCGGCGACCTCGCGAGCCAGACGGCTCGACGCGGAGAACATTGCGTTCTCGGCGCTCCAACTGGTGCTCGTCCCCTTCCTGCTCTCAGAACCCGTCCTGCTCGGGGCGGTCGTCGGACACGTTCTCGCTGTCGCGATCGTCTGTTCCGCGGCGATCGTGCTCTCGTGACTCAGCAACGACTATCGCTCTGATCTACGAAGTCAGATATATCGGAGAAAGAGACCGCGAAACGACGACTCACTCGTCCTGAAGTTCTTGGAACTTGTCGAGGAGTGCCTCCGTGGAGTCGCCGGTATCGTACGTGAGCGATCCGGAGTACTCCGGCCGCTCGGCGTCGAAATCGGCGTCGACTTCGCTATTCTTCTTCTCGCGACGCTCGTACTCGGCCTCGTCATAGGCACCCATTGACATGGTACACACTCACTTTGAAACTGTCAGTAATATATGTATCGGTGAAATGTCTCATCTGCGAAATATTCGCCCCACCGGAACCAATTAATCCCGCCGTACGGTAGCACCGGCGTGGCACAACCGATCCGATTCAGGCGCGCGCCCGGCGGCTGGAGCGACGACCGCGTGCGCGCGCAGCTCGAACGTCCCCTCGACGACAACCTCGGGGCGACCGCGAGCGACCCGTGGTTCGCCCCGCCGCCCGGCTACGAAGCCCGGCGGTTCGACATGGCTGACGGCTCGTTCGCGCTGTTCTGCTGGACGGACGGCGACGACAACTCCCCGAACGGGGCCGACGGGGGACCGGTCGGGTACTGGGTCGGCAACACGGAGACGCCGAGCGAACTCTGGCGGACGGACAAGTACGGATTCGACGAGGTCCCCTACCCGGTCTCTCGGTGGGTCCAGCGAGAGCTGCTCGCTGGGCTCCATGACGACGAGCCGTGGTTTGCAGCGTATCCGCACGTCTCCTGGTTCTTCTTGCCGGTGTTCTGTTCGAAGGACGGTGCTGAGACGACGCGAGCATTCTTCCGCGACCACGCGGCCGGGTTCCCCGATGCGACCCGAGAAGAGGGGACGGGCTTTGTCGAGGAGACGCTCCGCCCGGGGACACTCGACGATTACCGCGAGACGATGGCGGGGAAGCTCGGGACCTCGACGTCGCTCGATCTGGTCCGGATGAGCGCCGCGATCGCGGAGTTCACCGCGGCCCGAATCTTGACCGAGGCCGGCTACGAGGTGACGCCCGAGATCGAGGTGACGACCGGCCACTCGCTCGATTTTCGGGCCACGGATCCGAACACCAGGACCGCCTCGCTGGTCGAGGTCACGCGCCCGCAACCCGTCTCTGGACGCTCTGCGAGCGACCCCGTCGCGGCGGTCCGCGACACCGCGGAGACGAAGACGAGCGGACAGCTGGAGGCACACGGTGGCGGCGTCACCCTCTTCGTTGACTGCACCTCCTTCCCAGCGGACGACTGGGCGGCCGTGCGCGAAGCGCGACCGGAGGTCCGTCATAGGCCGGCCGTTGTCCTGCGCGCGCGCCCGGACGGACACGTCGAAGGATATCGGAAGGGATCGGTGCCGATCGATCTGTCGGCCGCGATCGACTGGGTTTGAGTCTCCCACCCGAACCTGAGCCTATCGCCTGAATCTGCGCGTCACTGGCGCGCTCGGCTCGGACGGACGCGTTGCTCCTGATGCAAACCCCTTAAAAACGGAACTCCGTTTTCGCCGCCCGCTCAGAACGAAACCGGTGACGGCCCGTCGTCGGCGTCGGTCGTCGGGTCGCGGTCCGAGTAGAACCGCCGACCGACTCCGCGGTGGCAGACGCCCGCGCGGAGCGTGGTAAACACGTCGTCCGCGTTGTCGAACGTCTGGTCCCCGAACCGCTCCAGCACGTCTCCGAGACGCTCGGAGCCGTCGGCGAGCTCTACGGTCGCGTTTCCGTGGGCCGCGATCAGTTCTTCCGAGGTCGTCGGATATTGGTGCCGTTCGAGTCGGTCGTCGACGCCATTCAAGCGCATCAACTACTGCGAGCCGCCGATAGTCCTTAATGATTGTCCATGTACAACCTTAGTCCGGAGAATCACATTATATTTCCTTATATTCCTCTGTCCCGCGCGATCGACCGTCGACGCTTAGTGCGGGGTCATCGAACGGCGGGCATGGATACAGACCGGATCGTCGCCGACCTCCACGCGCACACGACGGTCTCCGACGGCACGATGACGGCCGACGAGCTCGTCGACGTCGCCCGCGAGACCGGCCTCGATTGGGTCGCGATCACCGACCACGACCGCGTGCACCCGGACCTGAGCGCACCGGTCGTCGAGCGCGACGACCTTCGGGTCGTCCGCGGGATCGAACTCCGCGTCGACGCCGGCTTCGAGCGGCTCGACCTCCTCGGCTACGCGGTCGGACACACCGAGGCGCTCGACGCCGAGATCGAGCGGCTGCAGACCGACCGGGAGCAGCGAGGGGCCGCGATCGTCGACGCGGTCGAGGACCGGCTCGGCGTCGATCTCGGGGTCGAGCCTCGCTCCGGACTCGGGCGTCCGCACATCGCCCGCGCGATCGACGAGTCGTCGGCGCCGTACGACTACGCAGGCGCCTTCGACGAGCTAATCGGGAACGACGGTCCCTGCTACGTCGCGCGCGAGGTAACGAAACTGGAGCGCGGCGTCGAACTCCTCCGGGACGCCTGCGCGCTCGTCGGGCTCGCACATCCCTTCCGGTACGACGACGTGGGCGCCGCGCTCGACGTGGCCCGCGAACTGGACGCAGTGGAGCGGTTCTACCCCTACGGGCGCGCGGTCGACGACGCACTGGTCGAGCGGGTCGCTGCCGAGAGCGATCTCCTGTTGACGGGCGGTACCGACGCGCACGAACGCACTCTCGGCGAGGCGGGACTGACGGCGGAGGCGTTCGCGCCAGTTCGGGAGCGGCTGCCGAACCCGATCGCCGAGTCGCCCTAACGGCATCGGGATTTCCGACTTTTCCGATTGACGAACAGGGTTAAGCCCGCCCCCGACAGAGTGTCGGGTATGCGGTGTCACTACTGCGAACGGGAGGCCGCCTACGAGGCCGAGCAGAGCGGTGTGGTCGTCGGCCTCTGCGAGGAGCACTTCAAGGCGCGCGTCGAAGAGCTCGCCGAGTCTGACGAGCTTGCCTCGCTCCGCGACAAGATCGATATCGAATCGTCGGAGTAGCGATCGGTTGCGGCTTTTGCTGTCTGCGGCTTCTTGCCGTTCGTCGGTAGTCTTCTCTCTCGCGTCCGCGCTCGTCTGTCAGCTGATTCGCCGCGGACGAATCATAAAAGACGGCTCGAAGCCAACGCTCGGGTATGCACCCAACGGACCGGCCGCGGCGGCTCCGTACCGACGGCGCTCGCTCGCTCGTCAGCGAGACCTCGCTGTCGGCGTCGGACCTCGTCGCCCCCGTCTTCGTCGACGCGACGACCGACGAGCGCGTACCGATCGAGACGATGCCCGGCCACGAGCGCGTCCCCGTCGACGAGGCGGTCGCCCGAGTCGAGGAGGTCCGCGAGACCGGCGTCGAGGCCGTCATCGTCTTCGGCATCCCCGAGTCGAAGGACGCCGAGGGCACGCGCGCGTACGCGGAGGACGGGGTCGTCCAGCGCGCGATCCGGCGAATCACCGCCGAGACCGACGCCTACGTGATCGGCGACGTCTGCCTCTGTGAGTACACCGACCACGGCCACTGCGGCGTGATCGAGGAGTCGGCGGAGACGGACCCGACGCTCACGGTGAAAAACGACGAGACGCTGGAGTTGCTCGCGGAGACCGCCGTCTCGCAGGCGGATGCGGGCGCTGACATGGTCGCGCCTTCGGCGATGACGGACGGACAGGTCCGCGCGATTCGCGAGGCGCTCGACGCCGCAGGCCACGCGGACGTAGGGCTGATGAGCTACGCGGTCAAGTACGAGTCCGCCTTTTACGGGCCCTTCCGCGACGCGGCCGACGGTGCGCCCGCGTTCGGCGACCGTCGCCACTACCAAATGGACCCCGCGAACCGTCGCGAGGCGCTCCGCGAGGCTCGAATCGACGCCGAGGAGGGCGCGGACGTGCTGATGGTGAAACCCGGGCTGCCGTACCTCGATATCGTCGGCGACCTCCGGCGGGAGTTCGACCACCCGATCGCCGCGTACAACGTCTCCGGAGAGTACGCGATGCTGCACGCGGCCGCGGAGAAGGGGTGGCTCGACTTGGAAGCGACCGCTCACGAGTCGCTGCTGTCGCTCAAGCGCGCGGGCGCGGACCTGATCATCACGTACTTCGCCGAGGACCTAGCTGAGCGCTTATAAACGGAAGCGGGTCAGACTGACACTCTTGCTAATTATTCATTTTGGCGCGCCCCGATTCGGGGCTCTCTGAGCCGCGAACCGACGGTGCGAGGGAGTCGGTCGCCCGGAGCGAAGCGACGAGTGACCGACGAGGCTGGGGAGGTGAGAGGCGCGGTCGCGGGCGGGTTGGACTCAAAGGGGCAGTCGCGAGGGCGACGCTTGACGACGTAAGCACCGCAGGAACGAGTGGAACGAGTGACGAGGAGCGCAGCGAGTCACGCGAGCCGTCGCGGCTGGGGCTTTGAAGATGTTTGTCGCAGTCGTTCTGCCAGCCGCTATTTATAAGCAAAATCTGAAGCCGTTCACACCACCTGCTCGCCGTCGTCGTCGTAGACCTCGATGGCGTCGACCGGGCAGACCCGCGCCGCGAACTTCGCGTCGAACTCCTCGCCGTCGGGCACCTCGACGACGAACACGTCCTCGTCCTCCTCTTCACTCCCCCGTAGGTCGGCTTTCCCGTCGTTCAGGTTCTTCTCGAAGGCGTCCCACTCGGCGACGCACTGGTACATTCCGACGCAGGTGTCACGATCGAACTTCACGCGCATGCCTCTCGGTTCGACGAGGCGGTACAAAGCGCTGGCGACGAGGTGTGCCGGAATCCGATCGAATCGCGTGACTGATCGGTCGCGGGCCGAAACGGTTATCGGCACGTTATCGTTCCAAACTCGGCCATCCTCAAAGCCCCAGCCTCGGTTATACGCAATCGGATCCTGCGTGGTGAACGCCTCCAAAGCCCCACCCTCACGGCTCACGGCTCGCGGCTTCGCCGCTCGCGTTCGCCGCGTCCCTCGCGCGTGCTGCTCGCGGGCCGATGGCCTGCTCGCAGGCACGCGCCAACCGCAATCGTCGAGATCGAACCCCGTCGCTGAGCGCTGCGCCCGCCGCGACCGTCCTTTTTAAGCGTCGCAGGCACGGATCGCCGCGTATGACTACGGTCTGGCTCGTCGATCGGCAGTTCGACTCGAAGGGGCTCGTGCGGCTCACCTACGCCACGGAGGACGGCGAGCGGATGCACACGAAGGAACTGGCCGAACAGCGACTCGTCACGGGCGACGGGGTCACCGCCGGCCGCGAGGTCGAGGAGAATGCGCTCGGCGAGAGCCCGGCCGACGAGATCGAGCGCTTCGCAACGGAGGCGTCGAAGATGGCCGCCGAACACGACCTCGACGATCGGGTCTGACGGTACCCGACCGTAGCTGATCGCGCAATCCTGCCCCACACAACCGAGGCCGTTAAGGGGGAACCGGCGGAACGTGAGTGTGAAATGCCCAGTGGTGAGTACGACCCAGACACCGTCGAGCCGCGGTGGCAGCGGCGATGGGTCGACGAGGAGACGTACGCCTACCCCGACGACGACCCGGTCGATCCGAACACGGTCTTCTCCATCGACACGCCCCCGCCGACGGTATCGGGGAGCCTCCACATGGGCCACCTGTACGGCTTTACCCTCCAGGACTTCGTCGCCCGATTCGAGCGCATGAACGGTGGAGAGACGTTCTTCCCGTTCGGCTACGACGACAACGGTATCGCCTCCGAGCGGCTCACCGAGGACGAACTCGATATCCGCCACCAGGACTTCGAACGCCGGGAGTTCCAGGCGAAATGTCGGGAGGTCTGTGCCGAGTACGAGGCGCAGTTCACCGAGAACGTCCAGTCGCTCGGCGTCTCAGTCGACTGGGACCACACTTACCAGACGATCGAGCCGCGCGTCCAGCGCATCTCCCAGCTGTCGTTCCTCGACCTGTACGATCAGGGTCGCGAGTACCGCGAGAAGGCGCCCGCGATCTGGTGTCCCGAGTGCGAGACCGCCATCTCGCAGGTCGAGACCGAGGACGACGAGCAGGCCAGCCACTTCCACGATATCGCCTTCCCCGTGGTCGGAGGCGACGCAACCGATGACGGCGCCGAGGAGTTCGTCATCTCGACGACGCGCCCCGAACTTCTCCCCGCGTGCGTTGCCGTCTTCGTCCACCCCGACGACGACGAGAACCAGAACCTCGTCGGTGAGTCCGCCGAGGTCCCGCTGTTCGGCCACGAGGTGCCGATCATCGCCGACGAGCGCGTCGACATGGAGACGGGTTCCGGCATCGTGATGTGCTGTACGTTCGGCGACCAGAACGATATCGAGTGGTACCAGGTCCACGACCTGAACCTCCGGGTCGCTATCGACGAGTCCGGACATATGACCGACGTCGCCGAGGGGTACGAAGGGATGCACGCAGACGAGGCCCGCGAGGCTATCGTCGAAGACCTCGACGGGGCGGGCGCGCTGCTGGACCGCCGCGATATCACCCACACCGTCAACGTTCACGAGCGCTGCGGGACGAGCGTCGAGTTCCTCGTCACCGAGCAGTGGTACGTCGAGATGCTCGACAAGACCGACGAGTACCTCGAGATCGGCCGGGAGATGGAGTGGTCTCCGGAGAAGATGTTCACCCGGTACGAGCACTGGGTCGAGGGGCTCCAGTGGGACTGGCTCATCTCTCGTCAGCGCTCCTCGGGCATCCCGTTCCCGGTGTGGTACTGCGAGGACTGCGGGGAGATCGTCGTCGCCGAGAAGGCCGACCTGCCCGTCGACCCCCTCTCGGACGACCCGCCGGTCGACGCCTGTCCCGAGTGCGGCCACGACGAGTTCGAACCTGAAGACGACGTGCTCGACACGTGGGCCACCTCCAGCCTGACCCCGCTCATCAACGCCGGCTGGGACTGGGACGAGGACGCCGGGGAGTTCACCATGGAACACCCCGAACTGTACCAATTCGACCTCCGACCACAGGGCCACGATATCATCAGCTTCTGGCTGTTCCACACGCTGGTGAAGTGCTACGAGCACACCGGTGAGGTTCCGTTCGAGGAGACGATGATCAACGGCCACGTCCTCGACGAGAATCGGGAGAAGATGTCGAAGTCCGTCGGTAACGTCGTCGAGCCGGAGGCGGTGCTGGCGGAGTTCCCGGTCGACGCCACGCGCTACTGGGCCGCCGGGACCGCCGTCGGCGACGACTTCCCGTTCAAAGAGAAGGACCTCCGCGCGGGCGAGAAGCTGATCCGCAAGCTGTGGAACGCCTCTAAGCTCGTCGAGTCGCTGGCGCCGGAGCCGTACCCGGATACGCCGGCCGACGAAGACCTCCGAGAGCTCGACCGCTGGCTGCTCGCCGAGCTCGACGACCGAATCGAGCGACTCACTGGGCTCTTCGAGGATCGCGCGTTCTCGAAGGCCCGCGACGAACTCCGGAGCTTCTTCTGGAACACGTTCTGTGACGACTACCTCGAGATCGTCAAACAGCGCGAGGACGACGCCGCGGCGTACACGCTCCGGACGGCACACCGGCGGTTCCTGAAGTTGTTTGCCCCGCTGCTCGCGCACGTTACCGAAGAGCTCTGGCACGACATGTACGCCGATGGAGCGAGCGACCCCGACGCGGTCGACGCCGCCGTCGCCGACGGCGCGCGCGACTCGATCCACCTCGCCGACTGGCCCGAGCCGCTCGGTCTGGAGGCAGACCACGAGGCTGGTGCGGCCGCCACGGCAGTCGTCGGTGCCCTCCGAAAGTACAAGAGCAAGAACCAGCTCCCGCTGAACGCCGAGCTCGATGCCGTCGAGGTGTACGCCGATGTCCGCGGGTTTGAGGAGGACATCACGGGCGTGATGCATGTTGCGGACCTTACCGTCCATCCCGATGAGGACGCCCCGGTCGAGACGGTGATCACCGGGATCGACCTCGACTACGCCACCGTTGGGCCGAAGTACGGTGATCAGGTCGGGGACATCGAGGCGGCGCTCGCGAAAGAGGAGTACGAGATCGACGGCGAGGAGCTCCACGTTACGGGTGTTACGCTTGTCGAGGAGGAGTTCGCGATCGAGGAGGAGCGACAGTACCAGGGCGACGGCGAGCTGTTAGAGGCGGACGACGTGGTCGTTATCGTCCGTAACGAGGCGTAGAACCTCCCTGCGCGGTCCGGCTATAGATCCGCGCCGACAGCGGCCTCGACCGAGTCGAAGCCGTCCCGATCGAGGAGATCGAGGACCCCCCCGTTGATGTCGCGTGCGAGGCCCGGCCCCTCGTAGACGAGCCCTGTGTACAACTGGATGAGGGACGCGCCCGCCCGTATCTTCTCGTAGGCACCCTTCGCGTCCGAGATTCCGCCGACCCCGATCACCGGAACGTCGGTGCGCTCGGCAACGAACCGGACCCGCTCCGTGGCGATCGGCTCTATCGGCTTCCCCGAGAGTCCACCGCGCTCAGCCTGCTGGGGACTTTTTAGAGAGTTCGGACGCGATGTCGTGGTGTTGGTTGCGATGACGCCGTCGAGACCGAGATCGTCGACGACTCCGAGCGCGTCCTCGACTGCTGGCTCCGGGAGGTCCGGGGAGAGTTTTACAAGGAGAGGATCGGCGCCCGCGTCCGTAAGAGTGCCAAGTATCTCCTCTAACGCCGCGCGGTTCTGCAGTTCGCGGAGACCGGGCGTGTTCGGGCTGGAGACGTTAACAACGAAGTAGTCGCCGGCGTCCGCCACGCGCTCGTAGGTATATAGATAGTCCTCGGGGGCCTCGGCGAGGGGTGTCGACTTCGACTTCCCGATGTTGATTCCAACCGGAATCTCCGGCAGCGGCTCCCGATCGAGCCGTTCGCCGACGATGTCGGCACCCTCGTTGTTGAACCCCATCCGGTTTATGAGAGCTTCGTCCTCGCGCAGCCGAAACAGTCGCGGTCGCGGATTCCCCGGCTGTTGCTCAGCGGTGACGCCGCCGACCTCGACGTGACCGAACCCCAGCGCTGCGAGGCCGCGCGGGACCTCAGCATTCTTGTCGAAGCCGGCCGCGACGCCCACGGGATTGGGAAACTCGTTCCCGAATGCCTCAACGCGCAGACGAGGATCGTTCACGGAGAACCGGCTGTGGAGGTGTTCAGTCACCGGTGTGGTTTGCACCGCACGTAACAGTCGGTGTGTCAGCCCGTGTGCCGTCTCCGGGGGAAGTCCGAACAGTGCCGGCTTCAAGAGATCGTACGCGCCCATCGTTTCGGTCTCGTCACGCACGGGCATCAATCCGCCGACCGCCGTCGCAAGGGTAGCTCGCGCACACCTCGACTAACTCGGTGTCCCAGTCCGGCCTTTAAAAGTGAGTACTATGGAAAAATACGAGCTGGTTCAGAAGTCGTGTTCAAGATCTTCCGGGCTGGAATCGGCCTTCTGAATGATTATCTTTCCGTCTCGGACCCGAACGAACACTTCGTCGCCGATATCCATTCCGGCGACGGCAAGCTCGTCCTCGTGGAGGTTCACGTGGACGTTGTGGTACTCCCCCTCGTCGTCCTTGGCGCCACTGGGGCTGAGCTTCTTTTTACGGACCATCGCGGTTGTACTGGTCAAACTTCGCCATAGCAGACACATAAGTGTTGTTTACCCGCACAGGAGCGATCTCGCCTGTTCTGTCGACGCTGTTCGTGCAACGCTCCGACCGATCAACGCTTCATCTCGAACGGGCGATCTGTCCTCCGACCGTCGACCGACTCCCATATTGGCTCGTAAATCACTCGAAACCGCTAGCCCGTACGGAGTTAATATATAAATGTTTTGCAGATCAGCTTTCATTTGCCCGATATATTTATTACAGACTGTGTGTTGGGTTCGCATGGAGGATAAACCATGGTACGTGAAGACGGTAAGCGAAACTTTGCCCTTCGAGAGGAAGACGGATCGGAACCGAGTGAGTTCTCCGGTAATATGCCCCGCCAGGCCGCGCTCAAGGCTGCCCGTACGCTTGAGCCCGCCCCCTCGGAGGAAGAGGCAGAGCGGATCACGCTCCGCCTCCGCGAGAAGGGGACCCAGAAGGTTCATGAGTACGAGGGTTGGGCTTGGAAGGACAGCGCCCCCGAGGTCGACGACGCCGCCGACGAGTTTTGGCTCAACGATCTCGACGATATCACGAAGGCGAACGTCTCGAAACAGGGGATCGAGTACATCGACGACGAGTAGCCTTCGAGGCCAGATGCGTTTTTTGTCGCCCCTATCCACATAGCTATCCGCTCGTTCACACTCCCACGTCATGAAACCGCATGACGAAGCTCCGATGGTTCGACGGGGTTAAATACAACCCGGCCATCGTGACTAATGCGAAGAACGCACCTGCGAACTCGGGCCGTTCAACCCGGTCCGGTTTCGCTGGATCTGAAACGCTTCGATGGGTTTATAGCCCATCGGAGGGTACAATCAGATCCGCGAAGATGAGGATTTCGCCCCCTGCGCTCCGGCGTAAGAGGAAATCTGATGTGAGCCGTGGTAGTTCGGTGTCATCCAGGTCGCTGGGTGGACCGGACACCACATAGACCATGCAATGGTGTTTTGACTTATCGCAAGTCAAAACCCGCCAACACCCCTCTGAGCCGGGAATCAGGCTCGGAGGTTATACATTCCGGTTGATCCTGCCGGAGGCCATTGCTATTGGGATTCGATTTAGCCATGCTAGTCGCACGAGTTCAGACTCGTGGCGAATAGCTCAGTAACACGTGGCCAAACTACCCTTCGGAGCACGATACCCTCGGGAAACTGAGGTTAATAGTGCATACCACAATCCACCTGGAATGAGGATTGTGCCAAAAGCTCCGGCGCCGAAGGATGTGGCTGCGGCCGATTAGGTAGACGGTGGGGTAACGGCCCACCGTGCCAATAATCGGTACGGGTCATGAGAGTGAGAACCTGGAGACGGAATCTGAGACAAGATTCCGGGCCCTACGGGGCGCAGCAGGCGCGAAACCTTTACACTGCACGCCAGTGCGATAAGGGAATCCCAAGTGCGTAGGCATAGAGCCTACGCTTTTGTACACCGTAGGGAGGTGTACGAATAAGGGCTGGGCAAGACCGGTGCCAGCCGCCGCGGTAATACCGGCAGCCCGAGTGATGGCCGATCTTATTGGGCCTAAAGCGTCCGTAGCTGGCCGCGCAAGTCTATCGGAAAATCCACCCGCTCAACGGGTGGGCGTCCGGTAGAAACTGCGTGGCTTGGGACCGGAAGGCGCGACGGGTACGTCCGGGGTAGGAGTGAAATCCTGTAATCCTGGACGGACCACCGATGGCGAAAGCACGTCGCGAGGACGGATCCGACAGTGAGGGACGAAAGCCAGGGTCTCGAACCGGATTAGATACCCGGGTAGTCCTGGCCGTAAACAATGTCTGTTAGGTGTGGCTCCCACTACGAGTGGGTGCTGTGCCGTAGGGAAGCCGCTAAACAGACCGCCTGGGAAGTACGTCCGCAAGGATGAAACTTAAAGGAATTGGCGGGGGAGCACTACAACCGGAGGAGCCTGCGGTTTAATTGGACTCAACGCCGGACATCTCACCAGCGTCGACTGTAATAATGACGATCAGGTTGATGACCTTATCCGAGTTTCAGAGAGGAGGTGCATGGCCGCCGTCAGCTCGTACCGTGAGGCGTCCTGTTAAGTCAGGCAACGAGCGAGACCCGCATCCTTACTTGCCAGCAGCACTGCGAAGTGGCTGGGGACAGTAGGGAGACCGCCGTGGCCAACACGGAGGAAGGAACGGGCAACGGTAGGTCAGTATGCCCCGAATGCGCTGGGCAACACGCGGGCTACAATGGTCGAGACAAAGGGTTCCAACTCCGAAAGGAGACGGTAATCTCAGAAACTCGATCGTAGTTCGGATTGTGGGCTGCAACTCGCCCACATGAAGCTGGATTCGGTAGTAATCGCGTGTCATAAGCGCGCGGTGAATACGTCCCTGCTCCTTGCACACACCGCCCGTCAAAGCACCCGAGTGAGGTCCGGATGAGGCTCGTTACACGAGTCGAATCTGGGCTTCGCAAGGGGGCTTAAGTCGTAACAAGGTAGCCGTAGGGGAATCTGCGGCTGGATCACCTCCACCGACCCGAGACTCGCCTTCTGGGCGAGCTCACCTTTCGACCGTCACCAGACGGTCACTATTCATGCATGGTCTGTGTCCGACTATCCGCCGGCCTGGACACCGACGAACTACCACGGTTCACACAAACGGAGATACATCCTTCCCGCGTGGGAAGGTGGGCTCATAGCTCAGCGGTAGAGTGCCTCCTTTGCAAGGAGGATGCCCTGGGTTCGAATCCCAGTGAGTCCATGTCAGCCTCGGTCCGAATCCGTCCCCTTAAGTGGGAGACGCGACTCGGATCGAGTAGACGACGACCGATGCACCATCCCGGGAAACCGCGGATGGGAAGGGTTCGATGGACACGCTCCTGCCTGGACGTGATCCAATGACGACCGTGTATACGTGCGATCCAGACGTCCACTGAACTCATACGAGTTCGTGGAACGTCAGTGAACCATATACAGTCGGGTGACATTTAGTCACTTGACACCGTCAGCGGTTCTTTATTGAATCGACTGACACACTACTGGCTACTGTGCCAGCTGGTGAATGGCTCGGCTCGAGAGCCGATGAAGGACGTGCCAAGCTGCGAAAAGCTCATGGGACCCGCATGGAGGGGAAGAACATGAGATATCCGAATCGGAATCCGTTTACAATTGCCACGCGCAATAGGGAACTCCCTGAATTGAAACATCTCAGTAAGGGAAGGAAAAGAACGCAATAGCGATGTCGTCAGTAACCGCGAGTGAACGCGACACAGCCCAAACCGAAGGTCTTCGGACCAATGTGGTGTTCGGGTTGACAATCAATTCTCGACATTTCATCTGAAGTCTCCTGGAATGGAGCGTGAGACAGGGTGACAACCCCGTAAGATGAGGCAGTACAGAAGGCGTCAATACCAGAGTAGCAGGGGTCGGATATCCTCTGTGAACGACTCAGGCATCCCCTGAGAAGGCTAAACACTCCTCGAGACCGATAGCGAACAAGTAGCGTGAGCGAACGCTGAAAAGCACCCCGAGAAGGGCGGTGCAATAGGGCCTGAAATCAGTTGGCGATCGAGCGACAGGGCGTACAAGGCGATTCTCAAAACGACCGAGGAGCGATCCTCCAGTAGGAAGAGAGTCGAGCCGGCGTCGTGTCGTGCGTTTTGAAAAACGACCCAGGGAGTGCACTTGATTGGCGAGTCTAACCCGTGAACCGGGGAAGGCGTAGGGAAACCGATACGGCCGCAGCACATTCGTGCGAGGGCCACCGTGTTCAAGCGCGGGGAGTCAATTGGGTGCGACCCGAAACCAGGCGATCTATACACAGGCAGGGTGAAGCGTGGCGAAAGCCACGTGGAGGCCCGTTAGAGTTGGTATTCTACAATATCCTCTCGTGATCTGTGCATAGGGGTGAAAGGCCCATCGAGCCTGGCAACAGCTGGTTCCAACCGAAACATGTCGAAGCATGACCTCTTCCGAGGTAGCCCGCGGGGTAGAGCTACCGATTGGATGACCCGCCTCCGAGAGGAGTCGGCCATCCTGTCGAACTCCAAACCCGCAGGCGCTGTAGACGAAGGGAGTCCGGTGCGCGGGGTAAGCCTGTGTACCGTGAGGGGAACAACCCAGAGCCGGGTTAAGGTCCCAAAGTGTAGATTAAGTGCGATTCGAAGGTGGTCTCAAGCCCTAAACAGCCGGGAGGTGAGCTTAGAAGCAGCTACCCTCTAAGAAAAGCGTAACAGCTTACCGGCCGAGGTTTGAGGCGCCCAAAATGATCGGGGCTCAAATCTACCACCGAGACCTGGCCGTGCCCTTGACAGGGGCAACCGCGTAGGTTGGCGTTCTGTTCGGATGGAAGCACGGGTGAGAACTCGTGTGGACCGTTCAGAAACGACAATCCTGGTCACAGTAGCAGCGATAGTCGGGTGAGAACCTCGACGGCCTGAAGAGCAAGGGTTCCTCGGCACTGCCACTCAGCCGAGGGTCAGCCGGTCCTAAGATGCACCGTAACTCGACTGCATCAACGGGAAACTGGTTAAGATTCCAGTGCCATCGTGCAGTAAACGTCGACGCCGTGTGGAACGCTGAGCCGGGCTTTCGCCCGGTCAAATCGTGGAAACTCGTGGAAGCCGTCACGGCACGAAGCGAGCGAAACGCGAGATAGCGCAAGTCAGCCGTACATAGGGCCCGTGAAAAGACAAGCACGATGTCCGTACCAAGATCCGACACAGGTGCTCTGGCAGCGCAAGCCAAGGCCTGTCGGGAGAACCGACGTTAGGGAATTCGGCAAGTTAGTCCCGTACCTTCGGAAGAAGGGATGCCTGCTCTCGACGGAGCAGGTCGCAGTGACTCGGGCGCTCCGACTGTCTAATAACAACACAGGTGACCGCAAATCCGCAAGGACTCGTACGGTCACTGAATCCTGCCCAGTGCGGGTATCTGAACACCTCGTACAAGAGGACGAAGGACCCGTCAACGGCGGGGGTAACTATGACCCTCTTAAGGTAGCGTAGTACCTTGCCGCTTCAGTAGCGGCTTGCATGAATGGATAAACGAGAGCGCCACTGTCCCAACGTTGGACCCGGTGAACTGTACGTTCCAGTGCGGAGTCTGGAGACCCCCAAGGGGAAGCGAAGACCCTATAGAGCTTTACTGCAGGCTGTCGCTGAGACGTGGTCGCCGATGTGCAGCATAGGTAGGAGTCATTACACAGGTACCCGCGCCAGCGGGCCACCGAGACAACATTGAAATACTACCCGTCGGTGACTGCGACTCTCACTCCGGGAGGAGTACACCGGTAGCCGGGCAGTTTGACTGGGGCGGTACGCGCTCGAAAAGATATCGAGCGCGCCCGAAGATCATCTCAGCCGGGTCGGGAATCCGGCGAAGAGCGCAAGAGCACAAGATGGTCTGACAGTGTCATTCCCAACGAGTGACGCTGACGCGAAAGCGTGGTCTAGCGAACCTACGAGGCTCCGGAATGGGGCCCGTAGATGACAGAAAAGCTACCTTAGGGATAACAGAGTCGTCACCCGCAAGAGCACATATCGACCGGGTGGCTTGCTACCTCGATGTCGGTTCCCTCCATCCTGCCCGTGCAGAAGCGGGCAAGGGTGAGGTTGTTCGCCTATTAAAGGAGGTCGTGAGCTGGGTTTAGACCGTCGTGAGACAGGTCGGCTGCTATCTATTGGGGGTGTCAAGGTACTTGACGTGAACAAACGTATAGTACGAGAGGAACTACGTTTGGTCGCCACTGGTGTACCGGTTGTGTGAGAACGCAATGCCGGGTAGCCACGCGACACGGGGTAAGAGCTGAACGCATCTAAGCTCGAAACCCACATGGAAAAGAAGTACCGATGAGGTCACTCGTAGAAGACGAGTTCGATAGACTCGGGATGTACGCACCGAGGCAACGAGGTGTTGAGTCCACGAGCACTAACAGACCGAAGCCACAGTCATACGGCACTGACACCACAGGTCGTATGAGTTCAGGCGGTAACTGGATCGCACATATACACGGTCGGAAGAACCACCGACACAGGCGTCTCTCTCCGCGAAAGCGTGGAGAGAGTCTCGGTTCAATTCCGAGAGTCGGCGTAAAGGCGGCCATAGCGGTGGAGCAACACCCGTACCCATTCCGAACACGGAAGTTAAGCCCACCAGCGTACCGGGAAGTACTGGAGTGAGCGATCCTCTGGGAACCGCGGTTCGCCGCCTACCATTCATACGGGAGAATACTCCCACTCGCAATTTCGCCCACGGACACTACGTCCGTGGGCTTTTTTCATGTATAGAGAGCGGCGGCGCTGTGTTTCACACGCGACCGCTAGGCTTAAACGCTCGACTGCGGTACGTCCGATAGGCGCCAAGGTGGCAGAGTCTGGTCAGACGCAGCGGCCTGCAGAGCCGCCCAACGCCGGTTCAAATCCGGCCCTTGGCTCTCGTTTCAACTCCGAGAGCGGCTCGCTCGGCGACACGGGTGGTCGGCTTCTTGTTGTCTTCGTCTCAGAAGTCGCCCGCGTCGAGCACTTCGTGCGGGATGTTCTCGTCGCGGAGCCGCGCGGTGTGTTTCGGTAGCTGGTCGGCCGTAACGATTAGTAGTACGTTCATGCCGCGCACTGCGGCTTCGGCGACGGCGTCGACCGTTCCGAACCGGATATCCGGGTGTGCGTCCGCCCGCGCGGCGAGCGCGTACGCTTCGGTACCGGCGACGGCGAGCAAGCTCTCGGACGGGCGGGTCGCTGTGAGCACGTCGGGGGCGACCGATGCCGCGTCTGTGACGGCTGGAACGGGGAGCACTGTGACGTATCCGGTCTCGTAATCAACTACGCCCTCGAAATCGGCGACACCGACGGCTTCGCCCGCTGCGGCAGCGGTGACGGTGACCGCCGTTGCTGTCCCGCCTGCGGGGTTCGCATGGAGGACGCCGTTACGCATGAGCAGGCCCACGTCGCTTCCCTCGGCGATGTCGTCCATCGCGATCGCGGCGTCGACGTCGACGCTGCCAAGCACGTCGGAGCTGACGCGGTTGAGGTATGCCTCCAAACTGTCGGTTCTGGAGATCAGCCAGTCGACGCCTTCCTTTGTTACCGTATACCGTCCTCGACCTTCCTTCTCGACGTATTCGTGCTCCACGAGGTCCCTCACGTAATCACTGACGGCCTGCGACGTTACGCCGATCGCTTCGGCAATCTCTGTTTGGCTCACTGCGGGTTGCCGGGCGGCGATCTCTACCAAAACCTGATATCGCGTTGCGTCGCGCTTGCTGTCGAGGACCTCTGGTGGTGTCGCTCTATCGGAATCCGTCATTGCCCGTGTTCTGCGGCGCGCAATTAAAGTACTGTTGCAGAGAGCGATCCTCAGCGCGCGTATTTCGGCTGATCGACGAATTTCGTGAAATATTCATTGTCTCGGATCAGGTTCGATTGTCTGATATCCATGTCTGCTTGTGCTGCTTCCCGGGGCTGTACCGTCTGCCGCCGACTGGACCCTCGCTGGCGGGCGCGGTATCGCCGTCCCAAGGCGATCGACGCTTCGCTTCGGCTCTATTTCGCGTTTCGAGAGCGCGGCTTAGTAACCGTTATACACCGGGTGACCCATGCTGGAACTATGCAACGACGCGCTGTGGCCGTGTACGCTGCGCTCTTCGTTCTCGTCGCGGGCGTGGCCGGTGTGCTCACTGTGACGGCCGATAGCCCGGAGATCGGCTTCGAAAACCCTGACTACGAGGTCTCGGACGGTGAGACGATCGAGGTCGAGGGCCAGGAGTACGTCGTCGAGATCACCGAAGTTGAGGAGAGCGGCGGTGGTGGTCACGGTGGCGGTGGTGGCGGGACCTCGCTCGTGGCGACGATCGAGCGCAACATGACCGTGGAACAGTCCGAGGCCTGGGCGAACGGGTCGACGGTTCAGTTCAACGAGCGGGAGTGGCGCGTGGAGATCACGGGTGAGGATCCGAGCGAATTCACGCTCGTTGAGGTACCCGACCGACAGGCGATCCTCGAAGCTGATCCGCAGGCCGACAACGAGACCGTCCAGCGCGACGACGGCGAGTACGTCGTCGTCACCGAGGACGGCGAGTCGAGTCTCATCCCGGTCGGGGAGTACTTCCCGGCCCCCGAGGAGCGCTCGTACGCTACGGGTGGCACCCTTGAGTACAGTAGTCAGACCGCGACCGTTGACAACGTCACGGCGGACCAAGCGGTGCTCGTCTGGGAGGCCACGGAGACGGAGTCGATCGAGGTTCAGGACGAGGGGATCGTCACGCTCGTCGAGACGGACCTCGTCGCGCACTTCGCCGACTCCTCGACCCTCCACCTGTCGAGCGATATCGAGGGGTACGATGCACAGGTCGCGGAGATCGAGCAGTTTGAACAGTACAACTCCGGACTGACGCGCGTGGTGATCCTCGCGCTGTTCTCGATCGTTCTCCTGCTCTCGGCGGCGTTTATTCCCTCGCGGTACTGATCTCCGATTTCGATCGGCTCTCTCGGTTCGCGTTTCCGTTCGATTCGCGTTCCCGTTTTCGAGATGCTTCCGTGTCGCCTCGGAGTTCACGGCAGCGACCGACAACCTATATTTGTCGGACTCATCACGGGATGTATGACTGACACCGCGGAGAAAATTCGCCAACTCGCCCCTCATTGGGGCGTGATGTTCGTCGTGATGTTCGTCGTGTTGGCGATCGTCGAGCGCGTCGTCGGATCGCTTTCGTTTCTGGCGTCGATGCTCCTCGTGTTCGTCGTCGCGTTCGGGTATCCGATCGTCGTTCGGGCTCTCGGTGTTGCGCCGCCTATCTGGCAGCGACCCTAGTCGCGGGGTTCAGCGGCTTGCAAGCCGGATCGAGCGGTCGTGATCACTCCTCGGTGGAGTCCCGAAACGGGGCCGCGATCCGGCGTCCGTACGTGGTCGAAACGACGCCGAGTACGAACGAGATGACTGCGGCGGCCGCGATCCACAGGGTGTTCGGGTGTTCGAGTCCGGAGTGAAGCAGTATCTCCATGCCTTCCGGTTCGTTCTGTCCGGATTAAGCGGTTCGCTTCGGTGCCGACGCCGCTTCGGGCACGGCGTTCGCGTCCGCTTTCAGTGAATCGAATGTTCTGACCGGATAACACCGATGTCAGCAGGTGGCCCGGCGGTCACTTTCGCTTTTATACGTATCCGCTTCGTACCGGTAGTATGAGCGACGACATCCCGGCTCCCGTCACGCCGGAGCGTCCGGACGCACCGTTCCATACCACCGGAACCGACCACGTTACCGTTTGGGGAAGCAACGAGGCCGACACGATCGCGTTCTACCGCGACCTACTTGGCATGCCGCTCGTCCTCCGCCAGCCCAATCTCGACGACCCCTCGCAGACGCACCTATTCTTCGACACCGGTGACGGGCGAATCCTGACGTTCTTCGTGAGCGACGACCGCCCCTCGGCTCGTGGCCAGCGCGCCGGCACCGGCGCAGTCCACCACCTCTGTTTCAGCGTCGATCCCGACGAGTACGAAGATATCATGTCGGCGCTGGAGGATGCTGGGAAAGGGTACAACGTGTTCGATCGAGGGATCTTCCACTCGATCTACACGCAGGACAACAACGGCCTCGTCATCGAACTCTCGTCGGACAAGTACGAGATCCCGGACGATCGCAAGGGCGAGGTGCTCGCGACTGCCCAGCGGCTCCGTGAGGAGGACGGTGCCGACTTCGCGAAGGATCGTCACATGGAGGCCGCCTTGGAGGAGCTCGGGCTCCCGGTGAACAAGTACGATCTGCCGGATGCCGACGCGGGCGTCGGCGTATGAGCCGCGGACCCCTGCATACGGGCGACGACCCGCACGCCGACGAGGAGCTGGTGACCGCCGGCACCGACATCGAGGCGGCGGACGCCGCCGTCGTCCTCGTCCACGGTCGTGGCGCGACCGCGCGGAGCATCGTCGAGTTCGGGACGGAGGTCGCAGGCGACTACGATATCGCGCTCTCGCCGGCGGCTTCGCCGCCGGCTGTCAGAGAGACCTCCGGTCTCTCACTACTCGCGCCGCAGGCGGCGGCGAACACGTGGTACCCGAACTCCTTCCTCGCTCCGGTCGCGGACAACGAACCCGGCCGGAGTTCCGGTCTGCGTGCCATCGGCCGCGCAGTCGAGACCGCGACGGACGCAGGGATTCCGGCCGAGTGCGTCCTCGTTGGTGGCTTCTCGCAGGGCGCCTGTCTCGCGAGCGAGTTCGTTGCGCGAAATCCGTCGCAATACGGTGGGCTCGCGGCACTGAGCGGCGGGCTGATCGGCGAGTCGATCGATCTCGACGATTACGTCTCCCACGCGGCGGCCGCGGTCGACGGGGACCCCGCCGACGCGCTCGCGGGAACGCCGGCGTTTCTCGGGTGCAGTGATGTCGACCCGCACATCCCCGAAGAGCGGGTCCACGAGACGGCCGACGTGCTTGCGGCGCTCGGTGGCAATGTCGAGACCCGGATCTACGAGGGGATGGGTCACGGGATCAACGAGGAGGAGACGGCGTCCGTCTCCGAGATGGTCGCGAACCTGACGTAGGTCCGCGGTAGTTCGTGTCGGGAACCGTCCGGTCCTCCGATCACGCCAGCCAGTCGTCGGGTTTCGTGTCGTAGTCGATCTCGTCGGCCGCGATCCGCGCTTTGATCTCCGGATCGAGGTCGTGTTCGGTCACCTCGCCGCCGTCGTACTGGAAGCGCACGCCGACCTCTTTTCCCTCCGGTTCGGTGCCCCGCCGCATGGCGCGGCGGATCGCCTCGTCGGAGTACTCGACGCGGATCGTCGCGAGGTTCGCCGGCCGCCCCCACAGCTCGAAGACGCGCTTCAGCGTCTCTCTCGCCGATTCCTCGTCGAGAGCGACCCCGTTGTACCGGTGGCCCAAGAGGAGTTCGCCTCGGTTCCGGAAGTTGCCGTCGAGTACGACGACCGTGGGCTTCCCGAAGTTCGTGAACCGCAACAGAAGCTTCTTCCGCACGTCGTCGGCGTCGACGCTGGCGACGCGGTGCTGTTCGGTCGCCCGACTGTACTCGTAGGTGAAGTAGTTCCCCTCGCGCACGAACTCGTCGGTGAGGAACGCGTCGATGAACGTTACGTCGTTGTGGCTCTCGCGGACTTCGAGCATCCGGTCCCAGCCCGTCGCACGATCCACGTCGGCGAGCGCCTCGTCGACCGTCGCATATCGATCGACGTCGAACATGTACCGCGCTTGCTCGGTTAACGTCTCCCGCGAGACGTTCCGGAGAGAGTTCCGATGCTCCGGCCGCGAGAGGACGTAGTGTCGCTCCGCGAGGCCCTCGCGCGTGAGCAGCTTCCACGGGTAGCGCTCGATGTCCGGGCCGGAGTCGGGGCCAGCGTCGCTGTCGGTTCCCGGACTCTCTCCGTCCCGCGCCGACAGCGCCCGGTCGACCGCCTCGGCGTCGACACGCGGGTCGCGGTCGGCGGCGAGCTCGGCCAGTTCGTCGAGCGTCGCCGGTCCCGCCCCCGCGATCGCGGGATGAGGTTCGAGCGCTGCGGCGACCTCATCGAGGTCGATCCGCGAGTGGAAATTCTCTGGCGTCACTCCCTCGATCCGAAGCAGCTTGTCGATCACGTCGCGACGGGCGGCCCGCAACTCCACGTGGGTCCACAGCTCGAACCCGAGCTTGTAGGGGTTGAGCCCGGGCGATCCGAGCACCCGGGACATGTGGTCGGCGTACGTGAGGAACTCGTCGGGATCGGCGAACCCCTCGCCACCCATCATGACTGACTCCCAATATGTTGCCCACCCCTCGTTCATCACCTTCGTCGACTTCTGGCCCGCGAAGTAGTACGCCTCCTCGCGAAGCGCGTCGATGACGGTCGTCTCCCACGGCTCGCGGTCGACCGCCTTTCCGCTCTCCGGGTCGTACCGCTTCCCGTAATCACGCAGGAACGCGAGCACGTCCGGGCGCGGCTCCTCCGGCTCGACGCCCTCGCCTCTGGCTTCGAGCCACTCGTCATCGAACACGTCACGACGCACCTCTTCGGAGAGGTCCAGCTCCGCGATCCGCTCTTCGATCGCCGCGAGCGGATCGTCGTCAGGGCCGTTCACGTCCTCGTCGACTCCCGGTTCGTCGACCGACCGCGCGGCGTCGGCCGGGCTGTGCTGGTCGATCGTGTCCTCCAGCGCGCTCACAGCGTCGATCAGGCGCTCGACCTCGTCGCGGTCGACCTCCGGACGATCGGCGATCGCCGCGATCCGGTCGGCGTTGCGCTCCAGCCGCGCCGCGGCGTTCGGTCCGCCCTTGCCGCGGTCGGCGTACAGGCCGAACCACCGGTTGTTCGCGAAGAAGTCCGCGTGGGCCTCGACGTGGGTTATCACCGCCTTCTGGTCGGCGGGCGAGTTCGACTCCTGGAGAAACGCGTGGCTCGGATCGTCGTTGTTGACGATCTCGAACGCCTTCCCGAGCCCGTGGCGATCCAACTTCGACTGCCGCTCGTAGTTCATTCCCCACCGCCAGTGGGGGTACCGCCGCTGGAAGCCGCCGTACGCGATCAGTTCGTTCATCTCGTCGTGGTCGACGATCCAGTACCGCACCGGGTACGGCTCCAGCCCGAGCCGTTCGGCGAGCGCGCGCGCTTCCGCCGCCGGTACTCCGAGCGACTCCGCCTCGCGTTTCGCTTCGACTCGCTCGTCCCTCATCGGCGCTCACCTCCGTCGGTCAGCCCGCTTGCCGCCTCGCCGGCGGTCGCGGCGCCGTCGCCTTCGGCTTCGGTACTGAGGATCTCGTAGATGGCGTCGGTGACGTCGCCCGGCTCCGAGACGCGGGCGACGGCGATGTTGCCCGTGTTGCCGAGCGCCTCTTCCACCTCGTCGGCGTGACGGGCGTTCGGCGCGGCGCCGCCCGGCTGCGTCTCCACGTACGCGTGGAGGTTGGCGTCGATCGACTCCATCAGCGGCATCACCGACTCGGTCGTGTCGCTGCCGGCGTTCTCGGAGTCGCCGGCGGCGAACACGTAGCGGTTCCACTCGCTGTAGGGGTACTCTTCGAGGATCTCCGCGACCAGCTCGTAGGCGCTGGAGATCCGGGTGCCTCCGCCCGACTGGATCCCGAAGAACTCGCCGCGGTCGACCTCCCACGCTTCTGCATCGTGGACGACGTAGCGGAACTCCGCGGCGTCGTACTTCCCGGTCAGGTACCAGTCCATCGGGGTGAACACCCGCTCGACCAGCTCGCGTTTCGTCTCGCGCATCGAGCCGGACACGTCACGGACGTTCACCACGACGACGTTGCGCTCGCGCTTCTCGATCACCTCGGGATGACGGAAGCGCTCGTCTTCTCGGCGGAAGGGGACGCTGTCGAGCCCCTCCCGGCGAATCCGATGAGTGGCGGGCTCGCGGTCGATATCCTCGTCGAGCGCGTCGAAGCTCACCCACCGGTCGAGCGCTTCGACGGGCTCGCCGTGCTCGTCCGCCGCGGTCGCAGCCGCGTCGGCGATCCACGCCCGCGAGACGGGAATCCCTTGGTTGCGCGCCCATGCGAACACGTCGTCGACGTCCGCGCCGGCGACGTGGAGTCCTTCGCGGACGTAATCCTCGTCGAAGTCGGTCGCGAGGTGGCGCTTCAGCCCGCGCTTGAAGAACTCGTCGACGTCGAGGGTCCCCCGCGGGCCGGCGCGGGCAGTGTCGGTGTAATCGCCTTCCATCTCCTCAACGACTCGTTTCCCCTTCGGTTCGAGGTCGAGTCCCAGCTCCTCGTCGAGCTCGCGCGCGAACTCCTCCGGGTCCATCTCGTAGTACTCGTGCTCGCCGCCTTCCTCGCCCGGGTCCCCCTCCTCATCGCCGTCGGACTTTGGTTCGACCGGCTGGCCGGGCTGGGGCTGTCCGCTCTCCCCCTGCCCGACGCCGCCGGCCTCGCGGCGGTCGTACTTGAACTCGGGGAGATCGACGATCTTCACCGGGATACGAACTCGGTCGGGGTCGGAGCCGCCCAGATCGCCGTGGCTGATGAACTCCGCGAGATCCTCGCGGCGCTTCTCACCCACCTCGCGGAACCGCTCGCGGTCCTCGGTCAGTCCCACGTCCGACCACCCCCGTTTCGGCCGCTTCGGTCCTCTATCGGACGATCTGGGGTGGCCTCGCTCGCCGTGTTGCCGTCGGCGGTCAGGCTCGTCCACTCGTCGCGAACGTTCCGCATCACGGCGCGGCTCGTCAACTCGGCGGACGCGGGGCTGTACCCCCGGTCGACGAGCCGCGCTATCGTCGTCGCCTTCGTCCGTTCCGTCTCGGTGTCGGCCGGCGGATCGGCCCACTCGGCAGGGTCGAGGTCCGGGAATCGTCGTTTCACGTCCGCGAGGTCGTTCGACTCCAACACCGCCTTCAGCTCCGGGATCTCGCCGAGGTCGGCGTCGCCGACGCTGAACGCGTTGCCGCGGTTCCGCCACGCGTACCGGGTGAGTGCGCGTATCACCCGCTCGCGCCGGAACGTCCCGACCGGCTCGGTGGGGTCGGTCCCGCGGTAGTCGCTCTCGTCGAACCGGCCGAGCGTCTCCGTCTCGAACACCTTCATCGCGAGCGCGTCCGGCTCCTCCGGGCCGCGCTCGGTCTCGACGGGCACCTCGGCGTCCCACGCGTACACGTGCTCGACGTACTCGGCCACGGTCGCCTCCGGGACGGTCTCCTCCGCGAGGATCGCGTCGACCACATCCGCTCGCTGGCGCTCGCGTACGCGCTCGGCCACGGGCGCCTTCCGGCTCTCGAACTCCGCGACCTCCGTCCGCGAGAACACCGGCGCGTCGGAGAGTGCCTCGGCCATCGCGTCGAGCACGTCCGTCGGCGTGATCACCCGCTCGACCGGTAGTTCAGGGTGGCTGCGGTCGGCGTCAGACCCGAGCAGCTCCGCGACGATATCGCGGACGTAGGTGACCGGGATCCCGTTCCGGCCATCTCCGTCGCCGAACTCGATGTCGTCGACGGTGATCCGCTGTTCCTCGCCGCTCCGCTCGCGCCGTATCTCACCGTTTTCGTACAGCTCGGCCTTCTCGACGAGGTCGATCCCCGCCGGCAGGTCGTCGGTGTCGAGCCGCGTGACGACCGCGTACAGCGCGGCCGCTCCGACCGCGTGGGGAGCGAGTTCGCGCTCCGTGATCCCTTTGTCGCCGTCGCGGACGCCGATCGTAAGGGACGCGGCACTGGGCTCGCTCGCGGGGTCCCTCGCGGGATTTTCGCCGGTATCGATCGGCTCGTCGTCCTCGATCCCGTCGACCGTCGGTACGCCTCGCGGGCCGCCGACCTCGCGGCGCAACAGCTCTGCCTCCAGCCGCCGGTTCGTGAGGTAGCGGAACTCGTGGCGAGTGAGACGGCGTTTCAGCGCTTTCAGGGGGTCCGCCCCTTCGCGCTCGGCATGGCGGTCGAGTTCGGCGTCGAGGTCGGGGTTCGAGATGACGATGAGCTGGGTGTCGAGATCCATTCCGATCCCCTTATCGAGCTTTACCCGCCGCTCGTCGGGGACGTTGAGGAGCCGCCGGAGGAGGTCGGCGTGCTGGCTCGCGTCCTCGACGATGGTCGCGACGCCGTTGCCCTGTGAGAGCACGCCGTCGTAGCTGAACGCTTGCGGGTTCTTCCGCCCGCGCGAGTCGAGCTCGCGGAGCATGCCGCCCATCCACGATCCGACGAGCCGCTCTTTCGGGCTCCCGTCGTCCTCGGCGTGGAGCACGCCGACCCCTTCGCCCACGTCGACGACGTAGCTCGTCACGCGGAGGTGGTCGCGGTCGGTGATCGCCGAGAACAGGTCTCGACGCCCCTCGTCGCGGTACACCGATTCGAGGTGGTCGTACGCCTCGCGGCTGAACGGGTCGAGGTCCACGTCGGCCGCGATCGGGTAGGCGTCGTCGTCGACGGCGTCGGCGATCGACTCCCGGACCGCTTCGGGGAACACCGAGAGGGGGTGTGTCTGGACGGGACTCCGGTACCACGCGGCGGCGTCTCCGCCGTCGCCGTACGAGAGCGACGCGGCGCCTGCCCCGACCCCGCTTCCGGTCCCGGCCCCGGTGACGTTCCACTCGACGGTGTAGCGTCGCCCGGCCTCGGTCTTCGAGAACTCCCGAAGGCCGTTCACCAGACACCGCTTGAACTCCGACTTCCCGGTGGCTGTGGGGCCGTCGATCCACACGATCGTCTCGTCGTTGCCGCGCCCCGCGGCGGCGGCCCGGAGGTCGTCGACGAACGCGTTGAGCGCCGCGGTGTTGCCCAACACGGCGTGTTCCCCGTCGTTGAACGGATCGTCGAAGAACCGGTACCGCTCCAGCCGCTCGCCGCGCTCGCGGACCTCCCGGGTCCCCTGCGACTCGACGGCCGCGAGGAGGTACCGCGCGCCGGAGGCGGCCGCGGTCGGGTTCTCCAACACCCGGTCGACGTACTCCTCGAGGCTCATCGGCGGGTCGTACGCCCCCCGAAGGGTCTCGTCGGCGTCGCGGACGAACGCGTCTCCGTCCGGCGTGTCGCGTTCGGTCATCTCAGTCCCCGCCGTTTTCGATCTCGGAGCGGGCGACGGCCGCGCCCGCGTACTCCAGCACCTCCGCGGCGCCGTCCTCGGAGTAGCCGCGGTCGACCAAGGCGTCGACCCACGCGCTCCGCTCCTCGTCGTCGAGGTCGGTCGCGGAGACCAGCGCCGAGAAGTTGATGTTGTGCTTCTTGTCCTCCCACAGCTTGCGTTCGAGCGCGCGCCGGAGTCGGTCGTTCTCCCGCGGGTCGAAGCCGCGCCCCTCGCGAGCGCGCCGGGAGACCCAGTTCGACACCTCCTGTCGGAAGTCGTCCTTGCGATCGGAGGGCACGTCGAGCTGCTCTTCGACCGCGCGCAGGAACGTCTCGTCCGGCTCGGTCTCGCGGCCGGTGAGCTCGTCGTCGACGGTGGCGTCGTCGATGTACGCCATCACGTGGTCCATGTACTTCTCACCCTGCCGGCGGAGCTCGTCAACGTCGTACGCCAACGCGTGGCGCACGTCTTCGATGGCGCGCTCGCGGTACTCCTCGCGGACGGTCTCTAAGAGCCGCTCGTAGCGGTCGAGGTCCGCTTCCGCGATCGAGCCGTGGCCGCCGAGGTTCGCCTCGAAGTGGTCGAAGACGGACAGCGGCGAGAGGTAGCTGCGGTCGCGGTGGGTGGCGTCCATGATCGCCTCGGCGATCTCGTCGCCGACGAATCGGGCGGAGATCCCGTCCATCCCCTCGCCCACGTCGGCGGATTCGGCGGCGTCCTCGCGGAGCTTCCGACGGTCGATCTCCTCGTCTTCTAGCTCGCCGTTGTACACCTTCGCCTTATCGAGGAGGCTCACCGTCTCGTCGGCCGGCTCCTCTAAGCGGGTGAGAACGCCGAAGAGGCCGGCCATCTCCAAGGCGTGCGGCTCGACGTGGACGTTGGGCACGTCGGCGTTGTTGAGCATCTTCTCGTAGATTTTCGCCTCGCTCTCGTACTCCAACACGTAGGGGTAGTCGATCCGCTTGGTGCGGTCGTTGAACGCCTCCATCTTCTCGTCGCCGGTCTTCTCGCGGTACTCCGGCATGTTCGTCCGCCCGACGATCACCTGATCGATGTCGATCCGGGGGTTGTTCTTCGGCTTGATCGTCGACTCCTGAGAGGCGTGGAGGAAATCGTAGAGGAACTCTCGCTGCAGTTTGAGTAGTTCCTCCCCGGAGAACAGCCCGCGGTTGGCGTTACAGAACGCGCCGGCGTAGTCGAACGCGCGTGGATCTGACTCGCCGTAGACGGCGAGCTTCGCGTAGTTGACGTCGCCGGTGAGTTCCGTTTCGTCCTGGTTCTTCTTGTCTTTCGGCTCGAACGTCTCGATGCACTCCCGGCGGTTCTCGTCGGCGACGAGCCGGACGACCTCGACGTGGTTGTCG
The DNA here is from genome assembly GCF_000022205.1 of Halorubrum lacusprofundi ATCC 49239. NCBI lineage: Archaea > Methanobacteriati > Methanobacteriota > Halobacteria > Halobacteriales > Haloferacaceae > Halorubrum > Halorubrum lacusprofundi. The sequence goes on from NC_012029.1 coordinate 37,382, forward strand.
AGGACCCGCTGTAAGTCGTCGTCGTAGTGCGCGAGCAGTTCGTTCAGGTAGAACTCCGAGGCCGGGTCCGGGTGTTGGTCGTTTCGGAGGGTGTAGGGTGCGTCGAGCCGCTCGTTGAGCTCGTCGATCACGCCCTCGCGCTGGGGGCGCGGGATGAGCACGAGCGGGTCCTGGTTCATCGGCGAGCGCACGGTGTCGTCGCCGGGGTCCTGATCGTCGATCACCGAACAGAGGTTCACCCAGCGGAAGGTGTACATCCGACCGGCGTCCTCGCGGGTGTACGCCTCGAAGTACCGACGGACCAGCCAGTCGAAATGCGACTTACCGGAGCCGACAGGACCGAGCAGAAGCTTGATCCGCTTTTCGGGTCCGAGGCCCCGAGCGCCGGATTTCACCTTGTTGACGAACTCGTGGATCGCCTCGTGGACCTCTCGGCCGTAGAAGACGTTCTCGCCGTCGTGGAGGGGGTCGTCCGCGGCGAGCGCGTACTCGACGACGCCGCGTTCCTCGTCGTATTGGGTGCCGTAGTGGTCGAACATGTCCGCGACGCGCTGGTGAGCGTTCCGCGCGATCCGCGGCTCCTCGTACAGCGCGTCGAGGTACCAGTTGAACGAGCGGGGTTCCCGGAGATCGTCCGGGACGTTCGTCCGGTACTCCTCGCTGAGCCGTTCGAGCGTGTGTCGGTTTGGCATTGTATCTAGTCCCTGGTCGCTCGGAGGGGCGGCGATCCGCTGCGAGCACCCTCGACGCGCGGCGGCACAGCTCTTCGTGCCTGAGACAACGGCTCATGGAGCCGCGAACGCTGCTGCCGTCGAGGGCGACCCACGACGGATCGCCGTTCGCCCGTAACCGAGGCTATATGTATGAGGGAGATTCGCACGCATAAGTGTGTCGCCCGTTGGCACTAATCATGATACTGCGACCGTCTCCGGTGCCAGCGGTTTGGCTCCCCTTTGCGGCCGAGAACGGGCTTATCTCGGCGTCCTCTTCGTCTCCACGGTGATGCCGCCCTTGGAATCTGAAACCGGAAACGCCGCCTCCGGGCCGCAGCCTTTTGCCGGTCCCCGCCCCACGACCGGTGTGACGTTCAGCATCTGCGTTCGCGAGCGGTACACCGACGACGACGGCGACGACCAGATTCGGTACGGCGTGGCAGTGACCACACGCCTGCCGGGGGTCGGAACGCTGTGTCCGTTTGCGTCGGCGGACGGCGCGGTGGCGACTCAGTCGCTCGTCAACGTTGAGTTGGGCCGAAAAGGGATCGCGTATTTGGGCGACGGACTCGCCGTCGACGACGCGCTGGAGTCCCTCCTAAACGCCGACGAGGGGAAGTCACAGCGCCAGCTCCACGGCGTCGACGCCGACGGGACGTTCGCGTTCTCCGGCGAGGAGTGCAACGACTGGTACGGCCACGTCGTCGGCGAGAACTACACCGTCGCGGGCAACCTCCTGACGGGCGAGGACGTGATAGACGACGTCGCGGCCGCCTACGAGTCGGACGCCCACGGTGAGGCCCCGCTGGCCGAGCGGCTGATCGACGCGCTCGCGGCGGGCCACGAGGCTGGCGGCGACAAGCGAGAGGACCTGAAAGTCCAATCCGCGGCGCTACAGGTGACGAACACGGACGAAGCGACCGACGACCCGTACTACAACGACCTTCGCATCGACGCGAGTGAGACACCGATCGATGACCTTCGCGAGACGTACGAGACGGCCAAGCGCGGCTACGAGACGGTGATGGAGAAGTACGCGGACGAGTAGTAGTGATCGCCGCCGGCTCTTTATAAGGCCAGTCGCGCGAGGACCGGCAGGTGGTCAGAGGGGTAGCGCCCCCGGTCGTCACGGTCGGTGAGGGTTGCGAACGCCTCAGCGCCGACCTCGGGCGAGACGAGCGCGTGGTCGATCCGGCGACCGTCGATCAGCCGAGCAAAATCGGTGAGGCTCGTCTCTGGCCCGTGTCGGAGGTCGGCTGCCGTGGCCGCGTCGCGGAGCGCGATCCCGGAGTCGTCGATCGGCGCTGTGTCCGTCTCCGCCGTCGGATCGTCGCCGACGAGGATCCGATGCGGGTCGGATCCCGACGTGCAGTTGAAGTCGCCGACGAGTACGACGGGGATCGTCTCGTCGGACTCGCCTGCGTCCGGTCCCGCTACGTCCGGGAGTCGCTGGCAGAGCAGTCGCGCCGATTCGCGGCGGGCGTGCGCGCTGACGTGGTCGAAGTGCGTGTTGACGACGAGGAGGGCGGCGTCGCCATCGATCGCCCGGACTCGCGCCCACGTCGCGATCCGCGGGTAGTCCGCACCCCAGTCGGTCGACGGTTCGCTCGGCGTCTCGGAGAGCCAGAACGTGTCGTCGTCGACGACCTCCCAGCGATCGGTCCGGACCGCGATCGGGCAGCTCTCGCCCTCGTCGTCCGCTTCCCGGCCTCGCCCGACGAACTCGTACTCCGAGAGGCGCTCGCGCAGGTCGCGCCGTTGACCGGGCAGCGGCTCCTGAAACGCGGCGACGTCCGGGCGGTGGAAGCGGACGAGCCGTCCGACCGCGTCGCGACGGTCGTGCCAGGCGTCGTGATGATCGTCGCGGTTGGCGTAGCGGACGTTGTAGCTCAGCACCCGAATCGCGGTCATTGTCGTGGGAGTCGCAGGCGAGGCGATTAAAAGGCGCGGAGCGATCGCGCGTTCGACGGATACGATATCAGCGGTTATCGTGTCGCCGCTCCAGCCGTTCGTTTATAAATGGTTGTCGCTACTGCTCGCGTCATTTATAAACAACATTCCGATCGCGCTCGCTTACCCCGAGAATTCGTACAGCTCGTCGCCGACGTGGTGGATCGACTCGACGACCTTCCCGCTGTCGCCGACCATATTATCGCCGTCGACCAGCGCGCGGCCGACCGCGAGCACCTTCTCGTGGGTCTCCTCGGCGATCACGACCAGGTCGCCCTCGCGGATCGCCGAGTCGGCCTCGACGATGCCGGGGCGCATCACGTCGGCGCCGCCGGAGACGAACGAGATGGCCCCCGCGTCGACCGTGACGATTCCCGTCTCCGGCTCGTAATCGTTCGCACCTCGCACGGTGAGGAACGGCTCGTCGTCGTCGACGTAGAAGACCGCCGGCTCTCCGTCGACCAACACGAGCTCGTAGTTCGCGTCCACGAACTCGACGAATTCGAAGGTGTCCCCGTCGATGTCGACGCCGAGGTGGTCGGCGACCGCCTCGCGGATCGCCGTGATATCGTCGCTCCGGAGGTGATGCCGCGATTTCACTTCCATGCACACCCAGTCGACCGCTCGGCCGATAAATGGACCGCTCCACGGCGTGATGGTCGCGGTCGCTGAGGGCGCCGCGGTCGCTGATGACGTCGCGGTCGCTGAGAACGTCGCCGTCGTCCGAAGTACCGTCGGGACTTTCATGCAGTTGGACCGATCAAAACGGCCTTAAACCACCTCTTCATATCCGTTTGTATGCTCAATCCGCTCATCACGACGATCGTGAACCCGACGGCGATCGTCGTCGCGGTGATCGCGACGCTGCTCGTCGTCCTCGTCAGTTCGCTGAAGGGGAGGGGTTGGGAGCCCGCGACGGACATCTCGGACGAGGTACTCCAACGACGCGCCGCCGCCGTGCCCGAGACCGAGTTCCCCGAGCCCGGGAACCGCTCGATCGGCGGCGGTGGCGGCGGCGGGGCGATCCCCGCCGGCGGCGAAGGCGAGGAAGGTGAACTGGAGGATGGTGCGGCGGGCGGCTCCGGGCCCGGCGACATCCCCGAAGACGAGGTCGAGTACTTCGAGGTCGAGTTCGTCAAGCAGGGCGAGACCGTCGAACTCTCCAACAACGAGCCGATCTTGGACCAGGGCGAAGATCAGGGCTGGGACCTCCCGTACGCCTGCCGGCAGGGCCAGTGTGTCTCCTGTGCCGGTCGGATCGCCGACGGTCCCTCCGAGGACTTCGTCGAGCACGACAACCAGCAGATGCTCGAAGACGCCGAGATCGAGGATGGCTACACCCTGACCTGCGTCGCGTACCCCCGCGGCTCCTTCAGCATCGAGACTGGCGAGGCGCCGTAGCGGTCCAGGCGCGAGCCGCCCCGCGGCTCCTCCGCTGTTCCTCCGCTCGCCTTCCGATCCACCGCCCGCTCGCGACACCCTTTTTCGCCTCTCGGCCGAACCATCGGTATGTCCCTCATCACGGCCCTCGGCGCTGGGGCCGCCGCGCTTCTCGCCGCGGTCGCGGCCGCGCTCGTCTACCGCGACGCTGGCCGCGTCGGCGTCGACCTCGGATCGCCGCGCCTGTGGGCCGCCTTCGTCATCGTCACGTCAGGAATATCCGTGATAACCGTGCTCCTCGTCCCCGACGCACCGCTTCCCGGCGTGCTCGTGATCGCGGCGCTGGGACCGCTGTTGTACCTCCTCGAACGCGACGACTCGATGCACGGCGACGGTCCAGCGGATCCGACGCGGCTCCCGAGCGACGGGGACGAACCTGAGCGACCGGACGAGTGAGTGGGGACGCGTACCTCCTCGTCACTCCTCCCGCCGGATCGACGATGATACAGTTCGTTTCCGGCATTCGCCGTGCTCGCAAACCGCAAGCTTCCATAGGCTCGGCCGAGAAGGGACGGTAATGAGCGACGAAAGCCTCGCGGACCGGGTCGAGAAGTGGATGGTCGGACAGATGCCGATCATCCAGATGCACGGCGGCACGAGCGTCGTGCGCGAGGCGGACGCCGAGACCGGCGAGGTCGTCGTCGAACTCGGCGGCACCTGCTCCGGGTGCGGTATCTCGAACATCACCGCCGACAACATCCGCCGCGACCTGATCATGGACTTCGACGAGGTGGAGAACGTGACGGTGCGGTCCGCCTCCTCCGGCGATCAGGGCGCCTCCACGGTGGAGGGCGGTCGCGGCGGCGAGCTGAAACACGAGACCGAATCCGCGAACCACTTTTAAGACGGGTCCCGCGGCTACAGAGACGTGAACTGACACGACTCCCGAGCGCGTCGCCGTCGTTGTCCCCTCACAGCGCGTTCTCCAGCGCCGACGCCACGCTCCGAGCCTTCTCCGCCAGCGGCTCCGGCACGTCTCCGGCCGCCTCTGCGTCCCGCAGTTCGTCGTCGTCGACGCGCTCGACGGTCCCGTCGGGGTGTTTCATCACGTCGACGTGAAGGTCGACGTAGCGGGCGGCGTCCGGGAACACCTCGACCGGCGTGCAGACGTTGACATACGTCCCGCGCACCGTCCCATCGCGCCCGCGGTACGTCGTCGGGTACCACCATCGGCCCTCCTTCAGGCTGGTCTCAGCGATGTCGCCGGCCTCGCGGGGCACGTCCAACCCGTCGTAAGAGCCGCCGCCGGTCATCTCGCGCTCGACCGCGACCGAGCCGTCGGCGTCGACTGTGGTCACCGTCGCCTCGCCCAGCGTGATCAGTCGCCCGTCGGGCTTGCCGTGTTCGAGCCGGAGCGCGTCGCCCTCGGCCGGCCCGAACGCGTCCGTCACGACCCCGAACGGGAATGAGGCGTCCGCGTCGGGCTCGCACAGCGCCTCTGCGAGGTCAACGCCCGAAGATGCGTCCGCCGACCCCGCCTTCACCCGGTGGTGACCCGGCATCGTCGCGGTCGCCTCGCGTCGGCGGTCGTCGAGCGCGAACCGGCTCTCGCGGCCGAACCACACCCAGACGCCGGCGTTCGGGCGCGTCAACGGCTCCTCGCGAACGCTGTCCGAACCGTCGAGAACGCCGGCGCCTCCCGCCGCGTCGACGGCGTCGTCCAGCCCCTCGACGGCCGCGACCGCCCGGTCGAGTCCGGCCTGCAGCTCCTCGGTGTCGGCGTCGACCGCGGGCGGCTTCCAGACGGCGCGCCACCCCTCCGGCGGCTTCAGTCCGAGCAGGTCGAGCATTCCCGACAGCTCTCGCGCGTCCTTGTCGTTCCGCGCGTCGACGCGGGTGCCCGAGCCGGGTTCGAGCGTGACGAGCCCGCCGCCCGCTCGCAGCGACCCGTCCAACTCGGGGCGGCGATCCGTCCATGGCGCCGCGGACTCCCGGACCTGCACCCGGACCGGATCGCCGGTCTCGATTCGGTCGTCGACGCTCCCGTACGGGAGGTACCCCTCGGTGGTGGCGTCGCCCTCGCTCTCGCCCCCGCCAACGCGAAGCCGTACGACCGCCCCACCGCCGAGCGTCTCGGTCACCGTCCCGTCGCAGACGGTCCCGGGCGGGGTCGGATCGGTCCACGCCAGCGCGTCGAGTCCCGTGTCGGTCAGGAGGCCCCGGAGGGTCCCTATCGCGTCCGGATCCCCGTGCGCGCCGACACCCTGCCGATCCTCTGTCGTCGCGATCCGTGCGTCGGGCGGTGCGCTTTCGAACTCGGCGTCGAAGCGCCGTCGGATCGGGGTCGACGCGCCGACGACCTCGTGGCCCGCGTCGAGCAGGGCCTCGGTGAGCGCCGTCGCGTAGATGCCGCGAACGCGGGCCTTCATAGCTCGTCGGGGTCGCGCGCGAACCGGACGCGGTCGTGGACGGTCGCGCCGAGCGACAGTTCGACGAGGACGGGCGTCTCATCGTTGTCTCCTTCCTCGTCATCTCCTCCTGTCTCCGCGGTCCGCAACACGCGCCCTCCCTCGATCGGAACACCCCAGCCCTCGAGCGAGAGGTAGCCCCGGAGGTCGCTCCCGTGGGTGAACAGATCGACGTCGGCGGTCGCGTGCTCCTGTCTCTCGGTCGCGCTGTGGGCCATCTCCATGTCGGAGTAGTAGTGTCCCGCCGGCGCGAAGAACTCCCGGAGGCTGTCGGCGTCCTCGTCGACCAGTTCGGCGACTCGGTCGGATGCCGCCGCAATCGCGTCCGTGTCGAGCCCCGCCTCGCGGAGGGCCCGTTGGGTCCGTGCGTCGAAGTGCATACTGTCCCTTCGGTCGGCGCGGTTTCAATCTTGTCGGGTCCGCGGTGTCGCGCGCGCGATGGCGGGTCGACGACGCCTCGAATCCCGCCACGGCTTAAGTTACCTCGGTCCGAATGAGATGACATGCCATCTCGGTCGGATCCGGTCGAGTCGCGCGCCGACGACGACCGCGACCTCTACGACATCGCCACGTGGGAGGAGCGTACCTCCCTCGACGGGCTCTCCGTCGCGCTGCACTGGCTCATTACTCGGTCGGCGAAGGCGATCGTCGTCTTCGTCGCGCTCCTCGGGCTCCTCGCGATCCTCGGATCCTTCGGGCTCGGACTCGTCTTCGACCCGGCGGTCGGGATGCTCGTCGGGCTCTCAGCGATCCCGGCGCTCGGGCTCGCAGCGTACGTGTACGTCTCCGACGTGACCACCGGAGAGCCGCTCTCCCTGCTGGTGGCGACGTTCCTCCTGTCGATCCTGACCGCGACGTTCGCGGCACTCCTCAACAGCGTCGCGCAGCCGTACTTCCAGCCGTTCGGATTCCCCGGGCTCGTCCTCTTCTTCTTCGCGATCGTCGGTCCGATCGAGGAGTCGGTGAAGCTACTCGCGGTTCGGCTGTACGCGTACACCGACGACCGGTTCGACGCGGTCATCGACGGGGCGGTGTACGGCGCGATCGCCGGGCTGGGGTTCGTCGTCATCGAGAACCTCGTGTACATCGCGCAGACCGTCGATCTGGGGGAGCTTTCGCTCAGTATCGCCACGCTCGGTGCGGGCGACGGGATCGCCGCGCTGCGCGCGCTCGCCGGCCCCGGACACGTCATCTACTCCGCGTTCGCGGGATACTACCTCGGGCTCGCCAAATTCAACCCTGGGAACCGGGGACCGATCGTCGTGAAGGGGCTTATCATCGCTGCCGCGATCCACGCGCTGTACAACACGTTGGTCGGGCCAGTGACGACGGTGCTGTCGGTCGCGACCGGGCTCCCGCAGCTTGTCTCCCTGTTCGTCTTCGTGCTCCTGTTTCAGGGCGCATTCGCGTACGTTCTCCTGCGGAAGCTCCGCCGATACCGAGACGCGTACCTCGAGACGCGCGACGCGGTCGATCCGGATGTCAAGCCCGAAATGACCGAGTTCGAGGACTAACTGCGACCCGCTCTCTCGCCGATCCGCCGATCCGCCTCTCCCGCAGACTCGAAGATCACCTCGGTGGCGGGTCGACCCGCGATCGGTCGCCCGTGCCGCCCGTGAGCGCGCTCGCGAGTGCGCCCTTCACCACCACGTCGTCGCCAAGTTCGGTGAGGCGAACCTCGGGGACGTTGATGAACACCATGTCCGCGAGCTTCTCGCGGATCGGGTCGAGCACCAACTCGGGGTTGTTGAGCGCGACCGCGCCGCCGACGCTCACGACTAGTGGGGCGTACGCGTGGATGACGTTGGCGACGCCCATCGCGTTCCAGTGGGCGACTTGAGCGATCACGTGGTCGGCGAAGGTGTCCTCGCCGGCCGCCTCGAACACGTCGACCGCGGAGAAGTCGGGGTCCTCGATCGGCAGGGAGGTCTCGATCGGGTCCTCCTCGTGGAGCTCGCGGGCGTACTTCGGGATGTTGTTGCCCGAGCAGTACCCCTCCCAGTGGCCGTCGAGCCCGCATCCACAGGTCATGAAGCCGTGCGGGTCGACCGTCATGTGGCCGACCTCGCCGGCGTTGCCGTCCCACCCCGAGAGCACGTTGCCATCGACGGCGACGCCGGCACCGATACCGGAGGAGATGGTGAGATACACCATGTCGTCGGGGTTGCGCTCGGAATGGAACCGCTCGCCGATGACGCCCGCGATGGTGTCGTTGTGGAGATGGACCTCGTCGGTGTCTAACAGCTGTGAAACCGGTCCGATGAGGGGAATTCGTTCGACGGTGTCCGGGAGATTCGCCGGTCCCTGTACGATCCCGGCAGCCAGATCGAGGGGACCGATCGAGCCGATCCCAGCCGCGACTACCGCGGTCGGGTCGATTCCGGCGTCCTCGCACGCGCCGCGGACCACGCCGAGAACGGCCTCGGTGACCGCGATCCCGTTTGGCCCGCTCGGGGTCCCTCGCGAGTCGGATCCGAGGACGGTTGCGGTTTCGTCGCCGACGACCGCCCGGACGTTTGTCGCTCCGAGGTCGACGCCCACGTAGTACATCGGGTAAACTCGCGGACCGGTATCACTTAAGCGGGACGCTTCAGGGGACACACGCCGGAGCGGATCGCTCTCGTTTCCGTGTGCGCCGGTGTCTCACGGATTTGCGACGCCGAACGCACGATTACGACGCCGAACGCACGAACGTCACCGGACACGGCGACGAGAGGAGGACCTCTTGGGCGACGCTCCCGAAGACGGCCTTCCCGGTCGGCGACCGGCGGCGACCGCCGACGACGACGCGGTCGGCACCGATCGCAGACGCCGCCTCGACGACCTCGTCGGCGTGGTCGCCGACGGCACCCCGGACCGAGTGCGACACGCCGGCCTCGGTGAGCGCCTCCGAGAGCGCTCGCGTGGTCGTGTGTCGCTCGGCGACGGCGTCAGGGGTCGACCCCTCGCTCGTCTCGTCGACACCCAGCCGAGATCTGACCGTATCGAACTCCTCGTCGGTGAACACGTGGGTCAACACGACCTCCGCGCCCGCGGGTTCGGCCACTGCGATAGCCTCTTCCGCGAGCCGCTCGGTTCGCTCCTCGTCTTCTGTTCCGACCGCTAGCATGACTTTCTTGATGCTCATACTTCCCTTTCGCCCCCCGACAACTTAAAACCGCCGAATTATTAACTCAGTTCTGAATAAACTTTTTACCGATCGATCCTGACACTCGTTGGATCGACGGCGCTGCCGCTTGCGACGCGTCAATGCCGTGGAAAAGCGAAACCGTCGTTCAGTAGTCGGGGGCGTCGTCCTCGACTTCGCGCTTCAGCGACTCACGCCGGGACTTCGCGTCGCGACCGGTCGCCTCCAGCAGGAACTCGTTTTTGGCGTCGACCGCGTCGGCGGCGGCGTCGGCGTTCCCTTCCGCGATGACGTCTTCGGCGGGGCGCTCCTCGAAGTGGACCGCAAGCTTGTCCTTCTTGCTGCCGTACTTGGTGGCGCCGGCCACGATGCGGTCGAAGACGGGGTTGTCGGGATCTTCGACGACGTACAGCTCGTGGTCCTGCCACTCTTCCGTGTCGGTGACTTCGCCGAAGTACTCCTCGATGGAGCCTTTCAGGTCGGGCATGCGGTCGTCCAGATGCTCACCGCGGCGCATCTTGTACTCCTTCATGCCACGTTCGTTCGACAGGGGGCCGTAAACCAGTTTCGTCACGGGGTCTTCGCCCGGTTCACCGGCGGATCGAGCGAATCGGTGAGGCGCCCGCTCGGGGCGGCGATCGGGAGGGAGGCAGGTTTAGATTGGTCGCTCGTCGACGTACCCGCGCTTGCACTCCGGACAGATATCGCCCGCGCGCATGGAGTTGCCGTCGGCGGCGCGAGTCATCTCGCACTCGGGACAGTAGTACTCTGTCGTCACCTCTGAGGTCGACGTTTCGAGGTCCGGGCTGTCGCCGCGGGTGATCCCGACGCCGTCGTCGACTGCGCTGCCGGTCTCGGCCGCACCGTTCGCTTCGACCGCTGTCTGCGCCGGTGCCTCGACGTAGTCCGCGTCCTCACCGTCGGTCGGCTGGTCGGCGGCCTCGGGCGTGAGCCCCCCGCCGAACTCCACGTCGCCCGTGTTGCCGTCGTCTAGCTCGGCGCTGAACCCCTCGTCTTCGCCGCCGTGTTCGGGCCACGGGGTCGGCTCCTCACCACCCTCGTCCGACTCGTCCACGTCGGGCCACGCGCCGCGCTCGCGGTCGTCAGCGTCTTCGCCCTCCTCGTCGAGAATCACGCCGTCGTCGGTCTCGGCGCGCTCCTCGTCGGCGGTCGGCTCCGTCGTCTCGGCCTCCGGGTACGCCGCGTACTCACCATCGTCGCGTTCGAGGCTGCCGTTGCTGTCGTCGTCGCCCGCGCCCGACGGCCCTTCGTCGATCAGCTCTGCCCCGCCGTCATCGCCGGCCGCTCCCGCCTCCACGTCCGCTTCTGTTTCCGACTCCGACGCGGTCGTATCGCCCGGTTTCGTCTCCGGTGTCCTGGCGTCGGCCGCTCCCGGCTCTGCGGGGATGTCGGCCGTGTCGTCGCCGTCCTCGGGGCTGTTGCCGATGATCACGGCGTCGTCGCCGTCGATATCGCCGTCGGGACCGGTCCCCTCGACGCCGGTTACCGGAGTCTCGCGGTCCGAATCGGCGTCGGGCCCCGTCGGCTCGTCGCCCACGACGGTGGCCTCATCGGTCAGCTGTTTCATCGTCGTGACCTCAGTGTTCTCGCTGACCACCTGCGTCTCGCCGCAGCGAGCGCAGGTCTTTACCTCGGTGACGGTGGTGACAACCTCGTTCCCGTCCTCCTCGCGCTCGCGCCGTAGTTCGGGCTCGCCGAAGTCGTGCCCGAGCAGACACCTGAGTCCCATTACGCTTCACCTGCGGGTCCGAGGGTAAAAAACGCCCTGTCCGGCGTCCGACACCCGGCAGACGAGATTCGTGCCGGCTGAGGCCGTCCCGGTCGCGTTTTCGGACGCTTTGGTTGCGTCTCCGAATGCTCTGATTGCCGTCTCCGGGAAACGATCGACTCGCTTCCGACCGTCGTTCCCGACGATTCTTTGTGGCTCGCTTACGTACCACTCGATCGTCCATGCCGACCGTATCCTACCAAGGCGAGGAGATTGAGTGTGAGGAGGGGGCGATCCTCCGCGACGTGCTCAAAGAGGCCGGCCTCTCGGTGTACAACGGGCGGGCCGAGCAGTTCAACTGCCGCGGAACCGGGTCGTGTGGCACCTGCGCCGTGCAGGTCGACGGTGCGGTCAGCGAGCCGGGGAAGAAGGAGAAGGCTCGCCTCTGGTTACCCCCGCATCACCCGAGTCACGACGTGCGCCTCGCGTGTCAGACTCGCGTCGAGGGCGACGTCGAGGTGCGAAAGGGCCGCGGGCTCTGGGGGCAACACATCTGAACGCTCGCTCGGGCGTCGGACGCAGTCGGCGCTCGTCGCCGCCAGCCACCCCGATCGGCGGCGACGACGCTCGTCGTTATGATAAGAACCCGCGCCGGATGTGAATCCGCGAGCGGGCAGAAGTCTTGTTGTCGCGTGTCAGAGTCGCGTTCGGCGTCAGCCGGACCGACCCACCGTATCGGATCGGCTTACTGCCGAACGACGTTGGACGCGCGCGGTCCCTTGGGCGAGGACTCGATGTCGAACTCGAGCTCCTGGCCCTCTTCGAGGTCCGGCCCTTCGACATCTTCCATGTGGAAGAACACGTCGTCGTCAGCGTCGTCAGTCTCAATAAATCCGTAGCCGCCAGTGTCGTTGAAGAAATCAACCTTTCCGGTCGCCATTACATTCTAACGAATGCCCCGTTCGGACATAAGGATTGCGAGTGTACAGTTACCACGTGTGGTGGCGAACGTCTGTTCCGGTACTACACGGATACTGCACCTATCTGTGAGTACACCGAGGATACCCTCGTCCCTCCAACTGTTCTGTCGGTTCCGCAATCGCAACTGTCACCGGAGGGGTGTTTATGTTCAACCGCCGCGATTCAACCTAGCGTGTTCCGGTCACTCAGGGAGAACGGTCCAGGGCTGCTCGTACCGGCGGCGTGGACCGTCGTCGCCGCGACAGTGCTCGGTGTCATCTCGACACGCGCGCTGTTCGTCGCGCACGTCGTCATGAGCGTCCTGCTCGTCGCGTTCGTCGCCGCCTCGTGGCGCGACATGTCCGACGGCGTGCTCCGAGCGTGGAAGCTCGTGATCCTCGCAGGTACGCCCGTCACGCTCGCTGGCGTCGCGGGGTTCCTTGCATTCGGGGACACCTTCGGTGTCCCTCCGGACGCCCTGCTCGCGGTCTCGCTTTTCGGCTGGGCGCTCCTCCCGGCGGCTGGGTTCGCCTACACCCGGAGTCGTGTCGAGGAGGGCGCGCGTATCTACGATGTCGGCGCCGCTTGTTGTGTCGCCGGAACGGTCGGCATCGCGTTGGCTCCCTCGGCGACGTGGACCGCAGCCGCGCTCGCCGTCGTCGGCGCCGGACAGACGGCCGGCATCCTCGACGCCACGCTGCGGTACTGAGTGCTCTCGCACGAAACGCTCTGGTGTTGCCACCCCACACTATCTCCCGTTCCGGTCCGTACGTCCCGTATGATCGACCCCGGACTCCTCTACCTCGCGGTCATCGGCGCGCTCTTGCTCGTCGCGCTGGGCCTTGGTGTCCGCGTTCTCTGGGATATCGTCGGTGACGCGCGCGAGATCCGTCGCAGGCGACGGTCCGGAGGACTGGAGCCGTATACGGAAGACGAGGAGCACGATCGGGTGCCCCGCGATCCGGTCGAAGACGACGGCGACGACGGCAGGGCCTCGGCGACGTGTCCCCAGTGCGGGGCGGACAACGACCCCGCGTTCACCTACTGTCGTCGGTGCGTGTCGCCGCTCCCTCCCGATGAGTGATCGTCGCCGTCCGCCGAATCGGGCCGATGCATCGTCCGTGACCTCCTCGTACGGCCAGACCACGCATTATTAATGCTCCTCGGGATGCCGTAGCGACGAGGAATCATGCACAGAGAGTTCCGCGAGTGGGTCGACTTTGGAGCCGACGGGCGTGCGCCCGAGTCTGTTTCGATCGACTATCGACCCGACGCGATGGCGTCCGTGGTAGAGGACCAATCTGAGCGTATCGACCGGCTCTGGGAGAGCGCGAAGCGGGAACGGCCGGGCCTGTTCGACGCCCCCGGCTTTCGACTCCTGGAAGCGTCGGATACCGGAATCGTGGTCGGGCCGGCGCAGTTCAAACAGCACTTCGTACGCCGACTGTTGCTCTCCGATTCCCTCGAAACGTCGGCGACCAGGTTGAGAGACGAACTTGAGGAATCGATCCGATACCTGTCTTCGATGGTCGCCATCGTCGCCGGTGACGATCTTCTGATCGGCGTGAAAAGGCGCACGGATAGCAACTTCCTCTCCCTGCCGGGGAGCGGCTATCTCGACCGAAACGGAGACATGCGCGCGGGCGAACTCTGCCCGACCGCGGAGATTGTCGCCCGTGAAGTGTACGAGGAAACCGGTCTGGAGGATTTAGATCGGATCCGTTGTTTCGGTATCTTCGAAGACCTGCATCCGGAGTCACACCTCAATCCGGCGCTGTTTTCAATCATTACGACCTCTCGATCGTCAGACCACGTCCTCGATCGTATCGATCGAGCCGAAGACGCCGACGAGTTCGATCGATTCCTCGCTGTTCCGCTGCGACCGGACGCGCTCTCCGCGCTCATTCGGACCGACACGAACGACGCCGAACTCCCGGTAGCGGCTCCGAAATTGGAGGGCGATCTGAATGGGATCTCGGACAAGACGTTGCTCATGTTACTGCTGATCGGGCGGAATCGGTTCGGCCGCGACTGGTTCCAACGCGAACTGGCGAACTCTTCCGTCGTTCTGGTGCGGAAATGACGGTGCGAGACTGGTTCGTCACGCGATATGAGCCGGAACCAGCCGGCGCTCACTTGAGGTCGGTGGCTCTCTCGTGCAGTTTCTCGTTTGAGGCGACGAAGTCCCCGGTCGACGTGGCGCCACCGTCGTGTCCCGTTACGACTCCGTCGGCTATTTCGACCAAAAACCGGCCGGCGGTACGATCCCACTCGCTCTGATCGAAGGCGTAAACAATGTCGGTAACGCCACTGGCCAGATTCGCGAGGTCGAGGGCTCCGGATCCGGTCGAACGTAGTCCTTCCACCTGACTCCCGAAGTACCGGTGTGTCTCCCACACCCGATCGCGATCCTTGTTCCGCGAGGAGTACGGGATTGCCACGAGCGCTTCTTCGATCGCGTCCCGATCCGAGACCCCGAGTGTGACGGCTTCGTCCGGCGGCTCGCTCCGCTTCGACGCGGCGAACAGCTCGTCGCTAACCGGCCGATACACGACTCCCAACTCCGTTTCACCTCCGACGGACAGCCCGATCGAGACCGTGAAATCGGGAAGGCCTCGCAGGTAGTTTGAGGTGCCGTCGAGGGGGTCAACTATCCACTTCGTCTCGTGATCTCCCATCATCCCTGATTCTTCGGAGAGGATCGTATGGTCCGGAAAGGACGACGAGAGACGTTCTACGATGAGGGCCTCGGATCTATGATCCACTCCGGACACGGGATTCCCCGGTGACTTGTAGTCGTGCTCGGTTATTTCCTCGAACTGATTACGCTGGTACTCCCCAGCGATTTTAGCGGCCTCTATCGCCACAGAAAGGTACTCAGACATTTTCTAGTTTACTAATAGTACTGAATACGTTAATAAACCGGCTATCTCGATTCGACTAGAGGTAGACGAACTCTGTCACGAGTAACGCGTACAGGACCAACCAGACGAACGTCGTCGTCATCTGGAGACCGATAAAGTACGAAGAGAGGCTCCGCTTCTCGATCTGTGACCGAGACCGCGTGTCGTAGTCTTCTACCACGGACAGCTCCTCGAACTGCGTTTCGGTACGCCGCATGCTGTCGTTCAGTACGTCTCTCGCCCCTTTGTACGATTCAGTCGCGAGCCAGAACGAGTACGCGATCGCTACCCCGGCCATCGCGACGAGTGGGCGAACCACGGGACTGGCCTGCAGTAGCGTTCCGATCAGTACCGCGATGACTGCAAGAGAGAAGTAATTCGCCCTGATGAGGAGGTCGTCCCTGTACTGTGACTCCTCGCTCAACCGCGTGTAATTTGTCACGATTAGTTCGACGTGTGGGTACTCGATCTCGCCCACACGAGAGTCATACAGTCGGTACTTCCCAAGCAGCGTAATCAGCTGAATTGAATCGCTAAATTAACCACAAGAAAGTGTCTGGATCTGGATGTGTTCACCATACCTGATCCAGACGAGTACCTTTCGGCGTCGGATGTCAAAGACGTAGCGGAAGAGGTCATTACGCCACTCCCGTTGCCGGGTGTCGAGGGGAGCCCCCTCGACCCCGGCGACATCTGGCTCGTCGTCATCCTAGCCTGCACTAACCAGAACTCGATTTGGGACACCTGCAACGATACCGAGGGAACGCCGTGTGACGACACTGTCTTGAGGTGGCTCCACACACTCAACCGTCAGTGGCTTGAGGTCGTTGCCAACCTTCTGCTCGCACGGCTCGCCATGACGATTTTCGACCCTGACCGGTCGAGAACCGTCTCCATCGACTTCATCGACAATCCCTACCACGGCGAGCACCATGCTGAGAAAGGCGAACTCTGTTCGATGGCTCCTAAGGACGGGACTACGACCTGCCACCGCTACTGCACGGCGTACGTCGTCTCGAACGGGAAGCCGGTGACGCTGGCGATGACTTACGTCCGCAGTGACGAAGATGAGGCTGACGCGGTCGAGCGCGTGCTCGCCCGCGTCGAAAACTATCCCTTCGAGATCGATCTCTTGCTTGCCGACAGCGGATTCTACAACGAGCGCGTCATCCGCCGCGCTCGTGATATCGCCCCAACGGTCGTTCACGTGCCCAAGAAGGGCGAGCGCATGAAGGACAAACTCGAAACTCACAAGTCGTACATGACGACCTATCGCATGTACAAGGACAGCGAGCGGGAACTGCGCTTCCCGCTCGCGGTCGCTGTCTCCTACCAGAACGGAGATCGAGGCAAGCACGGCGAGGTCGTTCGTGGCTACGTGGCGTGTGGCGTTACTGATCGCTCAGCGAAGCAGGTCGAACACCGCTACAGGAAGCGTTCAGGCATCGAAACGACCTATCGCTTACTTCGGCAAGCACGCGGGATCACGACGACGCGTGATCCCGTCGTGCGGTTTGCCATCATGTTGGTCGCGGCATTGCTGGAGAACCTGTGGCTGGTGCTACGGTGGGCGGTCGTCGCCCGCCCACGGCGGGGCGGGCGCGACCTGCCCGAGGAGTTCACGTTCAAGACGTTCTGTGACTGGATTCGTCATGAGCTGGAAGAGGAGTTACGCCGCCGGTGGAAGATCAAAGCGAACGGGGTTGGAGTGCCAGCATCACAGGCAACGGCCGCGGGCTGACCGGGGTCAGCCCACGGCCTGTCAGTTGGCGGTGAGCGACAGCTTTCGGCAGATACCGTCGAAATCCGGGTAACATCGTCTGTCCAAAGCGGTGAATTGGAACTTCCTCGATCTACTTCGTGGGAGCAGCCGAGACTGACCGTCAAATTATACAGAAAGTGACTATTTTGTGGCGTTCAGGCAGCACCCTCTCGACTCGTTCGGGAAGTAACGACAGTTGCTCAGACCCATCAACTCCCGTTCGTTCGTCCGAGTCTGCCGGATCGGTTGGACGTGTCGACAACCAGTATACTGCCGGCCCCAACAGTACGAAACCCGGTGCCGCTCTCAGAACTGTCGCAGGTACTGTGACGAGGGTCGAAAGCGGCACCGCGATCGCCGGTACAAAGAAGAGCACGAGACTTAGCAACGTCAGATATCTTTCGTTCTCTCTCCAACTCATATTGGTGGCACGATAACACCTGTGTATTAAATCGTTGGCGTCTCGGTCGCGTCGCCTCTCTTCAACGTCTGCGGAGACTGCGCTCCCTGTAGATCCGCCTGTCTCTGCAAAGTGCGTCGTGGAAGCAGGAAGCCCAATCACCAGAAGTCATAGACTTCTGGTTAGCAGTCAGAACTCTTCGAGTTCTGATAACACCCTCAAGCGCGATCCGTCAGGCGAGCGGTAGGGTGGGTAGTTCACTTCTCTGAGGAGTCGCTGTCGTCGCTGTCGTCGCTGTCGGTCTCGTCCGACGTCTTCTTGTCGCCTTTCACCATTCTCTCTACTACTTCCTCGCCTGATTCTTCAGCCTTGTCTGACGCCTTTTCGCCGGCTTCTTCAGCCTTGTCTGACGCCTTTTCGCCGGCTTCTTCAGCCTTTTCCGATGCCTTCTCGCCGGCTTCTTCGGCCTTGTCTGACACTTTCTCGCCGGCTTCTTCGGCCTTGTCTGACGCCTTCTCGGCGGCTTCATGGACCGCCTCGCTGGCCCGCTCTGAGCTCTCTTCGATCCGTTCGGATGCGCTCTCGCTTCCCTTTTCGATACTCTCTGCGGTCTGGTGGATCCGGTTTGCCGTCTTCTCCTTTACACCCTTGATAAGGTTGTTCGGCTTCTGGGAGTTCTGGACCCAGTAGGCGAAGGCGATCGCAGCCGCTCCCAACAGCAGGAGTCTTTTCAGCCTCATCCCTTTCGATCGTTTCGCAGGCCTGATTTCGATGACCTTGTCGTTCGCCGAGAGGGCCTCGACTATCGCTTCCCTTATCTGATCATCTACACTGGACTCGCTCTCTCCGAACTGGTCTTTGAGTGACGGGCGTTTCATTGTAATTTGGTGTTGCTGCGTCTGGTTGCGTTCGAGCACAGCTGCGTCACCAGAAACCGTGCTCTCACCAGAAACCGTGCTCCGGATAACGATACGCTCGTGATCTGGTCTGCCATCGACCGTACGTTGGCCACACTCGGGTATTGTTATGTCCCCACTCGGGTATTGGTATGACTCGCTGAATCTGCCTGCCAGAGTACGCGAATCCGTAATCCTGCCTTACTGGCGACGAACCCGCCGATTGCTGCGGGCTGCACCCGAAAAGGAAGCACTCGCTGCGCTCGCGGGGACGATGGACAGGTCGATCTTCAGGTGAGGCTCACGAATGTGGTTCGCTTGGAAAAGATATGCCGCCTCCCCGATTTGAACTCTGGAAGACGATCCCGCTTGCTCACTCCCTTCGCTGCGCGGGCTGCGACTTCCATGCTCAAATCGGCTCGGGAGAATTTTCGCTGCTTACGGCTCGGTCGCTCCGCTCCCTCACGAGTTTGCAGGAAAATGCCGCCTCCCCGATTTGAAACGCGTGAGACTCCCTCCAGTCGTCTCACTGTTCCCCGCTCGCTGCGCTCGCGGGGACGATGGACAGGTCGATCTTCAGGTGAGGCTCACGAATGTGGTTCGCAGGAAAATGCCGCCTCCCCGATTTGAACGGGGGACAGCTCGATCTTCAGTCGAGTGCTCTCCCAATCTGAGCTAAGGCGGCTCGCACTCGGACTAATGCCGATTCGGGACAAAAGGATTTCGAAAAGCGGCGACCGGATCGGCGAGTTGCGTCGTCGTCGCCATCGGGACGGTACTGGAGCGGTAGCGACGAGAAACAGCGAGATGGGACCGCCAGGATTCGAACCGGAACCGAACGTGCTCGCTCCTCCGTCGCTGCGCGCGTCCGATAGGGCTCGAATCCGTTCACAGCTGCGGCGCTCACGGTGTTGTTTGCGCCGCGAAAGTGGGACCGCCCGGATTCGAACCTCAGTCGCTCCACTCCCTGCTTCGAATCCGCTCCACTACTGCTGCTCGCGGTGTTGCTCGCAGCAGAAAGATGGGACCGCCCGGATTCGAACCGGGGTCTCGGGCACCCAAGGCCCGGAGTATACCACTAACCCACGGTCCCGTACCCATACATACCCGCATCGCCCGGTAAAGCGTTTCGTTGCGTGACCGCCTCGCGTTCGGTCGCGGCTATCTCGCTTGCGGCACCCTCACTCCTCGTCGTCGCGCAGTTCGAGGTCGGCGACGATCTGGTACGGGTCCGTCCCCTTCCGGATCGCGTCGAGCATGAAGAACGCCTCGTCGGGCGCGAGGAAGTGCCTCGTGATACCGCGACCGAGCGGCGTCGGCGAGAAGCCGTCGATGAACTTCCACTCCAGTAACTTTCCGACCGCGTGTTTCGTCGGCACCTCGCCGATCATCCGATCGTTGAGCCGCTTGGCCTTCTTGCCCGCGACGACGACGTTCGCCAGCGTCTCCTCGACGGCGGCGGTCTCGTCGTAGTGGGTCGCCACGTCCTCCATCTCCCCCTTGAGGAGGGTGAACGCCACCTCATCTTCGGTCCGGTCCATGGAGTTGTGGTAAACGCCGTCGGGCTCGACGAGGAGGTAGACACGGCCACGGTCGTGGTAGTCCGGCCGCCCGGCGCGCCCGAGCATCTGGGAGAACTCCTGAACGGAGAGCCACTCGATCCCCATCGCCAGCGAGTCGAAGATCACCTGCGAGGCGGGGAAGTCGACGCCGGCCGCCAGCGCCGCGGTGGTGACGACCGCCGAGAGGTCCTGGTTCCCGAACTGCCGTTCGACTTTCTTCCGGCGCTTGTAGTCGAGTCCGGCGTGATACGGCGCGGAGTCGTACCGGAGCTTCCGGCTGATCTCGTGACATCGTCGCCGGGAGTTCGTGAAGATGATCGTCTGGCCCCGGTACCCCTTCGAGGATTTCGTGTCGAACTCGCGCTTCACGAGCTTGTCGGCGATCTGCGCCTTCTCGCGGCTGTCCGCGAAGGTGACGTGGCGCTCGATGGGGACGGGTCGCTCCTCGTACTCGATGAGCGTGGCTCGGAGCTTCTCGGCGAGCCATTCTGGGTTCCCCACCGTCGCCGAGAGGTAGACGAACTGGGTGCCGCCGTACCCCTCGTGGGTCTCCATCCGATTCTCGCTGTAGTACTTCAGCCGTGAGATGAGCCCGTCGAGCCGGTGGCCGCGCTCGCCCTCCTTCAGCGTGTGGACCTCGTCGATGACGACGGTGCCGATGTCACCGAGGTCCTTCCCGGTCCGGAGTGCGTGGTCGATCCCCTCGTAGGTACCGACGATCACGTCGGCGTTCGGGTCGAAGCGGTTTCCGTCGTCGTTCACCCGCGAGGAGCCGACGCGGATCGAGACGTTCAGCCGGTCGCCGTAGCGGTCTTTGAAGTCCTCGTGCTTCTGGTTGGCGAGCGCGACGAGAGGGACTAAAAAGAGGAGCTTCCCGTCCCCTTTCAGTGCCCGGTCGATTCCGGCTAGCTCGCCGACGAGGGTCTTCCCGGTCGCGGTCGCGCTCACGACGAGCTGGTCGGTACCATCGAGGAGACCGTTCCGCACGGACAGGCTCTGGACCGGGAGCAGCTCCTCGAAGCGGCCCTGCAGATGTGCAGAGAGATCCGGATGGAGATCGAGGTCCTCGGTCCGGACCGGGGAGATATCGTCGACGTTCGCGGAGACCTCGTCGTACTTGGTGAGATCGGGATCGAGTCCGCCTTGCAGGAGGTTGACGATCCGGTCTAAATCCCCGGACTCGTACAGCAGCTCCTCTAGCCGCTCCTCGGCGGCGCCCGTGAACTCGCCTTTGTACGACAGCTCGCGTTCCAACTCCCGGCGGGCGCAGTCGCGACAGATCAGCTCGTCGTTGTGCTCGATTGCGCCGTCGCTCGTGATGGGGCCATACCGACCGTCGTTCGCGCAACGCCGACAGGTCCGGACCGCCATCGCCTCCAGCTGGTAGCCGTCGAGCATCGCCTGCAGCCGCTTGCGGTTCTTCGGCGAGGTCTGCTCGGAGATCCGAATCCGACCGGCCGCGCGGGCGAGATCAACGAATTCGCCGGGCTGGCGGGGATGGTCCTCGCCGTCGCGGATGACACGGAACTTGCCCGGTCGCGGGCCTGCGGAGGTCTCCTTGAGTTCGAGCCGCCCGCGGAGTATCCGATTGCCGTCGCGGGTGGCGACAACGGTGTAGTCGCTCCGCGCCTCGTGGAGGAACAGCGTCTCGACTTCGGCCAACTGCTGTGACACTACGTTTTGGTACGCGAGCGAGGTATTTTAGGAGTTCGGCTCGACGTGTGGCGCCGGCGCTACGTGAAGCGATCGCACGAAAAAAGGGCCGCCTCGATCGGACTGGAGGGCGGTCTCTACGAAACGAGCAGCTCCTCGCCGCGGTCGACCGTGATCCGGCACGGCGGCGAGAGCTTGTTGTACGCGCGGCGGAACGCCTCCTTCACGACGGACGCCTGCTCGACGTCGCAGTACGCGGTGAAGACGATGTCGTCCTTGTTGAGCCGCGCGGCGGTCCCGACCGGCTTGCCGAACGCCTGCCGCATCCCGTCGGAGACACGGTCCGCACCGGCGCCGGTCGCCTGCTTGTTCTCCCGAATGACCTGATGGGGGAACTTGCGGAGGGTCATCTTGTAGTTACCCTCGCCGAGTTCCTTGATGAGGTGCCGGTTCGCCGAGAGCCGGGAGCTCTCGAGCGAGCCGTGTCGGATCTGGAGCTCCTCTTCGACGCGGAGGCTGATCTGGACGGGGTAGTCGTCCGGCTCCGCGGAGAGGTCGCCCATGTTGTGCTGGGCGATCTTCGAACCGGGAATGCCCGTGATGTATTCGCGGCGGGTGTACGACGGCTTGTCGATCGTCCGATACATAGAGGCGGGTTTGTCAGACATGGCTACTTGTCCGATGTAGCCGGTGCTGCGGCGATAAAGCCTTCGATAGCGAGGCGCCGTCGTCGGCTCGGCGGAGGTCACCGTCGGCTGTCTGGCGGATCACGGTGCGTATTGACGTGACACGGATCACTTCACGCCGATCGATCACTCCTCCGGCGTCGGGTCGAGCGCGACGTGGTCGAACCCGCGGTCTGCGAGCCGCTCCGCGGCCCGATCGGTGACCGAGGGCGCGACGAGCACTCCGCGGACGACGGGGGTGTCGGCTCCTTCTTCCGCTCCCAGCTCCGCCCGGAGCGCCCGCACGTACCGGGCGAGTTGCCCGACCGCGTCCGGGCCAACCCGCCGGCGTTTCAGCTCGACGACGACCGGGTCACCGTCGGCGTCGACGCCGAACACGTCCATCGGGCCGGCGCTGGAGGGGCGCTCGGTCTCGCGGGGCTCGAACCCCGGCTCGACGAGTTCGGGGCGTTCCAAGATTCTGGTCCGAAGGTCCTCCTCGCTCCCGTGGAGCGTGAGGTCGCGCCCGCCGGTGACCGCCATCGCAGAGAGCTGGTGGATGTCGGAAAAGCGGACCGTCAGCGTCTCGTCGGGGTTGCTTCTGGTCGAGCGTACGCGAAGTTGTCCCTCGCGCACCGCGGCGTGGTGTTCCGATCCCGGCGGCTGCCAGTTGACCGGCTGGCGCCCCTCGTCGGTGTGGACGAGGGCGGCGCCGTCGGGCTTTAACACGAGCAGCCGGTCGCCGGCGCCGAGGTCGGAGGCGGCGCGGCCCTCGTAGCTGACCGTACAGCGGCCGAAGAGGCTTATCAGATCGCCGCCCTCGAAGGCGTCTTCGAGTTCCCAGAGGGCCTCGCGGTGGCTCGGGTCGTGGACGCTCGTTACTGTCACTACGAGTCGTACGGGGTTGTGGCTCAAAAAGGGCGCGAGGGCGAGGTCGGCAAGAATGGTCGGTCGTACGTCGTCGCCATCGGCGGTGACGCACTGTACGAGTTCGGCGCCTCTGCCGATCACTTATAAAGCGTTGCTAGCGTGACGAATGCCTCCAAAGTTGCCCCCTTTAACCTCCACACAACCGCAACCGCACAGCACCTCACGCCTCCCCAGCCTCGCCGCGGCCGCCATCGGCGGCCGCGGGCTCCCTCGCGCGAACTGCTCGCGCCCTAACGGGCGCTCGCAGGCGCGCGCCACCGCATTTGAAGACCGTTTATAAATGCCGCTGACCGCTTACGTCCCGTGCTCCCAGCTACCCATGTACTCACGCTGTTCGTCGGTGAGCGCGTCGTGTTCGACGCCCTCCGCGTCGAGCTTGATCTCGGCGACCTCGCGGTCGAGGTCGTCGGGCACGTCGTGGACGCCGGGTTCGTAGCTCTCGCCGTTCGCGGCGAGTTCGCGGACGACGACCGCCTGCACGCCGAAGCTCTGGTCCATCACTTCGACCGGGTGGCCGAGCGAGATCGGCGCCGCGAGGTTGACGAGCCGCCCCTCAGCGAGCACGTTCAGGACGCGGCCGTCGGCCATCTCGAAGCCTTCGACGCCGTCGCGGGCCTCGAAGCGGTCGACGGCGAGATCGTCAAGATCGTCGAGGTTCACCTCGACGTCGAAGTGGCCCGCGTTCGCGAGCAGGACGCCGTCCTGCATCTCCTCGAAGTCCTCGCGGGTGATCACGTCGCGGTTGCCGGTCGTCGTGATGAACACGTCGCCCTTCTTCGCGGCCTCCACCATCGGGAGGACCTCGTACCCCTCCATGTGTGCTTCGAGCGCCTTGCGGGGGTCGACCTCGCAGACGATCACGTTCGCGTTCTGGCCGGAGGCCTTCATCGCGACGCCCTTCCCGCACTGGCCGTACCCGCCGACGACGACGTTCTTGCCGGCCCACGAGAGGTTCGTCGTCATCGCGATGGTCGCGAGCGACGACTCGCCCGTGCCGTGGACGTTGTCGAACAGCTGTTTCATCGGCGTGTCGTTCACGGCGAAGACGGGGTAGTGAAGCTCGCCGTCGGCGTCCATCGCGCGCAGGCGGTGGACCCCGGTGGTCGTCTCCTCGGCGCCGCCAATGATGGAGTCGATGAGATCGGGGTACTCCTCGTGGACGAGCTTCACCATGTCCATCCCGTCGTCGACGGTGATGGTGGGGTCGTGGGCGATGCAGGCGTGCATCGCGTCGTAGTACTCCTCGTCGTCGACGCCGCGGACCGCGTAGGAGGTGATCGACTCGTGGGTGTCGAGCGCGGCCGACACGTCGTCGTGGGTCGAGAGCGGGTTACAGCCGGTGATCGCGACCTCGGCGCCGCCGTCGGCGAGCAGTTCGACGAGGTTCGCCGTCTTCGCCTCGACGTGCATCGCCATCGCGATCGTCTCGCCGGCGAGTGGCTGCTCGTTGACGAACTCCTCGCGGAGCGCGTTCAGAATCGGCATGTGCTGGAGCGCCCAATCCATCTTCCGGCGCCCCTCCTCGCGGGCCGTTTCGATGTCCGAGAGATGCTGTGACACCGGTGAATACGCGGTTTCGCTCATACCTCTCGGTTCGCTCACGGCGCACTAAACCCTGCCGACACCGGGCGAGTCTGGAAAAAGAACCGTCAGCGTGCGCGAACCGGACTGGCGCGAGATGCGCCGTCAGTTCTGCGGGCCGTTCCCGTTACCCTGACCGTTTCCGTTGCCCGGGCCGTTCCCGGCGTTGCCGTCGTCATCGTCGTCTTCGGCGCCGTCCTCGCCTTCTTCACCGCTCTTGTCGGCGTCATCCGCGTCGTCGGTGTCATCCTCTTTTGTATCGTCGCCGTCGTCACCGTCCGGGCCGGCGTGGTCCGGCGGTCCTTGCTCGCCGTCGTTCCCGTTGCCCTGACCGGTGTGGTCCGGCGGTCCCTGCTCGCCGTCGTTCCCGTTGCCCTGACCGGCGTGGTCGGGCGCGTTACCGGGGCCGTCGCTCGCGTTGCCCGCGTTGCGTCCGTTGTCTGCGTCGCTTCCGTTACCCGCGTCGTCCGGACCGCTCGGGCTCCCCGCGTGGTCCGGGGCGTTCCCCGGGTTGTTCTCGGTTACGAAGTCCGAGACGGCGGCACCGATGCCGCCCTCGCGGTCCTGGAGCCGGTCGATGAAGTCCTGCACGAGTTGGCCGAAGGACTGATCCTCGGCCTCGCCGCCGTCGACGGTCAGGTCGACGGTCGTCGAGACGGTGTCGTTCTCGTAGCCGGCCGTCACGTCGACCGTGACGTTCGCTTCGGCGGCGTTGAGGGTGACGGTCCCGTTCTCGTCGGTCTCGTAGCTGCCCTCACCGACGTAGGTGACGTTCTGTCCGTCGGCGGTGGTGACGTTCACCGAGGCGTTTTCCGCGGCCTCGTCGTCGTCGGTGACCGTGACGACGGGCTCACCGTCGGTGTTCGACACGTCGAGTGCGAGTCCCTCGGGGGTCTCGAGGTCGACCGTCGTCGAGACGGACTCGTTCTCGTCCGTCGCCGTCACGTCGATCGTCACGTCCTCCTCAGCGGCGGAGAGGGTGACGGTGCCGTTCTCGTCAGTCTCGTAGTCGCCCTCGTCGGCGTAGGTGACGTTCTGTCCGTCGGCGGTGGTGACGTTCACCGAGGCGTTCTCGACCGCGGTGTCGTTGTCGGTGACCGTCACGACGGGTTCGCCGTCGGTGCTCTCGACGTCGATAACGAGCCCGTCGGGGGCCTCGAGATCGATCGTCGTGGTGGTGGAGTCGTTCTCGTACTCAGCGGTCACGTTCACCGTCACGTCCTCCTCGGGGGTGGAGAGGCCGACGGTGCCGTTCGCGTCGGTCGTGTACTCACTGGCTCCCGCGTACGACTCGTTCGCGGGATCGACGACGCTCACGTTGACGGTGGCGTTCTCGACCGCGGTGCCGTTCTCGGTCACTGTGACCGTCGGTTCCCCGTCCGCGTCGTCGACGGTCACGCCGAGGTCGCCCTCGGCGGCCGCGACGCCGGTCATCGCACCGAGTGCGACGACCGCGATCAACAGCAGGCCAATCGTGTGTTTGCTCATGTGCATCCGGGTCGTGACACCGTTACCCTATAAAAAGGCAACTCGGTTAAGCCGGTTTTACCCGGATTGTATTCGGGTTACCGGCGCTATCTCGGCGGTTTGGGTATTTGGCGGGATCGAGCGGTTAATCGATCCGTATCGGCGCCGATTTGCATTCGAAAGAAATCGATCCGCGGTTCGGACGCGACTCGACTTCGATCGGTCTATGGGTGTGAATCAGATCGGGAGTGAGTGTTGCAGTTCGTCGGCGGTAAGACGATATTTAAATAACTGTGAGCGACGGCGTCGATTACTTATAAATCGGCGGCGGTGGCGCGTGCCGACGAGCGCCCCGAGGGCGCGAGTCGCACGCGCGAGGGAATCGCTGGCGCCGACGGCGCCAGCGACGAGGTTGGGGAGGTGAGAGGTGCAGTGCGGTTGCGGGCGGGTGGGACCTAAAGGGGCAGCCGCGAGGACGACGCTTGGTGACACAAGCACCGCAGGGAGCGAGTGAAACGAGCGACCGAGGAGCGCAGCGAGCCACGCGAGTCGTCGCGGCTGGGGCTTTGGAGGTGTCCACCGTGAAGTCGTCGATCGCTTATAAACAGCAGCCAGAAACACCACGATATAAATTATAAACAACCATTCCATAACTGTAATTTATAGACTCCCGCTATCGATCGCGGTTGTCCGATTCGCCCGATTACGATTCGCTGACTCGATCGACGAGGTCGCTCGCGGCCGTCGCCGCCCGCTCCTGTACGCGCTCAGCGTCGAGCGTCAGGACCTCGCGGTCGCGCATCAACACCTCGCCGTCGCAGACGGTGTGGCGCACGTCGCTCCCGTGCGCCGCGTACGCGAGGTGGGAGACGGGGTCGTGGACTGGCGTCAGGTGCGGGGCGTCGAGGTCAACGACGGCGAGGTCGGCGGCCGCGCCCGGCTCGATCCGACCGCCGGGGAGGCCGAGAGCGTCTGCACCGCCGGCCGTCGCCATCTCCACGACCGCCTCGGCGGGCACCGCGGTGGCGTCGTCCGCAGCGAGCTTCCCGAGCATGGCGGCGTCGCGCATCTCGTCGAACACATCGAGGTCGTTGTTCGAGGCCGCCCCATCGGTGCCGAGCGCGACCGTGACGCCCGCGTCGCGGAGCCGCTGGACCGGGGCCATCCCGCTTGCGAGCTTCATGTTCGAGGCCGGACAGTGGACGATCGCGGTGCCCGCGTCGGCGATCTGGTCGATCTCCGAGCCGTCGAGGTGGACGCCGTGCGCGAAGAAGTCGTCCGGGCCGAGCGCGTCGAGATCCTGCGCGTACGCGATCGGACGCTCCCCGCGCTCGTCGACGATCGGGTCGACCTCGTCTTCCGTCTCGTTCGCGTGGAGGTGAATCGGGACGCCCGCCTCGCGCGCCTCCGCGACGCCCTCGTGGAGGTACTCCTCGCCCACCGTCGTCAGCGAGTGCGGCATGAAGGCGGTCCGGATCCGCCCGTCTCCGGCGCCGTCGAGTTCGCGAGCGACCGCGAGACTCTCCTCGACGTCGGCGCGAGCGCCCTCGGCGTCCTTCCCGATCGTGACGACCCCGTGGCCAAGGCGCGCCCGCAGCCCCGCGCGATCGACCACGTCCGCGACGCGGTCCATCGCGAAGTACATGTCCGCGAACGCGGTCGTCCCCGACCGGATCATCTCGACGACGCCGAGTTCGGCGCCCGCCTCGATGTCGTCCGGCGTGAGTTCGGCCTCGGCCGGCCAGATGTCCTCCCGTAGCCACGGGTCGAGCGGCTTGTCGTCGGCGTATCCCCGAAGGAGCGTCATCGCGACGTGCGTGTGCGCGTTGACGAGTCCGGGGATCACGAGCGAGCCGGACGCGTCGAGGGTCTCCCCGTCGCTCGCGACTTCGGCGTCGCTTCCCGCTTCGGCGTCGCTCACCGTCTCGTCGCCCACCGCGACGATCGTTCCGGCGTCGCGGTCGATCGTCACGTCCGACTCGGTCACGCGGCCGTCGGGACGGAGCACCCGTCCGCCCGTCACGCGAAGCGTATTCATGTCCCTCGGTTCCGTCCGGCGGACCTAACGCCTTCCGTTCGTCGTCGGCGCGCCGCGGTCACCGTGGTCCACTCTGCCTCCGAACGTTCTTTCCCCGCCACCGCCAGAGTTCTCCCATGACAACCGACGCCCAGCAGGCGTGTTTCGAAGCCGGAATCAAGTTCGGCTCGCTGTACCACCAGTTCGCGGGAACGCCGGTCAGTCCGGCGAGTGCCCGCAGTCTGGAGGCGGCGATGGCGGAAGCGATCGAGAACCAGCCGTTCTGCGAGTCGGTGACCGTTGAGATCCACGACGACCGCGTCGCGGACGCGATCGACCATGAGAACGGGTACACGGAGCTGACTGGCTCGCTGATGGACGTCGAGATGCAGATTGCCTACGAGGGCATCGAGGTCCGCACCCGAATGGCGATGCGAGACGGCTACCCGCTGATGGAACTGGTCTCGGTCGAAGCGGCGAAAAGCGACTGATAACCGGCGAGGGTGATGTGCCGTGCACCGCGACCGTATTCCTCTCGCGGTCGGAAGGGAACTGGCGACCTGTGGCCCACCGGAACAACGCTCTGGAACGTCGGGGCGCGTCTCACCGCCATACAGCGGTTCGCAACGCTCGGCGCCACGGTCGACGTGTACTGAGGGTGGACGGATCCGGCCGTCGTTGACGGTCACTCAGTCGGGCGATAGCTCCCTTCCACCGAGAAGCGATTAGCGCTCGTAGGCGTACACCGATTCCGGGTCTGGGAAGAACGCGTCGGGGTCGTCGTGGTCGATCGATCCGAGATGCGTTCCGTCGAGTTTCTTCACGTGCGTGTACATGTGTCCGCGGTCGAGTGCGGTTCTGGCGAGCGGCGCGGCGAACTGTAGCCGGAACGTGCCGGCGATAAACACGGCGATCTGCTCGTCGTGGTCGAGATATTCGGTGACGATGAATCGGATCCCCTCCGCGTCGGCCTGGTAGACCCCGATCTCGTCGAAACTGGCTCGGTCGTACAGTGCAACGAACTCGTCTTCGACGTTGCTGGGGACGACGTAGCTCAGCCCCCACTCGTCCGATTCGCCCGTGTCCGGTGTCTTCGGGGTCGTGTCCCCGGCGGCGACGGTGAGCGTCTCGTACCCGGCCTCCTCGCGGTCGGCGGCCATCGCCTTCATGTCCGCGATTGTCTGTTGTAATCCCGCCTTGGACTGCTTAACTGTCTGTGCGCGTCGTTGGGCGTCGTCCGTATCTGAGCCGTTCGGCTCCGTTCGAACCATGCCCCTGCACGGGTACAGAGCAATAAAACGCTTGTGCGCTTCACACGCTGACGCCTGCGACGACCTCGAGCGACAGCGACACCGCTAAGACGACCAGACTCGTCGCGAACATCTTCACGTTGCGACTCACCCGCTTCTCGAACGGAATGGTCATCCCACGGAGCGGCGGGAGCTGAGCGAGTCGGGCTTCAATCTCCCACTCCTGTTCGGTGTCGAAGCTGACACGTTTTCGGTCCCGCCGTTTGGCCTTCGGTTGGATGGCTAACCCGCCGAGGCCGAACAGCGCGAATCCGACGACGAAGAGGACGTACTTCAGCGTGAGTAGCCCGTCACCGAACGCGTACGCGACCGTGGCGCAAGCCACGACGACGACGGTAGACGCGGCGCCGACCCAGATGGCGAACTCGCTGATCCGAGCGAAGCTACTCGCTGTCTGCACGGCGTGTAATCACGGGCCCCACGTCTTCGTACTCGTCGGTGTGCCGGTGGCAGTAGCTGTACCGACCTGACGCAGACACTTTGTGCATCTCTGGCGGTTCTCGATCGCAGACACTGGCGAACTCGTCGTAGAGGTGTTCTTGGGCTTCCGTCGGACGGCCGCGCTTGACCATCTCGACTGCGGTCCGGATCTGTTCGTCAACCCGCTCTGGTACCTCGAGGTCATCGAAGGTGTCCGCCATGCTCTCCTCGATGTCGTCAAACCGCTCGAACCGGTCGAACCGCCGCCTGACCCGGTCGCTCGTCGAGAGCGTGATACGGGCGCGTTCACGAACGACCTCCCTGAACTGTTCAATCGCGTTCCAGAGATCGCTGTCGAGGTTGGCGTACGCCTCCGGTTTAATCTTCGCCGGACAGCGAGTCGAGAGGTTACAGCCCGGCGGCGCGTCGCTCGGGCTCGGGGGCGTTCCGGAGAGGGTTATCCGACGAGACGTTTCGGTCGGATCGGGTTCCGGAATCGCCGACAACAGCGACTGTGTGTACGGATTTGACGCGTCTGTGAACAGCTCTTCGGCCTCGCCCATTTCCATGATCTTCCCGAGGTACATCACGGCGACACGATCGGAGATATACCGAACCACCGAGAGGTCGTGTGCGATGAGCAGATACGTGAGATTAAACTCCTCTTGGAGGTCTTCGAGGAGACTGATGATCTTCGCCTGGACGCTCACGTCGAGGGCAGAAACCGGTTCGTCGAGGACCAGGAAGTCCGGCTCGAGCGCGAGCGCTCGTGCGATCCCTATCCGCTGCCGCTGTCCGCCGGAGAACTGGTGTGGGTACCGAAAGTAGTGTTTGTCGGGGAGACCGACTGCCGACAGTAGATCCAGCACCCGCTCACGCCGATCGTTCATCGTCTTCCAGTCGTGTGCGTCGAGCGGCTCCCGAATGATCTCTCCGACCGTCATCCGATCGTTCAGGCTGGACTCGGGGTCTTGGAACACCATCTGGGCGTTCTTGCGCCACTCTTTGAGCTCTGTCCCGGAAAGCGTCGTGACGTCGGTGCCGTTGTATACGATCGATCCCTCGGTGGCGCGTTCGAGTGCCAGCAGGGTACGGCCGAGCGTGCTCTTCCCGCACCCGGACTCGCCGACCAGTCCGAGCGTCTCGCCGCGTCTGATCTCGAAGTCGACGCCGTCGACCGCCTTCACCGGCGGATCGGCGAACAGTCCGTCGCCTCCGTAGTACTTTTTGAGCCCCTCAACTTCCACCAGCACCTCCGACTCCTCAGTCGGACTCGACTGCTCAACTGCGTTGCTCATGAGTGTTCCTCCGTTCGTTCGGTCGCTCTCTCGACGTGTCTCTCAACGCGCGCCGTCTCACTCAGGTCGTCGGGGTACAACAGACACGACGCCGTGTGATCCTCGCTGTCCCCGACAGGAACGTGCTGTGGTGGCACGTTCTCGCAGGCGTCGAACGCCTTCGAACACCGAGGCGCGAACCGACAGTGATCGGCCGGTTCGTTCGGTGTCGGCACCTGCCCCTCGATTGTTTCGAGCCCGTCCGCACGGGAGTGTTCACCGGGAATGGACCTGAGCAGCGCTCTCGTGTACGGGTGTTGTGGGTTCGCGAACAGATCTTCGACGGTCGCCTTCTCGACAATCTGTCCCGCGTACATCACGTTCACACGGTTTGCGATGTCCGCGACGACACCCATGTCGTGCGTGATGAACAGTATCGACAGGCCGCGTTCCTCTTGGAGCTCTTTTAAGAGTTCCAGGATCTGTGCCTGGATCGTCACGTCGAGTGCAGTCGTCGGTTCGTCACAGATCAGAAAGTCCGGGTCACACGCGAGCATCATCGCGATGACGGCACGCTGACGCATCCCGCCGGAGAACTCGTGTGGATACTCGTCCAACCGGCGTTTGGCATCCGGAATACCGACGGCCCGGAGCAGTCTCGTCGCCTCCGTGGTCGCCTTTTCACCCGTGATATCGCGGTTGATTGCAAGCGATTCACGGATCTGGTTGCCGACAGTGTAGACGGGGTTAAGCGACTGTTGGGGGTCCTGAAAGACCATCCCGATCCCGCTTCCACGGATCGACTGGTACTGTTTCTCCGAGAGGTCTGTGAGTTCCTGTCCGTCGAAGGAGATCGACGACCCCGGTAGTACCTTGCCGGGCGACTCGATCAACCCCATGATCGAGCGAGCGGTAACGCTTTTGCCCGATCCAGACTCGCCGACAATTCCCACCGTTTCGCCGCGACCGACGTCGAAACTGATCGAGTCGACCGCTCGGATCGTCTCGTTATCGGTGTAGAAAACCGTCTGGAGGTCTCTCACGGAGAGGATCGGATCTTCACGGCCCTCCGTCGCTTCCGCGGTTGTGTTCTGTGGTTGAGACATCACGCACCACCTCCTGCGGCCGCCTCTTCACCTTCTCCGCTCTCGGTCTCCGGATCGATGGCGTCGCGGATCCCGTCACCGAGGGCGTTCATTCCGGTCACGAGGAGCACGATCATCAATCCGGGAATCAGCGAGATGTGCCACGAGACCGAAGAGACGTAGCTCTGCCCGGCCGAGATCGCCCGTCCCCAGGCGGGAGTTGGGGGATCTATCCCTAAGCCGTTACCGAGGAAGGACAGCGCCGAGAGACTGATAATGATCCCCCCCACCGACATCGAGGCGTAGACGAGGAGGTAGCCGAGGATGTAGGGAAGCATGTGCTTTCGCATGATCTTCCGTGGCTGTTGGCCGTAGCTCTCTGCGGCGCGGACCCACTCCTCCTGTGCGACCTGTAACGCCGGACCACGAACCGCTCGCCACAGGAACGGCCACGTCGTGAACGCGAAGATGAGCGCCAACAGGAACCCTCCATCGAGTACCCCTCCGAGCCACGTGTCCGCAAAGACCGCACTCACCATGATCAACAACAGCAGCTGTGGAATAGAGACAACCCCGTCTGAAACCGTGAGGACACCGAGATCGAGCGATCCGCGGTAGTACGCGGATAACATCGACAGCGTCATCGCGACTCCCGCGGCGCCGGTGATCGCCATCCCTGAGACGATCATCGTGATTCTGGCCCCGCCCATCATGAACGTGAACAGGTCACGACCGTTCGGGAGCGTCCCGAACGGATGGAAGCGGCTGTAGTCGTCGTACGACATCACCCCGACGTTGGTCTCGACCGCTCCCTTGGACTTCGAGTTGAAGTTGGCGTCGCCGGCGAACACCGTTTCGACGGTTCCTTCCTCTGATAAGTACTGAATCTGATTCTCCTCGGCGTAGGGACTCTGGATGTTCTGATCGACCGTCGAGGGAGCCAGCGCGGAGCCGAACGTCGCCATCGTCAGAAACACGATCAGCACGATGAGTCCGAACTGACCCCACCGGTGGCCGCGGAGGTTATCGACGATGTCGTCCGTGGGAGTCCAGTCGGCCTCGCGGTAGTGTTCGCGATAGACGAGCCAGCCACGGAACACCCAGTAGGCAGTAAAGAGGGCATACGCGATGATGAGCGAAAACCTGATCGCCCACGCGACCGCCGGTTGGAGTCCGAGGAAGGTTCCCTGCCACGAGCCATCCGGAGTCTGATGCCCCTGATTCGGGATGAGTTCCCGGCCGAACAGGGTCGGCAACTCTCCAAGCGTACCTCCCACATCGCGGAGCATACCCACCGCACCGGTCTGGAAGTCGATGACGACCTGTGCGAGTCCGGGTGTGACGTAACTCAATGCAATCTCGATAACGGCCGTCACTCCGAGGACCAACGCGTCAAGCATGCCGACCGCGATCCCTGCCCACGTAGCGAACTCGACGGCGATCAACACGAACATCGGAACGGCCCACCGCAGGAACGGCTCCGGAGTCTCTGTGACGCGAGCAGAGAGCGACAGATTATCACGGTGTGTCAGTTCTTCTCGAATCGACTCGGTGGTATGACGATCAGACATGTTACTCACTCTCTCCAAGGCTGATTCGCGGATCGATGTACGTATACAGGAGGTCTTGGCCGATGTTGAACAGGATCTGGATCACGATGAAAATGAACACGAGTGCCATCACGAGCGGGATATCGGGCCCCAACACCGCGTTGAAAAAGAGGTTGCCGAGGCCGTTGATACCGAAGACCGCCTCAACGAGGACGGACCCGCCGACCAACAGGTAGAACTCGCCCATGATGACGGGCAAAAGCGGGATGACCGCGTTCCGTCCGACGTGTTTGACGATGATCCGACGGGGAGAGAGCCCCTTCGCCTTCGCGGTCTCGACGTACTTTGAGTTGATGCTCTCGAGCACTGCGGTCCGTCCGATTCTGACCTCGTTACCCATCGATGACGACCCGAGAACGAGCGCGGCGGGCAGTATCCACTTGAACGCGACGAACATCGGACCGAGATTGGGCACCGGAATGAACAACAGCTCCAGATACGGGACACCGGCGAAGATATCGACGGTGGTGAACAGGTTGTTCAGCGCGTCGGGGGTTCCACTGACCGGTGTTTCGACGATCGCAGTGCGATAGAACTCGAGGGCGCCTCCAGCGGTGATCAGTCCGGAGATGATGACGGCAAGCCAGAAGTTCGGCATCGCGCGCCAGACGATCCCGAACCCGGAGGCCGTGTAATCTCGGAGTGTATTCGCGCGCAGGCCGGCGTACAGTCCGAGCGGGACGCCGGCCCCGAGTGCGATGATGACTGACCAGAAGCCGAGCCACAGCGTCGCGGGCATCCGGTTGATGATGAGCTCGGTGACGGGCGTCTCACGCTGAATCGTCCACGATTCTCCGAAATCGAGCGTGAACAGGTCGCTGACGACTCCGAAATACTGCTCCCACAGGGGAACGGGGTTTCCGGCTGCATCGATGTAGTTCAGTTCCATCCGGAGCTGTCGGATGTCCTCGGGTGTCGCCTGCTGACCGAGGATGCTCCCGACGGGATCTATCGGGCCGAGATAGAGGATCAAAAACGACATCGTGATCCCGAACATCATGACCGGAACCGCGAGTCCGAGCCGCTTGATTATGTAGGCGCCTCGGTTCATGCTTCGATCACCGGATCGGATAGCGACGTCTCCCCGACGGCTCCCCCCCGCGAGGATCGATTAGCCGGTATCGACCGATTTGAACGTAGCGGGGTCGGAACGCGCCACAAGCGGCTGATCGGTGCCGATAACGACTGTGGATCGTTCGTCGAATCTGTAGGGCGCAAACGTAGTAGTTGGAAATCAGTGGCCATTCTTAATCATATCGATTAAACGACTGAGAGGGAGGACAGATCGTCGGTTTAAAACCGGTGAACGAAACGGACGCGGGCTTATTCGCCCTGCCAGTGGTCGGCGTACCCCTCACCGCCGCCGGGGAAGATCTGTGGCGGCGTGAGGTGGTACGCGGACTCGCCACGACCCTTGAAGACGCTCTCGGTGAAGTCGTCGCCCGTCATCACGTACGCCATCGCCTGTCGGACCGGCTTGGGGACGTTCTCCATGTTGAACGCGATGTAGAACGTGTCGATCGTCGGCGTCCGCGACATGTTGACCGTCTGGTCGTTCCCGAGCGGACCGTACGTTCCGGTCTGTTGGGCGCCGTCCTGACTCGTCAGGTCGCTCAGTCCGGGATCGAACTGCGAGGTCGGGATCGCACTGACGTCCGCGTTCTCGTTGAGGAACCGGTTGTATATCGCGTTCGGCTCGCTGAGGATCGCGTCCTGGATGTTCGCGGCGGCCGGCTCTCCGCCGTGGTAGTCCGTGAACGCCGAGGCTCGGAACTCTCCGCCGACACCGGAGTTCCACTCCTCGAAGACGTACGGACCACAGCCGACCGGGTTCGTCGAGAACTGCTGGTAATCCATGTCGCCGTCGTATCCCTCGACGTCGCCCACGATACCCTCGGGGACGGCCGAGAACGCCGAGTAACTGAGCACTTCGAGCGCGTAGCCGAACGAATTGCGGAGCGTGACGCTGAAGGTGTAGTCGCCGGTCGCCTCGACGGCAACCGATCCGGGCACGACGTTGCCATCCTCGTCCTCCTCGCGGTCGATGTTCAGGACGCTGATCGGGAAGTACGTGTTCGTCGAGTTCGAGGATTCGACCAGACGCCGGATCGAGTAGACCATATCGTCCGCCGTCAGTTCGCCGTAATCCCCGTGGAACTGGACGCCCTGCTTGAGCGTGAACTCGTACTCGGTGAGGTCGTCGTTCGTGGTGTAGTCCTCGATCAGAAGCGGCTCGACCTCGACCGTTCCGTTGACGTAGTTGAGCGGTGCGTCGAATATGTCCATGACCTTCGAACCACTCGCCGTGTTCCCCGACGCGATCGGGTCGAGTGCGTTGAAGGTCGCGGACGTGCCCTTCAGCGTGTCGCTGCCTTCGAGTCCCTGGACGGACGTGCTGGTCTTCGCCCGGGACACTCCCATCCCGCCCGGCGGATTGTAGTCGACCCGGTCGTACCAGAACACGTCTTCGACGCTGTGATACACCGGGAGCAACGCCGCGGACTCCCAGAGGAGCTTCTCCAACCGAAGCGTCGCCTCCGCGCGTGCGCTCTCCGCCTCGTCCTTGTTGCCCGGATTCTCCGAAAGCTGCGCGAACGCCTCTGACATCGCGCTGCGGACTTCGGGGTCGGTGTAGGAATCTTCGCTCCAGAACAGCCGCGCACCGTTCGGCGAAGCCCCTTCGGCGTCGTAGATCGTGTTATCCGGATCGACCAGCTGAGCGAAGTTCCTGACACCCGGGTAATCCGCGATCCAGCCGAGCGTGAACGCGTCCATCTCGCCCTTTTCGGTCCGCTCGAGGAGGGCGCCGAAGTCGGCCTTGCTGATGTTCATATCGACGTGGACCGACTCGAGGCGGGCACGAAGCGTATTCGCAATCTCCTCCCACGCCGGGGAGTTGTACTGGAGCCAATCGAGGCTGAATCGGTTGTCAGGGCCGTATCCGGCCTCTTCCATAACCGCTCGAGCCTCACTGATCCGATTTTCGTTAGCCCCGTACGGGTACGACGACGGCATCAACTGGTCGGATCCGTCCTCGCCGTCGGATCCGTCCTCGCCGTCGGATCCGTCTTCGCTGTCGGATCCGTCCTCGCCGTCGGAGCCGTCGCCCCCATCGCTGGGTTCGCCGCCGCTGTCTCCGGAACAACCTGCGATGCCGGCGGTGAGTGCCGACGCTCCGGTCACTCGGAGGAACTGACGCCGCCTGAGTTCGTCTTTATCAGACATACGGTGTACCCTTTTGATCACGACAATTAACCCTTTGCATATACTGTTGATTAGTAGTGATCCGCCTCATCGGACCGGTGCTTTCATCGGTTCCGGGGGTGTCAGCCCTGCTGAGTTCTGTACACTCAGCCGGTCTCGGTCGGCTCTTCGTCGGTCCTAGTTCTCTCGTCACTCCACGTCCCGAACGGTCCCGACGCCTTTGCTCGACCCCTCCCGGAAGACGAACCGCTGGCCCTCCTCGATCAGGTACGGCCGGAACTTGAACCGGATCGTCGTTCGGCCGGTGTCCCCGGGAAGAAGCCGCCCACCCTCGGGGGCGAAGACGGCCGCCTCCGAGACGGTCTCGACGTGAACGACCGGCTCGTACCCCTCCTGTATCCGCGTCGGGTGGTTCAACACCATCACCTCGGCCTCGAACTCGCGGACCGGTTCGGAGTCGCTGTCGCGGGGAACGAGCGCCATCCCGCGTTCGATCTCCGACTCGTCGACACCCTTCAACGCGATCCCGACGATCCGGCCGGCGGTCGCTTTGTCGACTCGGTGGTAGTGCATCTCGATCGAGCGCGCCTCCACCTCGCGGAAGGAGCTGTCGGCCATCGGCCCCAAGAGGAGTTCGTCGCCCGCCTCCACGGTACCGGAGTTGACCGTGCCGGACGCCACCGCGCCGACGCCGGTCACCTTGTAGCTCCGGTCGACGTACATCCGGAACGTCTCGCGCTCCGGGGTTGCCCGCTTCGGGAGCGTCTCGAACAGCCGGTCGAGCGTCCCGATACCCTCTTTCGTCACCGCGCTGGTTCGGAGGAGCGGGACGACGCCGTCCCCGACCTCCGCGACCGCTGTATCGATCCCGTGGCGGTCGACGAGGAGGGGGGTCTGTCCGGCGTCCCGGAGCGTCGACTCTACCTCGCGTTCGACCTCAGTGAGCCGCTCGTCGCTTACGGCGTCCGTCTTCGTGATCGCGACGATCGTCGGTAGCTCGGTCGCTAACAGGATCCCGAGGTGCTCGCGGGTCGTCTTCGTCGGCCCGTCGTCGGCGGCGACGACGAGGAGCCCGTAGTCGAGCTTCTGGCCGACGAGCCCGCGGATCGTCGTTCGGAGCCACGGCTCGTGGCCAACCGTGTCGACAAACGAGACCAGTCGATCGGCCTCCTCGACGATCTGCGCGCGGTCGGACTTACGGTGCGGGTTGTCCATCCGGATCGGCTCGTCGCCGTCATCGTCGAAGCCGTACACGGCGTACGAGAGGTCAGCGGAGAGTCCGCGTTCGATCTCGTGGGGCTGGACGTCGAGGAAGCCGCGCGTGCCGCCCTGTCCGTCGTCGGCTCGGCCGGTGACGAGGGTCCCGACGAGCGTCGACTTCCCGTGATCGACGTGGCCGGCCGTGCCGATAACGAGGTGGTCGTCGTCCGCCTCGAACATCCCGCCCTCGCGGAGGGTGGCGAGGCCGACCAGCCCTTCCGTGTTCCCGTTGCCGGCGGAACCGGCGCTCCACGTCTCGACGTCGGCGATGTGGGCATCTGCCTCGTCGGCTAAAAGCGAGAGCACGTCCATTGTCTCGGAGAACGCGTCGGGAGCGATTCCGGCTAACCCACCGTCGTCTGTGACGCCGAGGACGTAGGTCGCCTCCCCGTCCCCGGAGAGTATGCGGTGGCGGAGCTGGGCCACGAGCGACTCCATACGCCCGTCGACTAAGTGAACCCGGCGAGTCAGTCGCTCTTTGAACTCGATGGCACCACCGTCCCGCTCGCCGCGCTCGATGGCCCGCCGGAGGGCGGACCGGTCAGCGCTCATGGCCGATCATAGGTGACAGTCGGGCTTAACGTTTTTCGTGCCATATGCCCCCACGAAACGTGATCGTCCCCAAGTGATTGGGAGCAGACGGGAGCCGTCCAGGTCGCAACCGATCGCCCCGCCTGCCGACCCGTTGGCTCCTTTTAAGCGATCGCCGGAGGGAACGGACGTATGGACACACCGGTCCCCAGCGTCGCCGAACGGCGCGTTCGCGTCGCGCCGCTGCGGTCGTCCCTGCGGACCGTCACGAAACGGTGGCTTCGTCGTCGTTCCCGTTCTCGACTGCTTCTCTCCGACGGGAACCCACAGTCTTAGCACGCCACCGCCGCAGAAATGGGACGATGGACCTCGTCGAGAAGTACCAGTCGGCGCTCGTTCTTGCCGCCATCGCTGTCGGTCTCGCGGTTGGGCAGATCGACGGCGTCGCGTCCGTCGCGGACCGACTCATTCTCCCGTTCCTGATGGTCATGCTGTTCGCCGCATTCGTCGGTATCCCGCTCTCCCACCTCCGGGAGGCGTTCGGGAACCGTCGCGTGGTGGGATCGAGCCTGCTGGTTAACTTCGTCTGGAGTCCGCTGCTGGCGGTCGGACTCGGGGCA
The DNA here is from genome assembly GCF_000022205.1 of Halorubrum lacusprofundi ATCC 49239. Classification (NCBI taxonomy): domain Archaea; kingdom Methanobacteriati; phylum Methanobacteriota; class Halobacteria; order Halobacteriales; family Haloferacaceae; genus Halorubrum; species Halorubrum lacusprofundi. The sequence continues at coordinate 76,862 of NC_012029.1, forward strand.
GTCTTCCTCCGCGACCAGCCCGCGCTCTGGGTCGGACTCATCATGCTTCTGGTGACGCCGTGTACGGACTGGTATCTCGTCTTCACCGATATCGCCGACGGCGACGTGCCGCTGGCGACATCCGTGCTGCCGTACAACCTCGTCCTCCAACTGGTGTTGCTACCGGTGTATCTCTACGCGTTCGCGGGGACGCTCGTCGACCTCCCGCTCGCGCTCTTAGTCGAGAGCGTCTTGCTCGTGCTGGTCGTCCCGCTGATTTTCGGCGGCATCGCCCGGTGGGGCCTCACCCAGACGAAGGGAGAGACGTGGTTCAGAGAGCGATTCCTGCCGCGACTGAGCCCGATCCAGATCGTCTTCCTCGCGCTGGCCATCGGAGCGATGTTCGCGTCGCAAGGCGAGGTGGTCGTCGAGAACCCCCGCCTGTTGGCGCTGCTTGCGGTTCCCGTCGTGCTGTTCTACGCGATCAACCTCGCGGTCGGGTTCGCCGCCGGCCGCCTGCTTTCCTTCTCGTACGGCGAGATGGTCTGTTTCAACAACACCATCCTCTCGCGGAACTCCCCCACCGCGCTCGCGATCGCCGTCGTCGCGTTCCCCAACGAGCCGCTGATCCCGCTGGCGCTCGTGATCGGGCCACTGCTCGAACTCCCGCTTTTAGGCGTTATCGCGCAGGTCCATCTCGCGGTCAGGGAGCGCTGGACGACCCGCTTCGACGTCTCGTCGAACGACCGATAGCTCGCGCTGGCGCTCACGTTCTCGGTGGCTCTCGACTCGCGGCACAGAAGATGACGATCGCGCTCCGATCACTTCACAGTCGCGTCTCTCACTCTCGGCTCACTCTTCGGTCAGGTCGACGTACGTCCGGCGGACGGTCACGGGCGTCACGTCGGCGACGTCGGCGGCCTCCTGCTGGGTGCACTCCGCGCCCAGTTCGCGGGCCGCGGTGTACAGGCAGGCGGCGGCGACGCCGACCGGGTTGCGACCGTTCGAGATTCCTTCCTCGACGGCGCGCTTGGCCAGCTCGCCGGCGCGGCGCTCCACGTCGGCGTCGCAGTCGAGTTCGCTCGCGAACCGCGGCAGGTACTCGGCGGGGCCGGTCGGGGCGATCGGCAGCCCGAGCTCGCGGTTCATCGCGTCGAAGGCGGCCCGGTGTTCGGCCTCGGTCGCTTTCGCCTCGGCGCAGATCTCGCCCACGGTGCGGGCCACGTCGGCGGTGCGGCAGGCGACGTACACGCAGGCGGCCGCGAACCCCTCCAGCGACCGGCCGCGGAGGAGGCTCTCGTCCTGCGCGGAGGCGAACAGCGTGCAGGCTGTATCGCGGACGCTGTCGGGAAGCTCCAAGGCCCCGGTCAGTCGCCGGATCTCGGTGTACGCGTACACCTTGTTGCGGTCGCGCTTCGTCGAGATCTGTGCGCGGTTGTGCTGGGTCCGCATCCGGGCGAGTCGCCGGCGCTTGCGCCCCTTGACCTTCGTCGACCGACCGATCTCCGTCGAGAGCCCGCGATCGTGGCGCGAGCGTGTCAGTGGCGCGCCGGTGCGCTTGGGGTTCGTGTCGTCGTCGTCGAACGACCGCCACTCGGGGCCGTGATCGATCCGGTCGGCCTCGACGACGAGTCCGCAGTCGGTGCAGACGCGCTCCGCGGCGTCGACGCGCGTCCGGCCGCCGCACTCCGGACACGTCTCGCGGGCGGCGGTCTCGTCGGCGTCGGCGGTTTCGTCCGCGTCGGCGGTTGCGGCGCGATCCGTGGTTGCGGTGCGGTCCGCGGTCGCGACGTCGTCGGTTTCGGTGCGGGGCGAACGGGTCTGGGTCGAGCGTGCCTCACTCATCACACATCGAACTCGGGCCCGATGCCTTACTTAAACCCGGGAGAATCTGGGGTGGATCGTCCCGATCGGGGCGCTCGAACCGACCGGTAACCGATCGGTGATTGGCGGCTTTCTCCCGCCGCAGTACGGTGGTTTTAACTCTCCGAGAGGGCCATCGGTTCGCATGACGCTGTCGGAGATCGCGGACGGCCTCGAAGTGACCGCGAGCCAGCGCGACCGAGGGGTCGCCGTCGCGGACGACACGGAGACCCCGCTCGTCGATCGGCTCGCGGAGCACGCGGACGACCTCCCGTGCACGCCGGAGGCGACGGCGACGCTCGTCGACGCCTACACCGCCGGTCGAAGCGTCGGCGACGCTGCCCGCGAGGCCGGCGTGACGCCGATGACGGGCGCGAAGGCGCTCCACCGCTGCGGCGTCGAGGGGGTCTGCCCGCTCGCGCCGAGCCGCCGTGATGTGGTCCGCGACTGGCTTGACGGTCGACTCGCGCGCAGCGAGGCGATCGCACTCACTGGCGGCGACGAGGTGGACTTCGCACTGGCGACGTACGTCGAGACCCACGACCCGCTGTCCGCGGTCGCCGAGGCGGTCGACGCCCACGTCGCTGGCTCCGCTCCGCTCGGCGCCGGTTCCGCCGGCTCCGGAGGAAACGACGCCGACGCGCTCGGCGGTGCGCTCGGGTCGCCCGACGGGCTCCGCTGAGCGGCGCGGCGCTTTCGCTCGCTTTTGCTCAGGACCGCAGCCGATCGACCAGTCCGGGCTCCTCGAACTCGATCCCGACCGTCGCGTCGAAGGCGTCCTCGAACGCCGCCGTGACGGCGCGCGCGTACGCCCCGCTTCCTGTCGCCGCCGTCGGTGCGCTCGCGACCGCGGGATCGGTCGGAGGGAGGCGGACGTTCGCGTCGTTCTCGGTCTCGTCCCCGTCGGCGTTCCGCGCCACCGCGATCGACCGGTCCAATCCACCGCCCACGTCGGCGATCCGGCCGCGGAGTCGCTGGAGGGCGTCGCGCCCGTGTGTCGTTGCCGGGAATACCGCCGCCGTCCGGTCGGCGGTCGTGACCCCCGCGACCGCCTCGTTCGAGCCCACGGGCGCGGCGTCGACGATCACGGCGTCGTAGCTCGTCGCCGCCTCGTCGATCCGTCGCTCCAGCTTCCGGGCCGCCTCCGCGGTCTTCGCCCGTGCGACGCGCTCGAAGGGTGCACGAGCCGGGATCACGTCGGCGCGGCCGGGGAGGTCCGGGGCGTTGCCGCCGCTGCTGTCGCCGCCGGTGCCTCCGTCTCCCAGCGCGATCGGGTACGTCCCCGCCGACAGCGACGCGCCGGTCTCGTCGGTGACGAGCGTCGTGAGGTCCGTCCCGATCCGGCCCGACACGTACTCGGAGAGCCCCTGCGTCGTGAACGCGGCGTCGACGACGGCCACGTCGCGGCCGTCTCGCGCACCGAGCGCCGCCAGTTCGACCGCGGTTCGCGTCGTTCCCGCGCCGCCGGTCGCCCCGACGAGCGCGAGCGTCGTCGCGTGCATGCCACCCGCTTCTCGCCGTTCGGTTTTTAAGCGCCGCGAAGTCCCGTGGTCACGCGCCTCACTCGTCGATCGCTGCCGCCACGTCGTCGGCGATCGCGTCCAACTCCTCCTCGGACAGGTCGGGGCGCTTGCCGCCGACCGCGTGGAGCGGCGCGCCGCCGTCGCCCTCGAACCGCGGAATGACGTGAACGTGGACGTGCGGAACCTCCTGTCCCGCCGCCTCACCGTCGTTAATTCCGACGTTGGCGCCCTCGGCGTCGACGGCGGCCTGCACTCGCGGCGTGAGCTCCGTCACGGCCGCGAAGAGGTCGCTCGCGAGGTCGTCGTCGAGGTCCCCGACGTGTTGTGCGTGCGCTTTGGGTATCACGAGCGTGTGCCCCGGTGCGAGCGGGTTGGCGTCGAGGAACGCCAGCACGTCGTCGGTCTCGTGGACAGTTCGGGCCGGAATGTCGCCGTCGACGATCGAACAGAAGATGCAGTCTGCGGACATACGCGAGGAGTCGTCGCGGCGACCCATCAAGGTTTCCCGGAGCGCGGCGCGGGCGTCGGTCGCGGGCGCGGTGCTCCCCCTACTCGTCCGCGTCGGGGAACGGCACCTCGATCAGGTCGCCGTCGTCGGGGAGGAGACACTCGCCGTCGAACGCCTCCCGCGCCTCGCGGCGGATCGGCGAGGCGTCGGCGGCGTACCGCGAGGAGATATGGACCAGCGCGAGCCGCTTCGCGCCGGCGCGCTCGGCGACCGACCCGGCCTCTCGACCGGTCGAGTGGGCCGTGTCGCGGGCGCGGTCCTCCATGTCGTCGGCGAAGGTGGCGTCGTGGACGAGCAGGTCGGCGTCCTCCGCGACTGCGACGGTCCCCTCTCGCGGACGGGTGTCGGCGGTGTAGACGAACTTTCGCCCGGGACGCGGCGGCCCCACTACCTGATCGGGCTCGACGATCGACCCGTCCTCGGCTTCGACGGGTTCGCCCTCGTGGAGCCGGCCGAACTTCGGGCCGACGGGCACGCCCAACTCCTCGGCCTTCGGGCGGTCGAACCGGCCGGGACGGTCGTCCTCTTCGAGGACGTACCCCTGCGACTTCGTCCGGTGGACCGTCTCGAACGCGCGGACTTCGTAGCCGTCGGCGTCGAGCGCGACTTCGCCCGGGGCGACGGACTCGATCCGAATCTGAAACGCGGGGTCGTGACCGACCGCGTGGACCAAATCGTGGAGGTCGTCTTCGGTCCCCGGCGGGCAGTGGATCGTCAGGGGCTCCGCCCGGTCGTTGAACCCGAGCGTCTGGACCAGTCCCGGAATCCCGAGAACGTGGTCGCCGTGGAGGTGCGAGACGAACAGGTGGTCGATCCCGAAACCGGTTCCGAACCGCATCATGCCGCGCTGCGTGCCCTCTCCGCAGTCGAACAGCAGGCGGTCGCCCTCGCGGTTGACGAACAGTGCGCTCGGCGCGCGCTCGGTGGTCGGAACGGCGCCGCCCGTCCCGAGGAAGGTGACGCGAAGGGACATGTCCAGCTATCGGAGCGGCATTTGTAAACCGGTATCGATGACGCTGCCGGTCGACACGCCCCGCCAGCGACACCGACATGTGCCCGCCGCCCCGATGACGACCGTGCACGACTCGATCGCCGCGCTGGTCGAACAGGAGGGATGGCGCGCCGAAGGTGACGCGGCGCGCGTCCACTACGACGGTGGGGGCGACCGGTTCGCGGTTGAGTTCTACGCGAACGCCGAGCGCGTTCTCTACTGGACGGTGCCGTCTGCCGAATCCGATGCGACCGCCGCCACAGCCGCCCCTGTTCCCCGCGAGCAGGTCCCCGACCCGCTCCGGCGGCGCATCCGCGAGGACCTCGACGCCGCCGGCGTCGACCCCGACGTGGAGCGTCGCGAGGTCTGATCTCGCGTCCGGGCTCGCGACCAGTTTGTCCCCTCCCGTTCCGTCTCCGTTCGTTTCGCTCTATCCTCTGATCACCCGTTCCAGCGCCCGTTACCGGAGATTTCCGCCGATATGTTTCGGTTCGAAGGAAACCTATTTGCCGCACGATACGATATGGAACGATAATGAGTAGCGCCGAATGGGAGGACGACGACCCCTTCGAGGAACAGCGGGACAAGATCGAGAACCCGATGAAACGACTGTTCCTCGCGTACGGTCGCGACTACCTCCCGCAGGTCTCCGTCGGTATCTTCGCCAGCGTCTTCGCGCGGCTCCTCGACCTCCTCCCGCCGCTCATGCTCGGGATCGCCATCGACGCCGTGTTCTACGAGGACGCGCTGTTCAGCGAGCAGATCCCGCTCGTGATCCTCCCCGACGCGTGGCTCCCGACGGGACAGACCGAACAGTTCTGGTTCACTATCGCCGTCATCGGGGCCGCGTTCGGTATCGGGGCCGGCTTCCACTGGATCCGGAACTGGGGGTTCAACGCCTTCGCGCAGAACATCCAGCACGACGTTCGGACCGACACCTACGACAAGATGCAGCGGCTCAACATGGAGTTCTTCTCCGACAAGCAGACGGGGGAGATGATGTCCATTCTCTCGAACGACGTGAACCGGCTCGAACGATTCTTAAACGACGGAATGAACTCGCTGTTCCGCCTCTCCGTGATGGTCGTCGGGATCGGCGTGCTGCTGTTCTGGATAAACTGGCAGCTCGCGTTGGTCGCGCTCCTCCCGGTCCCGATCATCGGCGGATTCACCTATCTGTTCATCAAGATCATCCAGCCGAAGTACGCTGAGGTGCGCTCGTCGGTCGGGAAGATGAACTCTCGGCTGGAGAACAACCTCGGCGGCATTCAGGTGATCAAGTCGTCGAACACCGAACCGTACGAGTCCGACCGCGTCGACGACGTCTCGATGGACTACTTCGACGCCAACTGGGACGCGATCACGACCCGGATCAAGTTCTTCCCGGCGCTCCGCGTGCTCGCCGGTATCGGCTTCGTGCTCACGTTTGTCATCGGTGGGCTCTGGGTGTTTCAGGACACTCCGCCGGGCCCGTTCACCGGCGACCTCTCGGTCGGGATGTTCGTCGTCTTCATCCTCTACACCCAGCGGTTCATCTGGCCGATGGCGCAGTTCGGGCAGATCATCAACATGTACCAGCGCGCCCGCGCCTCCTCCGCGCGGATCTTCGGGCTGATGGACGAGCCGTCGCGACTCGCCGAGGACCCCGACGCCGAGGATCTGACCGTCGGCGACGGCGACGTGGTCTACGACGACGTGAGCTTCGGCTACGACGAGGAGACCATCGTCTCCGACATCGACTTCGCGGTCGAGGGCGGCGAGACGCTCGCCCTCGTCGGTCCGACCGGTGCCGGGAAATCGACGGTCCTCAAGCTGCTGCTCCGGATGTACGATGTCGATGAGGGATCGATCCGGATCGACGGGCAGGACGTGCGCGACGTGACGCTCAAATCGCTCCGCCGCTCGATCGGCTACGTCGGGCAGTCGTCGTACCTCTTCTACGGCACCATCCGCGAGAACATCACCTACGGCACCTTCGAGGCGACCGACGAGGAGGTCCGCGAGGCTGCGGAGGCCGCGGAGGCCCACGAGTTCATCAAGAACCTCCCGGAGGGCTACGACACCATGGTCGGCGAGCGCGGCGTGAAGCTCTCCGGCGGGCAGCGCCAGCGCGTCACCATCGCGCGAGCGGTGCTGAAGGACCCGGACCTCCTCATCCTCGACGAGGCGACCTCGGACGTGGACACCGAGACGGAGATGCTGATCCAGCGCTCGCTCGACCGGCTCACCGCCGACCGTACCACGTTCGCGATCGCGCACCGCCTCTCGACGATCAAAGACGCCGACACCATCCTCGTGTTAGAGGGCGGCGAGATCGCCGAGCGCGGCACCCACGACGAGCTGTTAGACAACAGCGGACTGTACGCGCATCTCTGGGGCGTGCAGGCCGGCGAGATCGACGAACTGCCACAGGAGTTCATCGACCGCGCGCAGGAGCGCACTGCGCGCCTGGTCGAGGACGCCGAGAGCGACGACGACTGAGGTGTCGAGCGCAGCGGACTACTCAGACAGCTGGCTCCAGTCGCCGGTCCCGTCGATCTCCGACGCGTCGCGCCCCTCGCTCTCCGCCGGGTCGCCGTGATACCCGACCACTGCGTCGTCGTTGAGTCCGCTCAGAACTGCCTCTCTGACCTCCCACGGCTCGGCGAACGTCGTCGCCTCGCACTCCTGAAGCACCGACTCCAGCCGCTGTTCGCCCGCCGCGGTCTCCAGTTCGAACCCCCCGTACTGTTCGATCAGCTCCGAGACTGACACCGGATACTGGTGTTCGCGGAGCGCCGGTTTCAGCGGTCCGAACGTCACCCCGTACGCCCGTGCTGGATCCTCCTTGTCGTTGTCCATAGCTCGTCTCTCATCGCCCGTCGGATTAATTCCCTCGCTCGGCCTGAGCGCGTTTGATCCATCTCCCGAACCGACTGCGGACCGTCGCCTATACGACGCGTCCCGTCGACGAACCGGTATGCGACTCGCGGACGCCACCTGGACCGACGTGCGTGACGCCGACATCGACGTCGCGTTCGTCCCCGTCGGCAGCACCGAACAGCACGGCCCGCACGCGCCGCTCGGGACCGACACGCTCAACGCGGTCGCGGTCGCGGAGGCGGGCGCGGCGGCCTACGAGGCGGTGGAGACCGAATCGTCCGCCGACGTTGTCGTTACCCCGCCGATTCCCGTCGGCGTCGCCGAGGAGCACCGCGCGTTCGACGGGACGATGTGGATATCGCCGGACACGTTCCGGGCGTACGTCCGCGAGGCGGCCGAATCGCTGCCACACCACGGGATCGACCGAGTGGTGTTCGTCAACGGACACGGCGGGAACGTGGAGGCGCTCGCAGAGGTCGCCCGCCGGTTCTCGCGGGACGACGGTCACGACGGTTACGCGGTCGCGTTCACCTGGTTCGAGGCGGTCGGCGAGCACGCCGGCGACATGGGCCACGCCGGCCCGCTGGAGACGGCGTTGTTGCGCGCGACGAATCCCGACCTCGTCCGAGAGGACCGGATCGAGGCCGCCCGCGAGGGGGCGGCCGACCGCTGGGGTGAGTGGGTCTCTGGCGTGAACCTCGCGCACGACTCCGACGAGTTCAGCGACAACGGCGTGGTCGGCGACCCGACCGCGGGCGACGCCGAGCGCGGTGAAGTCCTGTTGGACCTCGCGAGCGACGCGCTCGCGGAACTGACGGCGGCTGTCGTCGATCGGAAGTCCGTTTAAAAGGGACGGGGAGACGACGAGCGCGGCTACTCCTCGTCTTCCCCGTCCTCGTCGTCTTCGCTCTCGTCGTCGCCCGCCTCCGCCGCGTCCTGCAGCGCGCCGCGGATCGCGGGCACGGTGCCGGTGAGCGAGGCGACCTCCTCGGCGGCGGCCTCGATGTCGGCGACGAGCGACTCCAGCGCTTCGATCTCCGCTTTTAAATCGTCGGCGTCCTCGAAGGCGTCGGCGCGCTCGCCGAGGACGTACGCCTTCTTCGCCGAGCGGACACTGTCGACCGCATCGCCGACATCCAGCGCCGACTTCAGCCCATTGAGCGCGCCGAGCACGTTGTCCGCGTCCGTCTCCCACACCGCATCGGCGTCAGGAAGCTCCGCGCGGGCGGCCTGCAGGTGCTCTTCGACCTCGGCACGGGTTTCCTCGGCGGCCTCGCCGAACAGGTCGTCGTCGTCGTCGAACGTGGACTGACTCATACCCGAGTCGTCGTGCCGACACCTTTTAAAAGCGCGCCCGAAAGCGGAAGTAAAATCCGAGACGACGAGGCGTCTGCGGTCCGGTTCGGTGCGACCGGGCGTTCAGTTCCGCTCGGCGGGGATTCGGGTCCGCGGTCGCTCACAGTCGACCGACGAGTTCCAGCGTGAACAGGCCGATCAGCAGACCGAGTACACCGGCCAGCAGTGCGAGCGTCCGAAGCCACTGTTCCACCCGTTTGCCGCTCGGTGTCGCGGCGAGGAGCGCGGGCCGTCCGGGGCGCTTGGGTTCGGTGTCGGTCACGGTCACAGGATCGGCGCCACATCACGTGAAACCGACTATGAGGGTCGTATAGCCGGTTTGACTGGTCTGTACGGCTATATAGCACCGCGAGGTCGGCGTCGGCTCAGCGTCGATTCCGCGAGGGGCTCACTCGTGATTCCACGGCGCTTCCTCGAAGTCGACGATCCGTTCGCCGCGATCGAGCGTGTCGATTCGGCCGATCTCATCGGCGGTCAGGTCGATCTCGCGGGCAGCCCAGTTGGCCTCGACGTGATCGAAGTCGGCCGCCTTCGGGATCGGGGCGACGCGATCCTTCGAGAGCAGCCACGCGAGGCTCACCTGCGCCGGGCTCGCGTCGTGGGCCGCCGCGATCTCCTGAAGCACGTCCACGTCGGCGACGCGGTTGCGTGCGATCGGCGAGTAGGCGACGAGCCAGTGGTCGTGCTCGGCCGCGCGTTCGCGCAGCTTCTCCTGCTGGAGCAGCGGGTGACACTCCACCTGATGCGCGAACACGTCGTGATCGAGTCGATCGATCGCCTCGTCGAGCTGGTCTGGCTGGAAGTTCGAGAGCCCGATCCGGTCGACGACGCCGTCGTCGACGAGGTCGTCGAGCGCGGGCAGCGTCTCCTCCGGATCGTAGGTGTTGATCGGCCAGTGGACGTACAGCAGGTCGATCGAGTCGACGCCGAGCCGGTCGCGGCTCACCCTCGCAGTTGCGGTCGCGTCGTCGTACGAGAGGTTGCCCGTCGAGAGCTTCGTCGCGACGAACAGGTCCTCGCGGCCGACGTCGGTGCGGTCGATCCCCACCGACACCGACGCCTCGTTGTCGTATCCCTGTGCCGTGTCGATGTGGCGGTACCCCGTCTCGATCGCGTGCGCGACGCCGCCGACGCACTCCTCGCCGTCGGCCAGCTTGTACGTCCCGTACCCGAGCCTGTCGAACGTGTTGGACATACGTCAGAAGGGTTTGGCAGCCACCTCAACGTACCGGTCAGGTCCGCCGCGGTGGCTGCCGTCGACGGTTGTTGCCGGGCGTCGCCGGCCGTCGGCGGCCGCGAACTCGACCTTCGCCCCCCCAGAAGTCTGCTCGCTATTTATATATAGGCGAGGAGTTGGGGGACATATGTCAACACAAGAAGTCGCGCTACGAAGCACGATCGGCGGCGTTTCGGTGGAAGGGAGACTCCACACGCTCAGCGTCTGGTTCATCCTCGCGCTGCGGCTGATGATCGGACTCGCGTTCTTCCAAAGCGGCCTCGATAAGGTTCTCAGCGGCGAGTTCAGCGCCGTGGGATATCTCCAGAACGCGCCCGCCGCGAACGGCAGTCCGGCCGCCGGGTTGTTCGCCGCGATGGGCGAGAGCGCGCTGTTCATCGACTTCGTGAACGTCGCGGTGCCGTGGGGTGAGGTCCTCATCGGCCTCGGCGTGATTGTCGGGCTCCTCACGCGGCTCGCCGCCTTCTGGGGCGCGTTCATGATGCTCATGTTTTACCTCGGGAACTGGGACATCTCGCACGGCTACATCAACGGCGACTTCGCGTACATGCTTGTGTTCCTCTCGGTCGCCGCGTTCGGCGCCGGACGGATCCTCGGACTCGACGCCTACGTCGAGCAGTACGAGATCGGCGGTCAGCCCCTCGTCGAGCGGTACCCGTGGACGCGGTACCTTCTCGGGTGAGGTGTCGTCCGGTTTCTCGGTGCAGCGTCGCCCGCTCCCGCGCTGATCGGAGTTCGGCGGCGGAGACCGTTATCAGTCCTAATATTCGGGTGACAGTTATTATGCCGGTCCGATCCGTGGAAATTCGTACATCATGCAAGCGGAATCGTCCTCCGGCGTCCGATCGAGTTACGGCGCGAAGCTCGCGCTGTCGCTGATCGGAGTCATGGGGGTCTCAGTTTCATACGGCGTCATCGTCTACCTCCGCGCGGAGGAGGCCGGGGCCGCGGGTGCGGAGGTCCGCTCCGGGCTCATCGGGATGACGCTGTTGACGGTGATCGGGCTCGCACTTATCGGTGTCACCGTCGGATCGAACACGGTCATCTCCCTGCGACAGCTTACGGACAAGGCCGAGCGGATGGCTGAGGGGGATCTCGACGTGCGGCTGGAGACGGGACGCACCGATGAGATCGGGCGGCTGTTCCGAGCGTTCGACGCCATGCGCGGCTCGCTCCGCTCCGAGATCGACGACGCTGAGGCGGCCCGCGAAGAGGCTGAGCGGGCGCGACGCGAGGCGACGGGCCGCGCCGAGACGGTCGAGCGCAAGGCGACCGAGTACGAGTCGGCGATGCGCGCGTTCGCCGACGGCGACTTGACCCAGCGGGTCGACTCCGATAGCGACAACGAGGCGATGGCGCGGGTCGGCGCCGCGTTCAACGAGATGGCCGACGAACTGGAGGGGACGGTCGCCTCCGTCGCAACCGTCGCCGAGGACACCGCCGACGTGGCCGGCACCGTCGACGACCGCACGGAGAGCCTCCGAGCGACGACCGGGACCGTCTCCGACGCGGTCGAGGAGATCGCCGAGGGGGCGCGCACCCAGCGCGACGACCTGCAGGGAGCGACCGACGAGGCGGAGAACCTCGCGTCCTCGGCCGAGGAGGTCGCCTCCACCGTCACCGACGTGGCGGAGACCGCCGAGCACGCCGCCGCGGTCGGCGAGGAGGGACGCGAGGCCGCCGAGGAGGCGCTCGCGGAGATGGACGCGGTCGAGGAGACGACCGCGGAGACGACCGCGGAGGTCGAAGCGCTCGCCGAGGAGGTCGAGGAGATCGGCGAAGTCGTCGACACCATCTCGGAGATCGCCGAGCAGACGAACCTGCTCGCGCTGAACGCCTCGATCGAGGCGGCTCGCTCCGGTGCCGACGGCGCCGGCTTCGCGGTCGTCGCCGAGGAGGTGAAGGCGCTGGCCGAGGAGACCCAAAAATCGGCGAGTGAGATCGAAGCCCGGATCCACTCCGTGCAGGAGCGCGCGGAGACGGGCGCCGACGCGATGGAACGCACCGAACAGCGAATTTCCGCCGGCGTCGAGACCGTCGAGACGTCGATCGACGCGCTCGAACGCCTCGCAGAGGCCTCCGAGCGGACCGACACGAGTATGACCGAAATCACCCGGGCGACCGAGACGCAGGCCAACTCCGTCGACGCAGTGGTCGGGCACGTCGAGGACGTCTCCGCGATCAGTGCACAGACCGCGAGTGCGGCCGGCGACGTCACCGGCGCGGTCGACGAGCAGGAACAGACTCTCGGCGCGGTCGAGACTGCCGCCGAGTCGCTCTCGGACCGCGCGCTCGCGCTGCGCGGCGCGGTGGATGACTTCGAGTTCGCGGCCGACGACGGCCTCGGCGCCGCGTCTACCCCCGTGTCCGACGGTCGCGGCCGCGACGCCACCACTACCGCGGTCTCAGACGGGGGTTCCGATGGCGGGACCGACGACGGCTCCTTCGACTTTTCTCACGGGAGTGAGGCACCCGACCGCGCCGGCGACAACCCCGCCGATGAAGGAGTGGACGGAGCGGGGGTGAACTGAGATGCTCGTCGACACCTCCGTCTGGGCGTGGCTCGGCGTGCTCGCTATGGGCGCTGGCACGATCCTCCCGCTGTGGGCGTGGTTCTCCCGGTCTTCGGAGACCGGGGAGTCACACGCCGTCTACTATCTGACGCTCGCCGGGGTCACCGGCGTCGCGGCGCTCGCGTACTTCGCGATGGCGCTCGATGTCGGCACGGTGTCGGTGTCGGCCGGTGACCTCGAAGTCGTTCGGTACGTCGATTGGCTCGTGACGACACCGCTTTTGATCCTTTACCTCGGGCTGCTCGCCCGGCCGTCCCGACGCGTGCTCGTCGGGCTGATCGGGGTCGACGTGGTGATCATCGCCGGCGGTATCGTCGCCGCTGCCACCACCGGAACGGTTTCGTGGGTCGCCTTCGGCGTCGCCGGAGTCGCGTACCTCGGACTTGTCTACGGGCTCCTCGTCTCGCTCCCGCGGTCGGCCTCGGCGGAGGGGGACCGGATCCGCGCCGTCTTCGGTACGCTCCGGAACATCACGGTGGTGTTGTGGACGCTGTACCCGGTCGTGTGGCTGCTCGCGCCCACCGGGTTCGGCCTGCTGACGCCGACGACGGAGATGCTCGTGTTCGTCTACCTCGATATCGTCTCGAAGGTCGGCTTCGTCGTCGTCGCGGTTATGGGCGCGGACGCGCTCAACCGCCTCGATGACGACCGCGAATTTGTCGCCACCGACCCCGCTGTTGCCCCCGACGCCGAGGAGCACACGACCGTCCTCGGCGACGACTGAGCCGCGTTCCCGTTTCCCGCTTACTCCCCGTCCGCGACGAGATCCTCGTACCGCGCACCGGTCTGTTTCAGCGTCTCCGTCGAGTAGAGCCGCTCGTGGGTGAAGGGGAGGTGGTCGGCCGCCAGCTCGTCGATCTTCGCGTCGACCGCCTCGGCCTCGCGGCCGTGGATCATGGTGAACAGGTTGTACTCCCACTCCTGCTCCGGGCGACGCGGCCGGTGGTAACACAGCGTGACGTACGGGAGGCTCCCGACCGCCTCGCCGCGCTCGTCGAGCTCGTCGTCGGGTACGTCCCAGACCACCATGCAGTTGTTCGTGAACCCGGTGACGACGTGGTTGACGACGCAGCCGATCCGCTTGATGCAGCCGTCCGCGAGGAGTTGCTCGACCGCTGCGAGCACGTCCTCGATGGGGGCGTCGATCTCGCTCGCCACGTCGGCGTAGGGGGTCGAAGACAGGGGGAAGCCGTCCTGAATCGCCAAGAGGAGATCGCCTTCGAGGGGCGTGAGATCGCCGCGGGCGTTCTCGGAGATTCGGGTGGCGGAGACGTCTGTGTGGTCCGACGCTCGCGGGTCGCTTCGCTCCCCGCTCGCGGAGTCCGAGGCGCTTCGCGCCTCGCCCGACTCCCGCGCGAACCGGTCCCCGTTGACGACGGGAAACTCCAGATCGATGTAGTAGTCGGTGAGCATCGGGAGGGCCAGCACCTCACAGCCGGTCCGCTCCTCGATCTCTGCGAGGATCGCGTCGCGGGTCTCGCGGGAGCCCGCGGTGACGACGAACCACTGGTTCCACTCGTGGTCGCGCCGGTAGTTGTGGTTCACCTGCTGGTAGCCGTTGATGACCTCGGCGACCTCGTTAAATCGATCCTCCGGCGCGCGCACCGCCGCGAGCGTCGAGGAACCAATGACTGGAGGATTGAGCACCGCTCCGAACCGCCGGAACACGCCGCGCTCTCGGAGATCGCGGACGCGGTCGAGAACCGCGTCGGCGTCGATGTCGACGCCCGTCTCGGCCGTGATATCGCGGGCGACCCGCTCGAACGGACGTGATTCGACGGGGAAGCCGCTCTGGTACTCGTCGATGAGGGCCGCGTCGACGGCGTCGATGTCGGCCCGCCAGTCGGCGTCCAGACTCATTGTGACGACTAGGTAGCGCGCGTACCTACGGGTTTCGGAGACGTTCGGGGACAGTTATCCGATTCGAAGCTCGGTCGTCAGCGGGAACGACGGGGGTCAGTCGCTGTCGTCGTCGACGGAGGCGTCAGTCGTCAGCAGGCGTCTCACCCGGCGTCGGCGCGAACGCCCGGGCGCTCTCCTCGAGCTGTGCCGTCGAGCAGCCGCCGACGGTGGCGGCCTGTTCGAGGGTCAGTGTGCGGGCGCGGTACAGCGTGAGTGCGGTGGCGACGGATTTGGACGTCATCGGGAACAACTGTTCACTAGATGGACGAACATATAACTCTAACTCCTTTTGAGGTCCGTTACGGAATCCACTAGCGACAAAAACTGTTGTACTTACCTAATATTGTCTCAGAACACAACGATCGTATTATCCTATTATGTGATCGAGTACCACGGAACCGGCGAGAATCGCCTCGGTTCCCGGCGTTGTCGCTCGCGCGCGCCGCAAGCGAGACGCGATGACTCGGTCCTCGTCCCCTCGGTAACGCGTCGGTCTGTGTCCTTCCCAGCACTCGGGAGCCGAGCGAGGGACTTTTCGTTCGAGGTCTCGAACGGCGCGTATGGCTCAGGCGACTCAGGAGTTCGGCGACTGGCCCCTCAAACGGCTGATGACCGATGTCTGCGGCTCCGGCCACAAGTCGGCCGACGACCTGACGCGCGCGCAGGCGACCGAGGCGTTCGAGCGCATCCTCGCGGACGAGCCCGACCCGACCACGCTCGGGGCGTTCTGGCTCGCGAACCGCTGGAAGCGGAACACGGCCGAGGAACTCGGCGCGTACGTCGACGTGATGTGCGAGCGCGTCGAATACGCCGAACCCGACGCCGACCCCGTCGACTGCGGCGCCAACTACGACGGCAAGGGACGCTCCGCGATCCTCGGCGTCGCGGCCGGCGTCGTCGCGGCCGCCGCGGGCACCCCTGTCGTCGTCCATTCGGGCGACCGGGTCCCCACCCAGAAGCAGGACGCGTACAAGCACGTCCTCGACGAGCTGGGCGTCCACACCGAGCTGACGCCTTCGGACTCCGCCGACATGGTCGACGAGACCGGCTTCGGCTTCTACTACCAGCCCGCGTTCAACCCCGCCATCGACGACCTGTTCGACCGCCGCGACCAGATGGGGGTCCGGACGTTCGTCAACACGATCGAGACGCTGGCGAACCCCGCCGGGGCGTCGGTCCACCTCGGCTCCTTCTACCACCTCGCGTTCGCGAAGAAGGTGGTCGACACGTTCGTAGAAAGCGAGTTCCACGACCTCGACCGCGTCCTGATGTTCCAGGGGATGGAGGGGTACGACGACGTGCGCCCCGGCTACACCAAGGTCGCCGAGTGGGACGCGGCGGGCGGCGACGGGGACGAAGCGGGAGACGCCGGCAGCGAGGGCGCGTCCTTCGACGACTTCGAGATCGAGACCGCCAAGTACGGGATGGACCTCGAAGAGGAGGACCTCGCGGTCGACGACGTCGCGGTCGAGTCGGCAGAAATCACCGAGGCGGTGCTGACCGGCGAGCGCGACGGGCCCTTCGCCGACGCGGTCGCGGTCAACGCTGCGCTCCGTATCTACGCCCGCGAAGACGCCGACTCGATCGAGGACGGCCTCGACGCGGCCCGAGCAGTTATCGACGACGGCTCCGCACACGACGTTCTCGAAGCGCTTCGCGACTTCTGATCGCGCTCGGCGCGCTTCTCCGTCATTTTCTCACCTCTGCCGTTCCCGGTTTCTTTCGTCTCTCGTGACCGCTACTCTCCCGTTTTCGCCGTCTCGATCCCCCGATCTGGGTCGAATTTGGGACGGAATTCGGAAAGCAGTCTTGAGGCCGTAGCACCAAGTGAAGGTGTACCGAACATGACCTACGATACCGCTCCTCACTATGCCCACGTGTGAACACTGCGAGGCGCACGTCTCCGACCGATTCGCCCGGGTGTTCTCGGACGCTCGCGGCCGGATACACGCGTGTCCGAACTGCTCGGCGAACGCCGGGATCGCCGAGGTCGCAAAAGAACGGGCACAAAACGCCTGAATCCCGCTGACCGGTCTCTCTCGGCCTTCCGACCTTTCTTGGTTCATTGCCCCGACGACGCCTAGCGCTCGGGCGCGGGCGGCATCGATCGTTTGTGAGCGCTGCGCTCGACGAGTTCGACGACGCGGTCGACGGCCTCCTCCGGCACGTCGAGTTCGCGGACCGTCGCCGCTCGAGAGAGCCCGCCGTCGACGTGGACCGCCAAGATCGCGTCGACGGTGTCGTAGTCGAGTCCCATCTCCGCCGCGTCGGTCTGGCCCTCCCACATGCCGGCGGTCGGCTCCTGCATCACCAGATCGCGGGGCACGCCGACGTGCGCGGCCAGCTGGCGCACCTGCTGTTTGTACAGGTTTCCGATCGGGTTGCAGTCGACCGCCTGATCGCCGTACTTCGTGAAGTAGCCCGTCATCGCCTCCGCGCGGTTCCCGGTTCCCAGCACGATCCGGTTCTCGGCGTTGGCGACGAAGTAGTTCAACACGGCGCGGGTCCGGACGTAGACGTTCCCCGCCGCCATGCGGTCGTCGGCGGCCTCGGGGAACGCGTCGAAGACGGACTCCGCGATCGGCTGGATCTCGACCACGTCGTACTCGATCCCGAGGTCGTGGGCGACGCGCTCGGCGTCGCTCATCACGTCCGGATCGTTCACCTCGGCGGGCATCGTGATCCCGTGGAGGCCGTCCTCGCCGAGCGCTTCGACCGCGAGGTGGGCAGTCAGCGTCGAGTCGATCCCGCCAGAGAGCCCGAGGACGGCGCCCTCAGATCCCGCGTCGTCGACGAGATCGGCGATAAAGGAAACAATGCGCTCGCGGGCGTTCTCCAACTCCTCCTCCGAGAGGCGGAGATCGAGCGGGGGGTCGTCCGACAGCAACACCGACTGGTCCGAGGTCCGGCTCATGGACTGAGTCTGGGACCGAGGCGACTAATACCTCCCCGTCGGCGCGGGGAACTGGACGCGTGTCGGGTTCTGCGACACACCGCGAATCGATCGTCTCACGCGCCGCCGACGAGCGGGCCGCGACGGAACGTCGGTATATAAAAGAGAGCGGCGAGCGCGACGAACAGCCCCGCGGCGTACCGGAGTTGGGTAACCGGGTCCGGCGGCGAGAGGATCGCGCCGCCGAGGACCGAGATCGCTGCGCTGGCGGCGAGCCAGCCGGCGATCCGGTCGATTCGGGGTACCGGCTCCGCACGCTCGCCGATCCGAGATGCGAAAAGGATGTACGCCACGAACACCGGGACCGGAAACAGCGCCGCGCCGACGCCTATCAGCCATCGACGAGGCTTGGAGACGCCCCGAGCGGCGGCGTCGCGGGACACGACGGCGACGATCGCGACCGCGGACGCAAGGAGTGCGAGGCCGACGACGCCGGCGAGGAGGATATTCGACGTATCGGGACCGGTCTGGAGGACGATCACGCTCGGCGATCCGGCGGCAATTTATAAATACCCGGCGACGGTGGCCGTCGATCCCTTATAAACAGCCGTCCGCTTTGGCCAACAGCAACCCCTCCAGCGTCGCGTCGTTGGTCGGCGGCTCTCGGGCGACCGCCAGCGCCTCGTCGATCGGGACCGTCCGCGGGACGAGGAACTCGTTGCTGTCGTGGTCGACGTCGACCGGCTCTAACCCCTCGGCAAACACGTAGCCGCGTTTGTGCCGGAGAACCCCAGTTGAACACCACACCTCCTGCAGCAGCGATGTCGACGACGGTTCAAATCCGGTCTCCTCGGCGAGTTCGCGGGCGCCGGCGGCGGTGTACGACTCGCCGGGCTCGACGATCCCCGCGGGAAGCTCCAGTTGGGTGTTCCGCACGGTCGGTCGGTACTGCTCGACGAACAACACCTGGTCGTCGGCGACCGCGACCACGATCGTCGCGGGCGACAGTTCCGCCCAGTAGTACTTCTTCTCCGTCCCGTCGGGCTGCTCGACGCGGTCGTACCCGCCGACGAACCACCCCTCGTCGTACTCGACGACGACCTCCCGGACCGGCCACTCCGGCTCGCCCGGTAGCGAGTGGGTCCGCCCGTCGTCGAAGGCCGGCAGGTCGCGGAGGTCGTCGCTCACGGCCGTACCACCTCCACGTAGTAGACCCGTCCGTCGCGGCGGACGCGGACCCCGTCGCCGGTCGCCGCCTCCGGCACCTGTCGGGTGAGCGCGTCCACCTCGTCGAACGGGGTATGGGTGAACCACTTCTTCACCCCGTACGGGCCGGTCTGGTACCCCTCGGAGCGACCGTCGTCGCTCGCGAGCGCGCTCGTGAGGAACGGGTACCGCCGGTCGGAGACGTTGTTCACGTCGGCCGCGGTCTCGTTTGTCTCTATCGGCTCGGCGGTGAGGTAGTACGGATCGCCGCTTCCGAGGTAGCTCGGGAGCGCCCCCAGCGCGAGCAGGGCGACGACCACCAGGGCGATGGCGATGAGGAGATTCCGGGTAACCCGGCGCATGGTCGCCGTTGGCGCCGGCGGGGAATACCGGTTTCGACCGTGGTGGAATCGCTCCGGCTCTCGCTCTCTCAACGCCGCGCCTGGCACCGACACCCCGCCGCCGACGCGCTTTACTCGCCTGCGTCCCTCCCTCGCTCATGGAGTTCCGGTTCGAGTTGGCGCTGTGTGCCGCGCTCGAGTCGCCGGACCGCGTCGTCGCCCGCCAGCTCGGGGCCGGGATCGAAAACCCCGGCGGCCGGATCGTCGACGTCTGCGTGCTGACGCCCGGCCCGGGGTTCGACCGCCGCGCGGCGATCACGCCCGACCGGATCCCGGATCCCGCGATCGAGGCAGCAGTCGGTCCCGGCGAGGCGGTTCCCCTCAAGAAGGCGTTCGACCTCCCGCCGGACCGTGCTGAGGCGGTCGCCGAACGCGCGGCGGAAGTTGGCTACCTCGAACGCGAGCGCCGAGACGGGCGCCCGATCGTGCGCGCGACCGCCCGCTACCCCGACGACTGGGTCGGCTCGCTGACCGCGATCGAGAACAAGCCGGACCTCGGTACGCCCGGCGATCTGGCAGCTCAACTGCGATACGACGCCGCGCTCGGACTGTTCGACGAGGTCGTGCTCGCGACCGCCTCCTACGTCACCCGTGCGCATCTCAATCGGATCCCCGAGGCGGTCGGCGTCTGGCGGTTCGATCCCGACACGGGCGAGCGCGAGGTCGTTCGGGAGTCGACGCCCTTCGAACCCGACGCGCCCGGCGTCGAGATTCGGGAGGAACGCGCGCTCCAGACGGATGTGGCGCTCGTCGACCCCGCCGCGAAGGCGCGAAAGCGCCGCCGGATCGCCGAGCGCGCCTACGGGAAGGGATGGCGCCCGGATCCCCCGGGCTGCGCGCACGCGTCGACGACTGCTGACGGGCGCCCGCACTGCAATCGGTTCGATCGGATCGTCGATCCCGGGCGCGACTGCGGTGCGCCCTGTCGCGCGCACGAGCCTGCGGATCCCCCCGCAACCGACCGGGGCCCCCTCCGTGACGAGCGGACCGCGTGGGTGGCCGATCCCACCGGTGACGGTCCGCGTCGGCAGTCGGGCCTCTCGCGGTTCCTGTAGCCGGTGCCGACGCTCTCTGTGGGAATCCTTATATCCCGAGCGACGGACTCTCGGGTATGGACGAGATCGATGACGTGTTCGTCGCGCGGCTGATGACGAGCGACATTCACACCGTAACGCCCGACACGCTGGTCGAGGACGCGGCGGCTGTGTTGCTCGACAACGACATTAGCTCGGCGCTGGTCGTCGACGACGACGGCGCCTTAGTCGGTATCCTCACCACGACGGACTTCGTCGACATCGTCGCGAAGAGCCAGCCGAAGGCGGAGACGACCGTCGAGCGG
This sequence comes from Halorubrum lacusprofundi ATCC 49239, assembly GCF_000022205.1. Classification (NCBI taxonomy): domain Archaea; kingdom Methanobacteriati; phylum Methanobacteriota; class Halobacteria; order Halobacteriales; family Haloferacaceae; genus Halorubrum; species Halorubrum lacusprofundi. Next base: position 97,495 of record NC_012029.1, read on the forward strand.
TACATGACGCGCGATCCGATCACGGCCGGCGCGCAGGACTCCGTCTCGGCCGTCGCGTCGCTCATGGTCGAACACGGATTCCACCACGTGCCCGTCGTCGACGGTGACACGCCCATCGGGATCATCACGACCTCCGACTTCGCCGCGTACGTCTCCTCGCCGGAGACGCTGTCGCCGTAGTCACCTCCGCTTCTCGCAGTCACCTCGTTCACCTCCGCTTCTCGCAGTCACCTCGTTCACCTCCGCTTCTCGCAGTCACCTTGTTCACCTCCGCTTCTCGCAGTCACCTCGTTCACCTCCGCTTCTCACCGTCGTTTCCCGCGTCCCCGACGCCGACAAGTCCCGCCCCTTTCTGTGGGGTATTACCCGCGGATCGCGTACCGCGTTCTATGTCCGACCATTTGCATCTCAACCTCTTCACCATGGCCTCGGTCGAGCACGTCTCGCCCGGGTCGTGGACGTACCCTGGCGACCGATCGCCGGAGTACACCGACCGCGAGTACTGGACCGAGGTCGCCCGGACTGCCGAACGCGGCGGCTTCGACGCGGTCTTCTTCGCCGACGTGCGCGGGATCTACGACGTGTACGGCGACGACCGCGAGACGGCCGTCGAGAAGGCGGTTCAGACGCCTGCGAGCGACCCGCAGCTCGTCGTTCCCGCGATGGCGGAGGTCACCGACGACCTCGGCTTCGCGATCACGCGCTCGACCACCTACACCCACCCCTACCAGCTCGCGCGGGAGTTCTCCACGCTCGATCATCTCACCGACGGGCGGGTCGCGATCAACGTCGTCACCTCGTACCTCCAGTCGGCCGCCGAGAACCTCGGGCTCTCCGAGCGGATGGACAAGCAGACGCGATACGACCGTGCAGACGAGTTCCTCGACGTCTGTTACAAGCTCTGGGAGGAGTCGTGGGACGACGACGCCGTCGAGATCGATCGCGAGGCGGGCCGGTACACCGATCCAGAGAAAGTCTCGACGATCGACCACGAGGGCGAGCACTTCTCGGTGCCCGGTCCCCACGGCTGCGAGCCCTCTCCCCAGCGGACGCCCGTGATCTATCAGGCGGGCTCGTCGGACCGGGGTCGGGAGTTCGCAGCGGCCAACGCTGAGGCCGTCTTCGCCAGCCAGCCGACCGAGGAGGGCGTCCGCGAGTACGTGACGGACGTGAAGTCGCGCGCGGCGGACCACGGGAGAGACCCCGAGAGCCTCCGCTTTTTCATCGGCGTTGTACCCGTCGTCGGCGAGACGGAGGCGGCCGCCGAGGCGAAACACGAGGCGTACAAAAGTCACGTCGACGTCGAGGCGACGCTCGCGCTCCTCTCCGGATTCCTTGACATGGACCTGTCGGAACTCGACCCCGATCAGAAGGTCGAACACATCGAGACCGACGCGATTCAAGGGACGATGAACGCGTTCACCAAGGCCCAGCCGGACCGCGAGTGGACCGTCCGCGAGGTCGCCGAGTTCTGCGGGCTCGGAACCACCTCGCCGACGATCGTCGGCACCCCGGAGCAGGTCGTCGACGACCTGGAGCACTGGCACGAGGCGGTCGGCGTCGACGGCTTCAACGTGAAGGAGGTCGTCCGCCCCGACTCGCTGACCGATTTCGTCGACCTCGTCGTCCCCGAACTGCGCGAGCGAGGGCTCGTCCCGGACCCCGACGATGCGGGTGACTCGCCCCGCGGCGACGGCACCCTCCGAGAGCGACTTCTCGGGACAGGTCAGTCTCAACTCCGCGACGACCACCCAGCGAAGCAGTGACTGAGCGCGTTTCCGCCCCGGTATTGTGTAGATTTCACCGGTTTCTAACACGACAACTCTGCCGCCCCCGGCACGCTTAAGTGGATTCCACCAGTTATTTCAGGTGACGCTTCGCTTGGAGGGCCGAAGTGTCAGCGGGGACCTACTGAACGACACGCTCGTGCCACCTTTTCCCGGCACGGGCGTGCCGTTCATTCCTTTCACTACCCTAGAGCGGCTGATCCGTTTCCCGAGCGGCTGATCCGTTTCCCGAGCGGCTGATCCGCGGCGTCGCTTCTCGGATCGCAGTCCGCAACTGCAGATCAGCGTCATCCGCAGAGCTCGCCGCGATTGCGGTCGCTGATCCGACCTAGAGCCGCTCGCCTTGATACGTCCCGTCGTAGGTCCCGTCATGGTCGGCCGTCGCGAGCACTAGCTGGGCGATCCGCGCTCCCGGCTCGATCGCGATCGCGTGGCCCACGTCGAGGCGCCCCTCGCCGACGCCTTCGTAGCCCGCGTCCCAGACCGCGGTGTCGATAGTACAGGAGTTGCGCAGCAGCGTCGACCGCGGGAGCACAAAGCCGATCCGCTCGTCGGGGATCCGAACCGGTTCACCGTACCGGACCACGTACGTGCCTGCTTCCAGCCGGTACGCGCCGTCCTCCGGTTCGATCTCCTCGCGCTCGCCGACCCGCTTGCCGTCGCGGCGGATCGCGCCCGGCTCCGTCTGCTCGTAGATCGCACCGACCGTCAGGTCGACGCCGTTCGGCTGTCGCTGTGTGTCGTCGAGGTCGGCGCCGCCCGCGTTGAGCGCCGTCGCGACCGTCTGTCCTGAGTCGAACATGCTCGACCGGATCCGCGGGCGAGATTAAACGGTGTCGCCCGCGGTCGGGGCAGCGATCGGCCCTATCGCGAATTCCATTCAAACCCCCGATATCGGGTGATATAGGCCTTTATTGGCCTTATACTCTCGTTACGTCTATTTCTCACATGGATGATGGTACCATATCCGTTCTTCCGCAACATTCGCCGACTCGACCGATCTAACATGGTCGATCTTGCAAAAAACTCGCGGGTTTTATATCCACGGGAGAGCCATATTTGCGTGATATGGGACAAACGATTACTGAGAAAATCCTCGGTGACCATCTCGTCGAGGGCGAGCTGACGCCCGGCGAGGAGATCGGCATCGAGATCGACCAAGTGCTGACACAGGACACCACGGGGACGATGGTGTGGCTCCAGTTCGAGGCCCTCGATCTGGACGAGGTCCAGACGGAACTGGCCGCGCAGTACTGCGACCACCAGACGTACCAGTTCGACTTCAAGAACACCGACGACCACCGGTTCCTCCGCTCCGCGGCCGGCACGTACGGCGCGTACTTCTCCCGGCCCGGAAACGGAATCTGCCACCAGGTCCACAAGGAGAACTTCGCGGCGCCCGGCAAGACCCTGCTCGGCTCCGACTCGCACACGCCGACCCCCGGCGGGCTCGGCGAGCTCGCGATCGGCGCCGGTGGCCTCGACATCGCCGTCGCGATGGGCGGCGGCCCCTACTACGTCGAGATGCCGGAAGTCGTCAACGTCCACCTCGAAGGCGAGCTCCCCGAGTGGGCGACCGCCAAGGACGTGGCGCTCCACCTGCTCGGCGAGCTGACCGTCAAGGGCGGCGTCGGCAAGATCTTCGAGTACACCGGCCCCGGCGCCGAGAAGCTCTCGATCCCCGAGCGGACCACGATCACGAACCTCGGCACCGAGCTCGGCGCCACCTCTTCGATCTTCGCGACCGACGAGAAGACCAAAGACTGGCTCGCGCGTCAGGACCGCGAGGAGGAGCACGTCGACCTCCAGCCCGACGACGACGCGGAGTACGCGGAGACGATCGAAGTCGACCTCGGCGAGCTCGAGCCGCTCGTGGCCGCGCCGTCGATGCCCGACAACGTCGCCCCCGTCAGCGAGTACGAGGGCACCGACGTCGAGCAGGTCATCATCGGCTCCTGTACCAACGGCGCCTACGAGGACATCCTCCCCAGCGCGAAGATGCTGGAGGGCCGCGAGGTCAACAAGGGGACCGAGATGATCGTCGCGCCCGGCTCCAAGCAGGCCTCCGAGATGCTGGCCCGCGAGGGCTGGACCGCGGAGATGATGGCGGCCGGCGTCAACTTCTCCGAGGCGACGTGTGGCGCGTGTATCGGTATCGGTCACGTGCCCGCCTCCGACTCCGTCTCGCTGCGCACCTTCAACCGCAACTTCGAGGGTCGCTCCGGCATCGAAGACGATTCCGTCTTCCTCTGCTCGCCCGAGGTCGCCACCGCGGCGGCCATCACGGGCAAAATCGTCGACCCGCGTGACCTCGCCGCCGACCTCGGCGACCTCGAAGCGCCCGGTCTGGAGATGGGGACGAAGTACGGCCCCGGCATGGGTCAGGACGACGCCGACATCATCTCGCCCGACGAGGCGATCGACGACGGCCTCGTCAAGGGCCCGAACATCGGCGACGTGCCGCTCAAAGACGGGATCGACGTGGACGGCGGTGAGGCGCTCCTCAAGATGAAGGACAACATCACCACCGACCACATCATCCCGGCGACGGCGGACATCCTGAAGTTCCGCTCGAACATCGAGAAGCTCTCCGAGTTCACGCTCTCGCGCGTCGACGACACGTTCGCGCAGCGTGCACTCGACGCCGACGGCGGCGTCCTCGTGGCCGGCGAGAACTACGGGCAGGGCTCCTCGCGCGAGCATGCGGCCCTCTGTCCGATGTACCTCGGTATCGAGGCGGTCTTCGCGCAGAGCTTCGCCCGCATCCACAAGGCGAACCTGTTCAACTTCGGCATCGTCCCGCTCGCGATCGACGCGGAGACGTACGAGAAGATCGAACAGGGCGACGACCTCGAAATCGTCGACGACGTGCCCGCGGGCGTCTCCTCCGGACAGGAGGAGTTCACCGTGAGCGTCAACGGCGAGTGGGAGTTCACCGCCGATCTGGACGCCTCCGAGCGCGAGCGCGAGATCCTCTCGGCGGGCGGCAAGCTCTCGTGGGTCAAACAGCAGCACGTCGACGACGGCTCCGGCGCGGCGCCGGCCGACGACTAAGACGACTGCCGACGCCGACCGCTCGGTCCGAATCTATCTTCTTCGTTTTTTCAATCGTCGTCAGCGACGACGCCGGAGTCGCCGTGTTCTCCGACCCACGCGCCCTGCGTGAAGTCGACCGCGCCGTTCCACTTCGCGACGATCGTGGTCACCGCGAGGTCGCCGCTGATGTTGGTCATCGTCCGCATCCGGTCCAAGATCGGGTCGACGCCCGCGACGAACCCGACGACTTCGAGCGGCAGCCCGAGCTGCGTCAACACGAGTGTCAACATGATGAGTCCGGTCCCCGGGACGCCCGCCGCCCCGACGCTCGCCAGCACCGCGACGAGGACGACGGTCACCTGTTCGGCGATGGACAGCTGGACGCCGACGAGGTTCGCGGCAAAGATCGCGGCCACGCCCTGATACAGGGCCGTACCGTCCATGTTGATCGTCGCGCCCAGCGGCAGCGAGAAGCTGTACACCCCTTCGTCGATGTGGAAGTTGTTGTCGGCGTTCGCCATCGTTACCGGGAGCGTCCCGCTCGACGAGCGGATCGACAGCGCGGTGATCAGTGCGTCCCGCCCACCGGTGAGAAATCCGATCGGCGATTGCCCGGCCAGCAGCCGCACGATGATGCCGAGATGGACGACTGCGATGTGTGCGACGACGGCGATCGCGAGCGTTACGATGAGCAGCGCGAACGGCACGATCGCGTCCACGCCGGCCTCGCCGAACACCGCCGCCATCAGCGCGAACACGCCGATCACGCCGTACTCCATCACTCCCCAGACGACCTTGAACATCGCCTCTGCGCCCGCCTCAGCCAAGTCGTAGAACGACTCGACGCCGTTCCGGATGTCCGCTGAGTCGGTCGACTGTTCGACGAGCGCGAGCGCGAGTCCGAACACGATGACGAAGAAGATGGTTGGGAGGATGTCCCCGGACGCCATCGCTCCGATCGGGTTCTGAGGAACGATTCCCAAGATCACCTCGACGATATCGGGCGCCTCGGCGGTCTGCGCTTCCGCATCGCCCAGTTCGAGGTTGGCCCCCGGATCGATGAGGTTCGCGACCAGCAGTCCGAAACCGACCGCTGCGGCCGAGGTGAGTGCGTACAGCACGACCACCTGTCCACCGATCTTGCCGAGGTTGCTCGGCGAGAGCCGACGTGCCCCCATCAGCAGCGTGAACACGACGATCGGGACTATCAGCATGCTCAACAGGTTCACGAACAGATCCCCGAGCGGCTGGAGCGCCGTTGCCGGCTGGCCGACGACGAGCCCGAACACCGAGCCGAGTACGAACGCCACTCCGATCCGATAGACGATCGGTACCGAGCGGTACCGCCGCCACGATCGCATGGTTGTGCTTGACATACACACGATATCGTCAAACAACCTTCAAATAAGTATCGCCGATACCACACATTCGCCGCGATCGGCGACGCGGGTCCTTGGGGCGGAAGGGTCCAGCCGGTCACAACGACGGAAAGAGAGAAAACTGAGCGGCAGCGTCGTCGTCGACCCGACGTTAGCGGGCCGCGGCGGCGACGCGTTCGCGCTCCTCCTTCTGCGAGATGGAGTAGGAGCGCTCGGGGTCGTAATCAGCGGCCGTGATGAGCTCGTTGGCGAGCGCTTCGGCGGCGGAGGTCGTCGACTTGTACGTCGCGTTAGCAACGCCGTCGGAGATGAACAGCAGCGCCTGATCGACGCGGCGCTGGGGTGCGACGTCGACCGCCTTCGGGACGGAGATACCACCGTACTTCAGGCGGACGGTCTCCTCGCGGGGCGCGGCGTTCTCGACGGCCGTCACGAGAATCTGGACCGGGTTCTCCTCGGTCCGCTCGTGGATGATGTCGAAGGCGTCACGGACGATCCGCGTCGCCTGCTGTTTCTTGCCCGTGTTCTCGTCGGTCTGCATCAGACGGTTGATCATCCGCTCGACCAGCGAGATCTCGGACTTCTTGAACTGCTTGGACGCGTGACGACCCATCGTGTGCGCGATGGGCGTCACGGTCATGTAGCGCTTCGTCGAGGGATCCTCGTAGGCGATCTCGGTGACGTCCCACACGTCGAACAGCTGGGCGTTCTCGTTGGCGGCCTCGCTGGACGCGGGTGCGTCAGGCTCGGGCTCGTCGGCGGCGACGTCCTCGTCGGACGGCGCCTCGGTCTCCTCCCCGCTCATCTGACGGGCTTCTCCGCGTTTCCGCGAACCAGTTCGATCATGGAGACGCCGTTGACCTTCTCGACTTTGTAGTTGACGCCGGAGAGGTCGCCCATCGCGCGACCCTTGGCTCCGCCGATCCCGGCGATCGTGACCTCGTCGTGCTCGTCGATGAACGAGATGGCGCCGTCACCGGGACAGAACGCGGTGACCTGCTTCCCGTTCTTGATGAGCTGAACGCGGACACACTTTCGGATCGCCGAGTTCGGCTGCTTTGCCTCGATCCCGACCTTCTCCAGCACGATCCCGCGGGCTTGCGGGGCGCCCTCGAGGGGGTCGGACTTCTTCTTGAGCCCGCGCTCTCGCCGAGCGTACTCGGAGTCGGACCAGCGGCGCTTCTGCCGGTCCTGTTTGAGCTTACGGGCCGCGTATTTTCCGTTCGCCATCGTAGTTGCACTTCCAAGCGAAGCTACTTAAGCGTCGTCTTTCGGCGCGAAGAAACGCCCTCAGATCGCTCGAACGGCACCTCTCGTCCGTTCTGAGAGTGTTTTGCGGATCGAGCCGATCGAAAACGACGGCCGCTCTCGCCAGCTTACCGTCTCAACGGTGGCGAGCGTCCGTTGTTTCGTCCAGAGTCTGTCGGGACGTGTCCGGGCGTCAGGCGCTCGTTTCCTCGCGCGCTTCCTCGGCCCAATCCGGCTCTGCCACCGTCACACCGGGGTCGCGGTAGTCGATGTCGACGTCGACGGTCGCCTCCTGTCCCTCGTGTTCGCCGGCCCACGACTGTTTGAGCCGCGGGACGACGCCGAACTCGTACACGTGGACCGTCGCCGACGCCGTCTCGACCGTCTCGGGAATGTTCCGATCGCCCTCGAAGGCGTCGGCGGTGAACTTCGCGGTCGGCTCGCCGCGCACCTCGCCCTCTCCGTCACTCGTCGGGTTCCACAGGTTCAGTCCCTCGTACTCCGTCTCGCCGCCCGCCGTTTGCCCTTCGACGCGGATCCCCGTCACGACCTCCGAGCGCATCGCCGATTCGAGGTCATCGGCCGACCGGTCGACCGACTGGCGGCCGTACTGCGTCTCGTCGCCGATTCGCTGGCGGACCAGCGCCTCGCCGTCGGCGACGTACAGCTCCGACACGTCGGTCTCCTCGGTCTCCGTCAGCTCCTGTCGCACGTACTGGCGCCCGTTTTCGAGGTCGTACGCGGACTCGTACTCCTGAGACGGGAGCCACGGGCTCGGCTCCGTGTCGCCGTCGTGGGTCGTCTCCGCCGTCGAGAAGAGCGTGATGCCCCCGGCGTCGACGAGCGCCTCGACGTGGCGCTCCGAGAGGGTCGCTACGTCGAGTCCGTCCTCGTCCCGCCAGTCGGCGTCGGGAAACGGGCGGTCCGGCTCGCCACCGAGACAGCCGGCGCTCCCGACGGCGACTCCGGTCCCGACCCCGATGAAGAAGCGTCTCCGGTCCATGCCACGGGAAACGGGCGCGTCGGCAAAAGGAGGTTGGTTCCGTCCTCAGGTCAACTGGATGTCGTCGATGTCGTAGTGCCGCTTCGCCAGCGTCCGCGCCGTCTCGATGTTGGCGCCGTCCGCGCCGATGGCGACACCGCGGTCCGGCTCCGGCACCTCGACGTACGCGACCCGGTCGTTCTGCTCGGAGATCGTCACGGCGTTGACCGCCGCGGGCGCGAGCGCACTCGCGACGAACGCCTCCGGCGTGTCCGCGTCCTCGACCAGTTCGATGGACTTGGCGAGCCGCCGTTCCGCCTCCTCGACGGTCTCTCCGGCCTGTCCGATCGCGGCTGCCATCTTGCCGGCCGGCACGAGGAACACGAGCCGGTCGCCCTCCACGAGGCAGTCCTTTGGCGCGACCCCGGTCAGCTCGTCGAAGCGACCGATGTAGCGCCGCGCCTCGTCGGAGAGCTCGACGTACATTAGTCGTCGCCCACGACGCGCGACCCCATCCGGAGGTCGACGTCGCCGGTGCCGAGCGAGATCGGTTTACCGGCGATGACGTTCTCGATGACGCCGTCGAGCTCGTCGTACTCGCCGTGGATCGCGGCGTCGAGCAGGTGGTTGACCGTCACCTCGAACGCCGCGCGTGCGAGCACGGAGTCCTTCGACCCGGAAATGCCGTGGCGACCGATCGAATCGATCTCGCCGTTGGTCGTCATCATGTCCGCCACGAGCATGAGGTGCCGAACGTTCACGTCGTCGAGCCCCTGCTCTTCGAGCGTATTTTTCGTCTCGTCGATGATCGTCTCGCGGGCCGCCTCGACCCCGAGGTTGCGGTAGATCTCGTGAATGTTGTTACACGTCGTGCGCGAGGCATCGACACCCTCGATGTCGAGGGCGTCGCCGAACGCCGATCCTTCGGTGTAGAGGACGAACTCCTCGTCGCCGTCGATCTCCTCTTTCCGGATGACGACGCGCTCGATCTCTTCGATACCTTTGAACACGATCTCCCGGAGCCGCTCGACGAGCTGGAGCAGCTCGCGATAGCTCGGCTCGTTCGGGCCGAACTCAACGACGGTCCCCGACTGCCGAGTGTTGACGCCGAGCGAATCTTCGATCGTTTCGGCGATGATCGCGGCGACCTTGGACGGGTCCGAGTGGGTCGGCCACCGTTCGAGGAGGGTGTCGTCGTTCAAGTCGATCCGCACCAGCATGTCTGCGACGTTCGTCGACACGTCGCCGAGCGCGAGGATGCGCGTCGCCTCAATGGACCAGACGACCTCGTGGGCCTTCTCGCGGTCCGTCCCGTACTCGTCGTCGAGGTGGACGGTCATCATCGGGGTGTCCGGCGTCTTCCGGGCGTCCACCAGCTCGATGAGCCGGGGGAGCCCCTGCGTGACGTCGATCTCCGCGACGCCGGCGTAGTGGAACGTATTCATCGTCATCTGCGTCCCGGGCTCGCCGATCGACTGCGCGGAGACAGTGCCGACGGGGTCTAACGGATCGACCCGCGTCTCGATGTAGCGATTCTCGACGCCGGTAGCGATGTCGGTGGCCTGCTCGACGGTGACCTCGCCGGTCTCCTCCGCCTTTCGGTTAATCGCCTCGTACACCTCGTCTTTGAGGCGGGCGGGAAGCTCCGTGGCCCCCACGACTGCCTCCATGTCGTCGGTGACGTGGTCGTACTCAGTCATCCGACTCCACCCCCGAGGCCTTGTTCAGGCCCGGTCCAGAATGCTCCGAGAGGTTCGTCGGCGGCGTGCGCTCGCCGAGGAACCGCTCCTTCTCGTCGTCGGAGTCGAACTCCGAGTCGACGACGCGGTCGACGATGTCGTCGACGTCGATGCCGTCGCCTTCGCCCGAGGAGACTTTCACCGGCGAGGTACCGTCCTCGCCGAACTCGAACTGGACGATCCGGCCCGAGGTGTCCCGGACCGAGCCGTCGTACTGCGCCTCCAGCTCGGAGAGTGCGTTGATGAGCCGACGCTGGAGGTAACCGGACTTCGAGGTCCGGACCGCCGTGTCGACCAGCCCCTCGCGACCGCCCATCGCGTGGAAGAAGAACTCCTCGGGCGTGAGCCCGCTGCGGTAGGAGTTCTCCACGAAGCCGTGCGCCTCAGAGGACAGATCGTTCGGCCGGTAGTGGGAGAGCGTCCGATCCTCGTAGCCGCGGTTGATCCGCTCGCCGCGGACCGCCTGCTGGCCGACGGAGCCGGCCATCTGCGTGAGATTCAGCATCGACCCACGCGCGCCGGAGCGGGCCATCACGACCGCCGGGTTGTCGTCGCCGAAGTGCTGGTCGGCGATATCACCGGCCGAGTCGCGGGCCTTCCCGAGCGTCTGCATGATCTTCATCTCCAGCGTCTCGTCGACGCCGCGGCCGGGTAGCGACTCCAGCTCGCCGGCCTCGTACGTCGCGATCAGCTCCTGAACGCGGTCGTAAGCGCTCTCGATGGCGTCGTCGACCTGCTCTTCGGCCTCCGGCGGAATCGACTCGTCGTCGATCCCGATCGAGAACCCGAAGTGCATGATCGCGCGCATCGCCAGCGACGCGATCTCGTTGATGAACACGCGCGAGCGCGTCTCGCCGTACTCCTTGGTGAGGGTGTCGACGACCTCGCCGCCGAACGCGCCGACGGCGTCCTCGTCGATCGTCCCCTCGATCAGCTGGCCGTCCTCGATGATGACGTCATCGCCAGTCGACGACGAGAAGTGCAACGAGAGGTCGTCGGGCAGCAGCTCCGAGAACAGCGTCCGGCCGGTCCAGTACTCGCGTCCCTCGTCGTCGACGCCGTCCGCCTCGGGCAGCTCGTCGACTCGGGTCGCGCGCAGTAGGTCCAGCGCCTGCGTTTCCGTGAACTCGGGATTCGAGTGCGTGAGCAGGTAGGTCCCGGAGATGTGGTCCTGGATGGCACCGATGATGTTCCCGCCGAACCGCGGCGAGAGGATCTGCTCTTGGACGCGCATGAGGACGCGCGCCTCGGCGCGGGCCTCCTCGTTCTGGAGCGCGTGCATGTTCATCTCGTCGCCGTCGAAGTCGGCGTTGTACGGCGGACAGACGACGGTGTTGAGCCGGAACGTCTTGTACGGCATCACCACGACCTCGTGGGCCATGATGGACATCCGGTGCAGCGAGGGCTGCCGGTTGAAGATCACGATGTCGCCGTCGACCAGGTGACGGTTGACCTCCCAGTCGGCTTCGACCTTCTCGGCGAGTTCCTCGCAGTTCTTCTCGGTCACCTTCAGCCGTCGACCGTCGGGACGACGGACGTAGTTGGCGCCGGGATGGGCCTCGGGGCCGTTCCGGACGTACTGACGCGCCTCCTCGACGTTGCGCTCGGTGACGTTGAGCGTCTGCGTCATCTCCATGGCGACCCGGTCCGGGACGCCGACCTCGTTCAGCGAGAGCGTCGGGTCCGGCGAGATGACGGTCCGGGCGGAGAAGTTGACGCGTTTCCCGGACAGCGAGCCACGGAAGCGGCCCTCCTTCCCCTTCAGCCGCTGGCTGAGGGTCTTGAGCGGGCGGCCGGAGCGGTGGCGCGCCGGCGGCGTCCCGCTGATCTCGTTGTCGACGAACGTGGTGACGTGGTACTGGAGCAGTTCCCAGAGGTCCTCGATGATCAGCTGCGGGGCACCTGCCTCGCGGTTCTCCATGAACCGCTGGTTGATCCGAATGATGTCGACCAGCTTGTGCGTGAGGTCGTCCTCGGAGCGCTGGCCGTTGTCGAGCGTGATGGACGGTCGGGTGGTGACCGGCGGGACCGGAAGCACCGTCAGGATCATCCACTCCGGCCGGGAGTGCTCAGAGTCGATGCCGAGCACCTCCAGGTCCTCGTCCGGGATGTCCTCGAACCAGTCGCGGATGTCCGAGGGCATCAGCTTGTTCATGTCCTCTTCGGTGAGGTCGATGTCGAGCGCCTTCTCAATGGCGCGGCGGTCCTCCTTGCGCGGACGGAACTCGCCGGCCATGATCTCGTTGATCCGCTCTAAGTCGATGTCGGTCTTCTCGGCGAGCTCCTGTGGCGAGGTGCCAGGGTCGTCCTCCTCCTCATCGGGCTGCATCGCTGCCGCGATGCGCTCGGAGTAATCGCCCGAGAGCACGTCCTGAACCTCGTAGTAGGTGGTCGGTTTCTCGTGTTTGATGTCCGCCTGCGGCTCACCGCAGAACGGGCACGTCGACGCCTTCCGGGCCTGCCGGACGGCAGCCTTCAACACGTCGTGTTCGTCGTTGCCGAGCTCTTTCGCCCGCTCGTAGCGGTCGCGGAACTCGTCGCGCTGCTCCTCGTCCAAGGCGAGCTTGCCGCACTCCCGGCACGTCGAGCGGAGCAGTCGTCGGATGAGCTTCGTGAAGCCCACGTGAATGACGGGGGCCGCAAGCTCGATGTGGCCGAAGTGGCCGTTACAGGAGCCAGAGTGGGAACCGCAGGTCCGACACTCTAAGCCGGGGTCGATGACGCCCAGCCGCGGGTCCATCAGCCCCATGTCGATCGGGTAGCCGTCGTCGTTATACGTGTCGGCCGTGATCACCTTCGTCGCGGACATGTCCCGGTACGTTTCCGGGTCCATGAGGCCGAAGTCGATGCCGCCGAGTACTTTCGGTGTTTGCATTGACATTTAAATTGCGTCCTCCAGTTCGAGCTTCGGTCGGATGCCAAGGGCGATCATCTCGTCGAGGAGGAGCTTGAACGCGTAGCTCACCTCGAGCTCGTGGATGTCGTCCTCGTCGCCCGTGACCGGGTCGTACACGCGGCGCTGCTCGCGGTCCTCGACGGCGACGAGCCCGGTCTCCGCGGAGACGTGTACCGTCTCAGCGTCCGAGGACTCCAAGAGCCGCTCGTTGAGCACCATCGACGCGCCGTGGCCGATGATCGTGTCGCGCTCCATCTCCCCGACGCGCAGGCCGCCCTCGCGGGCGCGCCCCTCGGTCGGCTGGCGCGTGAGCACCTGCACCGGACCGCGCGAGCGGGCGTGGAGCTTGTTCGACACCATGTGGTACAGCTTGTGGTAGAAGATCGTCCCGACGAAGATCTCCGCCTCGATCTTCTCGCCGGTGACGCCGGAGTACATGACCTCCTTGCCGGAGGATTTGAAGCCGTGTTCCTCCAGCCCGCCGCGGAGCTCCTCCTCGTCTTCGCCCTGGAACGGCGTGCCGTCGACCCGCGAGCCGCGCAGCGAGCCGACCTTGCCGCCGAGCATCTCCAGCACGTGGCCGACCGTCATCCGAGACGGGAGGGCGTGCGGGTTCATCACGAGGTCGGGAACGACCCCCTCCTCGGTGAATGGCATGTCTTCTTGGGGCGCGAGGTGGCCCACGACGCCCTTCTGTCCGTGTCGGGACGCGAACTTGTCCCCAAGCTCGGGGACGCGCTGGTCGCGCACCTTCACCTTCGAGAGCTTGGAGCCGTCCTCGCCCTCCATCAGCGTCACGGTGTCGACGACGCCAGATTCGCCCGAACGCATCGTCACGCTCGTCTCGCGCCGCTTCTGCGGGGAGAGTCCGCCCATGTCGTCGGGCTCCTCAAGGAAGCGTGGCGGGCTGGTCTTGCCGAGCAGCACCGAGGACTCGTCCACCTTCGTCTCCGGGTTGACGAGGCCGTCCTCGTCGAGGTGGGTGTACGCGTCCTCGCCGCGCGCGCCGCGAACGTCCTGATCGGGAATCTCGAAGCGGTCCTCCTGTCCGCCGGGGTACCGGCGCTCCTCGCCCTCGTAGGTCCGGAAGAAGTGCGAGCGGGTGAGCGCGCGGTCGACGGAGCCCTGGTTCATCACGAGCGCGTCCTCGATATTGAACCCCTCATAACTCATCACGGCGACGACGAAGTTCTGCGCCGCCGGCCGCTTGTCGAAGCTGATCTGGTCGGACGTCTGCGTCTTCACCATCGCCAGCTGCGGGTAGTGCAGCAGGTGCTGGCGCGTGTCCGGCCGGATGCGGTAGTTGGCGGAAGGGAGTCCGAGCGACTGCTTCATCATCCCCGCGCCCATCGTAATCCGGGGGCTCGCGTTGTGCTCGGGGTAGGGAATCATCCCTGCGCCGATACCGAACACGAGCTGCGGGTCGATCTCGAGGTGCGTGTGGTCGTCGGTCACGTCCTCTTCGTCGACAGCCACGAGGATGTCCTCCTCTTCCTCGGCGTCGATGAACTCGACGTAGCCGCGCTCAACGAGATCCTCGAACTCCACGTCGCCGCGTTCGAGGGCCTCTATCTCCTCGTCGCCCAGGAGGGGCTCGCCGTTCTCGACGACGATCAGCGGACGACGGGCGCGTCCCGCGTCCGCGTTGACGATCACTTCCTGGGTCCGGTCTTTGACCGAGACGTTCACCATCTCCGAGACATCGCCGCGTCGGCGAGCCTCGCGGATCTGTTCTGCGAGCGCCTCGGGGTCCGGATGGGTCCCCACGAGGCTCCCGTTGACGTACACCTTCGCTTCGCGTTCTGCCTGAGCCATATTAGTCGTCCGCCGTCTGTCGGTCGACGCCCTCGATGCCGGGAATCCCCTCGACACCCATCGACGCCAGTTCTCGTTTCAGCCCCTGTTCGTCGTCTACGGTTTGTGAGAGCTCCATCGCCTGCGCGAAGTTCTTCACGAGTCCACAGTTCGGCCCCTCCGGAGTCTCGGAGGGACAGATGCGACCCCACTGGGTCGCGTGGAGGTCTCGCGCCTTGAAGTGCGGCTGCGACCGCGACAGCGGCGAGCGCAGGCGCCGGAGGTGCGAGAGCACACCCATGTAGTCCGTCCGGTCAACGAGCTGGGAGACGCCGGAGCGACCACCCACCCAGTTCCCCGTCGCGATCGGGTGTTCGAGCCGCTCGGTCAGTACGTCGGAGCGGACAACCGTGTTGACCGTGAGATCGCGGTTCCGCATGTTCGCGCGCTCAAGCTGGTACTTCACGTCGCGTGCCAGCTTGTTCAGCGCGGTCCGGAACAGGTCGCGCATCAGGTCGCCGGAGACCTTCAGGCGCTTGTTCGCGTAGTGGTCCTTGTCGTCGGCCTCGCGGCGCTCCAAGGCGAGTTCGAAGCACGCCTCGGCCATCCGGCAGAGGTAGTACGCCTTGTTGATCCGCACGTCCTCCTCGTCGACGCCCTCCTCGTGGAGGTGCGGGAGGAGGTAGCGGTCGATGACGTAGTTGGCCCGCTTGAGCTGGTAGTTCTTCCCCTGTCCGGAGGCGACGCGCTCGCCGAGGGTTTCGATGGCCCCCTCGGTCGTCTGCACCTCGGCCTCCTCCAAGTTCTCCAGCATGAACTTCACAATCTCGGGGTCGTCCGAGACGCGGTGAACGATCTCCTCGTCGGATTCGAGCCCGAGGGCGCGAACGAGGGTCACGAAGTCAATCGAGCCCGAGACGGACGGGAACGACACTTCGAGCAGCCCTTCACGGTTGCGCTCGCAAAGCACCAGCGCACGGTACCCGCGGCGTTGGGAGAACGTCTTTGCGACCTGGATCTCGTCGCCGTACTTCGAGTCGTACTCGGCGAGGATCTTGTTCGGCGCGAGGTCCTCCGAGGTCATCAGCACGCGCTCGGAGCCGTTGACGATGAAGTAGCCGCCGGGGTCGACGGGATCTTCACCGATGTCGATGAGCTCGTCGTCGGAGAAGCCGGCCATGTTGCACTTGTTCGAGCCGACCATGATCGGCATCCGGCCGACCTTCGTCTCGGTCGTGTCGACGACCTGCTCGGGCTCGTCTTCGCCGCCGCGCACGATGGACATCTCCATGAACACGGGCGCCGAGTAGGTGATGTTCCGAAGCCGGGCCTCTTGGGGGTACAGCAGCTCTTCGGAGCCGTCGGCCTCGCGGACGCGCGGAGTGACCATCCGCACATCGCCGAGTTCGACGTAGACGGGCTCTTGGCCCTCTTTGTCGCCGATATCGGTCTCGATCGTCTCCTTCTCGTCGACGACCTCCTGCATGCCGCGGTCCAGGAAGTTGTTGAACGATCGGAAGTGGTGTTCGGCGAGCCGTTCGTCCGAGAAATACTCACGTGACACCACGCGTCGGTCTTGCCTGTTCATGAGACGACTAATCGGTACACGACCGCTTCCTCAGTCGTGCGGGAGTTTCGAACGATCTTCACCACGTCGCCGACCTCTGCCTCGTCGGGGAGCGCGGGATCTGTGCGTTTGATCTTCGGTAGGTTCGTCCGTTTCACATCGTACTCCGCCAGAACCTCGTCGACCTCCTCGGCTTCGAGTAGGACGTGGTCCGGGACGAGTTCGTGTTGGCTTACGTCTACCATGGGTGGTGGTTATTGAGAGAAGCTATCACGAGATACTACAGATCGCTATATGCGCTAACCTCATAAGGCTTTTCAAGCGCCCCCGCCAGGCACGGCTCACGACGACGGGGGCGTGCGATACTCCCACTCATGCGGGTATCACACAAAAGGGTACCGCCGCTGCCGGTCGACGGTTCGCCGGCTACGAAAGCGGAATCCGCGGCACTGCACCCGACTCGCCGCCTTCACGGCCGCCTCGCTGGATCGTACGGCCGTCTCCGCGCCGACGCCGCTCCCCCTGTCACCAGTCACCACTGTCGTCGGGGATGACAAGCCTTATTTGCCAGACAGGGGTACGAATGACTGCGACAAGCCCGGATGGTGTAGTGGCCCATCATACGACCCTGTCACGGTCGTGACGCGGGTTCAAATCCCGCTCCGGGCGTCCCCACGCTTCGGGGTTTGTCGCTGTTTGCCCGGATGGTGTAGTGGCCCATCATACGACCCTGTCACGGTCGTGACGCGGGTTCAAATCCCGCTCCGGGCGTTTTCGACGAACAACTCATCGAGCGTAGCGAATAGTCCATGTAAACCGTATCCGGATTTGACCAGGGAGCGGAGCGACAGCCAGTTGGGCGTCACTGAACCTCTCAGCGGGAGCCGACTCCGAGGACGACCGACCGAAGCTACTGTTTTATAAGTCGAGCAGCTCCCGCAACTCGGTCACCAACGACTCCGTCTTCTCGTCGGGGTCGTCGTCATCGCCGACAGGCGTGCGCCCGTCGAACGTCTCGTGGACCATCGAGACGCCTTCGGCCAGCGTGTCGAGACCGTAGCCTCCTTCAAGGACGTAGGAGTTCGCAGCTTCGATGTTGTCGGTGACCGTCCGGATTCGGTCGGTCATCAGCGCGTACCCCTCCGAGGAGACGCGCATCCGCGAGATGGGGTCGTGTCGGTGAGCATCGAACCCGGCCGAGACGATCACGAGATCGGGGTCGAACCGTTTGATCGCCGGGGCGACCACCTCGTCGATGGCGTAGAGGTAGTCGGCGTCGCCCGCCCCGGCCGAAAGCGGGAGGTTCACCGTTGTTCCCGCCCCTTCGTCGTGGCCGGTCTCGTCGAGCGCTCCGGTATCCGGATAGAGTCCGTCCTCGTGAATCGATGCGTAGAGCACGTCACCGCGGTCGTAGAATACGTCTTGGGTCCCGTTTCCGTGATGTACGTCCCAGTCGAAGACTGCGACCCGGTCTGCGGCCCCGTCGTCGAGAACGGTCTGGGCCGCGACGGCGGCGTTGTTGAAAAAGCAAAAACCCATGGCGTCATCGGGCACCGCGTGGTGGCCCGGCGGCCGTCCGAGCGCAAACGGGGTGTCTCGACCGTCGGCGCCGTTGAGCGCGGATCGAGCCGCCCACTGTGCGAGGCCGGCCGAGGCGAGGGCAGCGTCCCACGTCCCCTCGCTCGCGACGGTGTCGGGGTCCCAGCTCCCGCCGCCGTCGGCGACGAACGCCTCCAGTTCGTCGACGTACTCCGCGTCGTGGACCGCGACAACCTCCTCGCGCGTCGCGGGGTCCGCCTCTGCGTACTCGACGCCGTGTCGCTTCGCCAGGCCGCGACGGATCGCGCGCAGTCGATCTGGGTTTTCCGGATGCCGTTCGCCGGTGTCGTGTTCGAGACACCGATCGCTGTAGCCGAAGCGCATCTACTCGAACAAGGCGAAGTACGTCTCGATGTCCTCGGCCTGTACGGTCCGTCTGTCGGCGTGGCGTGCGAGCGTCGCGGCCGCGCTCGCGACGTTGTCGGCGTAATCCTCCAGGATATCGGCCAACGCGATGCGCGCGTCGACGCCCACTCGGTATCGATCGTCTATCCGGAGCCGCGCGATCCGGTCGATGGGCGCGACGGGCAGGATGAGATCCTCGCGACTGATCACCTGTTCGACGCCGAAATCGGACGCCATCAGCGTCTTTCGTCCGTCCTCGGTTGCCCGTTCGGCCGCGTCGATCGCCAGCTCCGCGCCGTGCGCTTGGATCCGGCGAGCCAACTCCTCGGCGGCGTCCGCACTCACACGGAGGTCCCCGGCGTTCCGCCGGATGATCCCGTCGACCGGCGCGAACGGCAACTCGACACTCATACACACAGTCGCGTCCGTGCACCGTAAAACGTTTCCGTTGCCCGCTCTCCGCCGCCGAGCGACTGCGTCGCCGCTACTCGTGCCGTCGCTCCCGTCGCACCCGGTTAGAACACGTCGTCGGCGTCGATCGTTCCGTCTCGTTCTGTCCCGCGCACCGTGACCTCCTCGCCGAGCCGGAGGCTCGCGTCGGTCTCGACGCTCTTCGTCCGCTGGCCGTCGTCCAACACGACAGGATCGCCGGTCTGGACGACTGTCCCGGTGAACTCGATCTCTTCGGCCGACTGCTCCGCTGTCGCGGTCGCGGCGCCGCCGGATCCACCGTTCCCGCCGCCGACCCCGCTGTTCCCACCGTCTCCGCCGGTCTCGCCGGCGACGGCCTCGGCGGCCGCCTTCTGTTCGTCTCCAGCGAAGGCGCCGAGCCCGGTATTGTTTGTCCCGTGCGCGTCGCCGTCGTCGCTGCTCCCGGCGCTACCGGACCCTGAGGCGCCGCCCACCGCATCGCTCCCTTCGTCGAGGACGGTGACCGTCGAACGCCAGTTCGCGGAGGCCTCGAGGTCGTCCTGCCAGCCGTCCTGAACCTCCACGTCGGTGAAGACGACGCGGTCGGCCAGCTCGATCTCACGGTCGGCCTTGTCGCCCCACAGCGCGACGCGGATCTCGCCGGTGTCGTCCTTGATGCGGACGTTCCGGACCTGCCCTTCCGAGCCGTCGTCGCGGTCGAACGTGCGCTTCGGATCCGTCTCGATGACGCCCCCGCCGATGTCGACGGTCTCGCCGATCTCCAGTTCGGCGATGTCCGTGGTCTCCGGGACGTACTCCACGTCCTCGTCGACGCGCTCGACGGTGCCGCGGTCGCCGACGTGGAGCTCCAAGTCGCCGTCGCGCTCGCGGACGTAGCCGTCGCCGACCTCGACGACCTCGCCGGCCTCGAACTCCTCGACGAGGTCGGCCTTGTCGTCCCAAAGTGTTACGCGCACGCGACCCGTCTCGTCGCCGACGGTGAGGTTGGCGACCCGCCCCTCAGAGCCGTCGTCGCGGTCGAACGTGCGGATCGAGTCCGTGTCGAGCACCTGCCCGACGAGGTCCACGTCGGAGGCACCGAGCGAGAGGTCCTCCACCCGATAGGTGTCGAGCACCTGCACGTCGACCTCGGCGTCCTCGTCCGGCTCGACCTTGTCCGCGCTCACTTCGAGTCCGCTGTACCCCTCTTTCGGGCGGCCCATGACGCGGAGCACCTGTCCGACCTCCAACTGCTCTTCGGCCGCGGCTGCCATATCGTCCCACAGTGCGACGCGCACGGAGCCGGAGGCGTCCGCCACGTCGACGTTGCAGACGCGGCCCTCCTCGGCGTCCTCGTCGTCGCGCTCGAACGTGCGGATGTCGCCGATGGAGGTCACCTTCCCGAGGAACTTCACGTCGTTCATGCCGGGCTCGATGTCGGCGATCGTGTCGGCCTCCTCGTCGCGCAGCTCGTGGGCGATGAGCATGGCCGCGGTCTCCTCGTCGGCGAGTCCGCCCATCTGCTCCACTTTGTCCTCGACGGCTGCCTCGAATTCCTCGAACTCGACATCGGTGTCGAGATCCTCGTAGACGTCCTCTATCACTCCCATACGCGTACCACCTCGGTTGTCGAGTCCGCGGATAAGCGTTGTCTTTGCCGGGGTCTCGCGGCCGAATCGGACCGTTTATTCTGCGGATTCCGCGGCGTCGCCGTCGCGGGTCGAGGCTTCGTCATACCCGTCCATCGGTCCCGTCGATACAAAAGGTGTGCAATCCGGATCGGCGCCGATGAATCTCCGCGCTCCGTTGTTTCCGCTCCGTGCTCCCCTCCTCTCGGTACGCCTGTCCGGTGATCGGTCGTGACCGCCTCTCGATCGCACCGTGTGCGACCGTTCGCCATGCGTCTCTCGGACCGTAACCGTCTTAAGTACTAGCCCGATACGTCTATTCGAGTCCTGGTAGGGTAGTGGACTATCCTCCTGGCTTGCGGAGCCAGGGACCGGAGTTCAAATCTCCGTCAGGACGCTCACTTTGCGGCTGTCTCACTTCGTTCGACAGCCGCCGCGTTCGGTCCTAACGTGCCCCACGCTCGCTTTGCTCGCGGCGTCGCCGCTCGCAACGAGGGCTCCCTGCGGTCGCCCTCGCTCCGCTCGCGTGGGACTCCGTCAGGACGTTTTCGGACGCACTAAACGGCGAGCATCACGAGCCGTGCGTGCGTCGAAAACCACAGATTTCGGTGCTCAGTCGTGTGGGTGGAACCGCTTCATCGCGCGCTTAACCGCATCCGTATCGCCGATAAAGGTGACGTGGTCGCCGTACTCCAGCACGCTGTCCGCCGACGGCACGTGATTCTCGCCGTCGCGGCTGACGACGGCGACGAAGGTGCCGTCGGGAATCTGTGCGTTGAGGTCGCGAATCGTCTTTCCGGCGAGATTCTCTGCGGTCACCTCAACCTCCTGAACGTCGTGGCTGTCGCCCAGCTCGCTCATCCAGTGAGTGATCGCCGGCCGCTCGATCTCGTCGTCGATGGCCACTGCCGTCGCCGTCGGCGAGTCGATCGCCTTCACGCCGATGCTGTCAAAGGCATCGACGTTATCCGGCTCGTTCACCCGTGAATACACCGCCTCGATGTCGAACTTCGTGATCGCGAGCTGGCATGCGAGGAGGTTGATGTCGTCGTCACCAGTCACCGTGATCACACGCTTGGCGTCTCCGATGCCCGCGCCGCGCAGCGTCTCCGTGTCGCTGCCGTCGCCCTCGTGCACGGTGAACCCCTCCGAGCGCGCCCGTTCGATCTCTTCGTCGTCTATCTCGACGATGACGACGTACTCGCCCCGCCGCTCCAGTCGTGTGGCGAGCGCCCGGCCGACCCGGCCGCCGCCGATAATGATCGTGCGCATTGGTGATACTCCGAGAACGTCACCGATCTGTCGCGCCAGGCCGGCCTCGATCGCGACCGTCGCGAAGATGACGGCGAACACCGTCCCGACCAGTAGTTCGCCCGCCGCCACATTTCCGGCTAGCTCCAGTTCGATGGCGAACAGCGTGGCCACGCTCGCCGGAATGATCCCGCGCGGGCCCACGCTCGCGAGGAACAGCCGTTCCGGCCTCGTGAACCGCTCGACGCCGGCCGTGGCGATCAGCGCCCCGAGCGGTCGGAGCACGAGCATGATCACGAGAACGAGAGCGACCGCTCCGAGGCCGAGTGCTGCGATCGCCTCGACGTTGATCAGCGCGGCCAGCGAGATGAACACGAACGAGAGGACGACGAGCGTCGTATTCTCCGCGAACCGCTCGATCTCCTCTCTGTTGTTGATGTCGAGGTTCCCCAGTAGGATCCCGCTCGTCGCGGCTGCCGCGATGCCCGCCTCGGCGGCGACGGCTTCGGCGGCTGCGAACGCTCCGACTGCCGCCGCTAACACGAGGAACTGGGACGCCTGCACGTCGCGTTCGGGGACCAGATCGCTGTCTAACAGGTAGTAAATCACCACCGTCGCGAGCACCCCCGCAAGCACGCCGACGCCGAGCCGCTCGACGAACGAGAAGAGTGTCGCCGGAACCCCGAGGTCGTCGAGCAGCAGTGTCTCGAAGATCACCACGGCGACGATCGCGGCCGTCACGTCGTTGACGATTCCCTCGGTCTCTAGTGCGGCCGCGACGTGGTCCCTGACGCGGACGACGTTGAGTATCGGTGTGATCACGGTCGGTCCGGTCGCCACTAGTAGCGCACCGATGAGCAGCGATATCTCCCAGTTGGCACCCTCAAAAAACCGGACCGCGGCTGCCGTTCCGAGGAACATTACGAGAGCGCTGATCGTCACTAGCCGGAGTGATACCGTGGATGCACCCCGGATCCGCTCGATCCGCAGGGCGAACGCCCCCTCGAAGACGATGATCGCGACGCTTATCCCGACAATTATCTCAAGTCCGTTTCCGAACGTATCTAAGGTGACGAGCCCCAACACCTCCGGTCCCAAGACGACCCCGATGAGGAGGTAGAAGATGACGCTCGGTATCTTTAGGTGGTGAGCGACCAGCTGAACGACGAGTCCCGACACGAGGATCGCCGCGATGACCGGCAACAGGCTGGACACGTCTACGGTTCGTATGACCGCCGCCCTTCTTAGTGTACTGGTGCCGGTGCGCCCGGGTCGCCGCCCGCGCCGCCTGCGCCACCCGCGACAAATAACTGGAAGGCATACGCTCGCGGAAACGAATCACGCCATTGATCCGCACACACGAACAACTATTAACTCGGTTCCTCCTGTCAATGAGTATACGCCCGAGCAAACTCCCCTGCCGGGCGCCCCAACCATGATCGTCCGCAACTCCATTCCGATGCTCGCCCCCCTCTGGAGCGTTGGGAAGCGGGGTCGCGGAACGGTCGTCGATCGCTTCGACGCCGTCGCCGCATAACTCCGACGCGGGGGCGGTCGGCTTCGCCCGTCGGAGCGATCGCCGCCTTCTCTCTCACCTTCCGATATTTGGACCCGGTAGCTCAAGCGGCAGAGCCTCGGGATGAGGAATCGACTCCCTCTCGGGTCCGTATGGCAGTCCACCCCTGCCACCGTGCGACCGATGTCGCGCTCCGGCTGGCGGTCCCGCGCGACGCCGCGGGCGACCTCCACGCCGGGATCCGCGCTACGATCGCCGGGCGTGACGGTGTCGATGTCGAGACCGTCGACGTCGTCGCTCTCCGGCCGCGCCTCAACGATCTCACCGTCACGGTCGATGCCTCGATCCGGCTCGCCCCGGGCGTCGAGGTCGACGATCTCAGTGAGACCGTCGGGATCCACGAGGCGCGTCCCCGGTAGCAGACGCCGCCGGGCGATCTCGGTCAACACGCCACCGACCGACGCACCGACTCCGACCGCGGCGCGAGGCTTCGCGCCATCCACCCCAACAACACGACGATGACACGAGACCATCCCCCCTCCAGACGCACGAGACACCCCGACCTCTACGCCGGTCCGGCCCCGCCCGACCGCACGCCCTCGTGGCGCGCGACGGTGGTGCTCGCCGCGCTGCCGGTTCTGACGCTCGCGGTCGCCGCGTTCCCGACCGCGGCCGCGTTCGCGGCGGCGTCCCTTGCCGGCGCGGTTGCCGGTGTGGCTCTCTACCGCCGGTACCCGGACGCGTTCGACCGCGCGTTCGACCGGGCGCTCTCAGCGTCCGGCGACGAACCCGTCGGCGCTGCCGACGGCTGATCGCTTCGAGCCACCGGCTCCCCACTGACGCTCGGCCTTCCGATTCCCGCTGGCGTCCGATCCTTCTCTCTCCGCCCATCGCTGGCGTTTCGCCCTCGTCCTCCCCCGCGCTTCGTTTTTTCCGGCGGTCACCGCGGGCAGCCTTATTGCTTATAGGTCGGAGTCTCTGACGGACCAATATGACCGATCGCGAGTGCGGCTCCGGCAGCCGAGAGACCGCGGCCGAGGACACCGACGACGGACACGCCGGCGACGAAGGCACCATCCCGACGGTTCCAGCCGCGCTCCGCGCCGGCGCCGCGCTGTTCAACGAGGGGTACGTCCTCGCCGCGCACGACCCGTGGGAGGCGGCGTGGCTCCCGCTCGCAGAAGGGTCAGACGAGCGTCTGCTCCACGGGCTGATCGCGGCTGCGGCGGCAACCCACCACGCCGGCGCCCGCAACTGGTCTGGGGCGGTCGGCTGCGCGGGAAACGCGGTCGAGTACCTTGGCGGCGTCGGACCGACGCCGCGGGGGGTCGACATCGAACCCGTCCGCGACTGGTGTCGTCGGCTCGCGACCGACCCGGAGACGATCGAGCGTACAGCCCCACCGACGCTCCGGATCGAGGGACCCGCGCTCCGGTTCGGTGATCTCGATCTGCCGGCAGCGCTGCTCGCGGCGCCCGCGCTGGCCGGTGCGGTCACTCACGGCGACGAGGCGACCTTCGAGACCGCGGCGGGGCTCGCGCGCGAAGAGCGCGAGACGGGTCGGACGCAGTTTGCGGAGCTACTGTTCGCGTTCCTCCGCGAGTCCGACACCCGCCCACAGGTGGCCGCGCGGCTCGCGGATCACGTGGAACTGGCACAGCGGAAGCGGCGAGATGTCGACGACCTGTTTTAAACGAGCCTTCCCGGTCAGGCGCCGTCGGTCGGCGTGTCGGGATCTGACGGAAAGTTGGGTTCGGCCGGAGGATCGTCGAACCGGGTTTCGCCGCCGTCTGCGGTCGGGTTGTCGTTTTCGTCGCCTGTCTCATCTTTCGGCTTCCCTTCAAACGTGTAGTCGGCGGAGTTGTCGGCCGGGTCGTAGCCGAGGACCTCGCGGGCGCGTTCGATCGAGTAATAGCGCCGGTCGTTGTTCGAGATGCCGTAGACGATCTCGTAGCCGTAGTCGGCCTGCAGACACCGGTCGAACAGGTGCCCGCAGTCGCGGTGCGAGAGCCACATCGCCTGCCCGCGCTCGTACTCCCGCGGCGGGTGGTCCTTCGTGAGGTTCCCGATGCGGACGCAGACGACGCTCATCCCGTGTTCATCGTGGTAGAAGCGTCCGAGCGACTCCCCGGCCGCCTTCGAGACGCCGTAGAGGTTTCCGGGGCGCGGGAGTTCGGTGCCGTCGAGCCGGTAGCCGTCGTCGGGGCGGTACAGGTCCGGCGTGCGTTCCTCGGTCTCGTAGCCGCCGACGGCGTGGTTCGAGGAGGCGAACGCGAACTTCTTCACGCCGGCGTCGACGGCGGCGCGCATCACGACCTGCGTCCCGTCGATGTTATTCCGGAGCACGGAGTCCCACGGCGCTGTCTTCCGTGGATCGCCAGCGAGGTGGATCACCGCGCCGACGCCCTCCATCGCCTCCCGGACGGCGTCCGCGTTGGTGATGTCGGCGACGTACTGATCGGCATCGGTAACTCCGTCTGGGACCTTCGCCGCCGGGAGCGGCTCCCTATCGAGGAGTCGCCACTCGTAATCGTCGCCGATGCCGCGGAGGATGGCCTGCCCCACCCGTCCACCGGCGCCCGTCAGCAGGACCGGCTCGTCCATTCGGTCGTACGTGGGCGCGAGACGGGCATATATGACACGGTTCGACCGCGATGCGCCGGATCGATGGTTGTCCGCGCCCTACAGCTTCTCTCGCGAGATGCTCACGCCGGTCGGCGTGACGATGATCTGGTCGTCGCCCTTCTGGACGATGTCGCCGTCGACCTCTCGGGCGACCTGCCGTAGCTCGTCGATGATGTGTTCGATCGTCCGGTCCGACGTAGAGTGGCGGGTGATGTCTGCGATGACGAAGTCGCCGTCGTAGACGGCGTCTTTGATCGGGATCACGTCGCCCTGGTCGCCGATCTCCGCAATATGTACCTGCATGCCCGTTTCCGCGTGCGCCTCGGCAAAGTCGTCGAGGTCGAGCTCGACGTAATCGTCGACGGAGCGGTTCCCGCCGCCGCCGAGGATCTTGCTCATAATACCCATACACACCACACGACGAGGTCAGACATTAGTTCTTACGTCAGACGCTCTCGTCGAGCCGGTCGTCAGCGGTTCTCGTCGAGCCGCTCTTGCCACTCTTGAACCCGAGACAGCAACTCCACCGGCGCGGTCTCCGCGACATCGACGTCGGCCAGTTCCTCGATCACGGCGCGGGTCTCGGGATCGAACCGGTCGGTCTCCGCGCTTTCAGCGGTCTCTGCGGCTCCTGCGGTCTCTGCGGTCCCCGCGGACCCACTGGCGCCGTCCGATGCCGACCCCGGAGTCGCCCCGTTTCGACCTCCTCCGGAGCCGGGGGCGCCGGCCGCGGTCGACTCCGCGTCGTCGCTTTCAGAGAACGACCCGGACGAGAGGTCGAAAACGACCTGTTTCGTGTCGCCGTCGGCGGTGCCGGTGAAGCCTCCGCGTTCGCCCCCTCCGCCCCGCGCTCCGCCCTTCGCCTCGATCGCCTTCTCCTCGCGAAGCCGGTCGAGCACCGTCCCGGCGCGGGAGACGACTGGAGCCGGAACGCCCGCGAGGTCGGCGACGTGGACCCCGTACGACCGATTTGTCGGGCCGTCGCGAACGGTCCGGAGGAACGTCACCTCGCCGTCGCGCTTGTCGACGGCGACGTGGACGTTCTCCACGCGCGGGAGGTGGTCTGCCAGCGTCGTCAGCTCGTGGTAGTGCGTGGCGAAGAGGGTCCGCGCGCGCACCTCGTTATGTAAATACTCGGTCGCGGCCCACGCGATGGAGATGCCGTCGTAGGTGGCGGTGCCGCGGCCGACCTCGTCGAGGATGACGATCGAGTCGGCGGTCGCCGAGTGGAGGATGTTCGACAGCTCCTGCATCTCCACCATGAACGTGGAGCGCCCCTGTGCCAGCTCGTCGAGCGCGCCGACGCGGGTGTAGATTCCGTCGACGAGCCCGACCGTCGCCGTCCGCGCGGGGACGAACGACCCCGCCTGCGCGAGCAGCTGGATCAGCGCCGCCTGCCGCATATACGTCGATTTCCCGCTCATGTTCGGCCCGGTGACGATGAGGAAGCCGCGCTCCCCGTCGAGCCGGAGATCGTTCGGCACGAAATCGGTCGTCCGCTCGACGACCGGGTGGCGCCCGGCCTCGACGTCGAGCCGGCGCTCGTCGGCGAGTTCGGGTCGCGTCCAGTCGTTGCCGGCGGCGTGGGTCGCCAGCGACGCGAGCGCGTCGATCTCGGCGACCGCTCGCCCCACGTCCTGTAAGAGTTCGGCGTCGGCGGCGACCCGCTCTCGGAGCTCCTCGAACAGCTCGTACTCCAGCTCGCCCCGGGCCTCCTCCAACCGGAGCACCTCGCGTTCCCGCTCTTCCAGTTCGTCGGTGACGAACCGCTTCGAGTTCTTCAGCGTCTTGATCTCGCGGTAGTGCTCGGGAACCCCGTCGGCCGCGGATTTGCCGACCTGGATGTAGTAACCGTCCGTCTTGTTGCGGTCGACGGTGACGTGACTCAACCCGTACTGCCGCTTTTCGCGCTCTGCGAGCCTATCGAGCCACTCGTTCGCCTTCTCGTGGCGCGCGATCAGCTCGTCGAGCTCGCCGTCGTATCCCACCCTGAGTAGCCCGCCCTGCGTCTTCGTCTTCGGCGGGTCCTCCGCGAGCGCGTCCGCGAGTTCGTCGTGGAGGGTCGCGGCGCGCTCGCGGTCGATTCGCTCCAGCACCGCTGCGACCGGGGAGTCCGCGAGCGCGGTCCCGGACACGGCGTCGGCGAGCGCGGGCACCAGCGCCAGCGAGTCCCGCACCGAAAGGAGTTCCCGCGCGCCCGCGCTCCCGCTAGTCGCCCGCGCCGCGAGCCGTTCGAGATCGTACGCGTCGCCGAGCGTCTCTCGCAGGCGGTCGCGCGCGAGCGCTGCCGACGCGAGCGCCTCCACCGCGTCGAGCCGGCGGTTCAGTTCCTCGCGGTCCCGGCGCGGGCGGGTGATCCACTCTCGGAGGAGGCGGCCGCCGGCGGCGGTGACGGTGTGATCGACCGTCTCGAACAGCGAGCCGTCGGCGTCGCCGCGCATCGTCTCGGTGAGTTCGAGGTTGCGTTGGGTCGTGGCGTCGACGGCGACGTGGTCGCCGTCGCCGTAGGCCGTGAGACGGGTGATCGATGCCAACACGCCGGCGCCGGTTTCCTCGACGTAGCCGAGGACGGCTCCCGCCGCGCGCAGCGCCAGTTCGGAGTCGATGCCGACGCTGTCGGCGGTCTCCCGCCCGAACTGCTCGCGGACCGCGTGTTTCGCGCGTCCCGGCGCGAACGCCTCCGCGTCGAAGACGGAAACCGACCCCGAGAGGTCCTCTCGGACCGCTCCGAGCAGTCGGTCGTCGTTGCGGACGCGCGGTCCCGGGAGCACCTCGGCGGGGTCGAAGCGGTACAGCTCCGCGCGGAGGTCGCCCTCGTCGTCGACTTCGGTGACGAGGAACCGGCCCGTGGTCACGTCGGCGAGCGCGAGCCCGTAGGGGCCGTCCGCGTCGTCGCCCTCGCGGACGATCGCCGCGAGGTACCGCGCGTCGTCGTCGGCGGTTTCGAGGAGCGTCCCAGGCGTGACGACGCGGGTAATCTCCCGGGCGTGGCCGTCCTCGGTCTCGTACTGGTCGGCGACGGCGACCCGGTAGCCGCGCTCGACGAGCGCCTTCACGTACGGGGTCAGCTCCGAGAGCGGCACGCCCGCCATCGGGTACGACGAGCCGTGCGAGGACTTCTGTGAGACGGTCAGGTCCAGCTCGTCGGCGACCAGCTCGGCGTCGTCCGCGAAGAACTCGTAGAAGTCGCCGCACTGCATGGCGAGGATGTCCGCGTCGGTCTCGGCCTTGAGGTCGAGGAACTCCCCGACGATCCCCGTTGGCATATATCCGTACTCCCGCCGTCGGCGGGTAAAACCCTACGGGTGTGCCGTGGCCCTAACGGGCGTATGGTCGCCGCGGCGTCCGTGTCACCCCAGACGGTTCCGCCGCGTCGACACCCGGTGAATGACCCCGGAGAGGCCGAAAAGCACCGCGAACAGGACCGCGTACGCGTATCCGGAAACCGCCGCGAACGGGACCGTTCCGATCCACGCCGCGCCGCCGAGCAGTCCGCACACGACTGCGAGGCCGATGTAGTACTCCCCCCAGAGGATCTCGTTCCCCGAGACCACTTCGAGGTACATCTCGAGCTGACGGCTCTCCTCGGTCAGCGAGACGATCCCGCGGTTCGGCTCGTAATCGATGAATCCCCCACCGGCGAGTTTCGGCAGGTGAGACTGGTGGAGCGCGGTGTACACCCGCTTGCGCTGTTTGTACGTCACTTCGGGGATTTCGACGTCGTTCTCCCACGCCGCAAGCTGCTCGGCGATGTCCCTGACGCGAGCGTCGTCATCGTGTTGTTTCAGGTAGGTGATCACGTTCCGCCGCCGCCGGTTACTGAGCGCCTTGAACACCTCGTCCCGTGAGGGTTCGTCGGCGTCGTTGTTCGTCGCTTCCTTCTCCCCTATGAGTTGTGGTGTCATGGCTCAGTCACGTGTTGAATTACCTTACCTATTGAGACCAGATCACATATCACTATCTATTACTATTCCGCCGAGACTGTCTGGAAGATATACAGCTCTTGACATCCTCCTCTGCGTTCACGCGGAGGAGGATGTAAATTTGTATAAACTGCCAATCACAGCGCTACTCGCGAGCCGTCCGCGATCGAAACCATCGTGTGAATGCTCAGAACTTGTCATCCAAATGAATATGTGTATCCCGGCTCTGTATCGCATCTCATACCGGTTGGTAGGTCGCGCATACATAGGCTCCCTCGTCACCAACGACTGGCATGACGGCATCACACGATACCGACACCCCTCTCGGCCGGCTTCGGCGTCCAGAGTACACCGGCGAAAACCGCTGTCTCCCCTGCACGGTCGTCAACGTCGCGATCGCCGCGGTCGGCGCAGTCGCCGTCGGCGCGCTGATCGCGGTCGAACTCGGCGCGGTCGTCCTCGCCGTCGCGCTCGCAGCGATCTGGCTCCGCGGCTACCTCGTGCCCGGCACGCCCGAACTCACGAAGCGCTACCTCCCCGGGCGCGCGTTGCGGCTGTTCGGAAAGGGACGCGACGCCGGGCCGCCGGCGGAGGTCGACGCCGAATCGTACCTCCTGTCGGCCGAGGTGTTGGTCGAGACGCCGGACGGGAGCGACCTCGCGTTCGCGCCGTGGTTCGAGTCGGCGTGGCGGACGCACCTCGCCGCGCTGCGCGACGCGGCCGACGCCGAGTTCGGCGCGTCGTCGGTGCCGGGCGAGGCGGTCGGAGCCGCCGAGACCGCCCCCGACGGTACCTGCCCTGCCTCTCCCGCCGACATCGCCGCCCTCGCGCGGCTCGCCGGCGTCGACGAGGACGGGCTCTCGCTGCGGTGGCGCGGCGAAGCGGGATTCGCGCACGCCGGCAACGAGCGAATCGGTCACTGGGAGTCCCGATCGGCGTTCCTCGCGGATGTCGCCGCCGACCGCGCGTTAACGGCGCATCTCGACGACTGGGCGTCGCTCCCGCTCGTCTCCCGGAGCGGCGTGCTCGGTGCGCTCCGGCTGTTCGTCGAGCGGTGCCCGACTTGTGAGGGGCCGGTACAGTTGGAAGAGCGGGTCGTCGAGTCGTGCTGTTCGAGCTACGAAGTCGTCGCCGGGCGGTGTACCGCGTGTACCGCGCGGCTGTTCGAACTCGACCTCCCGCCGTCGCTCGCGGAAGCGCGGTAGTACGGACCCGTTTTTGACGGCGTTCGATCGGCGGCGCTCGCCGCGGCGAACGCGCATTTATAAGGGATCTACAGCGTCGTTGTCGGCTGTTTATAAGTGGTTGCTGGCGGATCGACGGTGAACACCTCCAAAGCCCCAGCCGCGAGGCCCGTTGGCCGCTCGCCGGCGCACGCCACCGCCTCGGCGACGACTTTTATAAGTAACACCGAAACGTCGCAAAATCGCAGGTCGCCTCAGCCGCGTCGTCGCAGACGGAGGGTGGCACTTCGGCCGGCTCGAAGCTGCCGGAGCACGGAGAAACGGTTGATCCACAGTTGGTAGGCGCTCGCGGCGGCGAACAGCGCGAGCGCGAGGCTCGTCAGCAGGACCGGATCGATCGCGGAGACGAGGGGGACGCCGAGCAGCGCCGCGAGCAGGACCGTCAAGGAGACGACGCCGAGCGCGCGGTACAGCTCCGACCACGTGACGCCGGCGCTCGCGACCACCTCGGTGTACAGCGCCACGTCCCGCGCGTGCCGGGACACCTCGATCGTCTGGGTCTCCCGGTCGTACTCGATCACGCCGAGCTCTTCGAGCTTCGGGAGGTGCGTCTGCACGAGCGACGTGTACACGCTCTCGCGACAGCGCTTCGGCGGCGGGCTCTCGCCGGTCTCGTGGCCCGCGACCAGCGCCGACAGCTCGTGAACCGTCACGACGCCGCCGACGCTCCCGAGCTGTTCGAGAGCGCGCCGACGGCGTTCGTTCGCGAGGATCGTGTACACCTGTTCGGCCGGAAGTAGGTCTGTTCGGAGCTTCATGGATGTGGGCCGCCGACGTCCGAAAAACGGAGCGTCAGTCGATACGTCTGACACGTCCGATGGGAGCATATGTATGGTCCGGCTACCCGGTCGGCGACGGACCTCGCCGCTCCGCTCTCCTCGCGAAATCACCGAAAACCGATACACGTGAGCGAGTTGAGTTACGGGCGACTCGGTGAGCCCGCCGAACGCCGACGCCACGTGATACGGCCTTCGTACCGCTCGGACCGCCGCGAGTACGTTCTTCGTTCCGGGATCGGCGCCATGAGTAGGGCACCCAAACCGCCGATCGAACGGCCCGTTGAACCGAGAAAATCTGGCGTTCTACCCGGTCGAACGGCGCGTTCGACGATGACGTGGCTACGCGTAACTACGTCGGTATCCCTCGGAGGAGAGAGTAACCGACTTCGGCTAACCGGCACGGACGGGGGCGAGTCGGCAACGAACCATGAACCCGGACACAAACGACACAATCGGACTCTCGCGACGCACGCTGCTCGCCGGCCTCGGTGCCGTCGGCGTGGCCTCTGCGGGCGCGGGACTCGGGACGACGGCGTATTTCAACGACACCGAGTCGTTTGAGGGTAACACGCTCACCGCGGGCGAGCTCGATCTCAAGCTCGACTACCGCGCCACGTACGCGGGCGGCCCTGGGCGCATCGATGAGATCAACGGCTGGTATCCGGACTTCGAGGTTGAAGAAGAGGAGGACGGCGTCTACCTCATCGGCGAGGTCCCGAATATCGACGAGGGCGAGTGGCCCGATATCGTGCAGGAGCGCGACTTCTGTGCGCCCGACGTGGGCCTGATCAACGGCGACCAGATCCCGGTCTTCACGCTCGACGACGTGAAACCCGGTGATTGCGGCGAGGTGACGATCAGCCTCCACATCTGTGACAACCCCTCGTGGGTGTGGATGAACGGTGAGCTAACCGCGAACGACGAGAACACCGTCTCCGAGCCCGAGGCGGGCGCGGACGGTGAGGGTAACGCGCTCGGCGACGACAGTGACGGCCCGATCAGCGGTGAGGGCGAGCTGGCCGACGCCATCGACGTGACGGTATGGTACGACGAGAACTGCAACAATATCCTGGACGCCGACGCCGAGGAAGCAGGGGATTCGGTGTGCGTTCAGCTCGTGATCGACACGTCCGGATCGATGGGTGGCAGCCGTATCGCCAACACGAAAAGCGGCGCGAAACAGCTTGCGGAAACTATCCTCGATGCGAATCCCGACAACCAGGTCGGCGTCACGCGATTCAACAACGGAGCCAGCACGCCGCAACAGCTGACTGATGACCTGGACGACGTCGAGGCCGCGATCGACGGGCTCAGCGCGAGCGGAGGCACCAACGCTCAGGCCGGCGTGGACGCCGGACAGGCTGAACTCGAGAACTGCCCCCACGACAACCGCGTGATGGTCGTCTTCGGCGACGGCGACATCAACACCGACGGCAGCGCGGCGAAAGTCGCTGGGACCGAGATCTTCGCGATCGGCGTCGGCGGCGCGAGCTTCAGCGACCTCGAGGACCTCGCCAGCGATCCGGCCGACGAGCACGTGTTCTTCGCGATCGACGACGGGGCCATCGAGCAGATCTTCGGACAGGTCGCCGAGACGATCACAGTCGGCGAGGAGGTCATCTTCGAGGGATCGCTCGCCGGGGCGATGGCTGCGCTCTCGGATGGGATTGCGCTTGACGGCAACCGCTCTGTCGAGGGCCGACAGCCCTACGAGGGCGGCCTCACCCAGTGTATCGGCTTCGAGTGGTGTCTGCCTGCAGAGGTCGGCAACGAGGTCCAGACCGACTCCGTGGCCTTCGATCTCGGCTTCTACGCCGAACAGTCGCGGCACAACGACGCGCCGGACGTGTCGTTCAACGGAACGGCCCCGACCAGCAACAGCACCGCAAACGTGTCGCAGTAGACACGCGACTCCGAGCGGGACACCCGCTCGCCCCCGGGCGGTACTCGCCCGGTTCCCGGTTCGGCGCCTTCGGGCGGCCGACGCGGCGGTTCGTGACCGCCACCGGGAGTTCCCCTCAGGGGATGATACACAATGAACGACGATACAATCGGACTCTCGCGGCGCAAGATGCTGGTCGGACTCGGTGCGGTCGGTGTCGCCTCCGCGGGCGCAGGACTGGGAACGACGGCGTACTTCAACGACACCGAGTCGTTCGATGACAACACGCTGACGGCCGGCGAACTGGACCTGTTCGTCCACGTCGACTACTCCGAAGACCAGGGCAGCTACGCGCAGTACTCCACCCCTGACGGGACCTTCATCGACGGCAACGTCGTGGGCGGCGGAGAGGGTGACCCCCTCAGCATCCAGGTCTCCGACCTCAAGCCCGGCGACTCCGGCGAGGGCGAGTTCTGCTTCTCGATCGTCGACAACCCCGCGTACATGTGGATGTGTGGCGCGGTGACTGAGAACAACGAAAATGGGCAGTCCGAGCCCGAGATGGACGCCGACACGACCGGCGGCGACCCCGGCGAAGGCATGGGCGAA
This sequence comes from Halorubrum lacusprofundi ATCC 49239, assembly GCF_000022205.1. NCBI lineage: Archaea > Methanobacteriati > Methanobacteriota > Halobacteria > Halobacteriales > Haloferacaceae > Halorubrum > Halorubrum lacusprofundi. Next base: position 131,735 of record NC_012029.1, read on the forward strand.
CTCGCCGACGCGATGCAGGTGACTGTCTCGTACTGCACCGACGACGACGGCGAATACGCTCTCGGCGAGGAGATCGCTTCCGGCTCGCTGGCGGACGTGATGAGCGCGCTCGACAACGGCATCCCCCTCTCCGGCGACGGCGACGCGGAGGCCCCGGTCGACGGCCGCGCGCCCTTCGAGGGCGTCGACTCGGCTTTCGTCAACGAAACCGAGGTCAACGCGGCCGAGCAGTGCGTCTGCTTCGAGTGGGAGGTCCCGTTCGACGTGGGCAACGAGATTCAGACCGACTCTGTCGCGTTCGACTTCGAGTTCTACGCGGTGCAGTCGCGCCACAACGACGGCTCGGCCAACCCCTGTATCACCTCCCGTGAGGTCGAGGGCTTCGGCAAGCAGGACTACGAGCCGGACGCCGACGTGCTGTGGGCCTCCAAGGCGCGCAACGGCGGCTCCAACACCTTCGAGCTGATCGTGGGCGACGACAACAGCAACGCCGACACCGCCGACTACGACTTCGGCGGCAGCAGCTTCGACGGTGACCTGACGGTCGCGTACGACGCCGACACCGGCGAAGCGACTCTCGAACTCGCCAACGGTACCACCACCGACGTCAGCTACGCCGTCAGCAACGCCGCCGGCGACGTGATCTCTATCGTCGCGCGCGGCAGCGACGCGAGCCACCTCGCGAGCGTCTCGAACGTCCGGGTCAACGGGACGGCCCCAACTGGTCCCGACGCAGTCGAGGCGGACGGCAGCGAGACCGTCTCTCTCCTGATCGAGGACGTCGACGCCAGCGCCGACTGGGAACTGACCGCGGACGTGGCGTTCGAGGGCCTCGACGACGACCCGAGCGCTTCGGACGAGAACCCCGCAGTGTACGTCGAGGTGCTCGACGCGTAGGCGGACGGCTTCACTGACATACGGGGGCGTATTCCCCCACCTCCCACTCCGGACCCGCGCGGGCGGCCGGGACGACGGTTCGACTCCGTCGGTGGGACTTCCCCTCGGGGAATCACACTCATGGCAGACAACGACAACATCGACACAATCGGACTTTCGCGGCGCACGCTGCTGGCGGGCCTCGGCGCGATCGGCGTGGCCTCAGCGGGGGCTGGGCTCGGGACGACGGCGTACTTCAACGACACCGAGTCGTTCGAGAACAACACGCTCACCGCCGGCCAGCTCGACCTGCTCGTCGACTGGCAGCAGACGTACGACTTCGGCGATGGCCATCAGTTCGTCAGCGCGCACCCGGACCACGACGGCGACGGGGAGCAGTCGATCGCCGCTGACAACGACGCCGGAGAGATCAAGTACAGCGACTTCCCGGACGACGAGGACGAAGACAGCAACGGGGCGAACATCCCCGTCCTCGACTGCGAGACCATCCCGCCGCTTTCGGAGGCGGACTTCGGCACGGACCCCGTCACCGGCGAGGAGATGGAGACGCTCGTCCAGTTCACCGACGTGAAGCCCGGCGACTCGGGCGAGATCACCTTCTCGTTACACCTCTGTGACAACCCCGGCTACATCTGGATGCAGGCGGGCAACGTCAGCGATGAGGGCGGCGCGTTCACGGAGCCGGAAGACGTCGCTGCCGGCGAGAACGCCGCCGACCTCGCGGACGCCATCGACGCGAAGCTCTGGTACGACGAGGACTGCGACAACGTTCACGACGACGCGGGACCGATCGACATCATGCTCACGCTCGACTTCTCGGGGTCGATGCTGTACGACCAGTACGGCGGCGTGGTGAGCACGGACCCGATCCAGGTCGACGGCCAGAGCTACGGCGAGACGACGAAGATCGACCTCGTCGAGCTCGGCACGCGGCAGTTCATCGACTACCTGCAGGCGCAGAATGCCGACGTGCAGGTCGGCGTCGTCTACTTCGACGGCGAGGGGAGCGGCGAGAACACCCCTCGGACCGGCATCCTCGAACCGCTAACGACCAACCTCTCGGCGGTCGACACCGCGCTGTCGAACCTCCGTCAGAAGCTCGCGAACGTTGTGAGCGACGCGGCCCCGTCGACGCCGTTCGACAACGACGGGAACCCGGACCCGTACTCGAACGCCGACGGCATCGCCACGGGCACCTACATCAGCGAGGGGCTCGACGACGCGCAGACGGAACTCGCCAGCAACGGTCGAGCGAGCGCGGAAAAGCGGAACATCGTCCTCTCGGACGGCGAGTCGTTCAACGGCGACGGGAACACGAACTACGCGCCGCCCGCGAGCGCCGCGGCCAACGCCCGCGCCGCGTCCCCGGCGCCCGCGACCGACGTGTACACGATCAACGTCAACGGCAGCGCCAGCACGCTCCAAGCGATGGCCGGCCCGGCCGGCGGCTCGGGCGGCGATCCCGTGTTCTTCAACGACATCAACGACCCGCTCAACATCCCGACGGTGTTCGGCAACCTCGCCGCACAGACCGTCGCGGAGAAGGTCATCATGGAGGACACGCTCGCGAACGTCCTCGACGCGCTCGCGGACGGGAACGGCGTCCCGCTCGACGGGAACCGTGCGACGCTGTACGACGAACTCAGCGACGACCCCAACGACCCGGACCGCGAGGCGTTCCGCGGTGACGGCGTGATGCACTGCGTCGCGCTCTCGTGGGAGCTCCCGTTCGACGTGGGCAACGAGATCCAAGGCGACACGCTCAGATTCGACCTCGGGTTCTACACCGAACAGGCGCGCCACAACGACGGTACCGGTCCCGATCTGCCGGCCTGATTTCCCGGCTTACGCCGGCCCGCTGAGCAGTCGATCCACGTTGGACCGGGTGGCAGATCGGGTGACTACGCGGGGGTATGACATTCGTACTTCCGGGTACGACCGCCGTTCCGGCGGGGTAGGACGCGCATACATACGAGTGCAGTGAGGGTAGGAAGGGTATCGACGAAACGGCCGTTCGGAGCCGCAACGACACACAATGACACAGAAAGAATCGAAACTCACGCGGCGGGAGGCACTCGCGGGCGTCGGGGCCGTCGGCTTCGCGACCCTCGGGGCCGCCTCCGGACGGCCGACGGGAACGGACGGCTGGAGCGAGTACTCGGAGTACACGTACGCGCAGTCCGACACCCCGTGGGACCTGCGAGTCGGCTGGCGGCGCACGGTGAACGGAGCGGTCGTCGGATCGAGCCCGATCGATGGCGTCGTCGACGTCGAGGCGGCTGGGATCCGACTCGTCGACGTCGAGGACGCGCTTCCGGGAGACTACGGGACCGCGAGCGTCGGGCTCCGACTCGACGACCCCGCGGGCACCGCCCCGGACGGCGTTCGGGTGTGGCTGCGGATCGACCCTCGCCTCGGTGACGCCGACGCGGCGAGCGCGGCCCTCGCCGAGCGCATCACGCTCGACGTCCGGTACGACACCGGAATCCTCGGGATCGGGGGCTGCGGGGGCGCCGAGAGCGACTTCGCCGGCTACGGCGAACCGATCGCGTCCGGAACCCTCGCGTCGCTCGACGGCTCCGCGCTCGCGACGGGCGTGGAACTCAATCCCAGACTCCTCGGAAACGGCTGTCTCACAACCGATGAGCGTCGCTGTCTGATCTTCGCGTGGGAGTTCGAATCGGAGGGCGGCAACGCCGGACAGGGCGGCGCCGTCGACTTCGACGTGGAGTTCGCCGCGGACGACTGCGGCGCCGAGGGGAACCCGTTCGAGGCGACCGACGGAGCGAGCGGAGACAGTTCGCTCGACGCCGACGGGGGATCCGCATGACTCTCGGAGACGACGGCGCGGGGCGCCCGAGCGAGATGAGCCGGCGCCGCCTGCTCGCCGGCATCGGCGGTATCGGCGCTGCCGGGATGGCGAGCGGGCTCGGGACGGGGGCGTATCTCTCGGACCGCGAGACGTTCCCGAACAACGGCTTCGGTGCCGGAGAGGTCGAGCTGGTCGTGAACGACACAGTCTCTGACGGGACCTTCGCGGTCGACGTGTCGGAGATCAATCGCGGCCACGATGGCACCGAGCGGTTCGATATCGAGGTACGGACGAACCCCGTTCGAGTCTGGCTCGCGACCGACTGTCCGGACGCTAGCGACGCCCTCGCGAACGTCCTCGAAATCAAGGTCATCGTCGACGGGGAGTCGCTGACGGGTGATTACCGGTCCCTCGCCGACGTCGAACGAGACCTCGTCGCCGGCGAACGCCTCGTCGAGGGCTGTCTCGACTCCGATGACAGGGTGACGGTCGAGGTGTACTGGCATCTCCCCGCCAGCGCGCCCGACGAGGTCGCCGCCGAGACGACCGACCTGACGTTCCGGCTGTACGCCGAGCAGTGTCGCCACGTCTCCGAGGCGGACGCCGCCGGATCGAACCCCTTCGCCGACCGCGTCTGTGAGGGGCCCGAGTGCGTTCCCTGCGCGGACGAGAACGGCGTCAAGATCGGCTCGCTCACGCTCCGGTACCTCGGCAACGAGCCGGCTGACGTGGTCGTCGTCGCCACCGGCGGCGGCGCCGGCGGCGTTGGCGGCGGCGGGACGGAGGTGTTCGTGGCAGCAGTGGGTCCCGACGAGACCTTCGTGGTCGACGGGTCGGCGTCGCCCACCGGTGATCCGGACTGGATCGGTCCGAACATCTCCGTCGACGACGGGTCGGAGACCGGCGAGAGCAACGGGAACGGGAACGGAAACGGCAACAACGGGAATGGAAACGGCGGAAACCGTCCCGCGGGCGTTAACATCCATACGAGCTGTTCGGTCTCGATCGGTCCCGGAGACATCTACGGCGACTTCGAGATCGTCGCGGCGACGACCACGGACGGCGAGCCGATCTGCGGCTCGGAGGAACTCTGATGAACAATCCACTCACATCACCACGACTCAGGAAGGCGGCGAACGTACTCGGGATCGTCCTGTTGATCGCCATCGTCGCCCCCTTCGCGGTGTACGCGGCCCCGGAGATCGTCGGCGCGGACGAGAGCTTCGTCGTGCTCACGCCGAGTATGACGCCCGAAATCGCGCCGGGAGACGTGGTGATCGTCGCCGAGCGAGACCCGACGGCGATCGTCGAGGGCGACGTGATCACGTTCGCTCGCGGCGCGAGCGACGTGCCGGTGACGCACCGCGTGATCGACGTGGTCGACGAGGGCGGCGGCCTCGCCTTCGAGACGCAGGGCGACGCCAACGAGGGACCGGACCCCGGGCTCGTCCCCGCAGCGAACCTCGTCGGCGCGGTGACGTTGACGATCCCGTACATCGGATACGTGATTCAGTTCGCAGGCACGCGAACCGGCTTCGTCATGCTGGTGCTGCTCCCGTTTGGTCTGCTCGCAATCACCGAGATCTGGTCGGTCGTCCGGGATCGCGACGAACGCGGGGCGTCGACCGCGGCGGCTGCAGAGTCAACCGACGGCTCGTCCGATAATTCGATCGACGAGACCGGCGGCAAAACGACGAGCTCCGCGACCCCGATCGAACCCGCTGCGACCAGCTCCGGGGGCGTCTCCGTCGACGCGGTCGGCGGAGCGGCCGCGGTCCTCGCGGCGTTCGCCCCGTATGCTGTCTACGTCGCGCTCCAGCTTCGAACCGCCGCCGCGATCGCGATCGCGGTGGGTGCGTCGACGCTCCTGCTCGGGGCGCTCGCGGCGTGGGTCCCGGCTAGCGGCGTCCTCGATCGCGGCGAACCGGTCGCGAAACCGTCCGAAGACGACGGTGCGTCCGACGCCGACTGGGAGACGCCTGCCTTGGCCGACGACCCCGAGAACGGCATCGACGGGCGGCCGACTCCCACCGACGGATCGACCGATGCGGGCGACACCTCCGACCCGGCCGCAGCGATCGACGGGTCGGGATCGGCTCCGCCGGAGGCGCCGCCCGCACCGGGGCAGCCGAACGGGGCCGGGGAGGGGAACTGATGGCTGGGAACCGCGGACTCGTCGGCCTCCTCGCACTCGCCGTGTTGGTGTGGGGAGTCGCGTTCGGCGGCGGGCTCACCGTCGCCGTCCTCACGTCGAGCGTCAACGTGACGGCGACGTTCGAGACGACCGACGGTCTCACCGCGATCGACGAGTCGATCGGTAGCGATCCCGCCGCTGCGACCGTCCCCGTCGGGAACGGGACGGGAGACGCAGAGGGACTTGAGAACGTCACCGTCCCACCGGAGAACGTCTCGCTCCCGTCGGACGAGCCGGTCACGAACGGTTCGGTGACGCCGAAAAACGAGACGGTGCCGCCTGAGAACGCGTCAGAACCAACTGAAAACGCGCCGGAATCCTCCGAGAACGCGGTGACGCCGCCGACGGACGAGGGAGCTCCGACCACGAACGAGTCGGCCCACACTGGAAACACGGCCGCCGAGAGCGCGTCGGCGTTCAGGGGTAGCATCCCCGAATCAATGACTCCCGACGCTCGTCGGTCAATGACCTCCCCGACACGATCTGCGGGAGAGGCGTGAGCGTGACCTCGCCGATCCGGCCGCGGGAACCGGCGGAGAGACGCACCGCGAAGTCGGCTCGTCACTCTCTGTTCGGGACAAAGCTGGCGGTGTTGCTGTTCTTGGCTGTGCTGCTCCTGTTCGCCCTGCTTTCCGGGATCGCTCGCGGAATTGCGACACCCGTTCACGATTATTAAGTGCCGGCCGATCGAACCGCCGAACGTATGGTCGCACTCGATGCGTTCGCGTTCGTCTTCGTTGCGGGGCTCATCACGGCGCTCGCGACGGGTATCGGCGCCCTTCCCTTCTTTTTTTTCGACTCGATCAGCGACCGCGGCAACGTGGCGCTGTGGGGGTTCGCCTCCGGGATCATGCTGGCGGCGTCGCTGTTCGGGCTCGTCGACGAGGGGCTCGCCGAGGGAACGCCCGGAGAGATCGGGATCGGGATGCTCGCCGGCGTGGCCCTCGTCGTCCTCGCGCACGACGTGCTGATGGACGCCGAGATCGACCCGCAGGAGTACGAGGAGGCCGACTTCAAGAAGCTCGTCCTGATCCTCGGCGTGCTGACGGTCCACAGCTTCCCGGAGGGGATCGCGGTCGGCGTCTCCTTCGCGGACCTCGGACTGGAGGGCGGGACCCAGCTGTTCGGGTTTACCGTCCCGCTTTTAGCGGTGTTCATGACCCTCGCCATCTCGATCCACAACGTGCCCGAGGGGACCGCCATCTCCATCCCGCTGCGGTCGATGGGCGTCTCGAAGTGGAAGATGGTGTGGTGGTCGGTGTTCTCCAGCCTGCCGCAGCCGATCGGCGCGGTCGTCGCGTTCGCGTTCGTCCGCTACGCCCGCGAGTTCCTCCCGTACGGCTTCGGCTTCGCCGCCGGCGCGATGATCTATCTCGTGGTGTCCGAGTTCATCCCCGAGGCGCTCGAAACCGGGGCCGATCTTCCCGGCGGCGGCAAGCCGGTACTCGCCGGCGGGATCGGGCTCGGCGTCCTGTTGATGGTTCCTCTCAACTTCATTTGACTCCAGACCGGTCGCCGATCGCCGCCGCCAACACCTGAGCCGATCGCCATCGCCGACACCTGAGCCGATCGCCGCCGCCGAACGGCCTTTGCCGCTCGCGACCGGACCGACGGTATGTCGAACACTGACGCCGCGGATGCACCGACTCCCGACGCGACCGAGTCGATCACCATTTACTCCGACTACGTCTGTCCGTTCTGTTACCTCGGCCGACAGTCGTTCGCGCGGTATCAGGAGACGCGCGAGGAACCGCTCGCGATCGACTGGCACCCGTTCGACCTCCGTGCGGGGAAGCGCGGTCCGGACGGCGAGATCGACGACACCGCGGACGACGGGAAAGACGAGGAGTACTACGAGCAGGCCCGCGAGAACGTCCGCCGCTTACAGGAGAAGTACGACGCCGAGATGGCACAGGAGCTCAGAACCGACGTCGACTCGCTCCCGGCGCAGATCGTCTCGGTGCACGTGCGAGAGACCGCGCCCGAGTCGTGGCTCGCATTCGACGAGGCGATATTCGCGGCGCTGTGGCAGGACGGTCGCGACATCGGCGACCGCGAGGTGCTCGCCGACATCGCCGCCGACGTTGACGGGCTCGACCCCGAGATCGTCGACGAGGCGCTCGCGGACGACGACCTCCGCGACCGCGTCACCGACCTGTTCACCGCGGCGCGGGAGCGCGGAGTCACCGGTGTCCCGACGTTCGCGTACGACGGCCACGCTGCCCGGGGCGCGGTGCCGCCGGAGCAGCTCGAACGGCTCGTCGGCGACGTGTGACCTCGTCTCGCCGGCTCACTCTCTGACCGCTCCACTGTCCGAGCCGTCTTCGTCAACGAGCCGATACGACAGGTACACCGCACCGAGCGCGAGCGCAGTCCCACCGATCACGTCGGTGAGCCAGTGGATCCCGAGGTACATTGTCGCGATCACCACAGAGACCGCGAGCCATGCAGCGATCGGTGTCCACAGCGGGTACTCCCGGCGGGTCAAGACCGCGAAGGTTCCGACGGTCACCGACAGCGACGTGTGCAGCGAGGGGAAGACGTTCGTGGCTTCGTTTATCTCGCCCGTCAGCGCCATAATTCCCGGGTTGTGGGTGAAAAGCAGCGGTGTCACCATGTCGGGCATGACGTTGCGCGGCCCGTATGCGAGCACGACCGTGTACAACACGAGACCGATAGCATAGTTGAGCGCGTACGCGACGACGAGCCGCTTCAGGGTCGTCGTTCGCGGGAGGGCCAGGTACGCGAGGAACGGGAACGCGAGCAGGAAGACGTACCCGTACACGTACACCGCCGAGAAGTACACCGTCAGCTCGGGGGAGCCGAACGTCGCCTGCACCCACGCGACGAAGTTCCCCTCCAACGCGTAGATAGCCCACGTCAATTGGAGCCCGAACAGCTCCGAAACTGTCTGGAGAGAGCCCCGGCCGACCGCGCTCGCTATCAACACTATCACCAGCGCGGCGAGCGGTCTCTGGATCTCCCACAGCCGGTCGCGGAGGTCGTCCCAGAGCGCATACAGTCGCCGCGGTCCGATGATGGCGACGCTCGCGACGAGCAGCGCCGCCCCCACCCACACCGCGAGCGAACTCACGACTGACAGAAGCCGGCTCATGTGTTCGGTGCGAGCAGCCGTCCCTCCTCGTCGAACCGGTACCCCACCTCGCGGAGTCGATTACGGGCCGTCTCGGAGTCGAGCGATCCCGACTCGCCGACAAACGGATGGACTGGGTCCGTCTCGCGGTCCTCCCAGCGGAGGTCCGAGGGCACCCACTCCGGGGTGGCGGCGAGCGGTGAAGCCGCGGGTTCGGCGTACCCGTCGAACGCAACGTCGACGAGGGTCTGCTTGTCGATCAGCGACGCGAGGACCCTGCGGAATCGGGGGTTCGACAGCGGTGCCCGGCGAGTGTTGTACCCGATGTGGTAGAACCCGCCGGATCGCCCTGTCACGAGCCGAGCGTCGGCTTCGCGCCCGATCCGCGGGACAGAGTCCGGGCCGAGGTTCGAGACTGTCGCGTCCGCGAAGCCGTCTCCGACCGCCTGCACCGCGGCGATGTCTGACCCCATTACCTCGATCTCAAGGCGGCCGAACGCCGGCTTCCCGTGAAATCGCTCGGAGATCTCCGTGAGCGGGTCCGTCGCGTCACCGGCCGATTCCCCCCCGTCTGCCGCACGCACGAGAAAGTGGTCCGGGTTGCGCTCGAAGACGACCGACTCTTCGGGAGTGGCCTCGACGAAGCGCACCGGACCGCTCCCGATCGGATTCTCGTTGTTCGTCACCACGGCCTCGGTCGTCTCCGCGTCGAACTCGAATCCGGCGATCGTCGCCATATCGGTCCGCTCCCCCCAAACGTGCTTCGGGAGGATCGGTACCTGGAGCGCGCGCATGCCGACCGCGTCGTTGACGCCGTCGAGCGTCAGCCGGACCGTCGTCTCGTCGATGGCGGTCGCCGTCTCGACGGCGGACACCCGACCGCGGAAGGTCGGTGTCGGCACGGGCGACTCGGTCGTTCCCAGCGAGGTGTCTTGGAGGAACTCGTAGGTGAACGCGACGTCTTCGGCCGTCACCGGTTCCCCGTCGTGCCAGTCGGCCTCTCGCAGCGAGATCTTGACCCCCGCGTCGCCGACCTGTTCCCAGTCGGCGGCGAGCCACGGGATCACCTCCCCGTCGTCGACCAGCACGAGTCGGTCGTACAGCAGGGAGGTGAACGTGCCGTAGCGCCGGTACTCGGCGGCGATCGGGTTCCAGTTCTGCGTGATGCGCTCGTCGGTCGTCACGAGCCGGAGGGTGGCGGCATCGTCCGCACCATCGTCGTCGTCCGTGAGCGGGTTGTCGTCGATCAGCCCGTCGTCGGTCTCGTTGACAGCGGTCTCATTACCATCGATCTCGTCGCCGTCGGCGGTCTCGTTGCCGTCGGCAGTCCCGTTCCCGGCTTCCGTCCCGCCGTCCTCGATCTTGGCCCCGCTCCCGTCGGCGTCCCCGTCCGCCGCGGCGGAGCGCTCCAAGCCGAGCAACCCACCGACTGACAGCGGCTGATGGTTCGTCCAGTTCTCGAAGCGGTCCTCGCGGACCGCGATGAGCGGGTCGGGGAACGCAACGACGGTGAACGGCTGCAGCTCACCGAGGGTTCGCTGGAGCTCCGCCACGGCCTCGCGTCGTTCGTCGCCGTCCGCTCGGCGCTGGGTCGCGAGCAACTCGTCGACGCCGTTGATGTCGGTGAATCCGAACGGGTTCTGCCACCCCGACTCCGCGACGAACTGGGAGTGAGTGAACGCGTACATCGCGTCCGGGTCGAACGGCTCCGCCTCCCGGAACTGCCCGACGTACACGTCGAAGTTGTGGTTGATGAGCACCTTCCGCCGGAGGTCGGTGTGCCCGAGGGTGCTGATCCGGGCGTCGATGCCCACTGCGTTCAGGTTCTCCGCGAGGTGTCTGGCGATCCGAATCGCGTTGGGGTCCCTGTCGGCGGGCGGGGCGTTGATCTCAAGAGTTAGCTGCGAGGACCGGTCGCGTCCCGCGATGTTCCGTGTGCGGCCGAGACAGCCGGCGCTCAGGGCCGCGAACCCTCCCGCGAGCGCGCCGCGCCGACTGATCTGCCGAGTCATGTGTTCGTCGCTGTTTCGTCCCTCGCGTATATCTCTTCTGTGGTGTCGTCGCCGGACCGAACTCCGGATCCGGGTGCGAAGCGCGGCGGTCGCCTGCCAATTCGCCAGATCCGCTGGCCCCTCAGATCACGTCGGCGAGCGGGAGTGTCAGTCCGATCGCCCACGACACGAGCCCCGCCGCGAGCACTGGGCGGTCGGCGGCGGCACGCCCTATCGCGACGACGCCGAGCGCGGCGAGGAGGGCCACCCGGTGGACGAGGAGATCGGGCGGCACCGCCACGCCGAGCGCGGCGAAGTCGATCACGAACCCGGCGCCGAGCCCGACCACGACACCGAGGAACGCCGCGCTCGGGTCCGAATCGGGTGCCTGCGCGACGACGAGCGCCGGAATCCCGACCGCGATGACCAGGTACAGCGGGCCAGCGATGAGTTTTGGTCCGACCCCGGGGTACGCGGCCTCCAGCGCGACCCCTGCCACTCGGACGCCGACGATGAGGGCCGCGAGCGCGGTGCCGAGGACCGCCGCGTCCGCGTGTCGGACCGCCTCCCGCTGGGTCCGACGCGCGAGTTCGACGGCCGCCGCCCGGGTCCGGCGTCGGAGCAGCGCGCCTCCCAGCATCGCCACCGACGCCGGCTCGATCACAGAGACCCAGCCATCGCTCCAGCCGCCCTCCATGCCGCGGTACTCGCGGCTAACCTCGGCGTCGACCGCGCCGTAAATGAATTCGTCTTCGAGCCGGACCGCCGGGTCGTCGATGCCCGGAACCGTGTGGCGGAGTCGGAACCAGTCGTAGTACTCCTCGTGGGCCTGTACCGCGGTGTAGGTTCCGTCGGGCGACTCGTACGCCCGGAGGTGGTCGCGCACGCCGAGGTACGCCCCGTCGTGGAGTTCGAACGTCTCACCGAGCCAGACGCCGCGGTCGGGTTCTTCCATGTAGCTGTACCGGTCGGAACTGTGCGCGTCCGCCCAGTCGCGTTCGACGAGCGCCAGCACCTGATCGGCGTCGGCGGTCGCCGCCGCCTCCGCTTCCTCGGTCTCCTCCCAGTCGGTCCCCGTCCGCCTCTCAATCGCGTGCCGCGTCGTCTCCGCGTCGGCGTGAACGAGGACGTTGATCGCGAGCGTCCGCCCCTCCACCGAGGTATCTCGGCTCGTGTACGGCCAGAGTCGGTAGTCGCCGTCGACCGTGATGAGCGACTCCTCCTCGACCGCCGAAGGCGCCGGCTCGTCGACGATCGGTGGCGGCGCCTCGTCGCCTGCCCCGGCGAAAAAGCCGGAGGCCGCGAGCCCAACACCGACCACGACGAGGAGCGCGACGACGACCGTCGTCCGTCTCATGGGTCGTGTGAAGGTGGCGGGGGAGAAACGCCTTTGGGTGAATTTCTGCGATCTCCGCCGTTCACCAGGTCTCGACGAACCCTTCCCGCACGTCCTCCGCGCACCCCTCGCAGTCGGGGTGGCCGCCCTCGAAACACGACGGTCGTCCCTCGGCGTCGACGGCGACGGCCCGGCGCTCAGCGTGTCGGCGACAGACGATCCGGGCGCGCCCCTCGTCGTCGGTCGGGAGGTCGTACTGCTCCGCCCCCGAGCCGTCGCCAGCGGGATCCGTCTTCGCCTCGGAGTACGCCCGCTTAGCCTCCTCGAACTGCTTGCCCGCCTTGCGGAGCTGCTGGCGGATGACGCGTTCGAGTTGGTCGTCCATACCCGTCGTTTCGGCGCGTCGGATATAGGTCCGTTGCCGAGGGCGGGACGGGACCGAGCGCGCCTCGTCGCGGTCGATCTGTCGTCATTCCTGTCGCGATCGACTCGCCAGCACCCTCGTTGGTCCGTTCCATGCTACTGTTCCACTCGAAACGACGCCCGCGTGTGACTGACGCGTGTCAGACGCAGGCGCGATCGGCTGCTTCGGTGATCTACCGGAACCAGCGAAATCCCGGTACGAGGCGCCAAAAGCACCGATCAGTTCACTTTCACTCTGGTCACACACGTTTTAATACCGTGAGGAACCAACCGTCGTACGCCTCCCATTGAAACACGACCGGAGGCGGAGACACCCCATGAGCGAACTGCGACAGGAAGCGGAAGCGATAGCGGAACAGTTCTCGGACCACCTAGACGTCGGCGCCGACGAGGTCGAGGAGCGACTGGAAAACCTCGTCAACGAGTACCGCGTCCCCCTCGACGAGGCGCGTCGGAGCGTCACCAACAGCTACCTCGAAGACGCCGGGATGGAGCGCGACGAGCTCGGCCGCGGCGGGAGCGAATCGGTCCTTGTCAACGAGATCGACGAGGACGAGCAGTGGGTCGACCTGCGCGTTGAGCTGGTCGACCTGTGGGAGCCCCGCAGCGACTCGATCTCGCAGGTCGGACTCTTAGGCGACGAGTCGGGCACGATCAAGTTCGTCGCCTTCGAGACCTCTGACCTCCCCGAGCTGACTGAGGGACAGGCGTACGAGCTCTCCAACGTCGTCACCGACGAGTACGAGGGGAGCTACTCGGTGAAGCTCAACCGGACCACCCAGATCACCGAGATCGACGAGGAGATCGAGGTCGGCGACAACGCCGACACCGTCGAGGGAGCCCTCGTGGACATCCAGTCCGGCTCCGGGCTGATCAAGCGCTGCCCCGAAGAGGACTGCACGCGCGTCCTCCAGAACGGACGGTGTTCCGAGCACGGACAGGTCGAGGGCGAGTTCGACCTCCGGATCAAGGGCGTCCTCGACGACGGCGAGACCGTCACCGAGGTCATCTTCGACCGCGAGGCCACCGAGGAGCTCACCGGGATGGGCTTAGAGGAGGCCAAGGACATGGCGATGGACGCGCTCGACACCACCGTCGTCGCCGAGGAGATGGGCGACGACGTGCTCGGGCGATACTACCGCGTCACCGGCCCCACCTTCGGCCGGTACGTTCTGGTCGACGAGATGGAAGACCCCGGTGCGGTCGACGTTGAAAACGCGCTGATCGAAGCGAGGTCGATTTAAATGAGCCAATCTGCCCCCACCCGAGAAGTCGCCCGGCGCGTGTTCGCGACCGAATTCAACGACGCCGGCTTCACGTTCACCGAGTCCGACGACGAGCGCGCCCCCGTCTACGCGCTGCTGCCGACGGGTGAGTCATCGAACCGCGTGTTCTTCGTCGGCACCCTCACGGAGAAGGAGGACGTCGGCGAGGACGCCGAGTACTGGCGCGGCCGCATCGTCGACCCGACGGGCACGTTCTTCGTGTACGCCGGCCAGTACCAGCCCGAGGCCGCCTCCAAGCTCCGCGATCTGGAGCCGCCCGCCTACGTCGCAGTCGTGGGAAAGCCCCGGACGTACGAGACCGACGACGGCACCGTCCGGGTCTCGGTCCGCCCCGAGTCGATCACCGAGGTCGACGCCAACACTCGCGACCGCTGGGTCGCGGAGACGGCCAAGCGAACGATCGAGCGCGCCGCCGCGTTTGACGACGAGGGGAACGAGTACGCGCGGATGGCCCGCGAGGAGTACGACCTCGACCCCGAGACGTACAAGGCCGCCGCGCTGTCGGCGCTGGAGGATCTCGACGAGAGCGACGGCGACGAGCTCGCGGGCGACGGGTCCGAGGGTGACGATACCGCGACCGACGATACCGCGAGCGACGACACCGCTCCGGACGGATCGGATTCGGCCGGCACGCCGGAGCCCTGACGCGATCGGTTCGGCCCGACTCCGGTCTGCCCCCGGAACGTAATTTCCAATCTTGCGATCGTCTGACAAACGCTTAAGTATATTGCGCGACGATCGGTCCGATAATGGGCAACAAGAACAAAACGATCTCGTTCCGCGTCAACGAGGACGCCTTCGAGACCCTCCGCGACATCGCCGAGGAGCGGGATATCTCGCTGTCGGCGGTCTTCCGGGACTACGTGGATACGCTCGTTGCCCACGACGGACAGGTCCGCGTCATCCCCGAGGCGGAACTCGAAAGCATGGGCGACACCGGGGAGTCGTTCCCTCCCAAGATCGAGGTTCCGAAGAGTTTCGTGCGCGAGCACGAGCGGCTGGAACTCGAGGCCGATCACCTCCGCGAGCAGTTGGAGGAGCACAAACGCTACGTCAACTACCTCCGCGAGCAGCTTGAGGACGGCGACGAAGAGGTGATCCAGCTCGAAGACCTCGACGGCGAACCCGACGAGCCCTCGTTCCGGCTCGGATAGTCGACGGCGGGTCGTTTTCGACCTCTCCCGACAACGCTTTTTCCGTCTCGCCGCAGTTCCTCGTCCCCGATCAGCCGCGCCTTCGACAGGCGGAGAAACCTACCCGATCGTTCGGTACTGTTCGGTGAAACGACGATGTCGGCGAAAATATTGCTGGATATGCCTTGAGTTGTTCAAAAACGTCCGATTCTCTCCGACTCTGATGGACAGTTCCTCACCCCTCCTATCGATTTCTGACTATAATAAACTATTTACGAAAACCATAATACCCGGGCGTCGAACCCTTCGTGTATGAAGAGGTGGGTTCGACCGTGAGCGTGTTCGACAGAGCGTACGACGATCCGGTCCGCGTTCTCGACGAGGGCGGCGAGGTCGTCGGCGACGTGCCGGACCTCGACGACGAGGCGCTCGTCGAGATGTACCGGGACATGCGGCTGGCGCGGCACTTCGACGGTCGCGCCGTGAGCCTCCAGCGGCAGGGGCGGATGGGGACGTATCCGCCGCTGTCCGGACAGGAGGGCGCGCAGATCGGCTCCGCGACCGCGCTCGACGAGGACGACTGGATGGTCCCCTCGTACCGCGAGCACGGCGCGGCGCTCGTTCGTGGACTCCCGCTGAAACAGACCCTACTCTACTGGATGGGCCACGAGGCGGGCAACGCGACGCCCGAGGGCGTGAACGTGTTCCCGGTCGCGGTCCCCATCGCCTCGCAGGTCCCGCACGCCACCGGTGCGGCGTGGGCGTCGAAGCTCCGCGGCGAGAACGACGCGTTCCTCTGTTACTTCGGGGACGGCGCGACCAGCGAGGGCGACTTCCACGAGGGGGTCAACTTCGCGGGCGTGTTCGATACGCCGACCGTCTTCTTCTGTAACAACAACCAATGGGCCATCTCCGTGCCCCGCGAGCGACAGACGCGGAGTGCGACGCTGGCCCAGAAGGCGGAGGCGTACGGGATCGACGGGGTACAGGTCGACGGGATGGACCCGTTGGCGGTGTACAGCGTCACGAAGGCAGCCGTCGAGAAGGCGCGTGACCCCGAGACCGACCGACCTCGCCCGACGCTGATCGAGGCGATCCAGTATCGGTTCGGCGCGCACACGACCGCCGACGATCCGACGGTCTACCGCGACGACGACGAGGTCGAGAGCTGGAAACGGAAGGACCCGATCCCGCGACTCGAACGCTACCTCCGGTCCGAGGGCGTGCTCGACGACGAGCGCGTCGCGGAGATCGAGACCGCCGTCGAGACACGGGTGGCAGAGGCCATCGAGGCGGCCGAGTCGGAGGTGCGGCCGAAGCCACAAGAGATGTTCGAGCACGCGTACGCGGAGCTCCCACCCGAGCTAGAGCGGCAGTACGAGGAGTTCGCGGCGTTCCGCGAGGCACACGGCGACGAAGCATTCTTGGAGGAGTGAATGAGCGAGACACAGAACCTTACCGTGGTACAGGCGGTTCGAGACGGATTGTACACCGAGATGCGCGAGGACGACGACGTCCTCGTGTTGGGCCAAGATGTGGGGAAGAACGGCGGCGTCTTCCGCGCGACCGAGGGCCTGTTCGACGAGTTCGGCGGCGACCGCGTCGTCGACACCCCGCTTGCAGAGTCGGGGATCGTCGGTGCCGCCGTCGGCATGGCCGCGATGGGACTCAAACCCGTTCCCGAGATCCAGTTTTCGGGGTTCATGTATCCCGGTTTCGACCAGATCGTCTCCCACATGGCCCGCTTCCGGACGCGAAGCCGGGGGCGATTCAACCTGCCGATGACCCTCCGCGCCCCGTACGGTGGCGGAATTCGGGCGCCGGAGCACCACTCCGAGTCGAAGGAGGCGTTTTACGCCCACGAGGCCGGGCTGAAGGTCGTCATCCCCTCGACCCCGTACGACGCGAAGGGGCTGCTCGCGGCGTCGATTCGCGACCCCGACCCGGTGATCTTCCTCGAACCGAAGCTCATCTACCGGGCGTTCCGCGGCGAGGTGCCCGAGGAGCCGTACACCGTTCCCATCGGTGAGGCGGTCACCCGCCGTGAGGGCGGCGACGTGGCGGTGTTCACCTACGGCGCCATGACGCGCCCGACGCTCGAGGCCGCTGAGACCCTCGCCGAGGAGGGGATCGATTGCGAGGTCGTCGACCTCCGAACCGTCTCACCGCTCGACCGCGAGGCGATCATCGAGGCGTTCGAGGCCACCGGGCGTGCCGTCGTCGTCCACGAAGCCCCGAAGACGGGGGGGCTCGCCGGCGAGATCACGGCGATCATTCAGGAGGAGGCGCTCCTGTATCAGGAGGCGCCCGTGAAGCGCGTCACCGGATTCGACGTGCCGTACCCGCTGTACGCGCTGGAGGACTACTACCTCCCGACCGCGACCCGCATCGAGGAGGGTATCAGAGAGGCGGTGGAGTTCTGACCATGCCGGTCAAAGAGTTCAAACTGCCCGACGTGGGCGAAGGAGTCGCCGAGGGCGAGCTGGTCACTTGGCTGGTCGCGCCCGGCGACCGCGTCGAGGAGGATCAGCCGGTCGCGGAGGTCGAGACCGACAAGGCGCTCGTCGAGGTCCCCTCGCGGTACGACGGGACCGTCGAGGAGCTGTTCGTCGAGGAGGGAGATATCGTCCCCGTCGGCGACGTGATCATCTCGTTCCGCGTCGGAGAGGACGGTGAAGACGTCGAGGCGGGAGGAGACGACTCCGCAGAGACGGGAGCCGACGCCACGGAGCCGGAGCCGGAGACGGACATCGGCGCCGAGACCGACGCGGAATCCGACGCCGAGACGGAGCCCGACACCCCGCCCGGCCGGACCTTCGCGCCGCCGTCGGCCCGTCGACTCGCCCGCGAACTGGGCGTCGACATCGCCGTCGTCGACGGGAGCGGTCCCGGCGGTCGGATCGGCGAGGCCGACGTGCGGGCGCACGCGGAGGGCGGTGGCGACCACGCTGGCGCCGACGCGGGCGATTCTGGCTCCGACAAGGCACCGGCCCCGACCCCGACCGACGTGGGATCCAGTGACCGGAAATCCGCCGTACACAAGCGCGGTGACGACGGATCCGCCGAATCCTCTGCGGACGCCCCGTCCGCTGCCGGGGCTCCCGAGTCGGCCGGCCGCGAGACGACGCTCGCGACGCCCGCGACCCGGAAGGTCGCCCGCGAACTGGGCGTCGACATCGACGACGTGCCGACCGACGAGACCCGGGACGGCGAGGCGTTCGTCACCGGCGAGATCGTTCGGGCCTACGCGGAGGCGCTGGAGTCGGGGGCGTCGCCCGCGGCGGACGCGGTCGATACGTCGGCGCCCGAACCGAAATCCGCCGATGCCTCGCTGAGCGCCCCTGGCTCGGCCGACGAGACCATCCCCTATCGCGGGGTGCGGCGTACCATCGGAAAGCAGATGGAGCGGTCGAAGTACACCGCTCCGCACGTCAGCCACCACGATACCGCCGAGGTCGACGGGCTGGTGGCGGCGCGGGAAGAACTGAAACGGCGCGCGGAGGAGCAGGGCGTGAAGCTCACCTACATGCCGTTCGTGATGAAGGCGATCGTCGCGGGGCTGAAGGAGTACCCGTCCCTCAACAGTGAGCTTCGCGAGGACGACGAGGAAATCGTGTTGAAGGGCGACTACAACCTCGGGATCGCCGTCGCGACCGACGCCGGGCTGATGGTGCCGGTCGTCGAGAACGTCGACGAGAAGGGGCTCTTCGAGCTGGCGGAGGAGGTCAGAGATCTCGCTTCGCGCGCCCGCGAGCGCAAGCTCACGCCGGCGGAGATGAAGGGCGGCACGTTCTCGATCACCAACTTCGGCGCCATCGGCGGGGAGTACGCCACGCCGATCATCAACTATCCCGAGACCGCGATCCTCGGGCTGGGCGCCATCGAGGAGCGCCCGGTCGTGCGCGACGGTGAGGTCGTCGCGGCGCCGACGCTTCCGCTTTCGCTGTCGATCGACCATCGCGTGATCGACGGCGCGGTCGCGGCCGAGTTCGCGAACACCGTGATGGAACACCTTGAACATCCGCTGCTACTGTTGACTCAATAATGGTTGTCGGAGACATCGCAACCGGAACGGAGGTACTGGTGATCGGCGCGGGACCGGGCGGCTACGTCGCCGCCATCCGCGCCGCACAGAAGGGGCTCGACACGACGCTCGTCGAGAAGGACGCCTACGGCGGCGCCTGCCTGAATCGCGGCTGTATCCCCTCGAAGGCGCTGATCACGGGATCGGGGCTCGCTCACGAGGCCGGCAACGCCGAGTCGATGGGTATCCACGCGGACCCCGCCGTCGACATGGGGAAGATGGTCGAGTGGAAAGACGGCGTGGTCGACCGACTCACCGGCGGCGTCGAGAAGCTCTGTAAGGCGAACGGCGTCAACCTCGTGCCGGGGACCGCCTCGTTCGTCGACGAACACACCGCGCGCGTCGCCCACGGCGGCCAGGGACAGGGCTCCGAGTCGATCGAGTTCGAGCACGCGATCATTGCGACCGGATCGCGGCCGATCCAGATACCCGGCTTCGAGTTCGCCGAGGACCACGTCTGGAGCTCCGCCGACGCGCTCGACGCCGACACGGTCCCCGACCGGCTCGGGATCGTCGGCGGCGGGTATATCGGCATGGAGCTGGCGACGACGTACGCCAAGCTCGGCGCCGACGTGACCGTCGTCGAGATGCTCGACGACATCCTCGACCCCTACGAGGACGACGTGAAGCGGATCGTCCGCAAACGGGCCGAGGAGCTGGGCGTCGAGTTCCACTTTGGCGAGGGCGCGAGCGAGTGGTCGGAGGGCGCCGACGGCGGCTACCTCCTCCACACGGAGACCGAGGAGGGCGAGGAGTCGACGTACGGCGCCGACAAGATCCTCGTCGCCGTCGGCCGCCAGCCTGTCACAGACGGACTCGACGTAGACAATGCCGGGATCGAGACGGACGACCGCGGCTTCATCGAGACGGACGACCGCACCCGCACCGCGGTCGAGCACATTCACGCCGTCGGCGACGTGGCGGGCGACCCGATGCTCGCGCACGTGGCCTCGAAAGAGGGGATCGTCGCTGCCGAGGTGATCGCGGGCGAACCCACGGCGCTCGACCAGCAGGCGATCCCGGCGGCCGTCTTCACCGACCCCGAGATCGGAACGGTCGGGATGACCGAGGAAGAAGCCGAGGCGGACGGGTTTGACCCGGTGGTCGGCGAGATGCCCTTCAACGCCTCCGGTCGCGCGATGACGACCGGTCACACCGAGGGGTTCGTCCGGCTCGTCGCCGACGACGAGACCGGGTTCGTCCTCGGCGCGCAGATTGTCGGCCCGGAGGCCTCGGAGCTGATCGCCGAGGCCGCGCTCGCGATCGAGATGGGCGCGACGCTGGAGGACGTGGCGGCGACGGTCCACACCCACCCGACGCTCGCGGAGGCGGTAATGGAGGCCGCGGAGAACGCCCGCGGACAGGCGATTCACACGCTGAATCGGTAGGGTGGTAGAAACCGGCGGGCTCGGTGCCCGCGATCCCTTTTAAGCGGAGGCGTCGTAGCCCGCATCATTCACCGCGCTCACGAGCGCGTCCGAATCGGCGTCGCCCTCGACGGTCGCGGACTTGCTCTCGCGGTCCGCAGTCGCACTCTCGACGCCGTCGACGCCTTCGAGCGCCTCCGTGACGCTCTGTTCGCAGTGTTCACACGACATTCCTTCGACGGTGATCGTCTGGCTCATAGCGTACGACAATAGGGCCGGGGGCGATTTGTCGTTTTCTGCTTCGAGACCGCGGGTCGGGAGCCCAGTTGACTTTGGAATCCGAACCGCTCCGGCCAACCGTCTTATATATCGGTCTCGTACCGGGATACATGCGCGACCTCGACGAGACGGATTTAGAGATCCTGTCGCTTCTGGCTGAGGACGCCCGGCGCCCATTTAGCGAGATCGGCGACCGGGTTGGGCTGTCGGGACCGGCGGTCTCCGACCGCGTCACCCGGCTGGAGGAGACCGGCGTTATCAAGCGATTCACGGTCGACGTCGATCGGACGAAGCTCCGCGCCGGGGTTCCCGTTCTGGTGGACGTGGAGCTGCCGGTTGGCGCCGAATCGACCGACGGATCGAACACCCTCGACGCGGCCCGCGAGCGCGTCCGCGACGCCGACGCCGTCGAGCACCAGTTCGTCACGGCTGAGGGCGACCTCCGCGTGTACGCCCGCGTCGAGGGCCGGAACGTTCGGGAGTGGGTGGTCGGGCTGTTTGAGGGGGTCGGCGTCGAGGACTACACGGTCACGCTGGTCGACGAGTTCGAGTGGACGCCCTCGATCGAGGGCGTGGAGTTCGCGTTGACCTGCGCGGAGTGTTCCAACACGGTCGACAGCGAAGGCGAGACGGCGCGGATCGACGGCGAGGTGTACCACTTCTGTTGTCCGTCCTGCCTGTCGCAGTTCCGGGAGCGGTACCAGCGGCTGGAGGAGGGGGCGTGATCTGACGGATCGGTTGTTTATAAGTCATTTTTGT
This sequence comes from Halorubrum lacusprofundi ATCC 49239, assembly GCF_000022205.1. Classification (NCBI taxonomy): domain Archaea; kingdom Methanobacteriati; phylum Methanobacteriota; class Halobacteria; order Halobacteriales; family Haloferacaceae; genus Halorubrum; species Halorubrum lacusprofundi. Next base: position 153,390 of record NC_012029.1, read on the forward strand.
CGGTGAGTATCTCTAAAGCCCTAGCCGATCGCTTATAAACGGTTCCTGACGGCAGATCGACGGTGAACACCTCCAAAGCCCCAGCCGTGAGGACAGCGCAGGCGACGCAAGCACTGCAGGGAGTGAGTGAGGCGAACGACCGAAGCGCGCAGCGAGAGTGCGCTGTCCTCACGGCTGCCCCTTTGAGTCCCGCCCCGCCCCGCACAGCACCGCCACACCTCCCCACCCTCGTCGGTCGCCCGTCGCTTCGCTCGGGCTGCTCCAGCCCGCGCTGGCCACCGGGGCGATGACGCTGTCCAGCGTGAGCGTGCTCGCCAACAGCCTGCTGTTCCGGCGGTACGAGCCGGACCGCGACTACCGGCTGCTCGGTCGGCTGCGGTGAGGCGAGCCGCTAGCTCCGATCACGGCTCGCCTCTCGCCACGCGGTACGCCTGATCGGCGTACCGGAATCGCGTCGTCTCGTTGTCGAAGCCAACGGTCTGATCGGCCGTTCGCGTGTCCGTGCGGAGGACTACCCGCTCGACTGCTTCGTCCGTGAACGCGAGCAGATTTCGGTAGCCCCGATTCCGTCGCCGCATCACCTGCTCGGGGATGAGCATGCGGCCCGCCGTCTGCGCTCGCTCCAGCGTGAGGCTGGCTCGCTCTCCGTCGTCACCGTTTGACGCAGCCCGCCACCCATCTGCGGTGACAGTCACCGCGGTTCCGTCCGACTCGCTCGTCGCGTTGTCCGTCGGCGCGACGGAGACCGGCGGTGCGTCGAACTCGACGAGGGCGGCGCTATTCGACATCGTGCGCCCGTATCCCACGACGGCGGCGTAGTGGCCTCCACCGAGGTACGGATCGCGCTCGGCGAGTCCGTCGGATCGGTCGATCCGCCTCCCGACGTGTTGCAGCCGGCGAACGCCCCGAGGGCGGCGGATAGGCCGACGAGGAGGGACCGTCGATGCATACTCGCCCTGTCCGTCAGCGTGTGAAGGGTCTTGTGGGGTCGCTGGTGGGGCGCACTCGCCTACCGGATGTCGATTTGATATAGCGGAATACAATTTAATCACACAATCTAGCTCCAATCCCCCGCTCAACGGCTACGACCGCCTCGCCCGTCGGTTCCGGTCCCGTGAGCGACGATCGACCGGCTTTTTCCCCGCCGCGCCGTCGGATCGGGTATGGCCGACGAGTTCGACCCCGAGAAGTTCGAGGACAAGTACGCCCACTACTTCAACGAGCTCCAGCGGGCGTACAAGAACGCGTTCAACCAGATGAACGACCGGTACGACTCGGAGCTGATCCACGGAATCGACCAGACGGTGCTCAACGAGTCCGAACCGTTCTACGAGGACGGCGAGTTCCGCGTCGAACTCCCCGAGAACCCCCGCGAGCGCATCCGTGGGGCAGTTCCCGTCGACGATGAGCTGTTCAAGGAGGCGCTCAACGAGTACGTCGACCGGATCGAGTCGGAGCTGTACCGGACGCTGGGCGTCGATCGCCCGGAGTGAGACGACCGCGTTCCGTCCGCTTCACCGCCTAACGCGCCGGTTCTCTCGGATCGCGTTCCGTCGAACCAAAGGCATAAGCCGCCCGGACGCCAATTCGCGAGCATGAGCACGGACACCACTGACGCGGACAACGACCTCCGCGAGCGGATCACGAACTTCCTGCGACGCAACTTCCCGCAGATCCAGATGCACGGCGGGAGCGCCGCCATCAGCCACCTCGACCGCGAGAGCGGCGAGGTCACAGTCCAGCTCGGTGGCGCCTGTTCCGGCTGCGGTATCTCTCCCATGACGATCCAAGCGATCAAGTCCCGGATGGTCAAGGAGATCCCCGAGATCGAGACGGTCCACGCCGACACGGGCGCGGGCGCCGGCGCCGACGGCGACCTCGGCGGCACCAGCAGCGGCGGCATGTCACCCTCCTTCCCCGGCGAGACGACCGACGACGGCGGCGACGACGAAGGCCCCCAGGCCCCGTTCTGAGCGGTTCTCCCGATCTCGCGGCTTCGTTCTCTCCCGTTTTCCGCACTCAGATAGCTATTCGCTCGTCAGTTCGGTATCTGACGCGTCTCTAGTTGATTCTGTGTGGGCGTGGTTGAGCCCTGTTGCGCGTGTTTAAATCGGATTTCGCTATATCAATTTCTCCTCCCGACGCGACTGAAGGCTTTTTGCCCCCGGCGGTCGTGGACGGTTCCTATGCACCATCGGGAAGTCGAGTCGACGGCGGAGTACGTCGCGCGGTTCGAGACGGGCGCCGACTGGCGCGAGGAAATCGAGGACCTCGCCCGCGCGGAGGACGTCGAGGCGGGCTGGTTCACGGCGCTCGGGGCCGTACAGGACGCGGAGGTGTGGTTCTACGACCAGGATGAGACAGAGTATCAGTCGGTGACCTTCGACGAGCCGCTGGAGGTCGCGGCCTGCGTCGGCAACGTCTCGCTGCTCGACGGCGACGTGTTCGCGCACACGCACGTCGTGCTGTCGCGACCGAGCGGACAGGCGCTCGCGGGCCACCTCGACTCTGCGACCGTCTGGGCCGGCGAGTGCCACCTCCGGGCGTTCGCGGAGCCGCTGGAGCGCTCTCACGACGCCGCCACCGACCTCGACTTATGGCTCTGAGGCGGGGCGCGCGGCGATGAGGCCGGACGACGAGCGCTACTTCGCTCAGATCGAAGACCGGCTCGACGAGGCGTGGGACGTGGCCGAGGCCGCCAAGGAGCAGGGTCACGACCCGAAACCGAAGATCGAGATCCCGATCGCCCGCGATATGGCCGACCGGGTCGAGAACATTCTCGGAATCGACGGGGTCGCGGAGCGCGTCCGCGAGTTGGAAGGCGAGATGTCCCGCGAGGAGGCGGCCCTCGAACTCGTCACCGACTTCGTCGAGGGGACCGTCGGCGACTACGACTCCCGGGCCGGCAAGGTCGAAGGCGCGGTCCGGACCGCGGTCGCGCTGCTCACCGAGGGGGTCGTCGCCGCGCCGATCGAGGGGATCGACCGGGTCGAGCTGCTGGAAAACGACGACGGCACCGAATTCGTCAACGTCTACTACGCCGGTCCGATCCGGTCTGCGGGCGGGACCGCGCAGGCGCTGTCCGTGCTCGTCGCCGACTACGCCCGATCGTTGCTCGACATCGACGAGTACAAGCCGCGAGACGTAGAGGTCGAGCGCTACGCCGAGGAGATCTCGTTGTACGACAAGGAGACAGGCCTCCAGTACTCGCCGAAGGACAAGGAGTCGAAGTTCATCGCACAGCACATGCCCGTCATGCTCGACGGGGAAGCGACGGGCGACGAGGAGGTCTCCGGGTTCCGCGATCTGGAACGCGTCGACACCAACTCCGCGCGCGGCGGGATGTGTCTCGTGGCCGCCGAAGGGATCGCGCTGAAGGCCCCGAAGATCCAGCGGTACACCCGCGACCTCGACGAGGTCGACTGGCCGTGGCTGCAAGATCTGATCGACGGAACGATCGGCAAGGACGGCGGCGGCGCGAGCGACGAGGCTCCCGAGAATGCCGGCGCAGAGGGAGACGACGACAGCGAGGACACCGCGGGCAACGAGAGCGACGGGGACGACGCGGATGATGCCGATTCGGAAACCGATGGCCCTGCTGGCCCCCTCCGTCCGAAGTCCTCACAGAAGTTCCTCCGGGACCTGATCGCAGGCCGTCCCGTCTTTACCCACCCGAGTGAGGCGGGTGGATTCCGACTTCGATACGGTCGCGCGCGCAACCACGGGTTCGCGACCGGCGGGGTCCACCCGGCGACCATGCACCTCGTCGACGACTTCCTCGCGGCGGGCACCCAGATCAAGACGGAGCGTCCGGGGAAAGCCCACGGGGTCATCCCCGTCGACTCCATCGAGGGGCCGACCGTGCGACTCGCGAACGGCGAGGTCCGGCGGATCGACGACCCTGAGGAGGCGAAGGAGATCCGGAACGGCGTCGAGAAAGTGCTCGATCTCGGCGAGTATCTCGTCAACTACGGCGAGTTCGTCGAGAACAACCACCCGCTCGCGCCCGCCTCGTACGTCTACGAGTGGTGGGTTCAGGAGTTTGAGACCGCCGGTGCCGACGTGCAGGCCATGCGGGACGACCCCCACGTCGACCTTGAACACCCCGATGTCGACGAGGCGCTCGCGTGGGCGCGCGAGTACGACTGTCCGCTTCACCCGGAGTACACGTACCTCTGGCACGACGTGTCGGTCGATGCGTTCGAGGCGCTCGCAGATGCGGTTGCCGCCGGCGACGTGGTCGAGGGCGTCCTCGCGATCGAGCGCACGGAGACGACGCAGCACGCGCTGGAGTCGCTGCTGGTCCAACACGTCGCGACGCCGGACGCGCTCCGGATCCCCACGTGGCGCCCGCTGGCGCGGTCGCTCGGAATCGACGACGGGCTCCGAAAGACGTGGAGCGCGGACGACCTCTCGGCGGCGGCCCGCGAGTGGGATGACGGTGAGAACGCGGTGAAAGCCATCAACGAAGTCGCTCCCTTCGAGATTCGCGAGCGGGCGCCGACCCGGATCGGCAACCGGATGGGCCGCCCGGAGAAGTCGGAGAGCCGTGACCTCTCGCCGGCGGTCCACACCCTGTTCCCGATCAACGAGGCCGGCGGCCCCCAGCGCGACGTGGCGGAGGCCGCGGGGACGATGGACGACTCGGGCCACCGAGGGCGGCTGGACCTGGAGGTCTCCGACCGGGTGTGCCCCGACTGTGGCGAGCACACGTACCGGGCGCAGTGCCCGGACTGCGGGGTCCACACCGACCTCCACTACGAGTGCGGCGACTGCGGCACCGTCTGCGAGCCCGACGAGGCCGGCCGCGTCGAGTGCCCGCGCTGCGAGTGGGAGGTGACGGCGGCGACCTACCAGGAGGTCGACCTCAACGACGCGTACCGCTCCGCGCTGGAGACCGTCGGCGAGCGGGAATCCGCCTTCGAGATTCTGAAGGGCGTTCAGGGGCTCACCTCGCGGAACAAGACCCCCGAGCCGATCGAGAAGGGGGTCCTCCGCGCGAAAAATGGTGTCACATCGTTCAAGGACGGCACCGTCAGGTACGACATGACCGACCTCCCGGTCACGTCGGTCCGCGCCGAGGAGCTCGACATCACCGCCGACCACCTCCGAGAGATCGGTTACGAGACAGATATCGACGGCGAACCCCTGCGCCACGACGATCAACTGGTGGAGCTTCGGGTGCAGGACATCGTCCTCTCCGACGGCGCTGCCGAGCACATGCTCAAGACTGCGGGCTTCGTCGACGACCTCTTAGAGCAGTTCTACGGGCTCGACCGCTTCTACGAGTTCAACGAGCGCGACGACCTCGTCGGCGAGCTCGTCTTCGGGATGGCGCCGCACACGAGCGCCGCAACTGTCGGGAGAGTGGTGGGTTTCACGTCGGCCGCCGTGGGATACGCTCATCCGTACTTTCACGCCGCCAAGCGGCGCAACTGCTTCCACCCGGAGACGGAGATTGAGTATCGAGACGACGCAGGGTGGCACCGCGAGACCATCGAGAAATTCGTTGAGGAGCGACTGAATGATCCCCAGACCGACGACTTCGGAACACTCGTCAACGAACTCGATGGCAACGTCGAGGTTCCTTCGATCGACGAACACGGAAACAAGTCGACACAGCCGGTGACTGCCGTCTCGAAACACCTGAGTCAGGACCATCTCGTCCAGGTCGAGACCCAGCGCGGACGTTCGATTCGCGTGACACCCGACCACACGATGCTGCGAGTCGCGGATGGAGGCGTTCAAAAGGTCGCTGCAAACGAACTGGAGATCGGCGATTCGGTCCCGACGACAACTCTTCGTCACGAGATGTCGGTGGGCGCTACTGTCGACGTGACGACGGACGGGGGGATCGAGGCGGACACAGTTGCCTCGGTCGATTTCCTCGAAAGCGACATCGAACACACTTACAATCTCACAGTCGCCGAGACGCACACGCTCGCGGCGAACGATTTACTGGTCGCTCAGTGTGACGGAGACGAGGATTGCGTTATGCTCCTCATGGACGGACTTCTCAACTTCTCGAAGACGTTCTTACCGGACCAACGCGGCGGTCGTATGGACGCGCCCCTCGTGATGTCCTCGCGGATCGACCCGTCGGAGATCGACGACGAGGCGCACAACGTCGACATCGCGCGGGAGTACCCTCGCGAGTTCTACGACGCGACGCTGGAGATGGCCGATCCGGAGTCGGTCGAGGACCTGATTCAGATCGGCGAGGACACGCTCGGGACCGACGAGGAGTACCACGGGTTCGGCCACACCCACGACACGACGGACATCGCGATGGGACCCGATCTGTCGGCGTACAAGACGCTCGGCGACATGATGGAGAAGATGGACGCCCAGCTGGAGCTGGCCCGGAAGCTGCGCGCGGTCGACGAGACGGACGTGGCCGAGCGCGTGATCGAGTACCACTTCCTGCCGGACATCATCGGGAACCTCCGGGCGTTCTCGCGGCAGAAGACGCGGTGTCTCGACTGCGGCGAGAAGTACCGACGGATGCCGCTATCTGGCGACTGCCGCGAGTGCGGCGGGCGGGTGAACCTCACCGTCCACGAGGGGTCGGTGAGCAAGTACGTCGACACGGCGATCGAGGTCGCCGATCGGTTCGGCTGCCGGCCCTACACGAAACAGCGGTTGAAGGTGTTAGACCAGTCGCTGGAGTCGATCTTCGAGGACGACACCAACAAGCAGTCGGGTATCGCGGACTTCATGTGAGGGATCGGGCTCGGAACGTGGTTATTGAGGCGTTTTAAGCGGTGGTCGGTTCTGTCGACCGTTTATAAGTAATTGATCTCGTTCTGACGGCGAATGTCTCCAAAGCCCCAGCCGCTCGCCTATAACTGATTGAAAGATCTCCGAGGAACACCTCCAAAGCCCCAGCAGCGAGGCCGGCGCACGCTCGTTGCGCTCCTCACTCGCGTTGCTCGCTGCGGTGCTTACGTCGCCTGCGCCGGCCTCGCTGCTGCCCCTTTGAATCCCACCCCGCCCCGCACAGTACCGTACCTCACGCCTCTCCAGCCTCGCCGCTCACTTGGGGCTCCCTTCGGTCGCCCGCGTCGCTCGCGGCGTCCCTCGTGCGACGCTCCTCGCGCCCAGTGGGCGCTCGGAGGCGCGCGCCACCGCTGCTGTCGTCCTATCCGTTTATAAGGAGATCGCCGCTTCAGTCGTCGCCGCGCGCGTCCTCAACCACTTGCACGAACTGGCGGGCGGTCTCGGTGATCGACTCGTAGTCGCCGCGCGCGGCCGCGTCGTAGTCGACGAGGGCGCCGCCCGCGCCGACCGCGAACGCGCCGGCGTCGATGTAGTCTGCGGCGTTGTCGGGGCCCACGCCGCCGGTCGGCATCATCGGGATCTGGCCGAGCGGCCCCTTCATCGCGCCGAGGTGGGCCGGCCCGACGGTCTTCGCAGGAAACACCTTCACGAAGTCGGCACCGGCCTCGTAGCCGCGGATTGCCTCGGTCGGCGTCATCACGCCGGGGGCGCTGACGGCGCCGTAGCGGTTGCACGTCTCGATCACGTCCTCGTGGAGGCTCGGCGAGACGACGAACTCCGCGCCGGCCATCAGCGTCGTTCTGGCGGTCTCGCTGTCGAGGACCGTCCCGGTGCCCACGACGACCTCGTCGTCGAAGGAACCCGCAACCTCGCTGAGCTTCTCGGCGACATTCGGCGTGTCCGCGGTGATCTCAACGGCGGTGACACCGCCGTCGCGTAGCGCCTCCGTGATCTCGATCAGCTGGTCCGCTTCGACCCCGCGCAGCACCGCGACGACGCCGCTGTCGACGAGCCGTGAGAGCGTCTCGTTCATACGCTCCTGTTTCCGAGGGATCACTTAAATGGACGCGGATGCGCACGGGGGCGCTCACCGACCGTGTTATTTTTATCGTGACACCTCCGACCGTGATACTTCTGATCGTGCGACCGATCGACACGAAAACGGCGGCGATCGCGGGCCGACCCGGTCGAAACGGCCGAGACGAAACACTACCCTTTTGACCCTCCTTTCGGTAACAAACGGTATAATGGGCCGACGAAAGAAGATCGTTCAAGAGTGTGAGCGGCTGATGGATGAGCCGGATAACATCCGGAACATCGCCATCGCCGCCCACGTCGACCACGGGAAGACGACGCTCTCCGACAACCTGCTGGCCGGTGCCGGCATGATCTCCCAGGACACCGCGGGCGAGCAGCTCGCGATGGACACGAAGGAGGACGAGCAGGAGCGCGGCATCACCATCGACGCGGCGAACGTTTCGATGACCCACGAGTACGAGGACACCAACCACCTCATCAACCTCATCGACACGCCGGGCCACGTCGACTTCGGCGGCGATGTCACCCGTGCGATGCGCGCGGTCGACGGCGCCTTAGTGGTCGTCGACGCCGTCGAGGGCGCGATGCCCCAGACCGAGACGGTGCTCCGGCAGGCGCTCCGCGAGGGCGTGAAGCCGGCGCTGTTCATCAACAAGGTCGACCGCCTTATCTCCGAGCTTCAGGAGGGGCCACAGGAGATGCAGGAGCGGCTGATGTCCGTCATCGCCGACGTCAACGAGCTCATTCGCGGAATGGCCGAGAACATGGACGACATCCCCGAGGACTGGACCGTCTCCGTCGAGGACGGAACGGTCGGGTTCGGCTCCGCGCTGTACAAGTGGGGCGTCTCGATGCCGTCGATGCAGCGGACCGGCATGGACTTCGGCGACATCATGGACCTCGAACAGAACGACAAACGCGACGAGCTCCACGAGCGGACGCCGCTTTCGGACGTCGTGCTCGATATGGTCTGTGAGCACTTCCCGAACCCGGTCGACGCCCAGCCCCGTCGTGTCCCGCGTATCTGGCGCGGCGACGCGGAGAGCGAGCTGGCCGACACGATGCGGATGGTCAACGAGGACGGCGAGGTCGTCTTCATGGTCACCGACATCTCCATGGACCCGCACGCGGGCGAGATCGCGACGGGCCGCGTCTTCTCCGGGACGCTGGAGAAGGGCCAAGAGCTGTACGTCTCCGGTACTGCGGGCAAGAACCGGATCCAGAGCGTTGGGCTCTTCATGGGGTCCGAGCGCGAGGAAGTGGACCGCGTTCCGGCCGGGAACATCGCGTCCGTCACCGGCCTGCGCGACGCCATCGCAGGCTCCACCGTCTCTTCCGTGGAGATGACGCCGTTCGAGTCGATCGAGCACATCTCCGAGCCGGTCATCACGAAGTCCGTCGAGGCGCAGAACATGGACGACCTGCCGAAGCTCATCGAGACGCTCCAGCAGGTCGCCAAGGAGGACCCGACGATCCAGATCGAGATCAACGAGGACACGGGCGAGCACCTCATCAGCGGGCAGGGCGAGCTCCACCTCGAAGTGATCACCCAGCGGATCCGCGACAACCAGGGCATTCCGGTCATCACCGGCGAACCGATCGTGGTCTTCCGCGAGCAGCCCCAGGAGGCCTCCCGCGAGGTTGAGGGGCAGTCGCCGAACCGCCACAACAAGTTCTACCTCACCGTCGAGCCGATGGCTCAGGAGATCGTTGACGCCATCCAGCTCGGCGAGGTTTCGATGGACATGCCCGAACTGGAGCGCCGCGAGGCGCTGCAGGAGGCCGGCATGGACAAGGACACGTCCCAGAACGTCGAGGACATCCACCGAACCAACATCCTCATCGACGACACGAAGGGGATTCAGCACCTCAACGAGACGATGGAGCTCGTCTTGGAGGGGCTTCAGGAGGCCCTCGATGACGGGCCGCTCGCCGCTGAGCCCGTTCAGGGGTCGCTGTTCCGCTTACACGACGCGAAGCTCCACGAGGACACCATCCACCGCGGTCCCGCGCAGGTTATTCCCGCGGTCCGCAACGCGGTCCACCGCTCGCTGATCGACGGCGAGGTCCGCCTGCTGGAGCCGATTCAGGACGTTCGTATCGACGTTCCCTCGGAGCACATGGGCGCGGCGTCCGGCGAGATTCAGGGTCGCCGTGGCCGCGTCGACGACATGTATCAGGAGGGCGACCTCATGGTTGTCGAGGGCATCGCGCCCGTCGAGGAGATGATCGGGTTCTCCTCTGACATCCGCTCGGCCACTGAAGGCCGCGCCTCGTGGAACACCGAGAACGCGGGCTTCCGCGTGCTCGTCGATAATCTCCAGCGCGAGAAGATTATGGAGATCCGCGAGCGCAAGGGCATGAAGCTGGAACTGCCGCAGTCGATCGACTACTTCTAAGTCGACGACGCGGTCCGCGGTTGCGGTTTTCTGCGGTCTCTCTCTCCCGATTCTTTCGCTCTTTCTGCCCCGTCAGCCACGGGTCCGCTTGACCGCCGACGAACCGCCGACGAGCACGAAGAAGAGCCCGATCGTGATCGCGAGCAGCGGCGCACTCGACGTGCGGTGTTTCAAGAATCCTGCGTCCGGATCCGACGGATCGACGTACGCGGTGGCGGACTCGTCGACGGCGTATTCTTCGACCACCGAACGGGCCGTTGACTCGGTGTCGTAGTTCGTCGAAATCGTCGACGGGAACACGTTCGTGCTCGCGTACGCGGTCCCTTCGTATTCGTAGGTGAAGCGCACTGTCGGGCGGTAGCTCACGTCTGTGCTGCTTCCGGCCGAGGTCGATTCGATGTCGAGATCGGTGATCGTGGCGTCGACCTCGACGGCGTCTTCCACGGCGTTCGATTGCTGGGTGTAGTCGTACGCGCCGTACCCGGTCGCCGCGAGTCCGATCACCAGCATGAGAACTGCACCCCGGACTGTGCTCGGACCGCTGATCGTGAGTCCGTCATCTCCCATTTACGACGTCACCTCGGAGGGGAGAGAGGCGGTTTCGTGGGAGCGCTCGCGTCGAAACTGTCGACGAACCGTCTGGAGGATTTTCACACCGTCGTGACACGCCCTCGACACATAATTGTGCGGTTGTCCCTTCACTCACTTACTGTTCGATCCTCAATCGGTTCTGCGCTGCCCGCTATTCGCCCCAAACCGTGTGCCGCGTTGGCAGGCTCGATAGCGAGGCAACGCCTGCCATCGCCGAAGGCTTATACCGGATCCACCGACTCGTTTCGGGTATGCAGACGGGCACGACTCCCGCTCGGCGCATCGCGACGGAGCCAGCAAGCGGCCGCTCCGCGCCGCCGACAGGACCGTGCCGGACCGTCCCGTCGACGGGAACCCTCGGAACCTCGTCCGCCGTGACGGCGACCGTTTCCGGTGTGGGGGTGGCCGCGTGAGCGACGGTCGCGACGGGGCTCCCGAGGAACGGGACGACGCTGGCGACGGTGAGTCCGTCGACGGTGCCGCCTCGCTAGACGGTGGTCACGCCTCGGCGACGCCGTCGACGCATACGGTGCGGCTCGAACTCGTCGACGAGCCCGGACAGCTGCTCGCCGCGCTCCACCCGATCGCCGACAACGGGGGGAACCTCCTCTCCATCTACCACGAGCGGGGGAACAAGACCCCCCGTGGTCGGATCCCGGTCGAGGTCGACTTCGAGGCAACCCCGGAGCGCTTCGAGGGGATCGTCGAGGCCCTCCGGAGCGAGGGTGTGAACGTGATGCAGGCGGGGACGGAGCGGTACGCCGAGGAGGTGACGCTACTTCTCTTCGGTCACCTCATCGACACGGACCTGTCGGACACGCTCTCGCGGATCGAGGCCTGCGAGTCGGCGTCCGTCGCCGACGTGTCGCTGGCGGCACCACAGGGGACCGAGGAGGTGTCAAGCGCCCGGCTTCGCCTGGAGGCCCGCGCCGGAGAGACGGAGACGGCGCTTGCGGCGGTCCGGGAACTGGCCGCTGAGAAGAACCTCCGTCTGGTCGAGCCGCTCACGGGGGTGGAGGCGTGAAACTCGCCGTTATCGGTGCGGGCGCGGTCGGTCGCTCGGTCGTCGATCTAGCGGGCGAGTACGGCCACGAGGTCGTCGCGGTAGCGGACTCGTCGAGCGCGGTCGTCGCGGACGGATCTGACGGTCGGGACGCCGGCGTCGACTCCGACGCGGTCGTGGCTCGCAAGGCCGAGCGAGGGATCGTCGGTGACGACGACCCGGACGACGCGCTGGCAGCCGACTACGACGCGCTGGTGGAGGCGACGCCGACGACGCTTGGCGACGCCGAGCCCGGTTTCTCGCACGTCCGGACCGCCTTGGAGCGCGACCGCCACGCCGTGCTCGCGAACAAAGGACCAGTCGCGGAGCGGTTCGGCGACCTGCGGGCGCTCGTCGCCGACAGCGCGGGCGACATCCGGTTCGAGGCGACCGTCGGGGGCGCTATTCCCGCGGTGTCGACCGTCGAGGATATCGAGCCCGGCCACGTCACCGCGGTTCGAGGCGTGCTCAACGGGACGGCGAACTTCATCCTCACCCGGATGGCCGCCGAGGGGCTCGACTACGACCACGTCCTCGCGGAGGCGCAAGATCTCGGCGTCGCGGAGGCCGACCCCTCCTTCGACGTGGACGGTACCGACGCGGCGCTCAAGTGCGTGATCCTCGCGAACGTGCTGTCGTTCGGCGCGGCCGACGACCCGGACGACGCCCGAGAATTCTCCCTCGACGACGCCGCTGTCGAGGGGATCCGCGACGTGCCCGGCTCCGCGCTCCGGCTCGCGGCCGAAGACGGCCGGACCGTCCGGCTCATCGGCGAGGCGACCGAGGAGACCGTCCGTGTCGCGCCCCGGCTCGTCCCCGAGAACGGGACGCTCGCGGTCTCCGGGACGCAGAACATCGTCCAGATCGAGACCACCCACGCCGGCCGGCTCAACATTTCCGGACGGGGTGCTGGCGGCCCGGAGACGGCGAGTGCGGTGCTCGGAGACGTGGGTCGGCTACAGTAGGTCGCTTCGCTATCGAGCTGCGTCAGCGCGACCTGGCACACGAAACCGGACCGTGTGTCGCTCTCCCGTGCCCCGCGTTGTCGAGAATCGCCCGACGGCGTCGCGATTGTCTGTGGGCCGTATCGAAACCGTTTTAGTGGAATCTACCGAAACTTACTCACAGAGCGCCTTAGCGCGTGATTACCCCATGAGTGACAAACCGCACCAGAACCTGGCCATTATCGGCCACGTCGACCACGGCAAGAGTACGCTCGTGGGTCGCCTCCTCTTCGAGACGGGGAGCGTCCCCGAGCACGTAATCGAGCAGCACCGCGAGGAAGCCGAAGAGAAGGGCAAAGGCGGCTTCGAGTTCGCCTACGTGATGGACAACCTCGCCGAGGAGCGCGAGCGTGGCGTCACGATCGACATCGCCCACCAGGAGTTCGACACGGACAACTACTACTTCACCATCGTCGACTGCCCGGGCCACCGTGACTTCGTGAAGAACATGATCACGGGCGCCTCCCAGGCCGACAACGCGGTGCTCGTCGTCGCGGCCGACGACGGCGTCGCGCCCCAGACCCGAGAGCACGTGTTCCTGGCCCGCACGCTGGGTATCAACGAGATCATCATCGGCGTCAACAAGATGGACCTTGTCGACTACAAGGAGTCCTCGTACGACCAGGTCGTCGAGGAAGTCAACGACCTCCTCAACCAGGTCCGCTTCGCCACCGACGACACGACGTTCGTGCCGATCTCGGCGTTCGAGGGCGACAACATCTCCGAGGAGTCCGAGAACACACCTTGGTACGACGGCCCCACCCTGCTGGAGTCGCTCAACGACCTGCCGGAGTCCGAGCCGCCGACGGACGCGCCGCTCCGACTCCCCATCCAGGACGTTTACACCATCTCCGGCATCGGGACTGTCCCCGTAGGACGCGTCGAGACCGGTATCCTCAACATCGGCGACAACGTCTCCTTCCAGCCGTCCGACGTGGGCGGCGAAGTGAAGACGGTCGAGATGCACCACGAGGAAGTGCCCAAGGCCGAGCCCGGTGACAACGTCGGATTCAACGTCCGCGGTCTCGGCAAGGACGACATCCGTCGCGGTGACGTCTGTGGTCCCGCCGACGACCCGCCGAGCGTCGCCGAGACGTTCAAGGCGCAGGTCGTCGTCATGCAGCACCCCAGCGTCATCACCGCCGGCTACACGCCGGTCTTCCACGCCCACACGGCGCAGGTCGCCTGTACGATCGAGGAGATCAACCAGAAGATCGACCCCGCGTCGGGTGAGGTCGCCGAGGAGAACCCGGACTTCATCAAGTCCGGCGACGCCGCGGTCGTCACCGTGCGCCCGCAAAAGCCGCTCAGCATCGAGCCGTCCGGCGAGATTCCGGAACTCGGCAGCTTCGCCATCCGCGACATGGGTCAGACCATCGCGGCCGGCAAGGTGCTCGAAGTCAACGAGCGATAATCGATGCAGCAGGCACGCGTCCGCCTCGCCGGCACGAGCCCCGAGGACCTCGACGACATCTGCGCCGACGTCCGCGAGATCGCGGACTCGACGGGGGTTGCCCTGTCAGGCCCGATCCCGCTACCGACGAAGACGCTCGAGATCCCGTCGCGAAAGTCCCCGGACGGTGAGGGGACGGCGACGTGGGAGCACTGGGAGATGCGCGTCCACAAGCGTCTGATCGACATCGACGCCGACGAACGCGCGCTCCGTCAGCTCATGCGCGTCCAGGTGCCCAACGACGTTAGCATCGAGATCGTTCTCGAAGACTAAGCGCTAGGGCGTCCGTTCACACGTTCTCTTCGTTTTCTTTCGCGCTCGCTAGCGCCGTCGCCGTCGTTCGTCGCTCGACTCGGACACGGTCTGACACGCCCGTAGCGAGATCACTGCACGTCGAGCAATCCCGCGCGCCCGGTAACGAGCCCGCAGAACGCGCCGGTCGCGTGAGCGATCAGCGCGACGCCCGGCGCCGCTGTCGTCGCGGTGAGGACGAGAGCAGCCAGTCCGAACAGCGCGAACTGCGCACGGGTGGAGAGCCGCAGCCGGTCGAACAGTGTCGCGCTCACGACGTTGCTCGCGAGGAGGTAGCCACCGAGCCCGAAGACGGCGCCGCTCAGACCCAACACGGCGGTCTGGGGGCCGAGCAGTCCGCCGAGCGTCACCTGCGTGATTCCGGCGAGCGCACCCGTTCCGATCACGAACGCGTGGAATCGGAGACGGGTGGTCCGGCGCTCGACGAGCGGGCCGACGAGAAGCAGCGCGAGCGCGTTCGCCAGCAAGTGGCCGATTGACCCGTGTGCGTACACACTAGTGACGACGGTCCACGGCGCGACGGAGAGCGGCGTCGACAGCGCGAAGATCGCCGCGAGGTCGACGAGACGTAGCGCCCCCTGTGCGATCCCGACAAGCGACGCGATCGCGAGGGTTTCGAGGGTGGCACGCATGGGCAGACCGTTCACGCCGGACCGACTTAAGCGCGGTCGCGCCGGTCGGATCTCAGATTACGTTGTCGGGAGCGTGAGCCGCCGCCATCCGTTTGGCTTCGACCGCGTACCGCTCTCTATCGGCCGGATCGTTGACGGCTCCGACGTTCGCCGGGTCGGCGTCGACCGCGGCAGTGGTGTCCCGGATGTCGGTGAAGGAGGTGAGCGCACGCTCCTTCCGGAAATAGCGCTCGCCGTCGGTTGTGGCGTAGGTGAGGATCACCATGTTCTGCTCGTCGTCGGAATAGGTGCGCTCGACGAGCCACATTCGGATGGGCTTGGCGTCGGCGTCGGTCTCGGCATCGGTCATGTGCTATATTTCGAATTCTATGCACAAACGACTTCCGGCGATGTTGGGCGGTGGCAGATTGAGGTTCCAACCGATGCCAGTCCGAGTCTCCCGCTTGAAGTGACGGGGGACCGTCAGTGTTAAGTCATTTAGGCCGACCTAAACCAACGTATGCACGCTGAACACCCCCTCGAATGCCGTCAAACGGCCGCGGGCCGATGACTGGCGGCCGCGTTCGAGGCTGGATCCGAGGTCGCCTCTCGCGGAAGCGGCTCACGGTCGTCGGGACGCTCGCCGTTCTCGCGGTCGGCGTCGTCGTCGTGGTTCGAGCCCTCGACGCCGACGCGGTCGTGGCGGCCGCGGGAGCGGCCGATCCGACGCTTCTCGTCGTCGCCCTCGGCGTCTACGTCCTTTCGTGGCCAGTCCGTGGGCGCCGGTACGCCGATGTGCTCGCGGCCATGGGCCGCCGCTGCCGGACCGGATTCCTCACTGCGACCGTATTCGCCAGTCAGACCGCGAACCTGATCGTCCCCGCGCGGGCCGGCGACGGGGTCCGCGCGTACCTGCTCAAGGACCGGCGCGACGTGCCGTACCCGACCGGCGTCGCCTCGCTCGCTGTCGAGCGCGCGTTCGACCTCGTGGCGATCGGCGTCCTCGGGGGCGTCGCGCTCGCGTTCCTCCTTCTGACCGGTCGGTCGCCCGGCTCTGGCGACTCGGTCGGCACCGTCGCGCCGTCGACTGCGCTCGCGGCCGCGGCCGGTATCGCCGCCGTCGCCGCGACCGTCTCGGTCGCGACCGTCGCTGTTGCCCGGAGCGACCGGCGGTTCGGCCCCGCGCTCCGCGCTCAGACCGAGCATCCACGTCTCTCACGGGCCGTCGACGCCGTCGTCAGATTCGGCTCGTCGGTCCGGGTCGTCGCTGCCAATCCTCGACGCCTCGGTGCCGTGTTCCTCTGGAGCGCCGTCGTCTGGACGCTCGACGTCCTTACGGCCGTCCTCGTGCTCGCGGCGCTCACGGGCGGAATTGGGGTGTTCGTCCCGACGCCGACGCTGCTCGTCGTCGGCACGCTCGCGGTCAGCGTCGGCAACCTCGCGAAGGTGCTCCCGCTCTCGCAGGGCGGGATCGGGCTGTACGAGGCGGCGTTCACCGGACTTGTTGTGAGCACGACTGGCCTCCCCGTCGAGACGGCGCTCGCGGCGGCGATTCTCGATCACGCGCTGAAAAACGCGGTCACGCTCGCGGGCGGTGGGGTCGCCGCGCTCGCGCTCGGACTCTCACCGACGGCCGGCCCTGCAAGCGACGGCGACCCCAGACCGGAAGCCGTCTCCGGAGACGGGGCAGCGAACGCGGCCGGAGAGAGCGAGTTGTCGAATTCCGGACCGCCAGATTTTTAGGCTAACCTAAAAACTTTGCAGTATGGAAGAACGCCGTCCAGACGCCGCCAGCGGGGACATCTGTGTGATCGTCCCCACGATCCGTGAGTACGAGTGTCTCCGCGAGTACGTCGCGAACGCCCGGGAGCACGGGTTCGACGTCTCTCGGCTCCACTTCGTGCTCGTCACCGAGGACTTCTGTGACGTCGACGAGATGCAGTCCATGCTCGACGACCTCGGCGTCTCCGGCAAGGTATTCGACGGCAGTCGCCGTGAAGAGTGGTACGAGGCAAACGAGGTCGCGGAGTACGGTCACGTCGTTCCGGCTGCGAGCCACGCCGAGACCAGCTTCGGCCTGCTGTACATGTGGGCCGACGAGTCGTTCGAGTACGGGCTCTTCATCGACGACGATACGCTCCCCCACGACGACGAGGACTACTTCGGCCGCCACATGGAGAACCTCGGGTTCGAGGGCGCAATCGAGCGCGTCAGCTCCGACAAGCAGTGGGTGAACGTCCTCTACCAGAATGCCGACGAACACGGGCTCTACCCGCGCGGCTACCCGTATTCCGCGATGAACGAGACAGTGGAGACTGGTACTGTCGAGGTCGAGTCCGGCGAGGTCGTCGCCTCGCAGGGGCTGTGGACGAACGTCCCCGACCTCGACGCGGTCCGGATCCTGATGGACGGCGACCTGGAGGGGCAGGCGCAGACGCGGACGACCGCCGACGACTTCGGGAGCGACTTCGTCGCCGCCCGCGACAACTACCTCACCGTCTGCTCGATGAATCTCGCGTTCCGCCGCGAGGTGATCCCGGCGTTCTACCAGCTCCCGATGGACGACAACGAGTGGGAAGTCGGGCGATTCGACGACATCTGGAGCGG
Source organism: Halorubrum lacusprofundi ATCC 49239 (assembly GCF_000022205.1). Lineage (NCBI taxonomy): Archaea > Methanobacteriati > Methanobacteriota > Halobacteria > Halobacteriales > Haloferacaceae > Halorubrum > Halorubrum lacusprofundi. The sequence continues at coordinate 171,227 of NC_012029.1, forward strand.
CGTGTTCTTAAAACGAGCCTGCGACGTACTCGGCAAGCGGATCTACAACGGCGGCCCGCTGTGTGAACACAACAAGGCCGCCCGGTCGACGTTCGACGACCTCCACAACGAGGTCGCCGGGCTCGAACTCAACGAGCACCTCTGGGAACTGATCGACGATGCTGGCGCTGATGCCGACGACTACGTCGCGGTGTACGACGCGATGGCCGATCGACTGACCGACAGCGAGTTTGACGAGTACCGGAACGGTGCGTTCTTCACCCACGTCGGCGAACACATGCGCGACTGGCTCGACTGCCTCGATGCGCTCCGCCGAACGCCGGCGGTTGCGGACGACTGAACCGACACCACTAAGACTATTTAGGTTAGCCTAAAACACATGACCAACTACCTACCAGACGGCGTAGACCGCCGGCAGTTCCTCGCAGCCACGGGCGCGCTCGGCGTCGCCGGCCTTGCCGGGTGTACGGGTGACGATACCGACGGCGGCAGCGGCAACAGCAGCGACGGCGGCGACGGCGGCGACGGCGGCGACGGATCGATCGGACAGATCGGTTCCGGGCGCGAAGGTCGCGGAGCCCCCGGTGGCATCCCGATGGCCGAGATGCCCGATCTGGAAGGCGAGCTCACGGTCTACTCCGGCCGCGGCGAGTTCCTCGTCGGCGAGCTCGTTGAGTACATCGAGGACCAGTACGACGATTTCGACCTGACCGTCCGGTACGCTGGTTCTACCGACCTGGTAAACCAAATTCTCAATGAGGGTGACGGCTCCCCCGCCGACGTGTTCTACTCGGTCAACGCGGGCTCGCTGGGCACGCTCGCCGGCGAGGGCCGTTCCCAAGCGCTCTCCTCGGAAATCACCGACATGGTTCGGTCGGAGTTCCGCACCGAGCAGTGGATCGGCACGTCGGGACGCGCCCGGACCGTTCCGTACAACACCGGAGAGTTCTCCGACGACGACCTCCCCGACGACATCATGGCGTACCCGGAGGAGTTCGCCGGGAGTCTCGGCTGGGCGCCTTCCTACGGCTCCTGTCAGGCGTTCATCACCGCGATGCGACTCATCGAGGGCGAGGAGGCGACGCTGGCGTGGCTGGAGTCCGTGGTGGAGGCCGGAATCAGCAGCTATCCCGACGAGTTCGCCGCCTGTCAGGCGATCGCTGACGGAGAGATCGACGCGGCGTTCACGAACCACTACTACATCCAGCGCGTCCTCGACGGCAACCCCGACGCATCGATCGGCACCGCCTTCACCAGCGGCGACGCCGGTGCGGTGTTCAACGTCGCCGGCGCCGCAGTCGTCGACACGGCGAGCGACGCGACGCTCGCAGAGAACTTCATCCGCCACCTGCTGTCGGCCGAGGCGCAGGACTACTTCGCCCGGTCGACGTTCGAGTACCCACTCATCCCCGATGTCGAGCCGATCGGCGACCTGCCGACGATCGACGAACTCGACGTGCCAGATATCGATCTGACGGAGCTGTCCGACCTCGAACCGACGATCGACCTCATGCGTGAGGCCGGCGTCGAGGTGTAGGCTCCCCCGTCGACTCCCGTGTCGTCCCCCTCAGCCCTCCACCGTCCCCGCCGACTCGCGCGCCGACTCGTGAGCCGCGGCCGCGCCCGGCTCGCTCGCGCAGATCGTCTCACGCTGGCGGCCGCCTTCGTCGCCGTCGCGACCGGCGCCTTCACCTTCGTCATCGCTGCGACGCTGTTCCGGTACCACTCCGTCAACCACGACGAGGGGGTGTACCTCATGCAGGCCGCGCTGCTGCTCTCCGGTCAGCTCGAGATCCACGCCGGCGCGCTGGCCGACGCCGTCCATCCGTGGTTCTTTATCGAGGACGGCGGCCGGCTCTATCCGAAGTACAACCCCGTTCCCGCCGCGATGTACGCCGTGTCGATGTGGCTGTTCGGCGAGCCGCGGGCGACGCTCGCGGTCGTCGCCGCCGGCAACGCGGCGCTCGTGTACGTGCTCGGATCGACCGCGTTCGATCGGCGGGTCGGCCTCGCGGCCGCCGTCCTCTTCGTCGCCTCGCCGCTGGCGCTCGCCACCTCCTCGGTATTTCTCCCGTACGCGCCCACGACGCTCCTGAACCTGCTGTTCGCGGTTGCGTACCTCCGGGGCGTCCGCGACCGGTCGCTCGCGCTCGCCGGGCTCGCGGGCGTCGCGATCGGGCTCGCCTTCTTCGCCCGGCCGTTCACGGCGGTGTTGTTCGCGGCGCCGTTCATCCTCCACGCGGTGGTTCGGGTCGCTGTCGCGGTCCGGGAGGTGGAGATTCTGTCACCCTCTCTTCCCGGGACAGTCCGTCGCCACGGGTTCACGGCGCTGTTCGGCACCGTTTTCGTCGGCGTCACCCTCGCGTACAACTTCCGGCTGACCGGCTCGCCCCTCACCTTCCCGTACGAGGCGTTCGCGCCGATGGACGGTCCCGGGTTCGGGGAGCGCCGAATCCTCGGACACAGCGAGGAGTACACGCTCGAACTGGCGCTCCGCTCGAACGGGTACGCGCTGTGGTACCTCGCAACGCGCTGGGTCGTCGCCGGACCGCTCGGTACGCTGCTCGCGTTCGCGGGCGGCGGGCTGGCCACGCGGCGCTGGCTGTCGGGGCGACGCGCGCTGGCGGAGGGGGACAGCGGCGTGGAACCTCTCACCGAACGGCGCTTCGAGCGAACCGCGGGGCTCCTGCTCGCCGGTGTCGTCGTCTCCGTCGTCGTCGGGAACCTCTTCTTCTGGGGGACGAACAACCTCCTCGCGACGCTCTCGGACCCGACCAACGGGCTGGTCGCGGGTTTCGGACCGTTCTACCACTTCGATCTCCTCGTCCCGCTGTCGATCTTCGGTGGCGTCGCCGTCGTCGCCGGCGGCCGGGGGCTCTCTCGGCTTCGCGTGTGGCTCGCCTCTCGGGTCACGCCCGAATCTGCGCAGGCGATCGTCGTCGCGGTCGCGGTACTCGCGCTCTTCGGCGGAGCGCTCGGTGCCGCGGCTGTGGTCGAGGCCCCGCTCGATCGGCACGCGGCATACGCCGACAAGTACGAGGCGGCCTACGAGCCGATCGAGTCCGCGTCGTTCGACGACGACCTCGTGTTCGTCCCCACCCCGTACGGCGAGTGGCTCCAACACCCGTTTCAGTCGCTCCGGAACGATCCCGGGCTGGACGGGGAGGTCGTGTACGCGCTCAACCGCGACCCGGCCGAGGATTTCGCGGTGATCGACGCGTACCCCGATCGCGAGCTTCATCGCTACGCGTACCGGGGAGTGTGGACACCGAACCCGAACCGCCACGTCGCGCCGAAGCTCGAATCGCTCGATGTCCGGGAAGGCGCCCGGATCGACGCGTCGACGACCGTCGGCGTCCCCGACCGTGTTCAGCGCGCGGTCGTTCGACTGGAGACCGACCGCGGCGACGGTCACGCCGAGTACGACGTGAGCGACCCCGACGACTCGCTGGCGGTCGACTGGTCGGTCGGGCCCGACGGCGCGCGGCTGGCCGGTGACCCGAACGCGACCGTCCCGATCGACCCCGAAGGCGACGAGGTCATCGTGACGGTGACGCTCGTCGACCCCGCGGGCTCGACGTTCACCTACCGGCAGGAGGCGACGGTTCGATCGACGGACGAGGGCATCGATGGCGACGGCGTCGAGGTCGTCTGGCCGCCGGAGCGCTCCGTCTGTCGGCTCGTGACGGAGTGCGGGACGGGAGGGACGTATATACCCGACGACCCGGACGCCCACGCGGAGTGGGTCGTCTTCGAGACGAACGCCGAGGCGAACGAGGAGCGGTGAACCGCTGACGGATGTTTATGAGTGGTTGACGGCGGATCGGCAGCGAACACCTCCAAAGCCCCAGCCGCGAGGACAACGCACGCTCGCTGCGCTCCTCACTCGGTCGCCCGCGCTCCTTCGTTTCGGTGCTTACGTCGCCTGCGTTGTCCTCGCGGCTGCCTCTTTGAGTCCCGCCCCGCACAGCGACCGCACCTCACACCTCCCCAACCTCGTCGGTCGCCCTCCGTGTTACTCCGGACGACCGACTCCCTCGCGCGTGCGACTTCGCGCCCTCGGGGCGCTCGTCGGCACGCGCCACCGCGTTTATTTATAAATAGCCGTCACTGCCGCAATTCCATTTAAATACCACGTCGCGTCCGGTGGTCCGTGTCGTCGATGAAAAGAACCTCCTCCCGATTTCCGGGCGGCTCCGTGCTCAGAGCCGTCGCAGCTGCTCTTCCAGACAGACCGTCACGATCGACTTCGCGATGGCGACGCCGCCCTCGATCGGGTCGAGCTTCGTCTCGCCCAGTCGCTCGGCGTAGTCGATCGGTCGCTCGCGCACGTCGTGGCCGCGCATCAGCGGACGGATGAGCAGTTCAGCGGAGAGGCCGGTGTTCTCGGTCCATCCGATGTCCTCGACGACCTCGCGGCGGTAGGCGCGCATCCCGGTGGTGGTGTCGTGGACGCGCTCGCCCATCAGGACGGACGCGATGGCCGCGAACGCGTGGTTGCCGAGGCGGTTGAACGCGGGCATCGCCTTTGCGCCGTGATAGAGGCGGTCGCCGCTGACGACGTCGGCGCCGTCGTTGATCGCTTCGAGGAACTCCGGCAGCTGCTCCATCGGGTAGGTGTCGTCGCAGTCGGTCGTGACGACGACCGGGCGGTCGGGCGTTAAAATCGCCTCGCGGACGGCGACACCGTACCCCTGCGGCTCCTGTTCGACGACGCGCGCGCCGTGCTCGCGGGCGATCTCCGGCGTCCGGTCCGAGGAGCCGTCGACGCAGACGATCTCGGCGCGCCCGCCGGTGACCTCGTCGATGTCGGAGAGGACGGTTCCGATCGCTTCTTCCTCGTTGTACGTCCCCATCACGACGCTCACGTCGTCGAAGGTGTACTCCGTGTCGTCGGCCCGTGCGGTCGAATCGTCAGTCTGCTCGGTCGGATCGATATCGACGGAGTCGTCGGCGGTCGCCTCGTCGCCGGGCGCCGTGAGTGAACTCATTACCTCCGACGTGCCGCCCCACCCACTTGAGTTTTTAGGTTTACCTAAAGTAGCTGTTAGAGACGATCTCGAACGTCGTCGGCGACGCGCAGCGCCAGTGCAGCGATCGTGAGCGTGGGGTTCATCGCGCCGCTGGTGGGAAACACCGAACTGGACGCGATCCAGCAGTTGTCCAGATCGTGGGTGCGGCAGTCGGCGTCGACGACGCCCGCGTCGGGATCGGCGCTCATCCGGGTGGTTCCCATGTGGTGGTACGCGGGGCCGGTCGCGTCGGGGCCGGCGACCCACTCGATCTCCGCGCCCAACTCTTCGAGAACCGACCGCTGGATCTCGTTGGCGCGCTCGATGGTTCGGAGCGCGCGGTCACCGACGCTCCAGTGGATCTCGGGGACGGGGTTGCCGTGGTCGTCGGTGCGGTCGGGGTCGAGCCCGACGTAGCTGTCCGACTGAGGGAGCTGTTCGACGAGCCCGCCCATCGCCACATGGGTGCCGTAGCCATCGCGGAGCCGCTCTACGAGGGTATCCCCCCAGTCGTCGCCGGTCAGCGCCTCCTCGACCGGCGAGGGGCCAGCGTAGTTGAGAAACTCCAGCTTGAACGGGCCGACCTCCTCGTCGGCCTCGTCGTAGAACTGGTCGCAGGCGCTGGTGTAGAAGCCGACGTGGTTCTGTCGGGTCGGCTCGTCGAGGGTACCGCCGACGCCGGCGAACAGGTGGTCCATGAAGAACTTACCGACCGCCCCGCTGGAGTTCGCCAGCCCGTCGGGGTACGCGTCCGACTCCGAGAGCAGGAGGAGCCGCGGCGTCTCGACGCCGCCGCAGGCGACGACGAAGGCATCGGCCTCCTGTCGGTACTCTTCGCCGTCGGGCGTCGCGTACACCGCTGCAGTAATGCGATCGGCGTCGTGCTCCAGTCGCTGCACGGGAGCGCGATCGATAACGGTCGCCCCCTTCTCCTCCGCGCGCTCGATGTGGACCGTCGCGTCGTACTTCGCGCCCGCCGGACAGACGGGCTGGCAGGTACCGTAGCCGACGCACGCGGACCGCCCGTCGTACGCCTCCGAGTTGCGCGCGTTCGGCACCGAGTGCATGTCGATCTCCAGCTCCTCGCACGCCTCCGCGAACAGCGAGTCGCTGTAGGAGGGCTCGAACGCGGGCATCGGGTGGGGCTCCTCGCGCGGCGGCGCGTAGGGGTTGTCCGACGCGCCGGCGACGCCCAGTTCCCGCTCGGCCGCGGCGTAGTACGGCCGGAGGTCGGCGTAGTCGATCGGCCAATCCGGGCCGACGCCCCGCTCGGTCCCGGACGCGAAGTCGTCCTCGTGGAGCCGCATCACCATCCCCTGCCAGTGGAGTGTCGACCCCCCGATACCCTTGACACGGGCGTGGTTCAGCGGGTAGAACCGCTCGCCGGCGTTGCTGTGCGCGTCGCGCTCCCCGCCCACGTCCCAGACATCGGGGCGGTCGTAACTCGGCCGGATCGCTCGTTCCTGACGGTCGAGCCGGTCCGCGGGGTCGAACCGGGGGCCGGCATCGAGCACGATCACCTCGTGGTCGGCGGCCAGTCGGTCGGCAACCAGCGCGCCCGCGGGGCCGGCGCCGACGACGCAGACATCCGCGTTCGCGACGGGAGTTCGATCGGTGTTTTCCGCGCTCATCGCGGGCCTCGTTGGTAGCTCTCGGTCCCGCCGGGGTGTCCCTGCGGGTTCTCCAACCCGACTAGCTCGCCGCCAGTCGGCGACGCGTACAGCGCCAACAGGAGCTCATTGACGACGTAGTACCGAACCCGCTCCGCGAGCGTCCCGTCCCGGTCCTCCTCTGCGATGTCGGCGCCGACCTCCCGGAGGAGCCGATCGCAGTCGCTCTCGGAGAGATCCGCGATCGGCACGCCGTGCCACGATCGGGCGGCGTCGTCGAGTTCGCTGACCGCCGTGTGGAGCCCGTCGGCGTGCGTCGACCCGGTGAGGCGCCCGTCGAGGAAGCGGTTGACGAACGCTTCGACGCCGTCGACTGCACTCGGGTAGACGACCGTCGCGACCGCGACCATCGACGCGCGGACCGACTCCTCGTCCAGCGTGCCCTCGTCTTCGGCGCGATCTCCCTCTCGAAGCGCGGCGAGGGCGACGCCGCCGGTCGCGCCGACAGCGGCCAGCGCGGCCGTCGCGTCACGCCGCGTCAGTTCCATAATTGGTTTAGGCCTCCCTAAACTATTATATCCGTCGGACCCGCCCGACGACCGAATCGGAACTGCTAACGGTGGGTACACCCACCCTCTGGCAAGCACGCCGCTTCCCGGACTATGAGCTGGACACGCCGGATCCGCGACATCCTGACAGACGGCGACGACCGACTACCGCTGGGGTTGACCCTGTTGTCCGCGGCTATCGCCGGGACGGTGGTGTTCCCGCTAGCGTGGCTGGTCATCGAGGCGGTCACCGTCGAGCGGTCGCGGGCGATGGAGCTTTTGTTCAGTTCGGGGACTGTCGAGGTGCTGCTCAACAGCCTGCTGTTGATGGCCGGCGTCACAGTTTTCTCGATTCTGTTGGGAGTTCCGCTGGCGTATCTCACCGCCCGCACCGACCTTCCCTTCCGTCGGTTCTGGTCCGTTGTCGCCGCGCTCCCGCTTGTCGTGCCGAGCTACGTCGGCGCGTTCGCGTTCGTCTCCGCGTTCGGGCCCCGAGGTGAGTTCCACGACGTACTCGCGCCACTGGGGATCGACCGAGTTCCGGAAATATACGGGCTCCCGGGCACGATTCTCGTGATCACCTTGTACACGTACCCGTACGTCTACCTAACCACCCGTGCCGCGCTCCTCTCGTTCGACACGACGCTGATCGAGGCGGCCCGGACGCTGAACCACGGTCGGCTTGAGGCGTTCCGCCGGGTGACGCTCCCCGTGATTCGGCCGGCGATCGCTGCCGGGTCGCTTCTGGCGGCGCTGTACGCGGTCTCCGATTTCGGCACGCCGTCGATCATGCGACTGCCGGTGTTCACCCGACAGATATACGTCGAGTACAACGCGTTCGGCCGCGACTACGCCGCGCTGCTCTCCCTCCAGCTGCTCGCGGTCGTCCTCGTCGTGCTGGCGCTGGAGTGGCTGGTCCGGTCGAACCGGGACGCCCACGGCGACGACGCTGGGAGCACGAACCGTCTCGTGAACCTCGGTCGGTGGCGCTGGCCCGCGACGCTCCTGCCGGCGTCTGTGTCGGCGGTCGCACTCCTCGTCCCGATCTGGATCCTCCTGTTGTGGCTCCTCCGTTCCGAGGCCGGCCGGCGCCCCTCCATGGCATTCGAGCCGATCCAGGTGATCAACTCGGTCTCGGTCGCCGCCGCCGCCGCGGTCGTCGCCGCGCTGGCTGCCATCCCCATCGCGTACTTCGCCGCGACGAGCGACTCGCCGCTGGCGACGCTGTTCGAGCGGGCGACGTACGTCGGGTTCGCGGTCCCGGGGATCGTGTTAGCGCTCGCGTTGGTCTACTTCGGCTCGGGGTACCTCCCGTGGATCTACCAGACGCTCCCGCTGTTGGTGTTCGCGTACGTCGTCCGTTTCCTCCCGCAGGTCGTCGGCTCGACGCGGACCGCGATCCTCGGGGTCGATCCCAAGCTCGTCGAGGCCGGCCGGACGCTCGGTGAGTCCTCGATGGGCGCGTTCCGCCGGGTGACATTCCCGCTCACGCGATCGGGGATCGTCGCTGGCGCCGCCCTCGTCTTCCTCACGACGATGAAGGAGCTTCCCGTCACGCTCATCCTCCGCCCGTCCGGGTTCGAGACGATCGTCACGCAGATCTGGCGCGCACAGGAGACGGCGCTGTACCAGTACGCGGTCGTCCCCACCCTCATCCTGCTCGTCATCTCCGGGCTCTCGATGGTCGTCATCCTCACGCAGGAGGGCGGCGAGGAGGGGCTGTGAGGGCGCCGTGGCCGGCGTCCACAACTGCCCGCTGACGGACGAAACTCGATCCGCTCCGACTTCGCTCCGATTCCACACGTACTAATTGGATGCCGCTTCACGAGGCCGTATGGACCTCACCGATTCGACCGCACTCGTCACCGGTGGCGCGGGGCTCGTCGGGAGCCACCTCGCCGCGCAACTCCTCGATCGCGGCGCAACGGTTCGCGTCGCCGACGACCTCTCGAAGGGCGACCGCGACCGCGTCCCCGACGGCGCCGAGTTCGTCGAGGCCGACCTCACCGACCCCGACGACGTCGCCGAGGCGGTCACCGATGACCTCGATATCGTCTTCCACTTCGCCGCGTACACCGACACGAACTACGACGACGACCGGGAGCTGTTCGAGGCGAACACGGCGATGACGTACAACGTCTTGGAACGCATGCACGAGGTCGGCGTCGATCGGCTCGCCTTCACCTCCTCCTCGACGGTGTACGGCGAGGCCCCCCGCCCGACGCCGGAGGACTACGGCCCGCTTGAGCCCATCTCTATCTACGGTTCCTCCAAGCTCGCCGACGAGGCGCTGATCTCGACGCACGCCCACTCGTACGGCGTCCAGTCGTGGGTGTTCCGCTTCGCGAACATCGTCGGCCCCCACCAGCGCGGCAACGTGATCCCCGACTTCATCCAGAAGCTGGATGCGGATCCGTCCGAGCTTGAGATCCTCGGCGACGGGCGGCAGGAAAAGTCGTACATGCACGTCTCCGAGTGCGTCGACGCCATCCAGCACGTCGTCGAGCACGCCGACGAGGACCTGAACGTCTACAACCTCGGGACGGAGACGACGACTTCAGTCACCGACATCGCCGACATCGTCAGCGACGAACTCGGCGTCGACCCCGAGTACGCGTACACCGGCGGCGACCGCGGTTGGACCGGCGACGTGCCCAAGATGCGGCTGTCGATCGAGCGGCTCGCGGACCTCGGCTGGGAGCCGTCGATCGAAAGCGACGAGGCGGTTCGGCGGAGCGCGCGCGAACTGATCGACGAGATCGTCTGAGACGGACGGCTGTACGTGATTGTTGATGTGTTCGTGGCGGTCAGTCATTTATAAATCGCTGACCGCGGATCGGCGGGGAACGCCTTCAAATCTCCAGCCGCTCGATCGTACGTGATCGACGACTCCGCGGTGAACATCTTCAAAGGGGCAGCCGCGAGGCCGGCGCACGCTCGCTGTGCTCCTCACTCGGTCACTAACGCTCCCTCGCTGCGGTGCTTACATCGCCTGCGCCGGCCTCGCGGCTGCCCCTTTGAGTCCCGCCCCAACCACACCGCAACCGCAGCCTCACACCTCCCCAGCCTCGCGGCTCCCTCCGGTCGCCGCGTCCCTCGCACGATGCTGTTCGCGGCCGCTTATAAGCGGCCGCTCACAGGCGCGCGCCGCCGCAGGTCTAGCGTGCATCCCGCCAATCCTCCTCCCGCGCCCTGCTTCGGAAGGGCCTTTTAGGCCGACCGACGAACGGACGGTATGTTCAGGCAGTTCCGGTCGGAGGTGGCCGACGCGCTCGGCGACGCGCTCGCCTCGCTGGACCTCCCGACCGACGACCTCGGCATCGAACGCCCGCCCGACGACATGGACGCGACGCTCGCCTCCAGCGTCGCCTTTCGGCTCGCGGGCGAGGTCGGCGACGCGCCGCCGAACGTGGCCGCGACGGTCGCGGACGCGGTCGACGTCGACGGGTACGACTACTTGGCTGCGGTCGACACCGCCGGCCCGTACGTCAACTTCCACCCCGGCGAGCGCTACTTCGTCGACACGCTCGACGCGTCCGCGGTCGACTCGGGCTACGGCGCACTTCCCGACCGCGACACCTCTGTCGTCGTCGAGCACACGAGCGCGAACCCGACCGGTCCGGTCCACGTCGGTCGCGCGCGCAACCCCATCGTCGGCGACGCCGTCGCGAACCTCTTGGAGTACGCCGGCTACGACGTGGACCGCCACTACTACGTCAACGACGCCGGCCGCCAGATGGCGGTGTTCACGTGGGCGTACGAGCGGTTCGACGAGTCGGACTTAGCGGGAGAGCCCGCCCGCGCCCGCGCCGAGTACGACCTCGTCCGGTACTACCGCAAGGGGAACGCGTACCTGGAGGAGGCCGATCCCGAGGCCGTCGAGGCCGCCGAGGAGGAGATCGCCGCGATCCTGCAAGGGCTCGAAGCGGGCGACGAGGAGACGTACGAGCGCGTCGGTGAAGTCGTCGACACCGTCCTCGGCGGGATGAAGGAGTGTCTCGCCCGCCTGCCCGCGGAGTTCGACGAATTCGTCAAGGAGACGCGGTTCATGCGCGACGGCTCCACCGACGACATCGCCGCGCGACTCAAGGAGACCGATCACGCCGTCTACGAGGAGGACGCGTGGCAACTGGAACTCGACGACTGGGGGATCGACAAGAACCTCGTCTTCCTGCGCTCCGACGATACCAGCCTCTACACCACCCGCGATCTGGCCCACCACGAGTGGAAGTTCGACAACTACGACCGCGCGGTCACCGTACTCGGCGAGGACCACAAGCTGCAGGCCGACCAGCTCGACGCGACCCTCGAACTGCTCGGTAACGACATCGACCGGCTCGGCCACGTCATCTACTCGTACGTCAACCTCCCGGACGGGAAGATGTCTACCCGGCGGGGTACCGGCGTGATGCTCGACGATTTGCTCGACGAGGCGATCGACCGCGCCCGCGAGGCGGTCGAGACCCGGATGGACGACCGGATCCGCGACGACGACCTCACCGAGGAGGACGTGGAGCGCATCGCCCACGAGGTCGGGATCGGTGCGGTCCGGTACGACATCGTCTCGAAACAGCCCGCAAAGGCGATCACCTTCGAGTGGGAGGACGCGCTCGACTTCGAGGGGCAGTCCGCCCCGTTCGTCCAGTACGTCCACGCGCGCTGTTGCGGAATCTTAGACGAGGCGGCCGATGCCGGGATCGAGGTGCCGGGCGTGACGGCGGACTCCGAGGGAGTCGTCGATGTCGGCGCCCTCGACGTCGACGCCACGGTCTTCGAGACCGACGCGGCGCGCGACCTCCTCCGCGAGGTCGCCCGGTTCCCGGCCGCGATCGAGTCGGCGGCGGACGACCTTGAACCGCACACGATCGCCACGTTCACCCGCGAGTTCGCCGACGCGTACAACGCCTTCTACCGGGAGTGTCCGGTGGTGACCTCCGACGATGAGGAGCTTCGGGCCGCCCGCGTCGCCCTCGTCGCGGCCGCGAAGCACACGATGGCGAACGCGCTCGACGTGCTCGGGGTCGAAGCGCCCGAGTCGATGTAGGAACGGGACAATTGGGTGGGTCGTTCGGGTTTCTTCGATCGGGATGTTGCTGGCGACTCTACGGTGAACGCCTCCCAGGCCTCAGTCGTTTTGCTTATAAACGGTTACTGCCGGATCGACGGTGAACACCTCCAAAGCCCCAGCCGCGAGGGCGGCGCACGCTCGCTGCGCGCTTCAGTCGCTCGCGTTGCTCGCTCCAGTGCTTGCTTCGCCTGCGCCGCCCTCGCGGCTGCCCCTTTGAGTCCCGCCCGTCAGCAACCACACCACAGCCTCACGCCTCCCCAGCCTCGTCGCTGGCGCTGATGGCGCCAGCGACTACCTCGCGCGTGCTACTCGCGGGCCTACGGCCCGCTCGCAGACGCGCGCCACCGCACCTCATTTATAAACGATACTGCCATCGACGCCGTGTGACGAGGTACTGTCGCGCTGGCGGGGAGGTCAAAGCTTACTTACACGCACGCCGCCGTATTTAGGGTAATGAGTAGCGACGCCCAAGAGGCGAGCGACGACCGGCGGAAATACGAATTCCGCAAGGTCATCGAGGAGCTCCGCGACTTCGAGGGCTCCGGAACGCAGCTCGTCACCATCTACATCCCCGAGGATCGGCAGGTCTCCGACGTGGTCGCCCACGTCACACAGGAACACAGCGAGGCGTCCAACATCAAGTCCAAGCAGACCCGGACGGCCGTCCAGGACGCGCTCACCTCGATCAAGGACCGCCTCCGGTACTACGACACCTTCCCGCCGGAAAACGGGATGGTGATCTTTTCGGGAGCGATCGACGCCGGCGGCGGCCAGACCGACATGGTCACCCGAACGCTGGAGTCGCCGCCCCAGCCCGTCGAATCGTTCCGGTACCACTGCGACTCCGCGTTCCTCACCGAACCGCTCGAACACATGCTGGAGGACTCCGGGCTGTTCGGGCTCATCGTCTTGGACCGCCGCGAGGCCAACGTCGGCTGGTTGAAGGGCAAGCGGGTTGAGCCCGTCAAGTCCGCCTCCTCGCTCGTCCCCGGCAAACAGCGGAAAGGGGGCCAGTCCGCACAGCGGTTCGCCCGCCTCCGCCTGGAGGCCATCGACAACTTCTACCAGGAGGTCGCGGGGATGGCCGACGACCTGTTCGTCGACAAGCGCCACGAGCTTGACGGTATCCTCGTCGGCGGCCCCTCGCCGACGAAAGACGAGTTCCTCGACGGCGACTATCTCCACCACGAGCTTCAGGACAAGGTGCTCGGCAAGTTCGACGTGGCGTACACCGACGAGTCCGGGCTGAAAGACCTCGTCGACAACGCGAGCGAGGCGCTCGCCGATCAGGAGATCGTCGAGGACAAACGCCACATGGACGAGTTCTTCGAGAACCTCCATACCGGCGAGGAGGCCACGTACGGCTTCGATCAGACCCGTCGAAATCTGATCATGGGCTCTGTCGACCGCCTGCTCATCTCCGAGGATCTCCGATCTGACGTGGTCGTCTACGAGTGTCCGAACGGCCACGAGGAGTACGAGGTAGTCGACTCGCGACACTCCACCCCGTCTCACGAGTGTTCGGAGTGCGGCGAAGAGGCCGATGTCGACGAGCGCGAGGACGTGATCGAGCACCTGATGTCGATCGCCGAACAGCGTGGCACCGACACCAAGTTCATCTCCACCGACTTCGAGAAGGGTGAACAGCTGCTCGATGCCTTCGGTGGGATCGCGGGTATTCTGCGCTACTCGACGGGCGTCTGATCGGACGCGTCGAAAAAGGCGTTTTTCTCCCGCCTACTGCTCCGGCTCGATGGGCGTCGCCGCGATCTCCAGACACGCGCAGGCGTCCGTCTCGGGGTCGAAGCAGTCCGGACACTCCGGCTGCCGATCAATAATCGTGTCGAGCCGCTCGGCGACGGTGTCGTCGATAACCGCCTCCAGCTCGTGGGCCTCCTCGCGGAAGTCTTCGACGGCGAGCACGTTCGCGAGGAAGCGTTCGATGATACAGTAGGTCTGGAGCGCGTCGCGCGCCCGCACGATCCCGTCGTCGGTGAGCTGGACGCCCTTGTACTTCTCGTGTTCAGCGAGCCCGAGGTCTTCGAGCTTCCCGATCATCTCGTTGGCGCTCGCGGGACTGACGCCGAGGGCGTCGGCGACCGACCCGGTCGAGGCGGGACCGTCTTCCTGCTTCTGTACGACGTATATCGTCTTGAGGTACTGGTCTGCAGTGTTCACGGCTTCCCTCCGTCGGCGCTCGTCGCCGGTTCGATCCCCCGGTTCATCGTCGCTCCATGACCGCCGTCACCTCGCTGACCCCCTCGGCCTCGTCCTCGCGGATCGCGTGCAGCTCGTCGAGAAGTTCCGCGCGGTCGATCGTGAACTCGGCGTCTGAGTCTTCGATCGCATCGATGAGGTCGTCGTAGAACTTGTAGGCGGTCTCTTCGTTACACAGCTGGTCGTACAACACGCCGTCGAAGTCCTCGGGACGCGTCCGGCCGTACCGCGCGTCTACGAGCGACTCGATCTCGTCGAACGGAACGCTATCGACGCCGAGCCCCTCGATGAGCGACTCGAGTCGCTGGCGGTGTTCGGCCGACTCCTCGGCGGCGTCGGCGAGCAACGCCTCGATCTCGTCGTCGAGTTCGGCGTCGAGACTCTGGTAGTGGTGGTGGGCCCGCGCCTCCACGACTTCCTCAAGTACGATCCCGATCTGTAACAGCCGAGCGAGCTGGTCGTCCGAGGCGATCCGCTGGCTCACGCTCACGGCGACCACCCGTCACCGATCGATACGCCCGTTCGCATACACTCGCCTTCGGGTGCAGGCCGACTTAAGATTTTCCCCTCCAGTCGAGGGTTCGTTCGGACGGACTGCGGGCGCGCAGGCAACGGAGAACCGGCCACCTAGATTCCGAGCCAGTCGTCGTTCCGGATCTCGTGTCCGCTCTCTCGGCAGACCTTCGCCGCCTGTCGACGGATCTGCCGCGAGGTCGGGAGCTTCTCTTTGTCACGGATCCGGTCGACGACCCAATCGCGGACGACGCCGATCGATTCGTCGTAGTCGTCGGGACTGACCCGCGCGAGTTCGACGAAGGTCTTCTCGTAGGCGTCGTGTTGCGATCCACCGAGCTCCTCGTTCGGCAGCGTCTCGCTGGCCTCCACGATCCGCTTCATGGCCGTGGCGACCGTGGGTCGCCGTATCCGAACGCGGACGCGATCCGGCGAGTCGAACTGCACCTTGTCCGTCTCGGGGACCAGCTGCTCGACGGTGTATCGTTCGGCCGACGGTCCGATATCGCGGTCTCCGATCGCCGCGATGATCTCCGCTCCCGTGGCTGGGAACTCCAGCGATTCGAGCTCGGCCTCGACGTCGCCGAGGTCCGCGGCGTCGATCTCCGGCTCCGGCTCGTCGCCGCGTTCCAGTTCCGTGGCGATGTCGCGGCGCCGCTGGCGGTCGTCGTCGTCTCGTGCCTGTTTCTCTCGTCCGTCTTTATCGTCTGCCATTCCCGTACCTACGGCTCTCGTCCATATAGTACTGTAGGTAATATGAAACTATTCTCGTCTCGAAATAATGAACGTCCCGGGTCGCCGAGAAGATCCGGCGACAGACGAATCAGCTTACTGGAGGCGCTGTAAGACGAGTTCTTGGACGTCGTCGCGGAACTCGTCGACTGCGATTTCCTCTAACACGGGCACGAAGAAGCCCTCGACGAGCATGTTTCGGGCCGTCAGCGGGTCGATCGTTCGACTCTCGAGGTAGAACAGGTCCTCGGCGTCGACCTGTCCGACGGTCGCGGAGTGGGACGCCTCGGTGTCGTGGTTGTGGATGATCAGCTTCGGCGACGCGTCGGCCTCGGCGTCGTCCGACAGCATCAGCGTGTTCTCGCGCTGGTAGCTGGAGGTGTTCCACGCGTCCTCGCCGACATCCTGAACCCCCTCGTAGACGGAGCGGGACACGTCGTCGAGTACGCCGCGCGTGACGAGGTCGGCCGTCGTGTGCTCGGCCTGGTGCCAGACGCGGGCGTTGATGTCGAAGTGCTGGTCTTCGGTGCCGAAGAACGTCCCGACGATCTGGCTCTCGGAGCCGTCGCCGTTCAGTTCGGTCTCGACGTCGGAGCGCGTGAGCTTCGAGCCGAAGTTGCTCTCGATCCAGTCAACCGTCGCGTACGTGTCGGTCACGCCACGCTTCAGCGAGTAGGTGTACGAGTCGTCGTCGAGGTTCTGGAGCGAACCGAACTGGACGTTCGCGTTCTCGCCCGCGACGATCTCGACGAGGTTCGAGAAGTACCGGTCGCCGTCGACGCCGTCGTCACCGCTCTCGATCGACTCGAGGATCGTCACCGACGACGACTCCTCGGCGACGACCAGCGTCTGGCTGAACAGCGAGCGGGAGTTCATTTCCGCGCGTACCGTCACGTCCTCGACGTCGACGCCCTCGGGGACGTAGACGAACGTCCCGGTCGTGAAGAGCGCGACCGACAGCGCGGTGAGGTAGTTGTGTTCGGGATCGAGTACCGACCCGAAGTTCGCCTCGATGATGTCGCCGTACTCGTCGAATGCCTCGCTGAAGGGTAAGATGACGACATCGTCATCGCCGGCCGACCGCTCGGTCGTGTCCGACTGGTTCAGCGGGTCGACGAGCGCCTCGAAGTCGAGCGCCTCCAGGTCGGTCCAGCGGCGGCCGGGCGTCTGGATGACGTCGGGCAGATCGGCCGTCTCTAGCGCGGAAAGCGCGTTCAGACGGGTCTCTAAGAGCCACTCGGGCTCGTCGCGTTCCTCGGCGATGCGTCGTACCGTGTCCTCCGAGAGGCTCTCGATTGCTTTCGTGCTCATGTTATCCGAGCGAGCCCTCCATCTCCAGCTCGACGAGCCGGTTGAGCTCGACGGCGTACTCGATGGGCAGCTCCTCCGTGATGGGCTCGATGAAGCCCGAAACGATCATCTGTTTGGCGTCGTCGTCGTCGAGACCGCGCGACTGCAGGTAGAAGATGTCCTCGTCGCCGATCTTCCCGACGGTCGCCTCGTGGGCGACGTCGACCTTCGACTCGTTGATCTCCATATACGGCATGGTGTCCGATGTCGACTTGTTGTCGAACATCAGCGCGTCGCACTCAACGGCCGTCGAGGAGTTCTCGGCGCCGTCGGCGATGTGGACGAGCCCGCGGTAGTTCGTGCGGCCGCCGTCCTTCGCGATCGACTTCGACTCGACGGTCGACTTGGTGTTCGGCGCGTTGTGGTACACCTTCGCGCCCGTGTCGATGTCCTGTCCCTCGCCCGCGAAGGCGATGGTGATGTGGTTGTCGGAGGCACCGCGCCCCTTCAGGATCGTCGAGGGGTACAGCATCGTCGCTTTCGACCCCATCGATCCCGAGATCCACTCCATGCGCCCGCCCTTCTCGGCGATGGCGCGTTTGGTGTTCAGGTTGTACGTGTTCTTCGACCAGTTCTGCACCGTGGAGTACTGGACGTGGGCGTCCTCGCCGACGAACACTTCGACGCCGCCGGAGTGGAGGTTGAACGCCGAGTACTTCGGCGCGGAACAGCCCTCGATGTAGTGGACTTCGGAGCCCTCCTCGGCGATGATGAGCGTGTGCTCGAACTGGCCCATCCCCTTGGAGTTCATCCGGAAGTACGCCTGGATCGGCATGTCGACGGTGGTGTTCTCCGGCACGTACACGAATGAGCCGCCGGACCAGATCGCACCGTGGAGCGCGGCGAACTTGTTGTCGCTCGGGGGGACGCACTTCGTCATGAAGTGCTCGCGGACGATCTCTTCGTGCTCTCGGACGGCCTCGTCCATGTTACAGAAGATGACGCCCTTCTCCTCCCACTGCTCCTGCATGTTCTGGTAGACGACCTCCGACTCGTACTGGGCGCCGACGCCGGAGAGCGCGTTCTTCTCGGCCTCCGGAATGCCCAGCTTGTCGAAGGTGTCTTTGATCTCGTCCGGGAGTTCGGTCCAGTCGTCGACACCGGCGCGGACGTCGACGTCCGGCCGGATGTACGGGATGATCTCGTCGATGTCGACCTCGCTCAGGTCCGGCTGTCCGGGCCAGTCGGTCGGCATCGGCATCTCCTGGAACTGCTCGAGCGCGCGCAGGCGCCGCTCCAGCATCCACTCCGGTTCGTCTTTGTCCTCCGAGATGACGCGGACCGTCTCCTCGGTGAGTCCCTTCTCGGTCTGGAAGGCGGATTTCTCCTCCTTCTTGAACTCGAAGCGGGCCTCGGTGTCTGTCTCCTTCAATTCGTCCTGTTGTGAGCTCATAGTATCTTGTTACGGATTCTCGTATTTACGTGTATCGCGTGACTGGATTCGGTTACGCGGCCTCGAACGCGTCCTCGCGGACCCAGTCGTACCCCTTGTCCTCGAGCTTCTCGGCGAGTTCCGCACCGCCGCTTTTGACGACCTCGCCGTCTAACATAACGTGAACGTGGTCGGGCTCGACGTAGTCGAGAATCCGCTGGTAGTGCGTGATCTGGAGAACGCCCGTGCCCTGCTCGTCGCGGAGCGCGTTGATCCCCTTCGAGACATCCTGCAACCGGTCGATGTCCAGCCCGGAGTCGATCTCGTCGAGCACGGCGACGGCGGGCTCTAACATCGCGGCCTGCAGCACTTCGTTCTGCTTCTTCTCGCCGCCGGAGAAGCCCGCGTTGAGGTACCGCTGCATGAACTTCTCGTCCATGTCGAGTAGCTCCATCTTCTCCGAGAGGATCTGCTGGAACTCGGCGACGCCGATCTCGCCGTCGTCCGCGGGACCCTCCATCGGGGAGGTGTCGTACCCCTCGTCGTCCTCGTCCGCGTCGGCTTCCGCCTCTTCGTCTTCGAACAGCTCCTCGCGCTCGTCCGCCTTGGCGTTGAGCGCCTGCCGGAGGAAGTTCGTCATCGTGACACCCTCGATCTCCGCCGGGTACTGGAACCCGAGGAAAATACCGAGCGCTGCGCGCTCGTTGGGTTCGAGTTCCAGCAGCTTCCAGTGGTAATCCTCGTCGTCGAGTTCGGCGTCGATGTCGGCGACGTCCTCCTCGTCGAGATGCAGGAGGATCTCGCCGCCAGTGACCTCGTACGCAGGATGGCCGGCGATGACCTTCGCGAGCGTCGACTTCCCAGAGCCGTTCGGACCCATCAGTGCGTGGATGTCCCCGGACTCGACGGTTAGGTCGACCCCACGAAGAATGCGTTCGCCGTCCTCTTCCGCCACCCGCGCATGAAGATCGTTGATTTCGAGAGTTGCCATATGTATTCTCGTGCCTCGTGTCCGTACAGTGGTGTCTTATCGGGTTAATGGTTACGCATCTCCCGTAGAATTTCCCAAAATCGGCAAGAATTTTTCTCTACAATTAAAAAGTGATTTTCAAACTCCGGATTAAATCACATGAAGGAGCCGAGTCCGGTCTGCTCTTGACCCGTCTTGACCTCCTCCCACGACAGGCCGAGCGCCTCGATGACGCGCTCGATCGGCCCCTGAAGGGTCTTGTCCAGCATCTTTTCCCAGTCGACCTTGAACTCGTCGGGGACCTGATCGGCGTACTCGAAGCAGATCACGTCGGGATCGCGTTTGAACTCTCCGTATAAGTGATCGCGTTGGGGATCGAGGCCCTCCTCATCTTCCATCCGCTGCCAGAAGTCGGGGTGGACCTTCTCGATGTACAGCCGCTTCGGCTTCGACCCGCTCCCGAAGTTGGTCCCGAGCATGAGGTTGGCGTACTTCGCCCCGCGAACCTGCGCGGTCGGGGTATCGTATGCGTCGAGCTTCTTGCCGATCCCGCCGGGAATCCCGATCTCGTCGAGGTCCATGTCGCCGCCGAGCACGCGCGCGATGACATCGACGAGGTACGACTTTATCTCCTCTAAGTCCTCGTCGATGTCGTCGCCGGTGACAATCGTCTCGATAACGTTCTGCTGGACCTCCTTCGTGATCTGTGCGATATCCGAGCGCTTGTACTCGAAACCGGTGATGTCGATGTCATCGACGTCTTTCCCCTCCTTCCAGATGATGTGGCCAGCGTACCGCTTCTTCTTGCCGGCCTGGAAGAACCGCCGGTAGAGCTTTTCGAACTCGATCTGGAAGCGGTGAACGTCGGCGTTCAACTCATCACGCGCGAAGTCGTCGTAGCGCTCGTTAATGTGGTCCTCGATCTCGAAGGAGGTCTCGATCGCCTCCTCTTTCGACATGTTGGATAACGAGAGCATGACGCTGTCGGTATCTCCATAAGAAACTTGATAATTAAGTTCGTTGGCGGCTTCCTCAGTGAAGTCGATGACTTCCCGACCGGTCGCTGTGACGGCTGCAGCGCCCTCTTTGTCGTAGAGACGGAACCGATCCCATCCCGTAACGCCGTATAGAGAATTCATAATAACCTTGACAGCTCCCTGCTGTCGGTCGTACTGCTCGTAGGGCTCGGTGCCGGGGTCGTGGTCGTTCCGGAGCCCCTTCTTCTCCTCGCGCTCGGAGAGGAGTTCGTCGACCATCTCGCGCATGATCCCGTCCGGCTCCTTCTGGAAGTGAGTCCCGTTAGGCGCGACGTACATCTCGCCGTCGTACTTGCCGGGATCGACCTTCGTCTCCGGGCCGGCGTTAATCGTCACCATGCACATCGGGTAGAGGCTCTTCAGGTCTTGGACCGTCACCATCTCCTTGACGCCCGTGATGGGGTCGAAGACGGCGCCGCCCTCGAACTCTTCCGACTCCTGTTGCCCCTTCGTCGGGAGCGCGAACTTCCCGAACGCCTTGTGGAGGACGTACATGTCGACGGTGTCGCCGGGGGTCGGCGCGTCCTCGATCTTGCAGCCGACGAACGTTCGCACCTCGTCCCAGAAGGCGATCACGTCCTGTTTCCGGTCGATCTCGACGCACAGCTCCACGTCGCGGATGCTGTACTCCAGCAGACGTTCGGGGTCCTGTTCCCACAGGTCGCCGATGTCGCCCGTGTAGCGCTCCTTGCCGACGCCGAGTTCGCGCTCGCCGACGGCGTCGAGCCGGTACGACTCCAACTCGGTGAACATCGTGCGCTTGTACGCGTACAGCAGGTCGAAGACGACACGGCCCTTGATGTCGGGACCGCCCCAGCCGGAGCGCCACACCTCGCCGATCCGAGAGAGCCGGTCGATCGAGAGATCGTACTGGCTCCCGTCGTCGAGCACCTCCAACCGGTCGAGGACGTACGGCGCGTCGAAATCCTCGAAGTTCCACCCCGTCAGCAGATCCGGGTCGGTGTCGTCGATGTACTCGATGAACGCGTCGAGCATCGCGGCCTCCGTCTCGAAGGTGCGGACCTCAAAGTCGATCTCGCCGCCCCCGTCACCCACGATCCCCTCGTAGTCGGGGAGATCCTCGGGCGGCGGGATCTCGGCCTCGGGGGCGTCGTACAGCCAGACGACGTACTCGTCGTCGTAGGAGTCATGGCTCGTGAGACAGATGATCGGCTCCTCGCCGTCCTCGGGGAAGCCGCGGCGGTCGTCGACCTCGATGTCGAAGGTGTTCACCCGCATCTCGGCGTCGATCTCAGCGGGTTCGAGATGCCCCTCGTGGACCTGGATCGCGTCGGAGCCGTCGTCGAGCCGGCGCTCCTGCACGCGCACTCCCCCGTTGAGCCCGTTGTCGATCAAAAGGCGGTTCGGGAAGAGGATATCGGCCTCGAAGGTCGTCGCGAAGTCGTCGCGGATGTTCCCCACGTCGCGGGGCGTACGGGTGACGATCCGGGTGAGCGGCTCGCCGCGGATGCTCTCGTACGGCTCGCCCTCGACGTTCTCCTCGCGCGTTCCGATCACCACGTCGTACTCCTCGGTCGGATCGCCGTTGAGGTCGGCAGTCGGCACGTAGAAGTACGGTTCGACGCCCAGCACGCGGAGGTGTTCGACGGCGTCGTCACCGTCGTCGACGGGTCGCCGGCCGAACACGTGCACGACCGGGTACTCGTCGCTCCCGTACCCCTCGACGGCGTAGTCGATTTGGGTGATCATCAGCTCGACGGTCCCGGTCGATTCCGGGAACTTCGCCTCGTCGACGTCGACCACGTCGCTGACGTGTCCGCGCCCGCCGCCGGCGACGACGGCCGCCTCCTGTGCGGCCATGTCCTCCCGTTCGGTCTCCATGCTGTCTCTCGTCCCGTCGTCCGCGTCTCCGGGCGACGAGAAGTCCGACAGCCCCGACTGAGTCATACCCGTGCTTCGGCGCACCCGGCTAAAAAACTCGGCTTTCGGGTGCGGCGAGGAGTCCCAGCACGGAAAGGCATATAATGTGTGACGCCATACCACGGGCTATGTCTTCGGACCCACGTTCCGAACCCCAGGTGGCTCGCCCGGCCGACCGCGACCCCGGCGCCGCCGAGGTGGAGGTGTACGAGGACGGCGGGAACGTGGTGCTTTTCGACGCCGCGAACCCCCTCGCGTGGGTCGAGGCGAGCCGAACGGTCCGGCTGGCCGACGCGACCTGACGGGGTCTCTCCTCCCGTTTCGCTTCGGACCGTCGCCGCGGCTCGCGTGCCGATGCGGGGCGGAATCCCTTTCCCCCGTCCCCGCGTACGTCTGGCGTGTTCAGCCTCGACGAGGACGACGAGGGCGAGGTTTCCTTCGGTGAGAGTTCCGACGCCGAGCGGGAGATGACGCCGGATATTCCGAAGGCGCCCTCGGTGAAGACGTTCGACGACAGCGGCGACTTCGAAGGCGCGAGCGACGTGGATTCGAGGACTCTCCGCGCGTTCGTCGTCGCCGTCATCTACGCCAACGCCGCCGTGCTCCTCGTCGCGCTCGGCCCGATGCTATGGTTCTTCGAGGGGTGGTCGCGGATCGGTCCGGTCCTATTCTTCCTCGGGCTCCTCGCGGGCGTTCGGACCTACCAGACGTACCGGGCGTGGGAGCGGGCGCGGGACGCGACGGAGTCGGATTCCGAAGGCGACGGGGACGACGAGGGCGACGCCGACCACTCGCCCCCGGAAGCGTAATGCCCGCGCGACCGCTGTTTCTGATCCATGCAGACGGTTCGTGATGCGGCCGGCGAGACGTACCTCCTCGTGAAACGCTCCGCCGAGTCGAGCCGGGTGCGGGACCCAGCCACCGGCGAGGAGCGGTACGTCGACAACGACGAGCTTCGTATCGTCGACGGCGAGTCGCCGCTCGCGACCGCGGCCTCGGGCGTGCCGGCCCCGGTTCGGCGGACGCTTCGAGCGGTCCGGGACGACCGGTCGCTCGGCCTTTTGGCGGTCGTCGTCGACGAGGGACCGATCGCCGCGATCGACCTCCTCGACGCGGCCGACATGTGCGAGTCCGATCTCCACGGGACGATTACGGAGTTCCGCGCGGCCGGCCTGATCGACGAGGCCGAGGTCGCGGGGCAGCGCGGCTACGAGGCGACTCCGGTCGCAGTCGAAGCGATAGAGCTGTTGCGGGGCGGGTCGGAGGACGAGTAACCATTTATAAGTGCGACTCGTGGCGATTCGCGGCTGTTCGTCCCCGATCCTCGTTCGGCCGAGCGTATGCCTCGCGCCTCCCCAGCCTCGGCGGACGGGTCGGCGGGGGAAACGCCGCGCCGACCCACCGCCTCCCTCGCGATCTGCTCGCGCCTTATAAGGCGCGAGCGGGCGCGCCGACGTAGTGGGTGTGGACTGTCGTCGCTGCCCCTGTCGGTGGTGGCGTCACCGCCGCTTTCTTCTGATAGTGCAGTACAGCCGTTTCTTACAAAGAGAAACGGCGGAGAGACCGCCCGCTCAGTCGTCGGCGAGTTCGGCGATATCGAGCTCAGCGGCGTCGAGATCGGCGGCGTCCTCCCGGCGCACCGTCGACCGATTCGTGCGCGGGTCCTTCTCCACCGTCACCAGCTCGTCGGCCGCACCTACCAACTCGTCGTCGTGGCTGACGATGAGGATCTGGCGCACGCCGAATCCGCGCATCTCCTCGACGAGCCGGACTAGCCGGGAGACGTGCCCGGAGTCGAGGAAGACGGTCGGCTCGTCGAGGATGAGCGGCGGCGTCGGCGCCGCGCCCTCGATCCCCTCCGAGAGCAGTCGGTAGATCGCACAGCGCAGCGAGAGGTTGAACAGGGCGCGCTCGCCGCCGGAGAGCTGCTCGGGATCCAGCGGCTCGCCGTCTTTCTGGTAGACGGTAAGGACGTACTCGCCGTCGAGCTCGATATGCGAGTAGGCGTCGTTGCCGTAGACGAGTTCGAACGTCTCGTTGAGCGTGCGCTCCAACTCGGCGACGTTGCGCTGCCGAAGCTCCGCCCGGAGGTCGCCGTACATCGCCTCCAGCTCGCTCGTCTCTTCGTGGAGGTCTTCGAGCGCGTCTACCCGCTCCGCGAGCGACTCGCGCTCCTCCCGGAGGTTCTCCAATTCCTGAATCTCACTGTTCACTCCGCCGATCGCGTTCTCCAGTTCCGTCCGTCGTTCCGCGAGGCGGTCGAGCTCGCCGTCGACCTTCTCGAGGTATTCCTCGGCCGTCTCCTTCCGCTCTCTCGCCTCGTCGACCGCTGCCTCGTCGACCGCCTCCGCGAGCTCGTCGCGGCGCTCGCGCTTGTCTGCGAGTCGGTCGCGCCGCTCGTCGTTCACCTCGTTCAGGTTCTCCCGCTTCTCGCGGCGACGCTCGATCTCGTCTTCCGCGTCCGCGATCGCCGACAGTTGCTCTTCGATCGCCGCTACCGCCTCCCGGGCGTCGTCGACCGCCGCGAGTGCGTCTTCGAGTTCCGCCACGCGTTCCGCGGCCGCCTCGGCCTCCTCGCGCTTCTCCGTGGCGACATCGTGGGTCTCCTCGGCCTCCTCGCGGAGGTCTTCGACACGCTCACGCTTTTCCGCCGCCGCCTCCCGCTTCCGGTCAGCCTCCGCGTGCTTCTCCTCGACACGGTCTTCGAGGGTCTCGACGGTCTCGTCGATCTCGTCGAGCCGGTCCGCCGCGCTTGCGAGCTCACTCAGCTCCGCGAGCCGGTCATCAAGGTCGCTCTCGCGTTCGCGGGCCTCCTCCAGTTCCGCTTCCAGTTCGGCGACCTGCTCGCGGTCCTCGTCGATTCCGCTCGCGTGCGGCGAGTCCTCGACCGGCTGTCCGCACTCGGGACACTTCCCCGCCGCGAGCAGCTCCTCGGCCTCCTCGACGCGGTCGCGGGCGTTCTTCAGCTCCGCCGACAGCTCCGCGATCCGCTCGCGGACCTCACCGCGCCGCTCGCGCAGTGCCTCTCGCTCGTCGGCGACCCCGTCCCGGTCGATGTCGGCGTCGGCGGCTGCGAACCGCTCGCGAAGCGTCTCGGCCTCCTCGCGGAGTTCTTCGACCGAAGACTCGCGCTCGTCAGCCTCGTCCGCCGCCGCCTCGGCCTCGTCGCCGAGGTCGTCGGCCTCCGATTCGATCTCCGCCGCGCGCTCGGCGCGGTCGTCGGCCTTCCCGGTGAGGTTCGTCGCCTGATTGCGGAACGCCTCGGCGCTCACCCGCTCGTCGTCGAGCTCCTCGCGGACCGTCTCCTCGCGGCCGTCGAGCTCGGCGCGGCGCTCGGCGATGGTCTCGTCGCTTGCCGCGTCGAGTCCGGCACCGTCGAGCCGGCCGTCGATCGCGGCCTCGATCTCCTCGACCCGCTCGCGGGCCTCGCGGACCGCGTCTCGGTGCTCGTCGCGCTCGCGCTCCGCCTCGCGAATTGTCGCTTCAATCTCGTCGATCTCAGCCGCCACCGACTCCAGTGTCTCGCGTTTCTCCGCGTGGGTCGACAGCGTTTCCGCGGCGGCCTCGCGGGTCTCCTTCGCCTGCTCGCGCTGCGTCTCGTAGCGGTCGATCTCGTCGGTGACCTCGGAGAGGTCGCTTTCGAGTCCGTTGAGGCGGTCGTGGAGGTCCTTCTCCTTCTTCTCCGCGATCTGGTCGTCGAGCTGGTCGAGTCGCCCGCGGCGGTTCTCCAGCACGTCCTCGACGCCGAGCCGCGCGTCACCGGCGCGCTCGCGGTACTCCTCTAGCTTTCCGAGCTGGAGCAGGTCATCGATCGTGTCCTGTCGCTCGCGGGGCGTGGCGTTGATCAGCTTGTTGACCTCACCCTGTCGGACGTACGCGCAGTTGACGAACGCCTCGGCGTCCATCCGAAGGAGTTCCGTGACGAACTCCCGCACGGCGCGCGCGCCGTCGCGGGTCACGTCGCTCCCGTCCGTCGTTTCGAGCGTGCACTGGTGATCGATCCGACCGTCGTACTCCTTGAGCCGTCGCTCGATATGGTAGGAGGCACCGTCGTGCGTGAACCACAAGTCCACTTCCGTCTCTTCCTCGCCGTTCGTGATCACGTCTCCGAGAGTGCCGTCGAGCGCCTTCGACCCGTAGAGCGCGAAGAAACAGGCCTCCAGAAGCGAGGACTTCCCGCTGCCGTTGAGTCCGTGGATGACCGTGACGCCCTCGGTCAGTCGGAGGTCGGCGTCGCCGTACGGCTTGAAGTTCGAGAGCCGGACGCGGTCGAAGTTCACAGGTAGTCCTCCATGGAGACCTGCTCGTCGATGTCGGCAGCGCTGGCCGTCGCGGTATCGTCCTTGCCTCCGATCGGTTCGCCGTCAGTTTCGTCGTCTGCGAGTTCGGCTTCGTCGTCTGCGAGTTCGGCTTCGTTGTCTTCGGCTTCCGCATCTCCGTCTACGGTCTCGCCTCGATCGAACGCGTCGAGATCGTCGAGGTCGTCGATCCGCTCTTCAACCCGGCGTTTCACGGTCTCTCTGACGTTTGTGTCGGGAATCGTGTCGGCGCGGACCGCCTCCTCGACGTCGAAAGCGGCCTCTGACAGTCCCATCTCCTCGACCCGCTCTCGGACGGCGTCTTCGGGGTCAGCGAAACTCACATCGATCTCGGCATCCGTCTCCACCTCGCGGCGGTCGGTCACGCGAGCGATCAGCGCTCCCTCGTCGGTCGCGAACTCCTCGATCGCGGCCGGCGTGACCGGGTCTCCCTCGCCGGTCACGTCGACGAGGACGACGGCGTCGCCGAGGTCGTGTTGGCGGACCTTCTCGCGCACCCGCGCCGCGCCCTCGCCCTCGCGAAGGTCGACTTCCACGAAGACGAACGGGCGGGTGTCGAGCGCGCGCCGCCGGATCTCCACGCGGTCGTCGCCCCCGGCGGCGTCGGCGTCGAAGGTGACGAGGTTGTAGCCGCGCCCCTCGCGCTCGCTCGCGCTGGCGCGCTCGGTCGACCCCGGATACGTGACCCACGTGCCGTCGACCTTGGCGACATCGGGTGTGTGGTTGTCGCCGAGAAGCATCGCGTCGAAGTCCACGTCGCTCTCCGTGAGCACCGTTTCCGTGTCCCAGTCCGCGTAACCGAACGGCTCGAAGAGGCCGTGCGCGACGAGGGCGGCGTAGTCCGCGTCGTGATCGTCGAACGCGTAGTCGAGGTCGTCGCGGCGGGAGACGGGGACGTGATCGAGCCCGTAGAAGGAGGTGTCGCCGACGACGGTCGGATCGTCGCCGAGCCGGGTCGCGAGCCCCAGCCGTTCGAACAGGTCGAGCCACTGGCCGCCCCGCGTCGACTCGTGGTTTCCGACCACGGCGAGGAAGGGTACCCCCGCGTCGTCGAGCCGGCGGAGGATCGAGATTGTTCCCATCAGATCGGTGAGCTCCGGCCGGCGGTCGTGAAAGAGGTCGCCGGCGTGGACCACTGCGTCGACTTCTCCTTCGATCGCGTCGTCGATCACGGCCGCGAAGGCGTCGAGGAAGTCTTGTCGTCGGACCGGCGAGTGGTACTGCGTGTACCCCATGTGGGTGTCGCCGGTGTGAATCACCCGTGTCATCTGCACGGATCTTGGCCGGTATCGGGTTTAGGGGTTCCGGGGGCGGAGCGGAAGTGGTCCGGCGGTCACCGGCCGCGTTCGTCGTCGCAGGCCCTGTCATCTCCGGCTCTGTCGTCGCCGCCCCGGTTGTCGCTGTCGGCCGCCGCTTCGCGGAACCGGCGGAACGCGGCGCGCGCCTCCCGGCCCCGTTCGGCGGCGGCCTCGTCGCCGGCGCGTTCGGCGGCGGCGATCGCCTCATCCAGCCGGTCGAGTCCGCCGCTGTCGACGAATCCTGCGGCGCGTCGCAGATCGGATCGCGCGGCATCGGCCTCGTCGATCACGGCGACGGACGGCCGGGTCGCTGTGTCGGTGCGGCTCGCCAGCGCGGAGAGCGCCTGCTTGACGGCGGCGGTCGAGACCATGGGTGCGCTGGGTCGCTATCGCTCATAAGAGATGGTTCTTCGAAGGGGACAGACGGGAATCGAAATAGGACGACGGGGACGGGAACAAGGGCAGTTCAGTCGCTCCCGGTTCGCCCTCTCACACCGACAGGGTGTACAGTCGCTTTCGGGCGTCAGCGAAGGAGAACCGGGAGTCGACGACATCCTCCTCTTCTAGCCGCGAGAGCGCGTACCTAACGGTCCGGGGCGGGAGGAGGGTTTCCTCGGCGAGTTCGCTCTGTGTGAGCGTGTCGTTGTAGTCGAGGACCTTCGCGACGAGCTTTGCGCTCGGCGGCAGGTCCCGGACGGCGCTCCAGCGGTCCGTGACGTCCTCTTCGGCGGCGACAGCGTCGGTGGCACTCATGCGTGATTCTCCTTATTTCATGCTGGAAGATAATATTTACTATCCTATTTAATTACTTTTGCGCATTTACCGGGCAGATGTACCCCGCTAGCTCTCCCCCACCCGAAACCTCTTACGCGCGAGACGCTTTATTACGCACAATGACCGACACCGTCGACGACGTCGAGCTGCCCTACGATGAGGGGTCGGCGTCGAGACAAGAGAAGATCGAGTCCCTCCAGGAGGAGCTCGACGTGCTGGAGTCACAAAACGAGGAGATGCGCGACAAGCTCCTCGACGCAAACGCCGAGAACAACAAGTACCAGCAGAAGCTCGAACGGCTCACACACGAGAACAAGAAGCTGAAGCAGTCCCCGCTGTTCGTGGCGACGGTTCAAGAGATCACGCCCGATGGCGCCGTTATCAAACAGCACGGGAACAATCAGGAGGCACTCACCGAGATAACCGCCGAGATGCGGGAGAAGCTCAACCCGGACGACCGGGTCGCGGTGAACAACTCGCTTTCCGTCGTCAAGAAGCTGGAAAAGGAAACGGACGTGCGCGCCCGCGTGATGCAGGTCGAACATTCCCCCGACGTCACCTACGCTGACATCGGCGGACTGGAAGAGCAGATGCAGGAGGTCCGCGAGACCGTCGAGATGCCCCTCGAACACCCCGATATGTTCGAAGATGTCGGCATTACACCGCCGAGCGGTGTCCTACTGTACGGGCCGCCCGGCACGGGGAAGACGATGCTGGCGAAGGCGGTCGCCAACGAGACGGACGCCACCTTTATCAAGATGGCCGGCTCCGAGCTCGTCCACAAGTTCATCGGTGAGGGCGCGAAGCTGGTCCGCGACCTGTTCGAGGTCGCCCGCGAGAACCAGCCGGCCGTCCTCTTCATCGACGAGATCGACGCGATCGCCTCGAAGCGGACTGACTCGAAGACCTCGGGCGACGCCGAGGTCCAGCGCACGATGATGCAGCTGCTCTCCGAGATGGACGGCTTCGACGAACGCGGCGAGGTCCGGATCATCGCCGCCACCAACCGCTTCGACATGCTCGACCCGGCAATCTTGCGTCCGGGCCGGTTCGACCGCCTCATCGAGGTCCCCAAGCCGAACACCGAGGGTCGCGAGATCATCTTCCAGATCCACACCCGGAAGATGAACCTCGCAAGCGACATCAACTTCGACGAGCTCGCCGAGATGACGCCGGACGCCTCGGGCGCCGACATCAAGGCCATCTGCACGGAGGCCGGAATGTTCGCGATCCGCGACGACCGCACCGAAGTTACGCTTGACGACTTCCTCGGGGCTCACGAGAAGCTCCAGCAGGACGACGAGACCGGCGCTGACGATTCGCTGGCGTTCGCCTGACGCGGCTCGCTGCCCCGATTTTTACCGCTTGTTCGTTCCACCTCGTCGCTAGTCGCTACAGCGCTCGCAGGACCACGTACGGAACGATGAAGAAGAGCGCGAATATCAGTCCGGTCGCGATCGCGTAGCCGACGCCGACACCGGCGAGCGCGCGCCACCCGTCGTCGGTGGGTAGACCGCGTGTCGAGAGGTCGAGATCCATACCCGTGGCTTCGCCGCCGTCGACTTAAACATCGGTGACGGCTCCGCCCCGGAGCACTCCTCTCTTCTGATCGATCTTCCCGCTTACACGTCGCCCGCCAGCGCACGGAACAGGTCGTCTGTGAGCGCGTCGCGGTCCACGGTCTCCGGTTCCTCGTCACCCGCCGGATCGATCGTCGGAGCGACCGTTCCGCCGCCCATCCGCGAGTGGCCGCCGCCGTTGCCGTTGTCGAGGTCGGACAGGACCGATCCGATGGCGTTGCCCATGTGGACGCGGTCGTCCCGTGACCGGCCGGAGAGATGAACCGTCCCGTCGCGCTCTCCGATGACCACGACGGCACTGACTCCCTCCAGTTGGATCAGCTCGTCGGCTGCCTGCGGGATCGCGTCGACGTTGTTCACGCCCCCGACGTCGGCGACCGCGAACGACCCCTCGATCTGGCGGCCCGCGATGGCCCGCGCTTTCACCTCCAGCACCTCCGCATCGACCGCCGGGTTGGCGATCCGGTCGAGCCGGTCCTGATCGACGCCGGGGTACACGTACGCCGCGGCCGCGAAGTCGGACTCGCTCGCGCCGACCGTGAGATGTTTGGTGTCGGTGAGAATCCCGTACAAGAGCCCGGTCGCCGTGTCGGTGGGGAGCGTGAGGTCGCTGTCCGTCTCGCTTGCGTGCTTGTCCGGCGGCACCGGTGTCGCGTCGTTTTGCTGGAAGTACTCCGCAACTACCGAGGCCGTCGCGCCGTAGTCGGTTCGTACGTCAGTGAACGCCTCGCCGGCGCCATCACCGGGATGGTGGTCGACGACAGCGAGCGGAAGCACGCCGTCGGCACCGGCGAACCCCCGCGGCTCGTTGTGATCGACTAGCACGATGGACTCGGCGGCCAGATCGCTCACGTGTTCGATCGGGTCCAGCTCCAAGTCAAGCACCGTGCGGAACGCCCGGTTCTCCTGATGACGGATTTGTCCGGGGTACTGTACCGTCGCGTCGACGTCGAGCTGCTCCGCGAGCGAGGCGACGCCGAGCGCCGCCGACATCGCGTCCGGATCCGGGTTCGGGTGCATCAGCACCGCGATCTCATCGCGCTCAGCCAACAGGCGGTGGAACTTAACGCCGGGCGTCCTGCGAACGCGGAACAGCACGTACGCGCCGACGATCGCGACGATCGCGACGACCGCGGCCGCGACGACGAACTCCGGGCTCTCTCGAGCCATCGCCTCCGCCTGCGAAAGTCGGTCGTCGGTCACGCTCAGAGACCACATACGTGCCGGTCGAGTCGCTCCCGGTACATCAAGGTTCGTTACCGTTTCGACTCGCCGGCAACGACGGAACCGGCCACGCCAACCGCGAGCTCACTCGCTCGCCGCTCTGAACGTCCGCACCGCGTCGCGGTACCCCTCGCGAAAGGTCGGATAGGTGAACTCGTAGCCGAGCGCCCGCAGGCGGTCGTTCGAGCAGCGCTTGCTGGTCCGGATCCGCCGTTCGGCCGCGGCGGAGAGATCACCGTTCGCGATCTGATCCGCTTTCGACCGCTTCGCCGGCCGCGGCACGCCGCACGCGTCGGCCAGCCAGTCCGCGAACGCGTGCTTGTCGATCGGCTCGTCGTCGACGACGAGGACGGCGTCGCCGCGAGCACAGTCCGCTTCGAGGAGGTACCGGACCGCCCCGGCGGCGTCGTCGCGGTGGACCATGTTGAGGTATCCGGCTGTGACCGGTCCATCGAGGTAGCGCTCAAGCCGGTAGCGGTTCGGGCCGTACAGCCCCGCAAACCGTGCAACCGTCCCGTCGATCCCGAACTCGGCCGCCGTCTCTAGCGCGATCCGTTCCGCCGCTGCGAGGACGCGGGTCTTGTCGGTCGTGGGCTCTATCGGCGTCTCCTCGTCGACCCACGCGCCGTCGTGGTCGCCGTACACGCCCGTCGACGAGGTGTAGATGAGCCTGTCTGGCGTCTCCACCCGCGATCCGTACGCCTCGATCACGTTCCGGAGGCCGTCGACGTACACCTCGCGGGCGGCCGCGGCGCCGCGACCGCCGGAGCTGGCCGCGAACACGACCGTGTCCGCCTCGGGGAGCGCGTCGAGCGACGCCGGATCGGTCGCGTCCGCGCGGACGGCGTCCACTTCGCCCAGATCTCTGCCGCCGTCTACCGCCTCTCCGACCGACTCGATCGCGTCCAGCCCGGCGTCCGATCGCCGGACGCCCGTCACGGCGTGGCCGCGCTCGGCGAGTTGTCGGGCGAGTTCGAGGCCGACGTAGCCGCAGCCGACGACGACGACCCTCATGACTTCCGTCGCTCGATGACCGCCATGATCTCCGCCAGCTGCCCGAGCGTCATCGGAGCGCGCCCCTCAAGCGCCTGCTGGACCTCCTGTCCGGTGAGATCCGCGTCGATCGCGGCGGCAATCGTGTCCACGTCGAGCACCGCCGTCGCCATCCCCATCAGTAGGTGGTCGCGGACCTCGGCGACGACTGCGTCGCCGTCGCGGTCGGTCGATACGGCGACGATTGCGGCTCCGTCTTCGAGCCGAATCTCCGTGGCGTCGCCGTCAACGGCAGCGTCGATGACACCTCCATCGAGCCCCGTCTCATCGACGAGTCGGTCGCGGCCGACCTCCGCGGCCGCCTCGCTCAGCAGCGTCTCAAACGACGCCAACAGCGCCGCAGCGGTCACTTCGTCCGTGTCGGTCGACTCGCCGTCCTCAGTCTCTCCGCTCTGCGTCTCTCCCGCGCCGCTCTCGACTCCCGTCGCGCCGTCGGCGACGACCTCGTGAAACATGGTCCCCCTCGGTCGCCGCGTCTCAAAACGGCTGCGGTCGGGTCACGGCTTCGAACACTTCCCCTCGCCGCCCGACGGCGATTCCCCCATCGCGCCGGGGCATGGCCATCCCCCTGACCGCTCATCGCGAGTTCCGTCGACATCGCCGACACCGGGCGGGCCGGCTGGGACCGCGACGGCGACTACCGTCTCGGCCTCGAACGCGATCGGTTCCGTCTTGCCCAGTTGCACCGTCTCTCCGCCCACGTCGACGGTCACATCGCCCTCGCTCCGGACGTACGTAAAGCGTTTATCGGGTGTTCCCACATTGGCGCGCAGCGCGAATCGCGGGTACTCCCCGCGGATCTGCACGCGCCAGGCGTTCACCGTCGTCACCCAGTACCCCGGAACGGGCGCGACTGGGAGCCCTGCGCCGACGGTTCGAGCGGGCTTCATCGACCACTTTTCGCCCAGTTCTTTTACAGCCTTCTCGCTCACCTTTCCGGTAGCTGCTTTGCCCGCGCGCGCCGCTTGGTTCTCAACCGCCTTTTCCATCCGGTCTCTGAGCAACACCCGCGCTCCGCTCGTCGTCTCGTCGACGAACCGGGTCGGGACCCGAACCGCGTCCCTCCCGGCCGCGGTCCGCGTCGCGACGCGTAAGTTCGCGGCGAGCGCCTCTTCGGCCGCCCGCGACAGCGACCCGACGCTTGCGGCCTCGGCGGCGACGCGATCCGGATAGGATCCGTCTCCGACGGCAACCGCACGCTCGCCGGGGGAACCGTAGCTCGCGGCGGCCTCGTCGAGCGCTCTGCGTCGCTCGTCTCGCGACAGCGAGGTCCGGACGCGGAGTGTCGATCCGAGCGCCCCGTCAACCTCGTCCAGCGACCCGTCTATCTGCCGGGCAAGTGCATCCCGATCTGCTCGCAGGTCGGGATCGTCGTCCGCTGCCAGCGCATCGTTCGCTAGGAGGAGCGACCGGCCCGCAGTTCCGACCCGTACCGTGTCCTCGGTACCGAGGATCCGATCGACGACGCCGCTCGACACCTCCCCGTACGGCACGGTGACGTAGTTCACGTTGCGGACCGCGAGCGGTCGCGTCGTCGTCCCATCCACGCCGTCGACGGCTTCCCCGTCGACGGTCGTCCGCGGGAGGTATCCCGGAGAGCCGTTCGGTTCGAACGTCACCGCTCCGCCGGGGCCGTCCTCGCCGATCGCGTACGTCCCGGAATCGCGGGCGGCCTCTCGGCTGGCGAGAGCGTCGCCAACGTCAGGGCCGTCGAAGGCGCTGTTCACGCGGTCGAGGAACCCGTCAGTCGCGCGCTCGCGGTCGCTTGCGGCGGACTCGAGCTCGTCGATTACGGCGTCGAGATACGCGGTGCGGGCAGCGGTTCCGGCCCGATCAGCGGCTCCGTCGTACGTCACCGGCGCGTCGACAAGTTCCGCGCGTCGGTCGCGGATTGCGTCGGCGAGATCGGCGTACGGTTCCGCCTCGCCGACCGCTGCATCCTCCATCGACGCCTCGGTCTCGATGTCGCGCACGTCGCTCGCGAGTGCGGCCACGTCGGCCGCAACGGCGTTCCGATCGGCCTCCGATCGGGAGCCGACAACGGTCGTTGATCGCGTCACCTCCCCACCGCTGATCGCGTCTTCGGTGATCCGATCGACGCCGTTCTCGGTGTCGACATCGAGGTCGACCCGTGCGATCGGGGGCGTGTCGCGCAGGTCCGGACCGTCGCTCGCGTCGCCCGCGCCGAACGTCGCGGTGGCCCGGTCGGGCGCTCCGTCGGTCGGGGCGTGTTCCCCCGATACCGACACCCTTACCCGATAGTGGTCGGTCACCGCGTCGCGTGTGGTCGCCCGATGGACCCGCTCGTCGACGACGCTCCCGTTCGGGCCGCGCTCGACCGTCACTCGCTCCCACTCCGCGACCGCAACGCGCTTGACGGTCGCCTCGCGGGTTTCGAGGCCGAACGAGACACGCTCGCCGGGGTCGACGATTCCCGACGGGACACCCTCCGGTACGCCGGATCCGGAGATGATCGGCGACCGTTCTGTCCGTGTCAGGTCGACGCGCTCCCAGTCGCCGGTCGTCGTGAATTCCGAGGGAGAGGGTGTCGGCGGCGTCGGACGCCCGCCGTCGACAACCTGCGTCGTCGACGTCTCGACGCGTGCTTCGACCCGATACGCGCTCTCGATGATCGCGTCAAGATCGTCGTAGACGCGCGTCGCCCCCTCGTCGGCTGCACGGCCGACCGGAACCGAAGTCCGTTCGTCCGTCCGCTCTTCTCCGAACTCGAACGCAGCGTCCTCGCTCGGCTGATCGCCCGGGGTGTCGTTCTCGCCCGAACCGTCTCTCTCGCCCGGACCATCGCGTACCCCCGGTGTCGGCGCGCTGAGCACGGCCTCGGTCCACGACCCCTCGTCGACGCCGGTCGGCTTGAGCAGGTCGGTGACTCCGGTCCGCGCCGTCGCGCGCGCCACTCCCCCGCGTGCGTTCGGGTCGCTCGTGCCGAACACGTCACGCTGCGTCCGGACGATCCCCGCGTTCGTCGACAGCTCCACGTGGCGGTTCGCGAGCACGTTCTCGACCGGCGCGCCCGCGTACTGCCCGTACCCGCGCGCCCATGTCATCGCGTAGAGACTTGCGGTGATCTGGCGCCCCAACCCCGGCCCCTCGACCGGACCCCGGTTAAGCCGCTCCTCGAACCGCTCCGTCCGCTCATGTGCCGCGAGCGTCGGCACGGCCACCACGACTGTCCGGTCTTCCGTTCGCTCCACGACGGTGCGTCCGCTCCGCGTCGCGGTTGTTTCTACCCCTTCGAACGTCACCCGTGTCGCTGTTCCGTTCGCGGCGGGTTCGACGCGGATTCGATCGCGCGCCGCCGCCAGCTCACTCGGACCGTCTACCGCCGGTAGCGACGCCGTCGCCGTCACGTCACCGACTTCGGCGTCCACGGCTGCCAGCGCCTCGGAACCGGCGATCGCGAGCCGGATCCGGAACGCGTCTTCGAAGGCCGATCCGTTCCTGACTGCGGTTGATCCGTGTCCGTCTTCCGAGCCGGCGGCTGATCCGTCCGGCGCTCGCGTCACCGGCTCTGCGGCCGCGTCGTGCGCGGCCTGACGCGCTGCGGCCCTGAGCGCGGCGGTAGAATCGGCGTCGACGCGCTCGACGGCGCGCTCCACACTCCGGTCCTCGCCGATGAGTCCCTGATCTGCGATCCCTGCGGCGTACGTCGAACTCGTCACGAGGAGGAGAACACCGATCAGCGCGAACGGGACTCGTGCACGCTCGTCGACGGTGAAGGACCGACACCGCGTTCCGGAACACGACGCGTTCGTTCCCGGCGATAGCTTTCCCACGCTCACCACCTCCTAATCACGATTCTGACCGATTTGGCGGCGTCCGCGGCGTTCGGTGCCGGGTGCGTGATCACCGCGACTGTGACATCGGCGCCCCGCGGCGGCTCGCTCCCGACGGTGACTGGGTCCGGCGACTCGGACCCGGCAGTCGGGTCTTCCGTTTCGGGGCTACCGGCCTCTCCGTGTCTCCGATCGATACGCCACGGGATTCCTGTTCCGCCCGTCGTCGGCGCCACAGACCCGTTCGACGCCCAGCGCGGTGTTCTGACCACGATGCCGGGCGAAGGAGCCCCCGTTTCGCCCTCGGCTTCGTCTTCAGTCTCGTCCAACGTTCTCACTTCCGCGTCGACCCGCGTCCGCGGTCCGATCCCCCGATCGATAGCGGCCAGCGCTTCGGACTCGAACGCCTCCCTCGCCGCACGTTTCCCGCCGCCTCCTTCGTTTTCGGCCGCCACCAGCGCCAGCAGCTCGGCGCGCGTCGCGTGGACCGTCCGGGTTCCGTTCGGCGCCTCTGCTGACGCGTACGTCACCGTTACTGTTTCCGTCACTATCAGATCGGCGACCTCGGCGACTTCGGGTCCCGCCGCCCTGCGGTCGCTATCAGCCGCACCGAGCGCGACGACGCTCGCGGAGACACAAAGGAGAAGCACCGTCACGTCGAGTACAGTGCTGGTCACCGGTACACCACCGCCCGAAGCGTTCCGCGGATGTTCCGTCCCGGCTCGACGCTAACCGTTACCGGCCGCTCGGCGACCGCGACTGCGTCTGTGCCCCGAGCGGCCTCTGCTACCGGCGCCTCGTCGCCGGACCGGACCGTCCACGTCTCGCCGTCGGCCTGGATCTCGACGGTTGCGCCGAACCGGAACTCGCCGACACCGCGCAACCGTTCCGGATCGACGACGCCGCCCGTCGTCACCGCCGGCTCGACCCGATCGAGCGTCGCTTCGGCGGTCGGACGCTCTCGATCTGGCGCCGCGTCGTCGAGCGCGCCGACGTACAACCCGAGCGCCGCTCCGACGGCGAGCACGGCAACCAGGGCGGCGATCGGCTCGACCGCGGCGCGGCTCTCGGTCCCCTCCCCGCGGAGGAACCGCTCATCCGACGAGCGTGACATGGACCTCCCCGTAATGAACTCGTCTCACTGTCAGCCGATCCGGCGCCGGACGCCACTCGTGATCGCCTCTCCGGGCGCGCTCGGCGGCGGCTGCGAACTCCTCCGGATCGTCGAACGCCGCGTCCGGCGGAACGCCGCTGAGCACTCGACGGAGACCGTCGCCCTCGGTAGTCTCTCGTCGCTCCGTCGGGACCGGCGTTATCCGCGGCGCACGTAAGGACGCTCGCGCGGTCCCGCCTCCACCATCGAGTGCGACGGACCCGGTGGTGAGTCGAATACGGTTTGCGGCGAGTCCGTGTTCCGCCCTCGCTGGATACTCGTCGTCCGCGATCGAGTCGATCGTGTGTGCGACGCCGCTCGCGTCCGGCGGCGGCGAGGCCGGGAACGCGCCGACGACGCCGGCGGTTGCGACGCTCACCATCGCCAAGCCGATCCACGCGTAGGTGGCGTCGAGGTTGGTCTCGAACACGGGGCGGCTGGCCGCGGCTTTGTACTTAAACGATCGCTCCGACGCTTCTTCGTCTGGCTACAGCAGCAGTCCGGCACCGAGGAAAGCGACGAGGTACGTCGCGGCCGCGGTCGGGAGCGCGATTCCAACCCGATAGGCGACGAGGGTCCGGTCGAACCCGCGTTCGAGTCCTGTCGCTAACGCAGTGAGCAGCGCCGCGAGGATCAACACGTACGCGCCGACGATCTGTCCGAGCACGGGCACCGAGAGTGCGCTGGCGCTGTCCGATTTTGCACCCGCCCCGCTCGTCGTTCCGCTCGCTTCGGCACCGACTGTGCCCGGGTCACCGACACCACCGGCACCGCCGAGCGCGTCTGCGCCGGCCGTCGCTCCGGCGCCGAGTCCCCCAGCGTCGACCGCGTCGATTCCGGTGGCCAACGCGACTGTCGCCCCGCCGACGAGCGGCGCGAACACCGCCGCGGTGTTCGTCAGCGTTCCCGTCACGGTCGCGAGCTGTCGTCGCGCATCGTTTTCGAGCTCGCGCAGCTCCTCCAACTGGTCGGCGAGTTCGAGCAGCACGTCGCCCGCGGGACGCCCCTCACGCCCGGCGACGGCGAGCAGCGCGACCGCGCCTTGCACCCGCGGCGACGGAACCGGAACCGCCGGACCGCCCCGGCCGAGGAACGCCTCCCGAACGTCGACGCGGAGCGTGTCGCTCCGCCGTCCAGCGCGCTCGAACAGCTCCCCAGTGGCGCCGTCGAGTCGTTCGCCGGCGTTCGCAATTGCGGTCTCGACGGCGACGCCCTCGGCCACGTCGCCGCCGATCACCGTCATCGCGTCTGGGAGGGAGCGCTCGACGGCACGGACGTTCGACAGCACCGCTCTGCGGCGGTGAACGGCAACGAACAGCGCGACGCCGGCTCCGACGCCGACCCCTGCGACCGGAGCGGCCCATCCGGAGACGAACCGCGCTGTAACGACGGCGGCGATGGCTCCGGTTCCCAATCCGGCGACCGCGGCGTGAGTTCCTCTCTCCGGGACATCCGGGTGGTCTTCGTCGATACTCGGGGGCGCGAACGCGACCGGGCGACGGGAGAGCAGCCATGCCGACGCCGCGAGCAGTCCCGCCGGCAGCACGCCGAGGTACAGCGCCGCGACGACGCCGGGACCGATTGGGACGCCCGTCGCGGCAGCCGCCGGAAGGAGAGCAATGAGCGCAAGGGGAAGCAACACCCCGAACGCGTACAGCGCCGAGACGGGGCTGCGGACTTCCCCGACGAAGGCGGCAAGTCGGTCCGTCGTTCCGGAAATTGTTGCATCGAGCGCGCGGTCCAGACACCGCCCTCGACGCTCGGGCGGCGCTGATGCCGCCGTTCGGACGAGCGCCGCTGCCCGATCGATGGCCGGAAACCACGGCTGCCACTCGCGGGCGAACGCCCGGAGCCCGCTGGTCGGTCCATCGGTGTTCGCTCGCTCGTGGCGCGCGAGGCCGTCGGCCAGCGGTCCGTCGCCAGTCCGTGCGGCGAATCGAACGGCACGCTCCGTCGACGGGTCCAACCGCATTCGCAACACGAGCCGTCCGACGAGTCCGGGCGCGGCCCCGAGCGCTCTGGTCCGCCGGAGCGAGGCAAGCCACACTGGGCCCCGATGGGCGATGTGCGTGGCTCCGAGACCGCCCGCCAGTCCGGACAACAAGCCGGGAACGGGTCCAGAGACGAACGCGACGACGACGGCGCAGGTGAGACCGACTCCCACGCCGGCCCAATATCCCGTTTCGATCACACGCGCGCTCGTCGCCTCCCATCCGAGGAACGCGATCGCTCGACGGAGCTCGGCCGACCCCTCACCGTCGTCCGTCGCACTGCGTCGCGCAGCGCCGTCGAGATCGCTATCCGGACCAGTCATTGGTTGCCACCGCCGAGGCTGTCCGTCCTCTGCCAGCCGTCGCCGTCGCGGCCGACGTAGCGCTCCGGCGTGATCCGGCCGGTTCTCGCTGCCTCACCGATTCTCTCTCCCCGCCGATCGACGGCGTCGCGGACGGATGCGTACGATTCGTCGGTCTCTGCGAGCGACTCGACGAGCCGGCTCTCCCCGCGATCGATCCGGCCGGTAGAGACCAACCCTGATCCGGTTCGCTCGAACAGCGGCTCGAACGAGGCCTCGCCGTCGTGACCGACGACCTCGGCGATCGTCTCGACGCGATGATCGTCGAGCACAACGATCAGATCGGTCGCAGCGAACGAGGATGGGGAGACGCCGAGATCGGTAACGACCCGCTCTCGGACCGCGGCGGGGTCCTCGCCGTGGATCGTCCCGAGGACCGCCTCGCCGGCCGCGCCGACGCGCATCGCCTCGTACAACGCCGCTGCCTCCTCGCCGCGGACCTCGCCGACGACGATCGCACCACCGCCGAGCCGGAGGGCAGTTCGCACCGCCTCGCTCGGTGACGGCTCTGCGCCGTCACCCACTCGGAGCCGCTGGGTGTCGCGCCCGGCCGCAGTCACCGCGGCGGCCGGCAGCTCCGGCGTATCCTCGATCAATATCGATCGCGTCTCGGCTGGCAGCTCCCAGAGGAGGGACCCAAGCGCGGTCGTCTTCCCCGCGCCGCGGCCGCCGGCCACGAGTCCAGTCACGCCTCGCTTGACGGCCACGGAAAGGAGCCCAGCGGCCGCGGGCGTGATCGTCCCTCCATCCACGAGCCGCGCGAGGGTCCACGCGTCCGGGTCACCGCGGCGGAACGTAAACGAGAGGCCGTCGCTGGCGGGGGCCGTCGTCGCTGCGACCCGAACTCGACCGGCTTCGGCCTCGATCGTCGCGTCGAGCGTGGGACTTGCTCGGGAGAACCCTCGCCCGCTCGTCCGCCGAAGGCGGGACGCCAACGTCGCCGCCCCCTCCGGCGGCAGCCTGACGTTGGTGCGACACCGCTCCCCGTCGACGACCACCCGAAGCGGATTCTCGGCGACGGGCGCCGACAGCGTCGCGTCGCTCACGCGGTCGTCAGCGAACACGTGCTCGAACGCGCCGTATCCGCGCGTGTGTCGTCGAAGCACGTCGACCAGTGTCGAGACGGGGTCACCGGCCGACGCGATCGACCGCACCGCTCGCCCTGGTGCCCTGTCGCCGCCGGTTGGGTCATCGAGCAGTCGGTCTTTGGCGTCGGCGAGCCGCTCGACGGCCTCGTCGTCGAGCCGGGCCGAGGGGGGCGTGAGGTGGTACGTCCGAAGCGGTCCCGCTCCCTCGTACAGTCGCACGGTCGCGCCGGTATCGATCTCCCATCGGTCGACGAGCGCCGCATCCGGCGGCGGCGCCGACGCGATGCGCGTGGCCGCGATCGTCGGACCGGCGTGCGCTCGCAACACGTCGCCGGTCTCCTCAGCGCTAGCGACGGTCTCGGCCAGTCCGGTCTCCGCGGCGATCCGCTTCGGTGGTCCCTCGCGGCCGCTCGCCTCCCGCGCTGCCTCGATAGGCTCTCGGGTCACGCGCTCCGCGAGCCGCGTCTCGTGGAACTCGATCTGCTCTCGGAACCGCCCGGCGGCGATCAGGCACGCCGCGGC
Source organism: Halorubrum lacusprofundi ATCC 49239 (assembly GCF_000022205.1). Classification (NCBI taxonomy): domain Archaea; kingdom Methanobacteriati; phylum Methanobacteriota; class Halobacteria; order Halobacteriales; family Haloferacaceae; genus Halorubrum; species Halorubrum lacusprofundi. Next base: position 212,695 of record NC_012029.1, read on the forward strand.
CCGCCCGGCATAGGTTCGCTCTCGGCCCGCGTGGTGCGTCCGGATCACGTCGGCGTCGCGCTCCGTCAGCGTCTCCACGACCGTCGCGAGGCAGGCGGGGCTCGCCGCGAGGTCGCCGCGCCCGGGGCAGTCGTCGGCGTCCACTGAAAGGACCACTCGGTCGTCAACACCGGTCCCGACTGGCTCTCTGAACGATGGATCGCACTGACAGCTATCTGTGTCGCCGTCGAGCCACGGGAGCGAGCGCAGCGACGTGTCGTCGCCACCGAGCCGCGACAGCGAAGGGAGATCGAAGCTCATGGCGGGCGTGCCCGCCGTATCGTATATAAATCCTCACTCGATCCGCGTGATCCGGACGATCGGGCCGCCGTCGTCGACGAGGCGGAGGTCCAGACGACTCTCGCCGCGCGTTCGGAGCGCAATCGGCCCGTCGACGACCTCGACGGTCGCGGTCACTGCGTCGGAGACGATCGGGACAGTCCGGTCGCGGCCCCCGTCGATCCGATACCGGAGCGCGGCGCCGGACTCGTTTCCAGACTGTTCCGTCTCGACGAGCGCGAGGCGGCCGATCCGCGCCGCGGTGACGCCGGCCGGCGCTCGGATGGTCACCGTCGTCCGGGCTGCGAGCGACGGATCTGAGACGCTCATCGACCCGGAGACGAGCCCGCCGATCGCTCGCTCGACGCGGTCCGATTCGGTTCCGAGCCGATCGTCGGTCGTGCTGACGCGGGCGTCCTCCAGCGCCGGCATCGAGGCCGCGAGGAGCGCAACCGCGACGAGGACCGTGAGGACGACGCGGATCACTGGCTCGTCCTCACGGTACGAAGGCGTTTACAGTGAGTCACGGAGCCGATCCAGCGCGCCGGCGCGCCACGAGTCGTCCGCTCGATCGCCGTCCGCTTCGCCGGGGTCGACTGCCGACGTGGACGCCGCTCCCGTCCCGTTCTCTCGCTGTCGCTCTGACGGAACGGCGGCGTCGAGGGCGGTCTCACTCGGCACGACGCCGTCGAGTGTATCGTCGTTCGCGCCCGTGTTGTCGTCCGCAGTCGTTCCACTACCGGCGATCGAGTCATCGCCCGCGGTCGTGTCATCGTCAGTGAGCGTGCCCTCGTTTTCGACTGCCTTCTCGCCCGCACCGTGGTTCTCGCTCGCTCTGGCGAGCGCGAGGTCGGCGCGGCGCTCGACCGCTTGGTTCACCGCCCGGATCGATCCGACGTACCCCCTGATCGCCTGCGTCGCCGCCTCCAGCTCCTCGACGCGCGCTTCGAGGTCGTCGAGCCGTGTCGACAGCTCCTCACGCTCCGCGGTCGCGGCCGCTCCGTCGCCGATGTCTGCGACGGCGTCGTCGGTCCCGGTAAGCGCCCGCTCGACTGCGCGAAGCCGTTCTTCGACCCGGTCGTCGCTCGACTCGGTGTTCGGATCGACGCTCGGCTCAGCGCTCGGCTCGGTATCTGAACCGGCGACTGTGCTCCGATTTTTGCCGGCGAGCGAGGTCTGATCGGGCCCGGAACGCTCCGTGCCCCCTCTCGCTGCTGATACGCCTCGACGACCATCGCCCGTCGTCTCCGGTGGCTCCCCGGCGTCGGCGAACGCCCGGTCGCGATCGTGAGTGTCGTCGGTCACGCGGCCGACTGGCCGCGGTTCCCTACTTAAAACTCGGGGGAAAAGGTATTACGACCGGTCGGTGAGCATACGATCATGAAAGCGGTCCTCCTCGGCGTCGGACAGGCGGGTGGGAAGCTCACGACAGCACTCGCTGAGTTCGACGCCGACGCCGGCTACGGCGCGGTGCTCGACGCGCTCGCGGTGAACACGGCATCGGCGGATCTGGAGCCGCTCCCGCTCGACACGGTCCTCGTCGGCCAGTCGCGGGTGAACGGTCACGGCGTCGGCGGCGACAACGAACTCGGTGCCGAGGTGATGGAGGAGGACTCCGTCGAGGTGCTGGACGCGCTCGCATCGAAGGTGAACGCCGACGCGGAGGCGCTGTTCGTGGTCGCGGGGCTCGGCGGCGGCACCGGCTCCGGCGGCGCGCCGGTGCTCGTCCGTGAACTGAGCCGCGTGTACGACGTCCCGGTGTATGCGCTCGGCGTCCTCCCCGGCCGCGACGAGGGGGAGATGTATCAGGTGAACGCCGGCCGGTCGCTGAAGACGCTCGTCCGTGAGGCCGACGCGACGATCCTGCTCGACAACGACGCGTGGCGCTCCTCGGGTGAGTCGGTCGAGGGCGGCTACGCGGCGATCAACGCCTCAATGGCGAAGCGAGTCGGACTCCTGCTCGCGGCCGGTGAGTCGGTCGATGGGGTCGCCGAGTCGGTCATCGACACCAGCGAGGTGATAAACACGCTGCGCGCCGGCGGTATGGCCGCGGTCGGTTTCTCGTCCGCGCCCGCCGCCGAAGACGCCGAAGAGAACGTTACGACCGTGATGAGCGCGGTTCGGAGCGCGGTGATGACCGGAATGTCGCTTCCGAACGCGACTGACGCGGACGCCGCCTTAGTCGCTATCGCGGGTGATCCCGACCGAATCTCTCGGAAGGGAGCCGAAAAGGCGCGCAAGTGGTTACAGGAGGAGACCGGGTCGATGCAGGTGCGCGGCGGCGACTTCCCGCTCGACTCCGACCGGGTGGCCGCCTTGGTTCTCCTCGGAGGCGTCGAGCGCTCGCGCCGCGTCGAGAAATTCCTCGAACGCGCGCGACAGGCGGTGAGAGACGAGCCGGAGGAACAGCCCGATCCCGCCGAGGCGTTCCAGAACGACGAGCTTGACGACTTGCTGTAGTCTCGGTTCCCGATCCGAACTTCGGCAAGACAGGTTCCGCACCTTTTTGGTTCCGCCCGGTGGAGTCGATTCCGATGAACAACCCGTGGGACGACTGGGACCACGTGCTGAAGGTCGATCCCGATAAGGAGCTGCACGGGAACGAGACCTTCGAGGACGTCTGCCGGACCGGAACTGACGCGATCGAAATCGGCGGGACCCTCGACGTCACCGCGGAGAAGATGAGCCGCGTCGTCGACGCCGCCGCCGAGTACGACGTGCCGCTCTATCAGGAGCCATCGAATCCGGGTGTCGTTATCGACTCGCCCGCCCTCGACGGCTACCTGATCCCGACCGTGTTCAACGCCGGCGGCCCGTTCTGGATCACCGGCGCGCACAAAGAGTGGGTCCGCATCGACGACCTCGACTGGGACCGGACGAACACCGAGGCGTACATCGTGATGAACCCCGAGGCGTCGGTCGCTCAGCTGACTGAGGCCAACTGTGACCTCAGCGCCGACGACGTGGAAGCCTATGCGAAGGTGGCAGAGCGCATGTTCGGCCAAGAGATCGTCTACGTCGAGTACTCCGGCATGTTCGGCGACACGGAGAAGGTCGCCGCCGCTCACGACGCGCTTGATGAGGCCGCCCTCTTTTACGGCGGCGGGATCCACGGCTACGAGTCGGCCAACGAGATGGCCGCCCACAGCGACGTTATCGTCGTCGGCGACCTGCTCCACGACGAGGGCGTCGACGCGGTCCGTGAGACGGTGAAGGGCGCGAAGGACGCGAAGGACGCAAAAGACGCCTGAGTCGGGTGGTTTCGGGACGGATTCGACTCCGCGTCAGTATCCGTCCACCATGTTCTCGACGTACTTTGCGATCACGTCCACTTCGAGGTGAATCGGGTCGCCGACCGACTTCTCCGAGAGCGTCGTCAGCTCGTAGGTCGTCGGGATGATCGCGACGTCGAACTCGTCGGTCCGCTTCTCCGCGACTGTCAGCGAGATGCCGTCGAGCGTCACGGACCCCTTGTCGACGAGGTAGTCACCGTGACCTTCGGGGATCGAGAAGGTGAACCGCCAGTCCTCACCGACGCGCTCGATCGCCGTCACCTCGGCGACGGTGTCGACGTGGCCCTGCACGACGTGGCCGTCGAATCGCCCGTCGGCGGGCATCGCGCGCTCGACGTTGACCGCGTCGCCCGCGCCGATCTCGCCGAGGTACGTCTTCGCGACCGTCTCGCTCGCGAGAAACACCTCGAACCAGTCGTCGCCGTCCGCGTTGTCGGTACCGGTGTCGTACTCTTCCACGGTCAGGCAGACGCCGCTGACGCTTATCGACTGGCCGTGATGCAGGTCGTCGAACCCGTCGACGGCGATCCGGAGGCGGAGCCCGTCCTCGGTCTCGGTCCGATCGCGGACGGTTCCGGTGTCCTCGACGATGCCGGTGAACATATCGGAACTGGACGCGGGCGACACATATCGGTTCGGTGTTCGCTTGGGATCGGCCCGGAGTCGCGCTCCGCGACGCCGCGCCCCTTTTGACCCCCGGGAGCCAACTCGGTCCCAATGAGGCTCGGACTGACCGACATGATCGGGCTGGCGGCGTCGCTGATATTCGCCCTCCCGCTCGCGAACTACGCGATCGTCCGGTTGTTCGCCGGCGAGGTCGCGCTCGGCGTCGGCCTACTCGCCGTCGCCGCCGCGATGGTCGTGCTCCCCCAGTACTTTCTCGACCCGGGACGGATCCTGCGGGGACTGCTCACGGGACTGCTTCCCCGGCAGCTCCGCGAACTCATTATGCCCGATACTGTTGAGACGGGACCGGACAATGCGGGTTCTGTCGAGGGCTCGTCGACCGAAGACGAGGCAACCGACGCGACGCACGAGGACGCGACCGCGGTCGAGAAGTGAGCGTCGGCGGCGGTCGGGTGTGAGATCTCTTTCTCCATTCACTCGCGCTCGTTCGGCACGATCCCGAACGGGTACTCGGCCAGCACCTCGTACCCGTCTTCGGTGACGACGACGAGGTCCCCCAGTCTGACACCGCCGACGTCCGGGTCGTAGACGCCGGGCTCGACCGTGACGACGTGGCCCGGTCGCAGTTCGCCCGCACCCGACAGCGACGGCGACTCGTGGAGGCTCACTCCCACGCCGTGGCCGGCGCCGTGAGTGAACCCGGCCTCGCCCTCCCCCGCGTTCGGGTCGAACCCGTACGCGGCCAGCTCGGCGGCGGCCTCGCCGTGGACGGTCTTAGTCGGGACGCCCGGCTCGATCTCGGCGAGCGCGGCCTCTCGGGCCGACTCGACCGCGAGGTACGCCCGACGCTCCCAGCCGCCGTCGCCGTCGACGACGAACGTCCGGGTCAGGTCGCCGCGGTACCCGTCGGGCCCGCGCGGCGAGATGTCGATCAGCACCGTCTCGCCCGGCCGGATCGGGTCGTCGCCGACGTAGTGGAGGTCGGCCGCCGACGGGCCGGCGCCGATCGCGGTGTCGCCGGCGTCGCGGACGCCGCGGTCGGCGAGCGTCGCGTTCACCGCTCGCCGCAGCCGCTCGGTCGTCAGGGGGGCGCCCTCCCAGCGGAGGGCGGGCCTGCGTTCTGTGTCGGTATCCTCGACGGATTCCACCTCGACGACTTCGCTTTCAGCCAACATGGTCTCCGCGCGTGCCATCCCCGCGACCGCCGCGCACTGGACGCGGCGGAGCCGGTCGATCTCGGCGTCGGTCTTCCGCGCTCGCGCCCTCGCGACCGCGTTGGTCGACGCGAGCGCGTTGCCGGCGCGTTCCAGGTACACCGCCGCGTCGTGCGGGATCGACGGGGGGACGAGCAGGGTGGGTTCGCTGTCCTCGCCGCCGAGCAGGTCGCGAATGACCGCCGCCGCGCGCTCGCCAGCGTGGTTGCCGACGCGCTCGGTCCGTACCTCGCGAGCGACGCCGTCGTGGAAACCGCCGTCGTCGGCACTTCGACTGCGCGCGCTCGCGACGAACTCACGTTCGGCCTGTTCGCGGAACAGCGACGGGGCACAGCAGACGGCGCGGCCCCCGGCGTCGTCGGCCGGAACGATCACCAGCGCGTACGCTCGGTCCGGCCCGGAAAAGCGCGTGAGGTACCGAAGGTCGTCGTCGAACCGATCGCCGACCGTGACGAACGCGTCGGCGTCCGCGGCCGCGACCGCCTCGACGATCGGGGTGAGATCGGTGCGGAGCGGGAGACGATCGCGCGAATCGGCGTCGTCGCTCCCGTCGTTCACGGCTCGGGTTCGGGGACGGCCAGCTCTGCCTGCACCTCATCGACGAGCTCCTGTGCGGGCTCGTCGCGGAGTTCGTTAAAGAGCAGGACGCTGATCGGGAGCGTCGGCGCCCCACTGATGAGGCTCTCCATGATCACGAGCCGCTCGCGGGCGCGGGACATCCCGACGTAGAAGACCCGGCGCTCGTTGTCGGTGAGGACGGGGACCGGGCTCGTGGTCTTCGTGAACTCCTCGATGCCGTCCACGTCGGTCGGGTCGTCGATGGAGGCGGCCATCTGCTCGACCACCTTCTCGGTGAGATCCGTCGCGACGAACACGTGATCGGCCTCGCGGCCCTTCGCGGAGTGGATAGTGCCGACGCGGACGCGGGTCGGGTCCGCCCCCTCGTAGTCGCCGCCGAAGTACGCGCCCATCGACTTCCGCTGGAAGCTCGTCACCTTCCGGACCATGTCGTCGGCGCTGTTCGCGTCGGGCATGAACGGGATGTGGGCGTCGAGCTCGTCGGTCGTCACCTCGATGAGCGAGATGTCGTCGGCGTCGGCCGCCTCCTCGCGGTCGTCGAGGAAGTCGTAGAACTCGTCGCGCTCGTGGGTGCCGAACGCCGAGTCCTGCAGCATGTCCGCGAGCCGCCGGGCTTCCAGTCCGTTCACGGGATCGCCCGCGTCGGACTTCTCGATGGCGCTGACGTAGTCCTGCACGCGGTCCGTCCACATCCGGCCGTCGGTCAGCATCGTGAACGGGATCCCGTGGTCGATGAACTCGTCGATGAAGTCGAACATCTGGTAGCGCGCGCGGAACAGACACATCACGCTGCCCTCGTCGTCATCGACGGTGTACCGGACGTTCCGGACGAGTTCGAGCATCGACGGCGACTGGATCGCTTCGACGCTGCCGCCCTCCTTGCGGGGGTGGAGGTCCTTCTCCTGCCGCTTGTCGATGTGACGGATCTCGGCGTTGACGACGTTGAGGATCTCGGAGGGCAGCCGGTAGGAGTTCGGGAGGACCACGTCCTCGTCGACGTCGGTGTCCAAGAGGAGGTCGGGGTCGGCGCCCTGCCACGCGTAGACGACCTGGTCGTCGTCGCCGGCGATGAGCACCTTCCGCATGTGCGGTTCCCACTCCTCGAAGACGTTGTACTGCAGCGTCGTGATGTCCTGAAACTCGTCGATGATCAGGTAGTCGACGTTCGGCACCAGCGAGCGCTGCGCGACGCGTTCGAGCATGTCCGCGAAGCCGACCAGATCGTTGTCGCCCTTGTAGCCGCGCCACGCGCGGATCGTCTCGGGGATGTCGATCCGCTCGTCGTCGGAGGGCCACGTCGGGGTGTACTTGTTCCCTTCCTGAGCGTTGGGGTCCTCCTCGGGCGGGAGCCGAACCTCCTCGACGTCCCACTGGAAGGGCACGTCGTACCAGTCGGACACGTCACGCTCGGTGCGCTGGAGCCACTGCGAGGTGGCGATGATCTTGTTACCGATCGTCGTCGACCGCGCGGTCCGCCGCCCGGCGCCGCCGTGCTGGTCCTCGAATTCGATGCCGTACTCCTCGCAGAACTCCTCTTTGTCGTCCTCGCCGACCACGTCGCCGCGCGACAGATCGAGCAGCTCGTACGCCTTCGCGTGCATGGTACAGACGTTCCCCTGGAGGCTGCGCGGGGAGATGTCGAGCCGCTCTGCGAGTCGTTCGCGGATCTCGGCGGCGGCTGCGCGCGTGTACGAGACGACGAGCACGTCACGGACGTCGGCGTCCCCGTCGTCGAGGATCCCCTCGACGCGGTCCAGGAGCGCCGTGGTCTTCCCGCTGCCCGGACCGCCGAACAGTCGCGTCACCGTGGGATCGGTCATTGTCTACTCCAGACTCCGACTCTCCTTAAACGCCGTGGCTCGGGGCGTTCCGGAGAGGGCGCCCTGTCGGGTCGTCCCTGTGTCTGCCGTTGGGTCCTCGACATATTCGCCGTCGGATTGGCGTCGCGCTCGCGCCGTCGGATTGGCGTCGCGTTCAGTTACTTCGGGTCGCGCGTGCTTCCCGAACGTCGGCACCGTCGCGAACGAGGTCCTCGCAGGCGGGGCAGACCCGAGGCCGGTCGACCTCGTTCGGGGTGAACACCCGAACGTAGTCGGTCGTGACGAACGAACCGCAGTTCTGGCAGGTCGGCATACTCGTCACTATCGATTGATACTACATAATACTGCCGCCGACTTACGCCGAAAGAAAACCGCTAACCGGCCGTGCGACGCCGTCGTCGTCAGGTCGGGCGCCAGTCGCAGACGTCACACCGTGCGGTTCCTTCGGGATGTAGCGCACCGCACTCCGGACACTGGAGCTTGTTATAGGATCGGTCCCAGCGTACAATCTCCGTCTCGTGGCCGCGGTCGGACAGGAACTCGTCGAACACGTCGTCGTCCGCGCTGGGTGCACTACTAGACATGCATGTTAGTGAATGCCACTCAGGTATAAATATCTTATTGCGACTCTCTCAATCTGCGAAAACGCCGACAAACAATTGGGTTTCGCCGGGAGACGTTCCGAGCCGCTCCGAGTGCGTGCTCTCCGACACTATCGATTTCGTCGTCGATGGCTCTCCCTTCACCGCCGACGGCCCTTTCAGCGCCGGACGTGTGGGGACCGGTATGCCGACCGTCAGCGACACCTACATCGAGAACCGTCAGCGGGTCCAGCCGACCCACACCAACAACTACGAGTCGGCTCACGGGGGCAACGTCGTCAAGTGGATGGACGAAATCGGCGCGATGTCGGCGATGCGCGCCGCCGGCGAGACGTGCGTCACGGCCAAGATCAACGGGCTCGACTTCAAGCGGCCGGTGCCACAGGGCGACACCTGCATCGTCGAGTCGTACGTGTACGCGGTCGGACGAACGAGCCTCCGCACGCGGATCCGCGCGTACCGCGAGTCCCCTCGGACCGGCGAGCGCGAGTTGACGACCGAGTCGTACTTCGTGTTCGTCTCCGTCGACGCCGACGGGACCCCGACGCCGGTGCCGGAGCTGACGGTGGAGGGGGACCGCTGCCGGGAGCTCCGCGACGCCGCGCTCGCTGCCGAGCCCGACGAGGAGCGCTGAGGTCAGTAATCCTCGAGTCCCCGAATCTCGCCCGCGGGGGCGAGCCCGCGCCGCGACACGTCGAGTCCGACGCTGCCGGCCGTGAGGTTCGCGAGGGTCCGCGCGCCGTCGCCGCAGCCGACGTCGAGGACGGCCGGGTCGGACGGAAATCCGGCGAGCAGATCATCGATCGGCGCGGCGTCGGAGCCGTTGGGATCGTGACGGGCGACGTACGTCGTCGCCACGTCGTCCACGCGCGCCGCACCTCGTTGCGGTCTATAGTCCGATTGGGGGCGCGAATGGCACGACTTCTCGGACGGGTTGGTGGCCGCAAAAAATGCCGTCGCGAAAAAACGGTGGTGGTACCTTCAGAAGGTCCCCGGAACCACCACGTAGGCGAGAATCAGTGTGAGGAGACCGGTTGCAACCCCGTAGTACAGCACCGGTATCAGCTCCAGCCGGATGACGCGCCCTTCCTCACCGATGAGGCCGACAACAGTGAGCGCGGCGACGACGTTGTGGATAGCGATGAGGTTACCGATTGCGCCACCGACCGCCTGTGCGGCGACCACAATTTGGGTCGGGGCGCCGATCTGCTGGGCCGCCTCGAACTGAAAGAGGCCGAACAGGATGTCGCTGACCGTGTTCGAACCGGCGATGAACGCGCCGAACGCGCCGATGAAGGGCGAGAAGAACGGGAACAGCTGGCCAGTGAGGTTCGCCGTGGATTGGGACAGCAACTGCAGCATGCCCAGATCGACGGCTGCGGCGTTGTTGATCACGATGTCGGCACCGGTCTTTTGCATGACCATCACCGTCGCCACGGCGAACCACAGCGCGATGACCGCCGGAATGATGTTCGTGATGGCTTCTGCCCACGAGTCTCTGATCCCCTCGGAGTCCATGCCGTGGAGCCCGTACGTCACGACCGCGACCAGCACGAACAGCGATCCCGGGAGGTAGAATATCTCGATACCTTCAGAGAACGGCGTTCCGAGGATGTTGTTCCACGTGATGACGCCGGTCGACGACAGGAACCCCTGCACGGGTCCGATGACTCGAGTCACGATCAGTAGGGCCGCAACGAGGATGTAGGGAGCCCACGCCATACCGAGGGACATGTCTTGACTGTGCATCTCCTCGAAGCGGCTCGTGCCGCCGTCGGCCGCGACCTTCTGGCCGGTGTCGGAGGTGCCCATGCCCGTTCCGGGCTCGATTTTGCCGATCCAGTGGTCCGGCCACTGCTCCTGCGGTCCGAAGTCCCACTCCTCTTCCGGGAGGAAGTAGCCCGCACGCAGCGTCGAGCCGACGACGAGTAGACCGACCATCGCACCCAGCAGTCCCGGGAACGTCGGCCCGAGGAAGTACGCCGTCAGGAGGTACGGAATCACGAAGGAGGCCCACGCGAACAGCGTGAGCGGAATCACTTCGATGGCGGGCTTGAGCGAGCGCTCCTCACCGAAGAAGCGAGTCATCATCGCCACGCCGATGAACGGAATCGCGATGCCCACGATGGCGTGAATGACGGCTGCCCAGACTCCGATCTGGGCCACGTAGGCGCCGACACTCTCATAGCCGCCGTTCTGGACGACGGCGTACGCTGCCGTGCCGGTCTCTGTCGGGTCCTGCCCGAAGACGACGTCTTCGAACCCGATAATAAGCGGTGTCCCGACTGCACCGAAGGTGATTGCGAGGATGTTCCCGGTTAGGGCGACCACCACCGCAGCCAGCGGCGGGAAGCCGAGTCCGACCAGTAGCGGGCCGACGATTGCGGCCGGCGTCCCGAACCCGGCTGCCCCCTCGATGAACGAGCCCATGAGGAACACGAGGAGGATGACCTGCACGCGTCTGTCATCGCTGATCGAGGAAAAGCCCGCGTTGATGACTTCGAACGCGCCCGACTGCTTGAGTGTGTACAGCAGCAGTATTGCACCGAAGACGATGACGAGGATTCGCGTCGCCGTCAACGCCCCACGGATAGAAGCCGCCGCGATCAATGTCGGAGACATCTGCCAGCCGACGTACGCGGCCACGGCCGCGATGGCCCACGCGATGGGCATTGTGATCGTCGCCGGCTGGTAGAGGAGGACCATGATGATCGCGATCGCTGCGAGCGGCAACAGCGCCAGCAGTATGAGCATCGGGTCAGCCACGGTAACCACCTCCTACCGTCAGAGTGGAGTTGTCATTTACACTCGTAACACCCCGAAGGCCCACCCGCCTGTGGACCCGTGTCGTGAATTTGCCACGAAGTGGCATGAGGGAATTGTTGATATATCATTATTTAAATCTACTGGGAATATTCATGACATTTCTTGCCAGTCGTCCTCGGAGCCACAGCGGTCGACGGGCTCAAACCTATTCTTGACAGACTACACACATCGAATAGAGAGGGAGGACACACGTCATGTTCGACAGAGAGGATAACGGTTGTGTCAACGACGCGTCGACGCTCGCGACGGTCGGCCTCCTCGGACAGGAGGGACGGGTGATGCGGCTGAACATGATCCCGCTCCTGTACTACTCGACCGGTGTCGGCCTGCTGTGTCTGCTGTGTCTGCTGTTCGGCTACGTGCTGTTCTCCGGCGTGTTCTGAACACGGGAACGGTACGGCGGTGCGGCCTTTTTATCGCCGCCGATCGCGATCCGAGAGCGGTGCTGTCGCCGGACACATTCAAACCCGATCAGTAAGAGCGTCGCGAGCGCCGCGACGCTGCCTCAGTCGTCGGCGGGCGACGGGCTCGCGGCCTCGGCGGCGCCCGCGTCGGCGACGGCGTCGGATGCGGCCCCGGTCACCGCCTCGGCGACCTTCTCGATCGGGTGCGGTGGGTTCTCCGCGCCGTCACGGTCTCCCAGCTGCGAGCGGCAGGAGGCGCCCGGCGCGGTCACCGTCTCGCCGCCGCTCTCCTCGACCTGATCGAAGAGGATCCGGCCGATCGCCTTCGAGATGTCGTAGTGTTCCGACTCGTAGCCGAACGAGCCGGCCATCCCGCAACACGAGGAGTCGAGCGGGTCCACGTCGTAGCCGGCCCGGCGGAGTACCCCGACCGCGTGGTGGTCCTTGTTCGTCGCCTTCTGGTTGCAGTGGCCGTGATACGTGAGCGACTCCGCAGGCGCATCGAACGCCAACTGCTCGTCGACGCGGCCGGCGTCGAGGTACTCTAAGACGCCGTACGCGGCGGCCGACACCGCCTCAACATCGTCGCCGTCGAGGAGATCGAGGTACTCATCCTGGAACATCACCGCGTCCGAGGGCTCGACGAAGACGACTGACTGCCCGTCGCGGACGCGGGGCGCGAGCGCCGCCACGTTGGTTGCCGCGCGCTCGCGGGCGTCGTTGAGGAAGCCGGTCGAGAACGCCGCCCGGCCCGAGGGCGCCAGATCGTCCGGTACTTCCACGCGGACGCCGGCCGCCTCAAGCACCTCGACGGCGGCCTTGCCCGCCGCCGGGTAGCTGTAGTTGGTGTACGTGTCGGGGAACAGCGCGACCGTGTCGACCGCCTCGGCGGGGTCGATCGTCGATCCGCCGCGGGACGCGAACCACTCCTCGAAGCTCTCGGAGCGGAACGTCGGCAGCTCGCGGTCCGGGGCGATCCCCGCGACCGCGTCCATCACCGCGCGAGCGCCGGGAATCTTCGTCGCCGCGTTCGACACCGGTGCGAGCGCGCTCCCGATCGCTGAGAAGCGGTCGATGTCCCGGAAGATCCGCTCGCGGAGCCCGGAGCCCTCCTCCTCGTGGTGCTCGTGTTTCACCTCGGCTTTGAGCTTCGCGAGGTCGACGCCGGTCGGGCAGTCGCTCTTACAGCCCTTACAGCCGACGCAGAGTCCGAGCACCTCCTCTTGGAACCGGTCGGAATGGATCTCGTCGTCGTCGAGCTCGCCGCTGATGGCGGCCCGAAGCATGTTCGCCCGGCCGCGGGTCGCTTGGATCTCCTCCTCGGAGGCGCGGTAGGTCGGACACATCACGCCGGAGTCGACTTCCCGGCAGGTGCCACAGCCGTTACACAGCTCGACGAGATGGGAGAACCCGCCCTCCTCTGAGAAGTCCAGCGTCGTCTGCGGCTCGATCGACTGATAGGCAGGACCGTACCGGAGGTTCTCGCGCATGTCCGTGTCAGCGGCGGTGTCGGGGTAGCCGCGCTCGTCGGCGGTCTCGCCGTCGACGTAGACGACCTTCCCCGGGTTCATCCGCCACTCGGAATCGAACGTCGATTTGAGCTCCTGGAACGCGCTCCAGAGCGCCTCGCCGTACATCTTCGGGTTGAACTCGGTGCGGGCGAGCCCGTCGCCGTGCTCGCCCGAGAAGGCGCCGTGGTGTTCCAAGACGAGGTCGGTGACGTCCTCGGAGATGGAGTGCATCTTCTCGACGCCTTCCTCCTCTTTCAGCGAGAGGATGGGTCGAATGTGAAGGGTGCCGCTGCCGGCGTGCGCGAAGTAGGCGGCCGAGGTGTCGTGGTCGGTGAGCACCTCCTCGAACTGCCCGACGTACTCCGCGAGTTCCTCGGGCGGCACCGTCGCGTCTTCGATGAACGGGTACGGTTTCGGGTCGCCCTGCATGCTCATCAGTAGCGGGATGGCCGCCTTCCGGAGCTTCCAGAGGTCTTCTTGGTCCTCGGGAGTGTACGCCTCCAGCACGTCGAAGGCGTCGCCTTCCTCGACGAAGTGGGCGTTCGTGTCGGCGATCGCCGCCTCGAAGTCGTCGACGAGCTCCGAGTCCCACTCCAGCATGAGCGCCGCGGTAGCGCGGTCCGGAATCGGCTCGGCGTACTGCGCGAACTCCTGAGAGCCCGCAGCGAGGTCGAACACCTCGTCGTCCATCAGCTCGACCGCGCTCACCGGGAACTCCAAGGCTTCCGGGACCGCCTTCATCGCGTCGACCAGCGAGTCGAAGGTGTACAGCGCGAGCGCCGTCTCCTCGGGGCGGCTGACGAGCGACACCTCGGCCTCGACGATCGTTCCGAGCGTCCCCTCGGCGCCGACGAACAGCTTCGAGAGGTTGATCACGTCCTCGCCGTCGTCGTTCTCGTAGATGACCTTGTGGAGATTGTACCCGGAGACGGAGCGCTTGAGGTTCGGGTACTTCTCGTCGATCTCGGCTTCGTTCTCCTCGACGAGCTTTCGGGTGGTCTCGTAGAGAGCGGCCTCCCGATCGTTCTTCGAGACGATCTCCTCGTACTCCGGCGAGTCGAGGACGACCTCGCGGGTGTGGATCAGCGAGCCGTCCGCGAGGACGACCTGCAACTCCTCCGTGTACGCGTCGGTGATCCCGTACCGCACCGAGTGCGCACCGGTGGAGTTGTTGCCGATGCCGCCAACGACGGTCGCCCGCGCCGAGGAGGCCGGGTCGGGCGCGAACTTCAAGCCGTCCTCGGTCAGTCGGTCGTCGAGCTGGTCCTGGACGACTCCGGGCTGGACCACCGCTCGACGATCGTCGGGCCGGACCTCCTGAATCTCGTCCATGTGCGTCGAGAAGTCGAGCACGACACACCCTGGCCCGACGGTCTGTCCCCCGAGCGAGGAGCCCGCACCCCGCGGGATGACGGGAACCCCGTGGTCGGCCGCGACACGCATCGTTGCCTGCACGTCCGCGACCGAGCGCGGCGTCACGACGCCGGCCGGTCGCGCCTGATAAATACTGCCGTCGGTGGCGTACAGCACCTGCGCGTACTCGTCGAACTGAACCTCGCCGTCGACGCGCTCGCGGAGATCCTCCGCGAGCGCTCGATAGGCCGGCACGTCCGGTCGCTCGTGACCGAGCGCGGCCGCCGACGTATCCAAGCCGGGCGTGTTATCTCCTCGCGTGGGCTCGCTTGCCATGCTAATACTCGGGGGAGAAAGGCGAATAAAACCTTTGTTAATGACAGTCTCACGGGCGGCCACGAGTTGCCCGCTTGCCGGGATTTATTACCCCGCCGTGACACCGCGAGGCATGGAGATACTCCACACGTGTCTCAACGTGGCCGACGCCGACCGCACCGCGGACTGGTACGTCGACCAACTCGGCTTCGAGCGCTCTTGGGAGTTTACGACCGCCGACGGCGACACGCGCAACGTGTACGTCGCCGACGACGCCGGCGTCGAGTTCCAGCTGTCCGACACCGACGGCGAGGAGCCGAGCGACGACGGCGACCGCTACGACCACGTCGCCGTCGGCGTCGACGACGTCGACGCGGCGTTCGAGGCGATCGACCACCACGGCGTCGTGAAGGAGCCGGGCGACCAACCGGAGGCCGGCGCGCGCACCGCGTTCGTGAAGGACCCCGACGGCCACGCGGTCGAACTGATCGAGCCGTTATAAAGGGAGCCGACAACCAGCGAGCGAGTTTAATATCGACGGAACGCCACAGAAAAGCTCACACATCTGTGAGAGTCATCGATCGGTCGGTACAAGGGACTCACGTACCGATATATTGAACTACTCGTTATTTGCCAAGAACACTCTGCGGGGTATCGAGAGTAAATCTTGCGAGTCGTCAAAAATAGGTGCCTCGGTGGGCCAGATTCACTCGCCCTGTTCGACTTCGAAGATCTCGTCTGCAGCGAGACCGTGGGCCTCTTTGTGGACCTTCTCGCCCGCTTCTTTGCTGGGGCCCTCGAAGAGGCAAAAGACGGCCCCCTCGTCATCGTCCACCCAGTAATTCAAGTATTTCACGCCGTGTTTCTCCTGGGTTTCGAGATCCTTTTTGTGAGCTTCTACAACCTCCTCAACGCTTGCATCGACGTCCCTATGAACGTCCATATAGAGTGGCATGGTGCACATCGATACGGGAGATACCCACGGTTAGTTATTGAGGGCCACTTAACGGTACGACGCAATTATTAGGGTGACGGGACGTCCGTGTAGGATGGTCGGAGACTCTGCAATCGGTATCGAGTAAACATCAACCTTCCCTTGCGATCCGGCCGCAAGGTATGCGCTGTGTATCCCGCACGACTAACGAACCAGCTCCTTGATCTGGTAGAACCCTCGGTGATCAAGACGCACGCTTGGTCTACCGACTGCCGTTCTAGCATGGTACCGAAATCAAACGGTGGGAGTCTGCCGTCATGCGCGCTGCCGTTCAGAGTACTGCCGCTCCGAGACGCGAGCGACGCCAAAAAGTCGGTATATCGGGGGCGAACGAGCCGAAGTCGAACGCGACCTTAGAGGATCCCGGCCGCCTCGGCCGTCTCAACGATGTCTTGGGCCATCTTGTTGGTCGCCTCGTCGACCATCTGCCCGTCGACGCTCACGGCGCCCTTGCCCTCCTCCATCGCCTCGGCGTAGGCGTCGACGATGCGCTTGGCGCGCTCGGCGGTCTCCGGGTCCGGTGCGAACACTTCGTTGCCGATCTCGATCTGCGACGGATGGATCGCCCACTTGCCGTCACAGCCGATCATGTTGGCGTTTTCGGCGGACTCGCGGAAGCCGTCGGAATCCTCGATGTCGGCGTACGGGCCGTCGAGACACGGCACCCCGGCCGACTTCGCCGCGGAGTTACACTCGGAGAGGGCGTGGTGCCAGTAGTGGCCCGGGTACTCCGGGAACTGGCCGATGTCGAGTCCGGGCGTGCCCATCGCCGCGGAGTAGTCGCCCGGTCCGAAGATGATCGACGAGAGTCGATCAGAGGCGTGGGCGATATCGTGAACGTTGTGGATCCCCTCGCCGTCTTCGATCTGGGGTTCGAGGCCGATGCCCCCGACCTCCAGCCCGTTGTTCTCTTCGACCTGCGCGAGCAGGTTCTCGACCGTGTGCACGTCGCTGGCGGACTTCACCTTCGGAACGATGATGTCGTCGATGAACTCGCCCGCCTCGCCGACGACCGTGATCAGGTCGTCGTACCACCACTTCGTGTCGATCCCGTTCATCCGGAAGCTGAGGACCTTGTCGCTCCAGTCCTCCTCGCGGGCCGCCTTGATCAGGGGCGCGCGCGCGTCCGGCTTCGCGTTCGGTGCCACGGAGTCTTCGAGATCGAGGAACACCTCATCGGCGTCGCTGTCGGCTGCCGAGTGCATCATCTTCTCGTCGCTCGCTGGCGTTGCAAGCTGCGTCCGACGAAGGGTAACGTCTGTCATATATAGCGAGTCTATCACACTTGTCCATGAAAATAAAGCTACCTTAGCCGGGGGTATTTTCTCTGATTCGGAGGCGAGTAACTATAGAACGAGGGCGGGAGCGAGTGGATTGGCCGCGCGGGCTCGGTGCCTTGCGCTCTCAGCGGTCGCGGCTCGCGATTGCGCGGCGCTTACAACGGGGCGGGCCGTACCGTCTCAGCGATCTGCGCGATAAGCGTGCGACATCGCCTCAGCGGTCGGCGTGTCGGACTGCAGCCACGATCAGCAACGCGATTAGGAACGCCCCGATCACCGCGCCGAGCGTCGTCAACGAGAAGAGGTTGGGCTCCTCGATCGGAGCGGCACCGGCCGCCTCCGTCGACGCGACTGTGGGAAGCGCCATGATCGCAGCGAAGAAGGCGGTACGGAACCGCGATTGTGTCATCTATTGATCACCTATCGCTGTCCCGTCTTCCGTGAAGCGTCGGTAAGCGTGTGCATGCTTGCAGTACTCCGCCGTGGAGATGGTCCAACGAAAGAGCGACATCGGGGTAGTATTTCGCCGCCAGAACCGTCGTTTCTGAGTGTTGAAACATCTTCAGGCCCAGCCTGAAACGCGGTTTAAACCGGTGTACCTCGGGGTACGGATTCAGCGCTCACCGTGACGTCGACCGCGAGAAATCGTCGGGGTTCGGGGCGGAGTCGACCCGGCCGCGTCAGTCGTCGGCCGGGGTGCGCGGTTCGGCCGGAGGTTCGCGCTCTTCGGGCTCACCCGCCGGGTCGTCGACGGCGTCGGCGTCGGGGTCCCCTCGAGCCGTGCGTCCGCCTCCTCGGATCGGTGGCGCTCTTGGAGCGCCTCGACAGAGTGCGCCTCGGTGTAATGATGGGAGATGATAACTATTAACAATGAGTGTTCACTAATACGTATTCCGCAGATATCGTGGAGAAGGTGGCTGATTCGGGGGTTTCAGAGCTTCACAAGCACCTTGATCGCCTCGCGCTCGTCCATCATGCGGTACCCCTCGTCGACCTCGTCAAGGCCGACCGTCTCGGTGAAGACCGGCGCGGGGTCGAGGGTGCCCTGCAGTACGTCCGCCATCAGTTCCTCAGCGTACGCGCGGACGGGCGCGACGCCGCCTGCAAGTGTGACGTTGTCGCCGAACATTCCGAACACGTTGAGGCCCTCCTCCTCGACGCCGTAGGGGACGCCGACGTAGCCGATCGTGCCGCCTGGCCGGACCACGTCGATGGCGGTGTTCATCGCGCTTGCGGCGCCGACGCACTCCATCACGTGGTTCGGCCCGCCGTGGGTGAGCTCTTGGATCCGTTCGACGGCGGCCTCGCCGCGCTCCGAGACGGTCTCCGTGGCGCCGAACTCCTCGGCGAGTTCGAGTCGGTCCTCGTGGTGGCCCACCGCGATGATCCGCTCGGCGCCGAGTCGGCGGGCCGCGAGCACGCCGCAGAGGCCGACTGCGCCGTCGCCGATCACGACCACGGTCGAACCCGCCTCGACGCCCGCATTGACGGCCGCGTGGTGACCGGTTCCCATCACGTCGGTCAGCGGGAGCAGTGACCGGAGCGTCTCCTCGTCGTCGGCAAACCGATCGGGGACTCGAACGAGGGTGCCGTCGGCGTGAGTCGATCGAACGTACTCGCCCTGCCCGCCGCCGTTGTCGCCGCCCCACGAGTCCCCGTTCTCGCAGGAGGTATGGAGTCCCTTGCGGCAGAACTCGCACTCGCCACAGGAGATGGCGAAGGGCGCGAGCACGCGGTCTCCGGGCGCGACCGAGGTGACCTCGTTGCCGACTTCCTCGACGATCCCCATCGGCTCGTGGCCGACCGGCGAGCCCTCGTCGCGGTCGCTGTCGCCGCGGTAGAACCACAGGTCCGAGCCGCAGATCGCGGTGTGGGTCACGCGGACGATCGCGTCGGTCGGGGCCTCGATCTCGGGGCGCGGACGCTCTTCGACGCCGATGTCTCCGGGGCCGTTGAAAATGGCAGCGCGCATACCGTCAGTGCGGCTCGAACGCACAAAAGCACGGCGTCGTTTCGGGTCGCCGCCACCAGAAGTAACGGTTCGCGGCTCGGTATCCGCTCAACGAATCGGTCCCGGTGAGTGGATACTCGGTGCCGAACACCGATCGAGGTCCGGTCGCATCTCGTCAAGGTTGAGCGCGATCGACTCCATATTTGCCGGTATCTGTGACTCGTTGTTTCTTCACCGAACCGTTCTCGAAGTGAAACGAACAATTTCTTCGATCGCCGCTGTCGTGGCCGCTCGCGCTTCTGCTGAACTCCCGCTGTCTAGCAACCCGACCCACGCCGATGGGTGCGGGTGATTTTCGCCGAATACGGCGTCACAGGTCGCTTCAACTGTCGTCCGTAACGGAGGCGTTTCCCCCGCGGATTCACACCTGTCGATATGGCCAGTTTCATCGGATCGCTGTGGCGTCGGTATCGATCGGTACCGCTCATCTACCGCATCGCGGTCGCGTTCCTCCTCGGATCGCTCGCTGGCGCGGTCTTCGGTGAGCGGATGACCGTCGTCAAACCGTTCGGTGACCTCTTTTTGCGCCTGCTCAACATGCTCGCCGTCCCGATCATCGTCTTCACGCTGCTCACCGGGATCAGACAGCTCTCGCCGGCGAAGCTCGGGCGCATCGGCGGGGCGACGGTCGGGCTCTACGCCGTGACGACGACGTTCGCCGGGCTGATCGGGCTCGCGGTCGCGAACCTGCTGCGCCCGGGTCGCGGCGTGGAGTTCACGGGCGGTGAGGCGCAGTCGCAGGCGCCGCCGTCGCTGACCGAGGTCGTCCTTGGAATCGTCCCGAACAACCCGGTGGCCGCGATGGCCGAGGGGAACCTGCTCGCGACGGTCTTTTTCGTGATCGTGTTCGGTATCGCGCTCACCTACGTCCGGGCGCAGAAACCGGAACTCGCGGGCCGCGTCGACGGCGTGTTCGGGGCGTTCAAGATCGGAGCCGAGGCGATGTTCGTGGTCGTCCGCGGCGTGTTGGAGTACGGGGTCATCGGCGTGTTCGCCCTCATGGCGGTCGGGATCGGCACCGAGGGCGTCGGCGTGTTCTCCTCGCTCGGCGCGCTCGTGCTGGCGGTCGGCGTCGCGGTCGTCGTCCACATCGCGTTCACGTACCTGTTCGTACTCATGCGCGTGGTCGCCGGCGTCTCCCCGGTCGCGTTCCTTAGGGGCGCAAAAGACGCGATGCTCACCGCCTTCGCGACGCGCTCGTCCAGCGGGACGCTCCCCGTGACGATGACGAACGCCGAAGAGGATCTCCGGATCGAAGAGCGGGTGTACTCGTTCGCGCTCCCCGTCGGCGCCACCGCCAACATGGACGGCGCCGCGATTCGACAGGCGATCACCGTGATGTTCGCGGCCAACGCCGTGGGACAGCCGCTCGCGCTCACCGAGCAGTTCCTCGTGTTGGTCGTCGCCGTGCTGATCAGCATCGGGACCGCCGGCGTCCCGGGCGCCGGACTCGTCATGTTGACCGTCGTATTGAGTCAGGTCGGCCTCCCGCTGGCGGTCGTCGGCTTCGTCGCCGGCGTCGACCCCATCCTCGGGCGCATCGCGACGATGAACAACGTCACCGGCGACCTGGCGGTCGCGACCGTGGTCGGCAAGTGGAACGACGCCGTCGACTTCGGCGACGGCGTGTGGGCCAGATAGGGCGATCGGTGTCGGAGATGCGTGTGACGGTCCGAACCCGACTATTTGCGCGAATGTTTTTGAACGCTGAAATTATCTATTGCTGACAGAAAATAACCCTTAAATCGGCCCACCGGCCACCCGCCGATCGCACGATGACACGCAGCCGTGACGCCGACGCCGCGACGAACCGCCCGACGCGGGGGACCGAGCCGTGAGCGACGGGCCGACCCTCCGGATCGTCGACGAGGACGACGACGATCCGGGCGGCGCGGTCCCGGCGCCGGTGCCGCCGGACGACCCCGAGGCGTGGTACGCGCCGGACGTGCGCGCGCAGTACGAATCGGAGCCGGGGGTCGTCGCCACGGTCCGCGAGCGCGACGGCGGCCGGTTCGGGTACGACGTGCGCGAGCCGCCGCTGTCGGGGGCCGACGATCGCGCGCTCGACCGCGTCCGCGACCACTTCTCCGGGGTGCGACACCGGCGACCGCTCACGCGGGTCGGCGTGATCGAGCGGGCCGAGTCGGGATTCGAGCCGAAGTACGAGCGGGCGCTCGACCGGCTGCTCGACGCGAGTCGGGCGGCGCGCCGCCGGATCGACTACCACGCCTTGCGCGACCTCCGGCTCCTCGGCGACGTGACGCCCCTCGCCTTAGACGGCCGGATCGAGGTGGCCGACGTGGGCGACGAGCGCGAACTGGTCGTCCACACCGAGACGTTCGCGCCCTTGGAGACCGGTATCGACGCCGACG
The DNA here is from genome assembly GCF_000022205.1 of Halorubrum lacusprofundi ATCC 49239. NCBI lineage: Archaea > Methanobacteriati > Methanobacteriota > Halobacteria > Halobacteriales > Haloferacaceae > Halorubrum > Halorubrum lacusprofundi. Next base: position 234,214 of record NC_012029.1, read on the forward strand.
CGGAGTACGTCGAGCGCGTCGCCGCCGAGCGGCTCGCCCGGTACGCGGTCGGCTTCGCCGGGCTCTCCGTCGAGGTGGTCGTCGCCCGCGAGCGCTTGCTCGGCTCCGACGCGTTCGAGACGAAGTACGCCGTCCGCGAGCCCGACCTCCTCCCCGGCGACGAGGCGCTGATCGAGGAGTGCAAACAGCGCATCTGGGAGACCACCGTCAACGGCGTCGTCGACGACCGCGAGGCGTTCGTCGCCGAGCACGCTCGGCGGTTCCTCTCGCGGCGGCTCACCGCGCGCAACACCCGGGCGTGGCTCGGCGCGGCCGCCCACCGAGCCCGCTCCGCGCTGGCCGACCGCGGGCTCGCGGTCCCGCCGGTCGACTCGCGGTACGCCCACGATCGCCTCGACGATCTGGCGTACTACGTGCTCCGCGACTTCGTCGGCGAAGGAATCTTAACGGTCCCGATCCGCGACCCGAACTTGGAGGACGTGGAGGCCAACCGCGTCGGCGAGCGCGTGAAGGTGGTTCCGCGGACCTCGATCCTGCAGGGAGCGGGCGCTGGGGACGAGAATTCCAGAGACGCCGGACGACGCGTCCCGACGAACCTCGCGTTCGACGACGAATCGACGTTCGTCAACGTCGTCACCGGGCTGGCGGCCCGCGACGGGACCGAGCTCAACGCGTCGACGCCGTCCGCGAAGGTGAACCTCGACGTCGACGGGGTCGACGAGACGATCCGGTGTGCGGTGGCGTTACCGGTCATCTCGGAGGGCGGCCCCCACGTCTCGATCCGCAAGCAGAGCGCGGACGCCCTGACGCCCGTCGATCTGATCGACCGGGGGACGCTCTCTCCCGATCTGGTCACCCTGCTGTGGCTGCTGTACGAGCACCGCGGGGTCGTCCTCTTCGCCGGGCCGACCGGCGTGGGGAAAACGACCCTGCTCAACGCTCACACCCCCTTCATCCCGTTCGACGACCGGCCGGTGTCGATCGACGAGGGGTCTCGCGAGGTCCGGCTCCCGCACGAGACCGGGGTGTCGCTCACGACGCGCGACCACGAGGACGCGTACAAGGCCGTGAGCATGTCGGAGCTGATGGCCGAGGCGAATTACTTGAACCCCGACGTTGAGGTGATCGCCGAGATCAACACGCCCGCGAGCTTCGAGACGTTCGCCGAGACGCTGAATACGGGGCATGGCGTGATCGGCACTACTCACGCCGAGGACGTGGAGGCACTCGTCAACCGCGTGATCGAGCGCGGGCTCCCCGCCTACCTCCTCCGCGAGGTCGACCTCGTCGTCTTCCCGCGGCAGGTCGACGGCGAGCGCTACGTCTCGCGGGCGGTCGAACTGCTCTCCGAGGCGGAGTACGAGGCGCTCGACCCAGAGGCGACACGCAGCCCGACGGGCAACCCCAAACACGGCGGCGCCGGCGTCGTCGACAAGGGGACGGAGGCGGTGTACTACAACACGGTCGCGTGGCGCGACGCCGACGGCGAGTTCCGGTTCCCGGGTGCTCCCGAGAGCGACGCGCCGACCGCGTCCCGTGAGGGGCGCCGCCTTCACGCGCTCGCTCGCATCGCCGACCATACCGACCGCGATGTCGACGCCGTCGAATCGGAGTTCGCGTCGAAGCGCCGATACGTCGAGTACCTCGTCCGTGAGGGAGTCGACGACTTCGACGCGCTGTTCGAGTTCCTCGCGGACCTCCGGACCGACGAGGCGGCGACCGTCGAGCGCGCCGCCCGCACGATGGGCGGGGAGGGACGATCATGAGCGGGGAGCCACAGAGAGGAGCCGACGCCGCGGGAGGCGGCCGCGCCCTCGACGCGGCCGAGGCCGACGGGTTCACGCGGACCAGCGGCTCCTCGGTGGTCGACCGCGTGCTGTACGCTCTGTTCGCACGCCACGCGAGCGACCGCCGGCACGACGCCGACCGGAAGCGGTACCGTGGGACTGCGCTCGACACGGGGTTCGAGACGCATTTGGCGCGGGTGTACGGGCTCTCGTGGCTCGTCTGCGTTGCCGTCATCGTCCCGGCGCTGCTTGTCGCCGCGTCGACCGTGCCGGGGTTACTCGCGGCGGCCGACGCCTGGATCGGCGCGCGTTCGCCGGTCCCGATCGGGTCGCTGTCGCCCGAGCGCGTTGCCGTCGTCGCCGCCGGCCTCACCGGGTTCCTCGCGAAGCGCGCAACGGTGCGGCTCGGTGGGCTCCACCTCCGGTGGCTCACGGCGACGCGCCGGACCGACATCGAGCGGACCCTCCCGCCCGCGGTCCGCTACCTCGAACTACTCGCGGCCGGGAGCGACGGCCCCCGGAAAATGGTCGAGAAGGCCGCCGCGAACGACGCGTACGGCGGGACCGCCACCTCGCTACGGAAGGCGCTCAACGCCGCGCGACTCGCCGGGAGCCTCGACGAGGGACTGCGTCGGGTCGCCCGCGACACGCCCTCGCGAGAGCTGCTCGCGCCGTTCCTCCTGAAGTTCCGCAAGCACGCGGCGACTGGCGACGCGGCGCTCGCGGAGTACCTCCGGACGGAGAGCCGGATGCTCGCGCACCGGCAGGACCGGGCCCGCAAGCGCGCCCGGCGATTCCTGGAGCTTCTCACCGAACTGTTCGTCGTCGTGTTGGTGTTGCCGGCGCTGCTCGTCATCGCGGCGACCGCGCTCACGGTCGTCGTCCCCGAGCTGCTCCCGCCGGTCGACACGCCGGTCGGCGTGGTGCCGACGCGGGCGGTCGTCCTCTACGGCGCCGTCGTCTTTCTCGTTGCTATCGGCCTCGTCGGTGCGGTCGCGGTCGGCACGCTCCGCCCGCCGAACCAGCGCGCGAGCTACGACTTGCCGGCGTTCCCCCGCAAAATCCTCGCCTCGGCCGGGCGCAATCCGTCGAGCGCCGCGGTCGTCTGCGCGCCGCCCGCGGCGCTGCTCGCGGTCGGGCTCGCGTTCGCGGGGTACACTCTCGTCAACGTCGCGCTGCTCTCGTACGCGGCGTTCGCGGTTCCCGTCGGCGCCGTCGCGGGGAGACGCACCCGGATCGACGACGCGAAGGACCGCGAGCTGGCGGACTTCGTCCACGCCGTCTCGGGACACGTCGCGCAGGGGCGGCCGTTCCCCGCGGCGGTCGAGGCGGTCGCGCGCGACGTGGACCTCGGCGTGCTCGACGACGACGTGGCCGACCTCGCGTTCGCGCTCCGGTCGACGACCGCGACGGGGGGTGCGGGGAGTACGGAGCGTGCGAGAGACACGGGGAGTACGGGTGCGTCGGCACAGTCGCCCGGCGTCCGCGCGGCCGCGATCGATCGGTTTGTCCAGCGCGTCGGAACGCCGCTGGCCGAGGGGACACTCGGGCTCGTCACCGACGCCTTAAACGCCGGGAGCGACGCCGACGCCGTCTTCGAGACGCTTCGGATCGAGGTCGGCCGGCTCTACAGCGAGCAGCGCGCGCTCCGCTCGTCGATGCACCCCTACGTCGCGGTCGGCTGGGCGGCGGCCGCGCTGGTCGCGGCGGTCGTCGCCGTCGTCAACACGCAGGTGATCGACGCCGCGCACCTCGCCGACCTCGCCGGGGCAACCGATTTCGTGGCCGAGCCGGAGACGGTGCTTCCGGAGCTGGAGCGCTTCCGGCTGTACGTCGTCACGCAGGCGACGATGCTCGCCTCGGGCTGGTTCGCCGGCACCGCCTCCCGCGGACGCTACGCGGCGCTGTTCCACTCCGGGCTGCTCGTGGCGATCTGCTACGCGGTGTTCACCGCGGGCGGGCTGGTGTGAGCGGGGGCTTTGCACCCGCTTCGATACCGCCGTGGGATTCATTCAACAGCAATCCTTATCATATCTCAGAAAAATCGTCGTCTATGGCTGGTCGTTACGGCAATATAGACTATCCGAAGATCACCAAACGCGGTGTCCTCTTCGGGCTCGGACTGTTCCTGATCGGGGCCGTCGGCGAGGCGTATATCCACATGACGGGGACGCAGGTGCCCGGCTGGGAGGAGCGGCTCCTCCTCGATCTGGAGTTCCTCGGTACCGCGATCGCCCTCGTCACTCCGTTCGTCTTCGGGATCTTCCTCCCGCTCACCGAGTAGACGCGGGTCAAATTCCGTCTCGCGGACCTGGACGGGCACCCGACGTGATCGACCGGGACAGAAATCTGCCCGATCGGGGCCGCGCCGTCGAGCCAAATACTGATTACCGTGACGCGTCCACCTCTACGGAGAGATGCCCGAGAAACAGCCGATCCCGGACTGGAACCTCTCCGAGCGGGACACCATCATCCTTCAGGAGCTCGCTCGGGACCCTCAGCTCACCTCGCGCGGGCTCCGCGATCTCCTCGCCGAGGAACACGATATCGACGTCTCGCACGTCACCGTCAACGAGTCGATCCGGCGGATGCGCGCCGACGGGGTGTTCCGAGAGGCGTTGGTCCCCAACGAGGAGCACCTCTTCTTCTCGCTGTTCGAGTTCCAGTTCAACCCGGAAGGGTTCGACGAACACTGGGAAGACGCTCTCGAACACATCCGGTCGAGCCGCCACACGTTCATGTATTTCCTCTCTGACGGCGACTACCAGTGGAAGACGATCATGATGTTCGAGGACCGCGAACAGGAGTCGAAGTGGATCCACGAGTTCTACAAGGAGTACGGCGTGCTCGTCAACAACCTCCGCAACTCCGTCGTGACGAACGTCCTCAAGTTCGGGACGGATCCCGAGCTGTTCGAGGTGTTCCAGGAGGACGGCAACGACGAGTGACCGCTGCTATCGACTCTCGACTTAGTCGAACTCGCCGAACCGCGTGACGGTCTCAAGCTCCTCGGCCGGCGGGTCCTCGAAGGCGTCCCGCGCGATCGACCGGCGGTGGACCTCGTCGGCGCCGTCGACGAGGCGGAACTGCCGGACGTTCTCGTGGAAGCGCGCGATCGGCAGGTCGTACGCGATCCCGTTGCCGCCGCAGAACTGGAGCGCGTCGTCGATCGCCTCCTGCGTCACGTTCGCCGCGAACGTCTTTGCCATCGCGACCTCGATGCGCGCCTCGTGACCGTCGGCGATCCGCCCGGCGGCGTGCCGGACCATCGTGCGCGCGGCGTGGAGCTCGGTGCGGCGGTCGGCGATCCGGAACCGCGGCCCCTGCTTCTCCGAGAGCGGTTCGCCGAACCCCTCCCGCTCGGAGAGGTAGGCGGTCGCGATGTCGAGCGCGCGATCGGCCATCCCGGCGTACCGCATGCAGTGGGTGAGCCGGGCCGGACCCAGCCGCTGTTGGACGAGGGTGAACCCCTCGTTCTCCTCGCCGAGCGTGTTCTCGACCGGCACGCGCACGTCGTCGAACCGGATCTCGGCGTGCGTCGTCCCGACCAGCCCCTCGCCGAGGTGCGGGATGTTCCGAACGACCTCGACGCCGTCGGCGTCGGCGGGCACGAGGATAACCGAACAACCGGCGTACGGATGCGCCTCCTGATCGGTGCGGGCGAACACGAGGAGGAGGTTCGCCTCGACGCCGCCGGTCGTCCACCACTTGTGGCCGTCGATGACCCACTCGTCGCCGTCTTTCTCGGCGGTCGTCGCCAGCATTTTCGGGTCCGACCCCCCGCCCTGCATCGGCTCGGTCATCGCGAACCCCGAGTCGATCTCCGCGGCCGCCAACGGGCGGAGCCAGCGCTCCTTCTGTGCGTCGGTGGCCGCGATCTCGAGGGTGTGCATGTTCCCCTCGTCGGGCGCCGCACACCGGAGCGCCGTCGGCCCGAGCAGGCTCCGGCCCGCCTCTTCGAACACCGGCAGCATCTCGCGGAACCCGAGTCCGAGCCCGCCGTACTCCTCGGCGACCTGCGGGGCGTAGATCCCCTCGTCGCGCGCGGCGTCGCGCAGCGCCTCTATGTCCGCCGGCGGGATCGGTCCTCGGCCGAGCCACTCCCGCTCGACCGGAAGCACCGTCTCGTCGACGAACTCCCTGACGGCCTCGGCGATCTCCGGCCCGCGACCGATATCGTCGTACTCCATAGCAACTCTTGTTTAGCAATGTAAATAGTAGTTCCGACGATCTGCCCCAAAAGGCTATAAATCCCGAGCATAACCAGTTCTGTATCGCAAACTGATTTACAATGTTAGTCAAATTCGCCGAAAACGGTGAAAGCCGTTCGGGACCGGGGCCGGAGGAGGGCCGGCCGGAGGCGGATCGCCCGTGAGCGACCCCGACTACCTCGACCGACTGGTCGACGACGACGCGCTCGGGGCGTACCTGACCGCCGAGTTCGGGTCGGCGGACACGTTCGCCGTCGAGCGGCACGCCGAGGGTCACTCCAACGAGACGCTGTTCGTCACGTGGGGCGACCGCGAACTGGTGGTTCGGCGGCCGCCCCCCGGCGAGACGGCCGACACGGCCCACGACGTGCTCCGGGAGTACCGCGTGGTCGACGCGCTCGGTGACACCGACGTTCCCGTCCCGCGGACGCTTCGCGCCTGTGACGACCACGGGGTCCTCGGCAGCGACTTCTACCTCATGGAGCGCGCCGAGGGGGACGTACTTCGGGAGACCGAGCCGGAGCGCTTCGCCAATCCGGCCGCCCGAGAGCGGGTCGGGACCGGGCTCGTCGACACGCTGGCGGCGATCCACGGGGTCGACTACGAGGCGGTCGGGCTCGGCGACTTCGGCCGCCCTGCGGGGTATACGGCCCGACAGGTCGAGCGCTGGACCGGGCAGCTCGAGTGGGCGTTCGAGACGACGACGGAAGTCAGAGAGGTCCCCGACCTGATCGCCGTCGGCGAGTGGCTCGCCGACAATGCCCCCGACGAGCACCCCGAGACGCTCGTCCACGGCGACTTCAAGCTCGACAACGTGATGTACGGCCCCGGAACGCCCCCGGCGGTCGTCGCCGTCTTCGACTGGGAGCTGTCGACGCTCGGCGACCCGCTCGCCGATCTCGGCTGGCTGCTCCTGTTCTGGTACGACGAGGGCGATCCGGACCCGGCGATGCCCGAGCTGATGTCGACGTTCACCGCGCGGGAGGGGTACCCGACCCGCGCGGAGCTGATCGCTCGGTACGAGACGACGACGGGACGCGAGTTCGCCCACGAGCGGTTCTACCGCGCGCTCGCGGCCTACAAGATGGCCGGGCTGGGCGAGATGTTCCTCGCGCGGCACCTGAACGACGACAGCGACGATCCGCTGTATCCGAAGATGGAGGCACAGGTGCCCACGCTCGCGGCCCGGACGCTCGCGTACGTCGAGGGCGAGACCGAGCGGCTGTGACTACCGCGCCGTCCAGCCGCCGTCGGCGGCGAGCGTCTCGCCGGTGACGAAACTCGCCGCGTCGCTCGCGAGGAAGACGGCCGGTCCCGCGATCTCCATCGGATCGGCGAAGCGATCGAGGGGTGTCCGGTCGAGGATCGACTGCCGAAGCCGCTCGTTCTCCTGTAGCGTCTCCGTGAGGTCGGTCGCGACGTAGCCCGGGGCGACCGCGTTCACCCGCACCTCAGGCGCCCAGTCCATCGCCGCGCTCTTCGTGAGCCCGACGAGGCCGTGTTTCGAGGCGACGTACGGGTGCTGTTTCGGGAGGCCGACCTCTCCCGCCACGCTGGCGACGTTGACGACGCTCCCGCCAGCCTCCTTCAGGTGCGGGCCGGCGGCTCGGAGAGTTCGGAACGCCCCTCGAAGGTTCACGTCCAAGACCGAATCGACGGCGTCGCTCTCGATTTCCGCTGGGTCGCCGAGCGCGTCGCCGGGGTTGAATCCGGCGTTGTTGACCAAAATATCCAGGGAGCCGAACGCGTCGACGATCTCCTCGACGAGCGCCTCTACGTCGTCGTCGTCGGTCACGTCGGCAGTGATACCGCGCGCTTCGACGCCGAAATCGCGGGCCTCGTCGGCGACGGCCTCGACCTCGGCCGCGGTCCGCGCCGAGGGGACGACCGTCGCTCCCGCGGCGGCCATCCCGAGGGTTATCGCTCGTCCGATCCCCCGGCCGCCGCCGGTGACGACGGCGACCCGCCCGGTGAGGTCCGGGAGGGAGTCGTCCGGCGTCAGGGTGGTGTCTTCGGTCATTCTCCACCCTCCTCTCCCGGCGCGTACGGCAGAGCGGGATCGTCGACGGTCTCCCGGAGCGTCTTCTTGTCGAACTTCCCGGTCGCGGTCTTCGGAATCTCCTCGCGGAACCGCACGTCGTCCGGGAGCCACCACCGCGGGAACTCGTCGGCGAGGAACGTTCGGATCCCCTCGACGTCGAGCTCGCGGCCCGCCTTCGGCACGACGAACGCCAGCGGGCGCTCCTGCCAGCGCTCGTGGGACGCCGCGATCACGACCGCCTCGGCGACGTCCTCGTGGGCCATCAAGGCGTTCTCCAACTCGATGCTGGAGATCCACTCGCCGCCCGACTTGATCACGTCCTTGACCCGGTCGACGACCTCCATGTACCCGTCTTCGTCGACGGTGGCGATGTCGCCGGTGCGGAGCCACCGCGCCCCGCCGTCGTCGGCCGCGACGAAGTCCGTCGCGTCGGCCTCCGGGCGGTCGTAGTACTCTTCGACGACCGAGGGTCCCCGGACGAGCAGTTCGCCGAACGCCTCGCCGTCCCAGGCGACCGGCTTGTCGTCGTCGTCGACGACCCGCATTTCAAGGCCGGGCGAGAGCAGCCCCTGTTTCGCCCGTTTGTCGAGTTTCGCCTCGCGATCGGCACCGGCCATCGCCGAGGTCGGTCGGGAGACCGAGCCGATACTCATCGTCTCGGTCATCCCCCACGCGTGTTCGATCGTCACGTCGTGTTCGTCCTCGTACCGGCGCATCACCTCTCGGGGCGCCGCGCTCCCGCCGACGACGATCCGCTCCAGCGAGGAGAGATCGCCGCCGTGCTCGTCGAGGTGGTCGAGCACGTCGATCCAGACGGTGGGCACGCCCGCCGTGAGCGTCACGCCCTCGGACTCGATCAGCTCGACGAGGTCCGCGGGGTCCGGGGACGGTCCCGGATACACCTGTTTCGCGCCGGCCATCGTCACGGCGTAGGGGAACTCCCACGAGTTTACGTGAAACATGGGAACGACGGGCATCACCACGTCGTCCTCGGCGATGTCGAGCGCGGCGGGCGTCATCACCATCATCGCGTGGGCGTAGATCATCTTGTGCGTGTACTCGACGCCCTTCGGCTTCCCCGTGGTGCCGGAGGTGTAACACATCCCGGCCGGGTCGTCCTCCGAGAGCGGCGGCCACGATTCTACCGGGTCGGCGTCCGCGATCAGCTCCTCGAACGCCGAGAGCGGCAGGTCGGACTCCGTCTCCGGCACCGAATCACCCATGACGACGACCTCGCGGACGCCGTCGATCCGGTCCCACAGTCGGTCGAGCGTCGCGACGGCGTCGCGGTCGACGATCAGCACGTCGTCCGCGGCGTCGTTGATGATGTACTCGACGTGGTCGTCCTGTAAGAGGAGGTTCACCGTGTGGAGCTGGGCGCCCGAGAGGGGGACCGCGTAGTACGCCTCGAAGTGCCGGTGGGTGTTCCACCCGAGCGTTCCGACGCGGTCGCCGGGCTCGACGCCCAACTCCGCGAGCGCGGCCGCGAGCCGCCGGACGCGGTCGCCGAAGTCGGCGTACGTGTAGCGGTCGACCCCGTCGTGGGTGCGGGAGACGACCTCCGTCTCCGGGAACAGTCGGGTCGCCCGCCAGAAGAACGGGCGGAGCGTGAGCTCTTCAGGCATCCGCAGTCCCCACGGAGAGATACGTTTCGAGGAGATCGTCGCGGTCGCGGATCTCCTCGACGGTGCCGTCGAACACGATCTGTCCGGTGTCCATGATGTAGCCCCGTTCCGCCAGATCGAACGCGAAGTCCACGTTCTGTTCGGTCAGGAGGACGGTCACGTTCTCGTCGACGACCGTCTGGACGATCTCCCGGAGGTCGTCGACGATGACCGGCGCGAGTCCCTCGGTGGGCTCGTCCAACAGGAGCACGTCTGGCGCCTGTACCAGCGCGCGAGCGACCGATACCATCTGCTGTTCGCCGCCGCTGAGGTTCTGCCCGTCGTTTTTCCGCAACGGATCGAGCGCCGGGAACAGTTCGTACATCTCCTCGACCGGCCGCGGGTCGCTCGCGAGGTTGTGCGCGAGTCGGAGGTTCTCGTGGACCGTCAGAGTAGGAAACACCCGCCGGTCCTCCGGGACGAGTGAGATCCCGAGTTCGTTGATCTCGTCGGGGGAGAGCCCGGAAATCTCCTCGCCCCGGTAGGTGATCGATCCGGTTCGCGGCGGCGACGCACCGACGATGGAGCGCATCGTCGTCGTCTTTCCGGCGCCGTTTCGCCCGAGTAGCGTCACCACTTCGCCCTCGTTGATCTCGAGTGAGATCCCGTGGAGGACGTGGCTGTTCCCGTAGTACGTGTTAATGTTGTCGACGTCGAGTATCGTCATACGCTATCACTCCCCAAGTACGCCTCGGTCACACGGTCGTCCGTCAACACGTCCTCCGGCGTCCCGTCGGCGAGGATCGCTCCCTCGGCGAGCACGACAATTCGGTCGGAGATGTCGGTGACGACGTCCATGTTGTGCTCGGTCACGACGAACGTGGCGTCCAGATCCGCGTCGAGTTCGCGGATCAGCGAGACGATCTCGGTGACCTCCGTCGGGTTCATCCCCGCGGTCGGCTCGTCCATCAGGAACACGTCGGGCTCGATGGCGAGCGCCAAGGCGATCTCGACGGTCCGCTTCTCGCCGTGACTCAGCGTGTCGCACGGCGTGTCCGCGATATCGGTGAGCCCCGTCAGCTCCAACAGCTCCTCGATGTCGACCTCGAGTGCCTCGTCGCCGGCCGCCCGCGATCGGAAGTCGAGGCGCGTCCCCTCGTGGCTGATCCGAGCGACTCGGACGTTCTCGCGGACCGTGAGCCCCTCGAAGATATTCGTGATCTGGTAGGAGCGCGAGAGCCCGGCCTGTGCGACCTCGTGCGGCTCCGCGTCGGTGATGTCGGCGAGGCCGCCCTCGCCGTCGTCCCGGAGCCAGATCGACCCCGAGGTCGGCCGGAGCACGCCCGTCAACAGGTTGTAGAACGTGGTCTTGCCGGCCCCGTTCGGGCCGATGATGCTGGTGATCTCGCTGTCGTCGATCTCGATCGACACGTCGTCGACAGCGGTCAGTTCGCCGAACTGTTTGCGGAGGTCTTCGGTCTTGAGAACGGTCGTCACGAGTTATCACCGCGGTCGGTCCGTGCTTCGTCGTCGGCCGGTGCAGTCGCTCCTGTGCCGCGGGAGCGCTCGTCGCTGCTGGCGGTCTCTCCGCCATCAGCGTCCCCTCCGCCATCAGCGTCCCCTCCGCCGTCTCCGAGCAGTCGATCGCGGAGCAGCAGGAGTCCGCCGACGGCCCCCTGCTTGAAGTACAGCACCACACCGATGAGCAGCGCGCCGAAGAACAGCTCCCAGTACGCTTCGAGCGTCGGGAAGCGGCTGATTCCCCAGCGGATGTATAGGAAGACGAACGCGCCCACGATCGGGCCGGAGAAGTACGTCGCGCCGCCGATCACGGTAGCGATGACGGCGATCGCGCTCGTCGACCAGTGGGTCAGTCCCGGGGACGCGACGCTCGCGAGCCCCGCGCGCAACACGCCGGCGATCCCGACGATCGCCGCCGAGATAATGAACGTCATCCAGCGGTGGTGTCTGACGTCGATCCCGAGCGCCGACGCCCGGTCGGGGCTCTCGCGGATCGCCTTACAGACGGTGCCGAACGGTGAGTTGACGACGCGCCACGTTCCGTACGTCGCGGCGAGCACGACGACCACGGTGAGGGCGTAGTACGTCCGTCGGGCGCCGATCCGGAAGCTCCCGCCACCGATGTCGACGCTCCCGAGCAGGACGATGATCCCGTCGGTCCCGTTCGTCAGCCCCGCCGGGTCTTGGATGATCAGTGAGTAGCCGAGCATTCCGAACGCGAGGGTAATCAGCGCGAAGTAGATCTCCTCTAACCGGACGCTGAGCCACCCGACGGGCACCGCCACGACGACGACGAGTGCTAAGCCGACGACGCCGCCGACGACGAACGTGACGAGCGGGGAGATCCCGGATCCGACGAGGTCGGCGAACACCGGCCCCAGGTCTCGCAACACGATCGCGACTCCGTACGCGCCGCCCGCGTAGAACAGGCCGTGACCGAACGACAGCAGACCGGTGTAGCCGTACAGCAGGTTGAACCCGAGCGCGAACAGCGCGACGACGAGGAAGTCGGTGAACAGATATATCTGGAAGGACGGTCCGAACGCCAACAGGATCAGGCCGAGCGCGCCGAGGAGCCCGAACCGTTCGCGGGTCCAGCCGTCGGCGACGGCCGAGCCGAACTCGCTGACGCGGCCGCCGGTGTCGGTCGACGCGCTCATTCGCCGATCCCTCCGAAGAGCCCCTCAGGACGGAACAGCAACACGATCACCATCGCGAGGAACGGGATCGCGATGCTGCCGGCGCTGATGAACTGCGGGCCGAGGCTCTGCATCATCCCGATGAGCATCGCGCCGACGAACGCCCCGCTCATGGAGCCGAGCCCGCCGATGACGACGACGATGAACGCGTCGATGATCACCTGATCGCCGAGCGCCGGGCTGGTCGACTGTAGCGGCGAGGAGAGCGCGCCGCCGAGGCCGGCGAGCACGCTCCCGAGGAAGAAGACGCCGGTGTACAGGCGCGGTACGTCGACGCCGAGCATCGACGCCATCTCGCGGTCAGAGGAGGTGCCCCGCACCAGCGAGCCGAAGTACGTCCGCGTGATGAACAGCCAGAGGCTCACTAACACCGCGACCGCGAGGCCGATGACGACCAGCCGGTACGCGCTGAAGGTGCTCCCGCCGAGTGCCACCGAGAAGTTGAACACGTCGGGCGGGTCGATCGAGTACGACCCCGATCCCCAGATGAATCGGACCGCCTCGTGGATCACGAGGACGAATCCAAACGTGACGATGAGCTGGTCGAGATCCGCGTCGACCCGGTCGTACAGCGGTCGGATCGCCGCAAACTCGATGGCGGCGCCGACGACACCCACCGCGAGGGCACCGGCGACGACGGCGAGCCAGAAGTTGTCGACGACGTTCGTCACGACGGCGAGCGTCACGTACGCGCCGAGCATGTAGAAGCCGCCGTGTGCGAAATTGAGGACGCCGAGCACGCCGAAGATGAGACTCAGCCCGACGGCGATCAGGAAGAGTCGACTCCCGAGGCTCAGCCCGATGATGACGTCGGCGATCCCGATCAGTGGAACGAGAGATGGTAGACTCATGGAGTCGACCGCGGATTAGATGCCCGTCGGCAGATCGGAGTCGGCGAGCGCCTCGGACAGCTCGTCGGGGCCGGCCTCGTACCTGTTCACGGGATCGAGCACGTTGCTCTCCCATTCCTCGTCGTACGAGACCGTTCCCCAGATGGACGACACCGTCGCCTGATTCGTCTCGCTGAACTGGTAGTCACCGACCGGACCGGCGTGTTCCATCCCGGTGAACTCCTCGACGAGCGCGCTGGCTTCGGTGCTTCCGGCCGATTCGATCGCTTCCTTGTACAGGTAGACGGCGCGGTACGCGCCCTCAGCGTTGTACGTCGGGAGCGCGTCGTATTCCTCGTAGTACGTGTCGCGGAACGTGTTATTTGCCTCGGTGTCGGGGACGAACGGGTCGTACCGAGTCGAGGCGTACTCGCCTTCCGGGAGCGGGTTCCCGTCGCTCGCGAGATCGGTTCCCATCCCGACGCTGAACAGCGTGTGGTCGATCTGATCGAACCAGCCCGCATCCTCTGCCTGTCCGATGAACGTGGTGAGGTCGGCACCCCATAGCGGCGTGAGCACGGCGTCCGGCTCGGCGTCGAGGATCGAACTGATGTACGGCGTGTAATCGCCCGTCTCCAGCGGCGGGAACTGTTCGGCGGTGAACTCGGCGTCGACACCGAGACCCGCACAGAAGTCTTGGAAGTAGTCCCACGTCTCGTAGCCGAACGCGTAGTCGGGGCCGATCGTCGCCCACTCCGTGGCGTCGAGTTCGGCGGCGGTCAGTGCCGCCCCGTAGATATCCTGCGAGAGGCTGTTGGAGTCGCGGAACACGTAGTCGTTGCCGACGGAGTCTTCGTGTTCGCCTTCGGGCGAGGTGACGAACGGAGTTGCCGCGTGCGTGATCATGTACGGCATCTGGAGCTGTGCCGCCTGCGGCGCCACGGCCTGTGCGACGCCGCTGGAGTCTAGCCCGAACAACCCGTGGACGTTATCCTCCTCGACGAGGCTCCGCATCTGCTGGATCGCCGTATCGGCGCTCGCCTCGGTGTCTCGGACGGTCACCTCCACGTCGCGTCCGTCGATGCCGCCGTTGTCGTTGATCTCCGACTGGGCCATTTCGAGGCCCCGCTCGGCGGCCTCGCCGTACAGCGAGGCGAATCCGGAGAGAATGTACGTCGCCCCCAGCCGAACCACGTCGTCGTCGCCGCTCCCGCCCGAGCAGCCGGCCAACGCGACGGTCGCACCGGCGCCGGCGGCCTGCAGGAATCGTCGCCGACCGACCGGCGAGCGGCTTTCCGAATTCGTCTCGATATCTCTGGTTCGGTTTCGCTTGTTTTCTTCATCCGGACTTGCAGTTACCATTGTTAACGATTATCCGTGAGTGTCCGCCCTATATAAATATTCAGGTCAATCATATGCACCGCTCCGTCTTTGAGTGGGGACCGGCAGCCGCTCGCTGCGTCACGGCTGCACCGCCGGGGGCGTCACCGTCTGGTTGGGGCGAGTCCCGATCGATTAAAGTCAACTTGTGCTAATCAACCGCTAGTGGTTGTTACCGACCGAACGGGTGGTAGACGCGATCAACCGACCCAAAAACTCGACCGATCGGCGCAACGAGCCGGAGGTACGGCGTGACCGACGTGACCCTCGCGGTCGTCGCGGGGACGACTGCAACCGCCGCGATCGACGGGATCAGCGCCGCGGGCGCGGATCCGGAACTCCGGAAACACACCCCGAGCGCCGACATTGAGATCGTCGCCGACGGGCGGCCCGCACCCGACTCGGTGGTCCCAGTCAGCCCCTCGGGCTGTCCGACCCCCGCGGTCGTCACCCGAGCCGTGCGCGAGCTCGTCGGGTTCGAGTTCGTCGGGGTCGACGCCGGCCTCGCGGTCCCGACGGCCCCGACGGGGGCGCAGGTCCTCGACGCGGGTGCCGCGCCCGGCGGCGACGTGCGCGACCCGGAGCCCGTCCCGGACGCCGCGGCGATCTTCGAGGCGGCGCGCGGACTGGTGCCGGAGATAGTGGAGAGTCGGACGAACGCGTCCGACGGCGACGATGTCGACGCCGACGACGATCGCGAACTCCTCGTCGCCGAGACGATCCCCGGCGGCACGACGACCGCGCTCGGCGTCCTCACCGCGCTCGGCGAGCGCCCGGCCGTCTCTTCGTCGCTGCCGGCGAACCCCCTTGGAACCAAGCGAGCGGTCGTCGACGAGGGGCTGGCCGCCAGCGAGATCGCCGCTGGTGACGCGGCCGACGACCCGCTCGACGCGCTCCGGCTGATGGGCGACCCCGTGCTCGCCGCGGCCGCCGGCCTCGTGGTCGGCGCGGTCGAGCGCGGCGTGCCGGTCACGCTCGCGGGCGGCACCCAAATGGCGACGGTCGCCGCGCTCGCCCGGCACGCGGGCGTGGAGGGCCGACTCCCGCTCGCGACGACCTCGTTCGTCGCCGACGACCCCTCCGCGGACGTGGGCGCGCTCGCGGACGATCTCGGGCTGACGCTCGCCGCGACCGACCCGGCGTTCGGCGAGAGCGACCACCCGGCGATGGCGGCGTACGCCCGCGGCGAGGCGAAGGAGGGCGTCGGGATGGGCGGCGCGTTGGCGCTCTCCGAGCGCGCCGGCGTCCCCGCGGGCGACGTGCGCGACCGGGTCGCTGCACTCACCGACCGCCTGCTGGCCGAGCGGGAGTCCCCGTCATGAAGGGCCTCGTCCTCGGTGGCACCGCTTCCGGGGTCGGCAAGACTGTCGCGACGCTCGCGACGATCCGGGCGCTGGAAGACGCCGGCCACGCCGTCCAGCCGGCGAAGGCAGGGCCGGACTTCATCGACCCGAGCCACCACGAGCGCGTGACGGGGCGTCCCTCGCGCACGCTCGACCTGTGGTTACAGGGTGAGGACGGACTTCGTCGGAACTACGCCCGCGGCGAGGGCGA
The DNA here is from genome assembly GCF_000022205.1 of Halorubrum lacusprofundi ATCC 49239. NCBI lineage: Archaea > Methanobacteriati > Methanobacteriota > Halobacteria > Halobacteriales > Haloferacaceae > Halorubrum > Halorubrum lacusprofundi. The sequence continues at coordinate 250,341 of NC_012029.1, forward strand.
CGTCTGCGTCGTCGAGGGCGCCATGGGGCTGTACGACGGCGACGGGTCGAGCACGGCCGCGGTCGCCGAGACGCTCGGCCTTCCGGTCGTGCTCGTGGTCGACGCGAGCGCCGGCATGGAGAGCGTCGCGGCGACCGCACTCGGCTTCCGGGCGTACGCCGACCGGATCGGCCGCGGCATCGACGTGGTCGGCGTGATCGCCCAGCGCGCGCACGGCGGGCGCCACGCCGACGGAATCCGCGAGGCGCTCCCGGACGACCTCACGTACTTCGGCCGAATTCCGCCGAACGACGACCTCGCGGTACCCGACCGCCACCTCGGCCTACACATGGGCGACGAGTCGCCCGTGCCCGACGACGCGCTCGACGCGGCCGCGGAGGGACTCCGGACTGAGCGGCTCGTCGATATCTCGCGGGAGCCGGCGGGTGCGTTGGAGCCAGCGACAGCGGTCGAGTCGACCGACGGCGACCGCCCCCGCGTTGCGGTCGCCCGCGACGACGCCTTCCGGTTCATGTATCCAGCGACGATCGAACGCCTGCGCGAGCGAGCGACGGTGGAGCCGTTCGCGCCGATCGCGGGCGATTCCCTCCCGCCCTGTGACGGCGTCTACCTCCCCGGCGGTTACCCGGAGCTGCACGCCGCAGAACTGGCGATGAGCCCGGCGCTTGACGAGGTCGCGAGCGCGGCCGCCGAGGGGACTCCCGTGCTCGGCGAGTGCGGCGGGCTGATGGCGCTCGCCGAGTCGCTGACGACGGTCGACGGCGAGACGCACGCGATGGCCGGCGTCCTCCCGGCCGACGTGCGAATGTGCGACCGGTATCAGGCGCTCGATCACGTCGAACTTCGGGCGACGCGGGACGCGCCGACGGCGTCGGCGGGGTCGACCCTGCGGGGTCACGAGTTCCACTACTCGACAGCCGAGATCGGGACCGACGCCCGGTTCGCCTTCGACGTCGAGCGCGGGACAGGGATCGACGGCGACAACGATGGCCTGATCGAACACCAAACGCTCGGAACGTACTGTCACGTCCACCCCGAAAGCGGGGCGTTCGACGCGTTTCTCGACGGACTGTGATCGCGATGGCGACTGCTCCCCTCCTTACCCCCGTACTCGCCTCCCTCGCCACGCTGGCGATCGCGGTCGCCCTCGACCTCGCGCTCGCGGAGCCACCCGCCCGAGTCCACCCCGTCGCGCTGTTCGGGTCGGTCGTCGGTCGGTTCGACCGCTCGTGGTCGCGCCCCCGGCTCGTCGGCGTCGCGGTCGCGGTCGGGCTCCCGATCGGTGTCGCGGCGTTTGCGGGCGGGATCGTCGCAGCCGCCTCCTTCGCTCTTCCCGCCTTCTCCGCCCTCCCCGTTCTCGTCGCCGGAACGATCCTCTTCACGACCGTCAGCCTCCGAATGCTGCTGGCGACGACCGCCGAGGTCGTCGAACTGACGGAAACGGATCCGGACGCGGCCCGGGAATCGGTGCGCGCGCTCGCGGGCCGGGACGCGACCGACCTCTCCCCGGCCGACCTCCGGAGCGCGGCCGTCGAGAGCGCGGCCGAGAACCTCGCCGACGGGTTCGTCGCGCCCCTCGGCGGGTTCGCGCTCGGAGCGACGGTCGGACTCGCGGTCGGCGGTTCCGAAGTCGCGCTCCCGCTTGCCGCGGGGGTTGCCGCCGCGGTCTGGGTGAAGGCCGTCAACACGCTCGACTCGATGCTCGGCTACCGCTCGAAGCCGGTCGGGTGGGCGAGCGCTCGGCTCGACGACGCCGTGATGTTCCTCCCGGCCCGCGTGACCGCCGGCTGTCTTTCGGTCGCGGCCGGATCGATCGAAGCCCTCCGCTGGGCCGCATCGTGGGCCGGGAAGCCCGGATCGCCGAACTCCGGGTGGCCGATGGCGACCGCCGCGGCCGCGCTCGACGTGCGACTGGAGAAACCCGGTCACTACGTCCTCAACCCGGACGCGAGCCCGCCCAGCGTCGTCGACGCGGAGCGGGCGGTACGGCTCGTCGGCGTTTCCGGCGGGGTCGCGGTCGCTCTCGCGGCGGGATGGCTACTCGCGACAAGATGGCTCCCGGCTCCTGCGGGGGTGATCGGATGATCCTGACCGCGCTCCGCGGGGCGCTCGGCTTCCTCACCCGAATCCCGGTCGGCCGCGACGAGGCGGCGTGGGCGGCGTTCGCGCGGTCGCCGTGGACGTTCCCGGTCGTCGGGTACCTCGTCGGCGGGCTCGTTGCCCTCTCCCTGTTCGTGCCTGCGCCCGCCCCTACGGTCGCGCTCGCGTTCGTCCTCGCCGTCTACGCCGTCACTGGGATCGGTCACCTCGACGGCGTGGCCGACATCGGCGACGCCGCGGCCGTCCACGGGGACCGCGAGGAGCGCCGGCGCGTGCTGAAAGACTCCGCGCTCGGCGTCGGCGGGACGGTCGCGCTCGCGCTCGTCGTGCTCGGGCTGGCGACCGCCGCGCTCGGACTGGTCGAGGTTGCGGCGACCGCGGGGGACGGGGGACCTCTCCCCCCTGTGATCGGAATCGTTGTCGCCGCCGAGGTCGGCGCGAAGGCCGCGACGGCGACGCTCGTCTGCGTCGGGGACGCGCCCCACGAAGGGCTCGGCTCCGCGCTGACCGGCGAGTCGTCTCCCGGCGCGACGCTCTCGGTCTTCGCGCTGGCGGCGCCGGCCGCCCTACTCACGTGGCCTCAGGTCCTACCGGGTCTCGCGGCGCTTCTTGTTGCGCTGGCGACGGCGGCGCTCGTCGCCCGGTGGTCCCGCCGACGACTCGGCGGCGTCTCCGGCGACGTGCTCGGCGCGACCACCGAACTCGCGCGGGTCGCCGCGCTGCACGCGGGGGTGATCGCGTGGACGCGCTTCTGATGTGCGGCGGCCGCGGCACCCGCCTCGGCGGCGAGACGGAGAAGCCCCTCCGAGAGATCACGGGGCGGCCGATGGTCGACCGCGTGCTCGACGCGCTCGTCGAGAGCCGGATCGAGACGACCCATACAATCGTCTCTCCGCACGCGACGCGTACGCGGGAGCGCCTCGCTGCGCGGGCGAACGATTCCCCGTCGCTGTCGATAGTCGACGCGCCGGGGAACGGCTACGTCGCCGACCTGCAGTACGCGATGGGAACTGTCGGCGCGGGCGGAGCGCCCCTCCTGACGGTCGCCGCTGACCTCCCGCTTTTGGACGGCGCGGCGGTGAACGCGGTTCTCGACGCGGCCCGCACCGCCGACGGCGACTCGCTCACCGTCTGTGTACCGGCGGCCCGCAAGCGCGAACTGGGCGTCAGCGCGGACGCGACGACCGAGATCGACGGTCGCGAGGTCGTTCCGGCCGGGATCAACGTCGTGGGCGGGAGCGACACATCCGAACGGGACGACGGCGAGGATTCGACCGCCGACCACGGCGGCGCCGTCCACCTCACCGACGACGCCCGACTCGCCGTCAACGTCAACTACCCGTCGGACGTGCGGACCGCAGAGCGGCTACTGAACAGCGATTCAACGGGATACCACACCGACCAATGAACCTCGACACCGCGCTCGACCTCGAACGCGAACCGCACGGCAGCAGCGACGACCCCGACCCGCTGGATTTCTCGGCGAACATCAACCCCGAGGTTCCGCCGGGCGTTGAGGAGGCGTACCGCGAGGCGTTCGCGGCCGCGCGGTCGTACCCGGTCGAGCCGCCCGAGTCGTTCCGCGAGGCCGCCGCCGAGTACGTCGACTGCGACCCGGACGCGGTCGTGCCGACGCCGGGTGGACTCGCCGCGATCCGCGCGGCGATCGCGCTCGCGGTCGATCCGGGGGACACCGCCCTGATTCCGGCACCGAGCTTCGGCGAGTACGCCCGCGAGGTGCGACTGCAGGGCGGCGAGCCCGCCTTCGTCGCTGCCGACGCGGTCCTCGACGCCGACCCGGCGGACCACGCGCTCGCGGTCGTCTGCGCCCCGAACAACCCCACGGGGACCGACTACGAGCGCGCGGAGCTGGAGGGGTTCGCGGCGCGGTGCCGCGCGGCCGACACGCTCCTGCTCGTCGACGAGGCGTTCCGCGGGTTCACCGATCGCCCCTCGCTCGCGGGGGAGGAGGGCGTCGTCGTCGCCCGGTCGCTGACGAAGCTGTTCGGGCTCCCCGGGATCCGGGCGGGGTTCGCGGTCGCGACGGGCAAGTTCGGCGCGGCGCTGGAGCGCGCTCGACGGCCGTGGAACGTGAGCGTTCCGGCGCTGGCGACCGGTGCGCACTGCATGCGGCAGGGGGGATTTATAAGGAGAACCCGCGAGCGCATTCGCTCGGAGCGGTCGCGGATGGCCGCGACGCTTGCGGAGCGGTACGACGTGGCCCCCTCCGAGGCGCCGTTTCTGCTGCTCGACGTGGGAGAGGGGGAGAGGGGGCGGTCCGTTGAGCAGGCCGTGGCCGACGCCCGCGACCGCGGCGTCGCGATTCGGGACGCAACCACCTTCCGCGGGCTCGACTCGCACGTCCGGGTCGCGGTGCGCCGGCCCGCCGAGAACGACCGCCTGCTGGCGGCGCTGGGCGTTGGCGACGGGACGGCGACCGACCCCTCGGAGGCCGACGATGTTTGAGGCGGCCGTGCGCGATGGCGTGCTCCGCCTGCGCCGACCCGAGACGCGCTGGCTCTCCACCGGCTGGAACGGGGGCCGGTTGCGGGCCGACGCCGCCTACAACGTCTCGGTGCCGGAGGGGTTCGACCGGACCGACCTCGGCGCGTACCGCGACGAGCGGCTGGCGCGGGCGGGGTTTAAAAGTGAAGAGGACCCGCCAACCCTGTTCACCGGCGTTTCGATGGTCCACGCGTACGGCGCACGTCTCGGATCGGTCGTCGCGTACGCGACCGTCGGGCTGTCGAACCCGGCGATGTTGCCGATGGATCCGACGGGAGTGACAGGAGCGACGGACGATGCTGGCGACTCGGAGCCCGGCGCCGCGGCGTCGACCGGGGAACCGCCCCGGCGACCCGGTACGGTCAACCTGGTAGTCGGAACGACGCGGCGGCTCGCCGACGGCGCGGCGGCGAACCTCGTCGCGGTCGCGGCCGAGGCGAAGGCCGCGACGTTGCTCGCGACGGCGGGCGTGCCGGGGACGACGAGCGACGCGGTGGTCGTCGGCGACGACCCGACCGGGGAGCCGGCGGCCTTCTCGGGCAGCGCCACTCCGGTCGGCGCGGCGGCCCGCGTCTGCGTCCGGGACGCGGTCCGCGCGAGCCTGCGGTCGCGGTACCCGGACGGCGACCTGCCCGGTCCGGCCGCCGACGCCGAGCACGGCGTCGTCGCCGACGAACGAGCGGAGGTTTTCGAGCTATGACAACAGACAACAACGACACCGACAGCACCACCGACGACGACGCAGACGCACCGACGGACGGAGAACCGACCGAGAGCGACGAGAGCTCCGACCCCGCCGCCCGAACGCCCGGCGGGGGCTCGGCCCCCGAACCGGAGCCGATCGAGCCGGCCGCGCCCGAAGAGTTCGGGCTCGTGCAGGCGTGGTGGGGCGACGGGAAGGGGAAGACCACCGCGGCGATGGGGATGGGGTTCCGGGCCGCGGGCCACGGCTACCGCGTCCACATGCTCCAGTTCATGAAGGGCGGCGCCGACAGCGTCGAGGGCGTCAGGGGAGAGTACAACGCGATCGCCGCGATGCCGGGATTCAGCTACGAGAACGCCGGCCACTACGGCTGGCACGGACTCCTCGACGGCTCCGGCGACGACGAGCACGAGGCGAAGGCGAGCGCGGCGTTCGAGCGCGCGGAGGACCTCGTCGCGGGCGCGGCCGACGCCGACCTGGCCGCCCCGATCCCGCTCGACGGCGACCCCGACGACGGGGTCCACATGCTGATCCTCGACGAGGTGTTGTACGCGGCCGATCGCGGACTCGTCGACCCCGAGGAGGTCGTCGCGCTCGCGGAGTCGAAGCCGGAGACCCTCGAACTCGTCCTCACCGGAAGCCACGGCGAGCCCGACTACCTCGACGGGGTTGCCGACCTGATCACGAACGTCCGGAAGGACGCCCACCCGTTCGACGCGGGGCATCGCGCCCGGCGAGGGACGGAGTACTGACGTGGCGCCGATCCGAGCCGCATGACCGACCACAATCTCGACACCGAGACAATCCTCGTCGCCGGCACCGCGAGCCACGCCGGTAAGAGCACGCTCGTGGCCGGGCTCTGCCGACTCCTCGCGCGCCGGGGCGTCTCTGTCGCGCCTTTTAAGGCTCAGAACATGAGCAACAACGCTCGGGTCGCGCTCACGCCCGACGGCGAGTGGGGCGAGATTGGCGTCTCACAGCACGTGCAAGCGCGAGCCGCCCAGATCCCGGCGACGACCGACATGAACCCCGTCCTGCTCAAACCCCGCGGCGACGGCGAGAGCCAGTTGGTGATCAACGGGGGGGCGGTCGGCCACTTCGCGGCCGGCGAGTACTACGAGTCGCACTGGGACCAAGCACGGGACGCGGCGGTCGCGGCTCACCGTCGACTGGCGGCCGATCACGACGTGATCGTCGCGGAGGGAGCGGGGAGTATCGCCGAGATCAACCTCCACGACCGCGACCTCGCGAACGTGGAGTGCGCCCGGTTCGCCGACGCCGCAATCGTGATCGCGGTCGACATCGAGCGCGGCGGCGCCTTCGCGAGCCTCTACGGCACCCTCGAACTCCTCCCCGACGACGTTCGCGAGCGCGTCGCCGGCGCCGTGATCACCAAATTCCGCGGCGACCCCGCCCTCTTGGAGCCCGGCATCGAGGAGATCGAAGCGCGGACCGAGGTCCCGATCGTCGGCGTCGTCCCGCACGACGACCCCGGCCTCCCGGCCGAGGACAGTCTCTCGCTGCCGGACGCGGACGGTGAGGGCGGACCCGGCGTTTCCGGCACCGACGACGGCGTCCCCGAGGAGGAGACGGTCCGGATCGCGGTCCCCCGGCTCCCGCGCATCTCGAACTTCACCGATCTGACGCCGCTCGCTCGTGAGCCGGGGGTCCGGGTGGCGTACGTCCCGCTCGACGCGACCCTCGACGCCCCCCTCGCCGACGCCGACGCGGTCGTCCTCCCCGGCTCGAAGAACACGGTCGACGACCTGCTCGCGCTGCGCGAGGCGGGCCTCGACGAGGCGATCCGCCGCTTCGAGGGCCCGATCGTCGGGATCTGCGGCGGCTACCAGCTGCTCGGCGAGCGGATCACCGGCGCCGATATCGAGGGCACCGGCTCGGAATCAACCGTCGAGGGCGTCGGCGTGCTCCCGGTCGAGACGCACTTCTCGCCCGACAAGCGCGTCGAGCGCGTAACGCGCACCGTCGCCGGTGTCGGCCCGCTGGCCGGGGCGACCGGAACCGCAGCTGGCTACGAGATCCACATGGGTCGATCGTCACCGACCGGAGAGACCGCCCGCCCGCTGGGCCCGGAGAGCGCGGCGACGGGCCGGGCGCTGGGGACCTACCTCCACGGGCTCTTCGAGAACGGGGCGGTCCGTGACGCCTTCGTATCCACCGTCTTCGAGATGGCGGACGAGTCGCGGCCCACGGAGCCGTCGCGGTCGGCTGGAGATCCAGACGACACCGATCGATCCTCCTACGACCGCGCCGCCGACCTCGTCGCCGAGAATGTCGACCTCGCGGCCGCAGGGCTCGGCGAGTTGGAGTGACCGTGCGGGACGCGGCGATCGCATGGAATCGCGTAAAATCGCGGTCGATCCTGCGGCTCGGACGCGACCTCCGATACCGGTGCCGGAAGGTATATTGTTTTGAGTCCCCAATACTGGTGCATGAGCGACACCGCAGACGCGACTGACGGGGGCGAATCGACGAAAAGCGAGCGCGAGCGCATCCGCGAGCGCAAGCTCCGGGAGCTTCAGGAGGAGCTGGAACGCGAGGGCGAGATCGGCGGCGAGCCGGCCGAGAAGCTGGGCGAGGAGTCGACGGCGACCCCGGACGAGCCGATCGATGTCGCCGGACCGGAGGAGTTCCGCCGTGTCGTCGACGAGCACGACGTGGTGGTAGTCGACTGCTACGCCGACTGGTGCGGCCCCTGTCAGATGATGGAGCCGACGATCGAGGCGATCGCAAGCGACACCGACGCCGCCGTGGCGAAGGTCGATGTCGACGCCAACCCGGAGATCGCCCAGCAGCTCGGCGCACGCAGTATCCCGACCCTCCTCGTGTACGCCGACGGTGAGGCGGTCGACCGGTTTACGGGCGCGCAGGACCGAACGACGCTGGAGTCGGCGATCGAACGCGCGGCCTGACCCCGGCCGGAACGTCGACGAGAATCGCTCACACCGCCCGACCTGTCCCCCTGCGACCGCGGCGAGGACGGCCGGTCGCGCAACCTCTAAGACGCGAGCGACGCGACTGATCGTATGAAAATCGCGATACTCGGCGGCACAGGGGATATCGGACAAGGCCTCGCGCTTCGGCTCGCAGCTGACACCCATCACGAGGTCACCATCGGCTCGCGCGACGCAGAGCGGGCGGAGACCAAAGCCGAGGAGTACACCACCGAACTCGACAGTCGCGGCCTCGACGCGACGGTGGCGGGCGCCGAGAACGAGACCGCCGCCGCTGCGGCCCGAGTCATCGTACTCGCGGTCCCACCGTACCACGTCGGCGACACCGTCGAGGCGATCGCCGATACGCTCGACGAGGGTGACGTGCTCGTCTCGCCCGCGACCGGGATGAAACGCGACGACGAAGGCTTTCACTACCACCGGCCCGGCGCCGGCTCAGTGACGCGGATCGCCGCGGACGCTGCACCCGATGGGGTCGACGTCGTGGGTGCGTTCCACAACCTCGCGGCCGCTCGCCTCGCGAACCTCGACGCCGACCTCGGGATCGACACGCTCGTGATCGGTGACGACGAGGACGCGAAGGGGACCGTGATCGACGTCGCCGAGGGAATCGAGGGACTGCGTGCGCTCGACGCCGGAGGCATCGCCAACGCGCCGGAAATCGAGGGACTCACGCCGCTTCTAATCAACGTCGCCGAGAACAACGACGGGCTCAACGACCTCGGGATCAAGTTTACATAACCCGAGGCCGGCGACCGTTCCGTTAGGCCTTTGCGCGACCGGTCCCTCCGGGCGATAGATGGAGTACCTGGAGCGCCGGGTCGCGCTGGCCGAGGACCGGCTGGAGGCCGTTATCGACGAGGTCGAGCCCGATGAGCTGTCCGAAGAGGTCGGCCACGTCGTCCTCGCCGGCGGCAAGCGGGTCCGCCCCGCCGTGACGATCCTCGCCTGCGAGGCGTTCGACGGCGACCCCGACGCAGCCGTCGACTTCGCGGCCGGGATCGAGTTCGTTCACAACGCGTCGCTCGTGATCGACGACATTATCGACCGATCTGAGGTGCGCCGCGGCACGCCGTCGGCGTGGGCTGAGTACGGCTACGGCCCGGCGATCATCGCCAGCGACGGACTCCTCGGCGAGGCGTTCGCGCTCTTCTCTGCCGACCCTCGCGCGATGCGGACCGTCGCCGAGGCGCTGGTCGAACTCGGGGAGGGCGAGGCCACCGAGCTGGCCGCCCGCCCCACCACCGAGGCGGAGTACATGGAGCTCGCCCGTCGGAAGACCGGCGCGCTGTTCCGAGCGGCCGCCGAGCTGGGCGCGATCGCCGGCGGTGCCGATTCCCACGCGGTCGACTCGTTCGGCGAGTACGCCGAGCGCGTCGGCGTCGCCTTCCAGATGCGCGACGACGTGCTCGACGCGACCGCGGACGCCGACGATCTCGGCAAACCGACAGGGCAGGACGCAGAGATGGACCGCCCCTCGGTCCTGCAGGTCACATCGCTGTCGCCGGAAGAAATCGACGAGCGGGCCCGCGAGCAGTCCGAACTCGCCTTAGCTGCACTCGACGACGCCGACCCGCCGGAGACGGAGGCGATCGAGTACCTTCGGGATCTCGCGGAGTTCGTCGTCGTCCGCGAGCGGTAGGGAGGGAGAGAGGACGACCCGCCTAGGCGCCTCCGGTGTCCTGCGGCGGGAACAACGGGGTCGGGTCCTCGTGGTCGAACTCGATGCGCTCGTCCCCGGAGAGTGCGTGGACATAGGTCGTCATCGCGTCGCCGGCGCGCACGCGACCCAGCATGCGGTCCGCCTCGGCGACCCGATAGTACAGCGGGAGACAGAGTGCCGTCTCGGTCGCCGTCGCCCGAAACACCAGCGTCAGGTAGACGATACCGTTCTCGTGGGCCCGGAACGCCTCGAACTCGTCGAACCCGTCCGCCTCGACCAGTTCTGTGAGCCGATCGAACTCCTCGCTCGACAGCAGCACGTCGAGTCCGACCTTTTCGTCGGCTGAGTCGCCGGGTGCGGGGACCGGCACCACGTCACCGGGGACGGCTGCGAACGCCGTCCATCCGCGATCCCGGTACTCCTCGGCGGTCGCACGGCACTCCTCGATGACCGTGGTCCACGTGTCGTCGTCGTCCGCGAGCGGGTGATCTTCCACGTCCATGCACGGCGTAGGCGGTCGGCGGCGGGTAAAGGTTCCCTCCTGTCTGCTGTCATCCGGCGGACGACTGAAGGCAAAAGTATATCCATAGACGGTCGGAAACTCGCCACATGCCTCCTCTACTTTCGCTCTCTGACGTCCGTACCCAGTTCTCGACGGAACGGGGACAGGTGAAGGCGGTTGACGGAATCGATCTGGAGATCCGCGAAGGCGAGACCGTTGGACTCGTCGGCGAATCGGGCTCCGGGAAAAGCGTCACGGCGCTGTCGACGATGGGGCTCGTCGACGACCCCGGCGAGATCGTCGGCGGAACCGTCGAGCTGACGGACGCCCGAGTTGCGGACGAGCTCCGCGACCGGTACGACGCCGCTGAATTCGTCGACGGCGACACGATCGATCTCACGGCCGCCCCCGAGGAGGCGCTTCGGTTCGTCCGCGGCCGGGAGATAAGCATGATCTTCCAAGACCCGATGACGTCGCTGAACCCTTCAGTGACGGTCGGCGAGCAGGTCGCAGAGAGTCTCAAACTCCATCAGTACGGCGGGCGTCGCAAGGACTCGTGGTTCAACGCGGTGCGCGAGATCCTCCCGAAGATCAGCCGCGACGTGGACGACGAAGTCCGCGAAGAGACCATTGAGGTGCTTGAAGAGGTCGGCATCCCGGAACCGGGCGCGCGGATCGACGAGTACCCGCACGAGTTCTCCGGCGGGATGCGCCAGCGGGTGCTCATCGCGATCGCGTTAGCCTGTCAGCCGGGGCTGCTCGTGGCCGACGAGCCGACGACCGCGCTGGACGTGACCATTCAGGCGCAGATCCTCGACCTGATAGACGACCTGCAGGCCGACCTGGGGATGTCGGTGCTGATGATCACTCACGACCTCGGCGTCGTGGCCGAGACGTGCGACCGCGTCGCGGTGATGTACGCCGGCGAGATCGTCGAAGAGGGCCCCGTCGAGGAAATCTTCGGGAACCCGTCGCACCCGTACACGTACACGCTCCTCGAGTCCCTCCCGAGCGAGGAGAAAGAGCGCCTCACGCCGATCGAGGGGAACGTCCCCGACCTCATCGATATGCCGTCGGGGTGTCACTTCGCGCCGCGGTGCCCGTGGGCGACCGAGGAGTGTACGAGCGGCGAGATCCCGTACCTCCAGCACGGCGCCGAGGATGTCGACCATCGGTCGAAGTGCATCATGGAGTCGTTCGACAAGAACGAGTACGGCGACGACGCTGTCGGCCCCGGGCGCGACCGGTCGATCGGCGAGCCCCTCGTCGAGATCGACGGACTCCGGAAGTACTACGAACAGACGGACAGCGTGCTCGACCGGGTTCTCGGTGCCGACGACCGCAGCGTGAAGGCGGTCGACGGGATCGACTTCACGATCAACCGCGGCGAAACGCTGGGACTCGTCGGCGAATCCGGTTGCGGGAAGTCGACGGCCGGGCGAGCGCTGTTACACCTCACCAAACCGACCGACGGCCGGGTGGTGTTCGCCGGGACCGACCTCACGGAACTCGACGGATCGGCGCTGCGAGAGCAGCGGAAGAACCTCCAGATGATCTTCCAAGACCCGCTCTCCTCGCTCGATCCGCGACAGACGGTCGGCCAGACGATCCGCGAGCCGCTGTCGATCCACGACTTGCCCGAGAGCGACCCGAGCGTGGCGACCGAGGCCGAGGTGACCGTCTCCGGGATCGCCCGCGACAGGGTCGGCGTGACGGTCGACGACGAGATCGACGCCGTCGTCGGCTCCGGGAGCGGCGTGGCGACGGCCCACGTCGACGTAACGGTCGCGGACGGCGAGGTTGACGTCGACGTGCGCGAACACCTCGGGGTCGAGGGGACGGTCGAGCGCACTGACGCCGGCGACGTGGAACGCGTCTCGGTGACGGTCTCTGCCGGCGACACCGACCGGCTCAGGCGGCGGCGTCGCGTCCGACAACTGCTGGAGGCAGTCGGTCTCGAGGTGGGCCAGTACGACCGGTACCCCCACGAGCTGTCCGGCGGCCAGCGCCAGCGCGTCGGCATCGCTCGGGCACTCGCGGTCGATCCGGAGTTCATCGTCGCCGACGAGCCGGTGTCGGCGCTCGACGTGAGCGTGCAGGCGCAGATCCTCAACCTGATGGAGGATCTTCAGGACCGGTTCGACCTGACGTACCTGTTCATCGCGCACGATCTCTCGGTGGTGCGCCACATCAGCGACCGCGTCGCCGTGATGTACCTCGGCGAGATCGTCGAGGTGGCGGCGACCGACGAGCTGTTCGCGGACCCGCAACACCCGTACACGAAGGCGTTGCTCTCCGCGATCCCCGCGCCGGACCCGACGGTGGACACCGACGATCGCGTCATCCTCGAAGGCGACGTGCCGTCGCCGATCGACCCGCCATCGGGGTGTCACTTCCGGACCCGGTGTCCGTCGGTGATCCCCCCCGCCGATCTCGACATCAAACAGGAGACGTACCGTGAGGTGATGAACTACCGACAGCGGGTCGATCGACAGGCGATCGACGTCGAGACGATCCTCGAGGCGGCCGACGAATCGCCCGGACAGGTAGCGGCCGACGGCGGCACCGCGTCCGCTGCCCCGTCCGGGGGTGACGCGATTCCGCCCGGTGCGGTCGAGGCGGTCCGCGACGTCCAGTTCGATCAGTACCCGGACGGACGCGCCGGCGAGGTCGTCGATCGCTCCCTCAGACTGGTGATTGCCGGCGAGTGGGAGGAGGCGGCCGATATCCTCGAGGAGACGTTCGCCAGCGTCTGCGAGCGCGAGGAGCCCACGCTCCCCGACGGCGACCATCCGGCTGCGTGCCACCTGATCGACTGACTGAGACGGCACCGCCCCCACGACTTGGACGACGCGCGGCTGAGACGGATCGGAACCGTGCCGTCCGAAATGATTTGGATCGGAACATTTCCACCGGTTCGTTCGGTAGGTTTATACCGGCAAGTGTTCAGATTCGATCCATGTCATCCCGCGACGAGAGCGTTTCACGGAGAAAGTTCCTCGGTGCCGCCGGTGGCGCTGCAGTAACGGTCGGTCTCGCCGGCTGTTCCGACAACGACGGCGAGGATTCCGACGGTTCCGACGGCTCGGACGGCTCCGATGGTTCGAACGGTTCGGACGGCTCCGACGGTTCGGACGGCGGCGACGACACCAGCCTCCTCCGGTACGGCCGGGGGAGTCACTCGGCGACGCTGGACTTCCAGAACAGCACGAGCGGCGAGGTTGCGAAGGTGACCGAGCAGATCTACGACACGCTCATCAACTTCGAGCCGGGCGAGTCGACGCTCACCGACGGGCTCGCCTCGGACTACTCGCTCGACGGCGAGACGGCATCGCTCACGCTGAAGGAGGGGGTCACCTTCCACAACGGCGAGGAGTTCACCGCACAGGACTTCGAGGCGACGTACCGCCGCTTCGTCGACTCGGAGTACGAGTACTACGCTGGCGACGACTACGTCTCCGCGTACGGTCCCTTCACGCTCGGCAACTGGATCGACGAGATTCAGGTCGACGGCGACTACGAGATGACGATCCAGCTCACGCAGACGTACGCGCCGTTCCTGCGTAACCTGGCGATGTTCGCGGCCGCTGTCCACTCCGAGGCCGCCATCGAGGAGTACGGCACCGACCTGTCCGAAAACGCGGTCGGAACGGGGCCGTTCGAGCTCAACACCCTCGACGACTCCAACGAGCAGATCCGACTCGACGCGTACGACGACTACTGGGGCGACGGCCCGCAGGTCGACGAAGCCGTTTTCGTCACGGTCGGCGAGAACTCCACCCGAGCGCAGTCGCTCGCGAGCGGAGAACTCGACATTATCGACGGGCTCGGCGCGCAGTCCTCCCAGCAGGTCGAAAGCGCCGACAGCGCCGAACTGGTCCGCACCGAGGGGATCAACATCGGCTACATGGCGTTCAACATCGCGGCGGTCGAGGAGTTCCAGGACCGCCGCGTCCGTCAGGCCGTCAGCCACGCGATCAACACCGAGGCGATCGTCAACCAGATCTACGCCGGCTTCGCGACGGAGGCCAGCCAGCCGCTGCCGCCGAACGTGCTGGGCCACAACGACGACATCGAGCCGTACCCGTACGACCCCGAGCAGGCACAGAGCCTGCTGGAGGAAGCCGGCTACGGCGACGGGTTCTCCTTCGAACTGGCGACGTTCCAGAACCCCCGCGGATACAACCCCTCGCCGCTCCAGACGGCCGAGACGGTCGCCTCCAACCTCGGCGAGGTCGGCATCGAGGTCGAGATCAACCAGCAGTCGTTCGCGCCGTTCCTTGAGTACACGGCTCAGGGCCGCCACGACGCCTGCTTCCTCGGCTGGTACACCGACAACGCGGACCCGGACAACTTCGCGTACGTACTCTTACACCCGCAGGTTGAGGAGAGCGAACTCACCGAGGGCCAGGACTGGGTGAGCTTCGATACCGAGGGGTACAACACGAGTAACCGCTCGGCGTGGGCGAACCAGGAATACATGGACCTCGTCGAGGAAGGTCAGCAGACGACCACAGAGAGCGACCGCGCGGAGCTCTACAACGAGGCGATGCAGATCGCCCACGACGAGGCGCCGTGGGTGTACCTGGACTACGCCGAGGAGCTGCGGGGCGTCGCCAACCGGGTCAACGGGTTCCAGATCGCCGCGATCAGCGGCCCGTACCTGAACCTGGTCTCGCTGGAGTAGTCGGCCGCTTCAGTCTCACCTTCGATGTTTCCAAAACGATTCGTACTCAAGCGGCTGCTGTTGCTTGTTCCGGTACTGATTGGAGTGGCGACGCTGGTCTTCTCCATCCTCCACCTCTCGCCGGGCGATCCGGCGCTTACGATCGCCGGGGAGCGGGCAAGTCAGGAGTTCGTTGAGCGCATCCGCGCCGATCTCGGGCTCAACGACCCGATCTGGGTCCAATATCTCGACTTCCTCGGTAACGTCGCGCGGTTCGACTTCGGGGAGTCGTACGTCATCAACCGGAACACGTCCGTCCGGGAGGTACTCTCCGACACCCTCCCCGTCACGCTCGAACTGGCGCTGTACGGCCAGTTATTCGGCATCCTGTTCGGTATCCCGCTCGGCGTACTGAGCGCGGTGAAACAGGACACGCTCACCGACCACACCACTCGCGTCGGCGCGCTGGCCGGAATCAGCGTGCCGATCTTCTGGAGCGGTCCGCTGCTGATCTTGCTGTTCGCGCAGGTGCTCGGGGTACTCCCGACTAGCGGGCGGATCTCGTCGGTGTACAACGTCGGCGCAATCCGCGTCACCGGGATGGTAACGATCGACACGCTGCTTGCTGGCGACTGGGACATGTTCTGGTCGGCGGTCAGACACATGCTCCTGCCGTCGCTCGTGATCGGCGTCTACTCGATGGCGCTCATCTCGCGGATGATGCGCTCGTCGATGCTGGAGGTCGTTAGGCAAGACTACATGCGCACCGCCCGCGCGAAGGGCCAGGGTGCGAAGATCACCGTACTGAAACACGGCTTCCGTAACGCGTTGATCCCTGTTGTCACGATTATCGGGATCCAGTTCGGCGGGCTCCTCGGCGGCGCGGTGCTGACCGAGACCGTGTTCGCGATCGGTGGGATCGGAACCCTCCTCGTCGAGGCGATCGAGGTCGGCGATTACCCGATCGTTCAAGGGACCGTCCTGACCTTCGCGTTCCTGTTCACCTTGGTGAACCTCGTCGTCGACGTGACCTACTCGTACCTCGATCCGAGGATCCAACAATGAGCACCGAAACACTCAGAGACGGGGAGACGGAGACGACGAGTCGCGGGCTCGTCGACCGCGTCCGTGCCTCGCCGTTCCTCTCACAGCTGCTGTCGAATCGGCTCGCGCTGGCCGGGATCGCGATCATCGTCGCGATGCTCGTGATCGCCGTGTACGCCCGGCTGACGCTCGATCTCGAGATCATCTCCCGGTCGCAGCTCGGTACGAACCCGAACCGTGCCGCGCCGAGCTTGGAGTACCCGTTCGGGACCGACGGGCAGGCGCGAGACCTGCTTCCGCGGGTCGGGTACGGCGCGTGGTACGCGATGCTGTTTGGCACGGTGACCGTCGGCGCGTCGACGGTGCTCGGCGTCGGTCTGGGCATCATCGCCGCCTACTACGGCGACATCACCGACAACGTGATCATGCGGACGATGGACGTGCTGTTGGCGTTTCCCTCGCTACTCTTAGCGCTCGCGCTGGTCTCCATCTTCCCGGACGAACTGGGTCTCTGGCGGGCGGTCGCGGCCCTCACGCTCGTGTACACGCCCCGGTTCGCCCGCGTCGTCCGCGGAGCCGCACTCACCGTGTTGGAGAACGAGTACATCGACGCCACCGTCGCGCTCGGCGCCACGGACCCGCGGGTGCTCGTCAGACACGTGCTGCCGAACTGTCTCGCGCCGATCACCGTCCAGTCGACGCTGAACTTCGGGCTGGCGATCATCGACTTGGCCGCGCTGTCGTTCCTCGGGTTCGGCGCCTCGGCCGGCACGCCCTCGTGGGGGCTCATGCTCTCGAACGGCGTGAGTCAGGGGCTGCTCACCGGCGTCTGGTGGTGGTCGTTCTTCCCCGGCCTGTTCCTCGCGTTGACCGTTCTCGGGTTCAACCTGCTTGGCGACGGGATGCGGGACGCGCTCGACCCCCGGATGCGGGAAGCGGTCGACTGATCGATGCCGCTGTCGCCGGTCGTCCGGGAACGCGGGCGGCTCGTCGCCGGCGGTGTCGCCGTCGGCTCTGTCGCGACGCCTATCCTCGTAATCGGACTGGTCGTCGTCGGCGGGTTCGCTCCGCTAGCCGCGGCGGAGACGGCGTTCGCGTTCGGCGGGCTCTGGTTCGGTCTCGCCCTCCTCGGGTGGGCCGGCTCCGTCGCCTCCGGTCGAGCGATCGAGGCCGCACAGGAGCGCCTCGGCGCGGACACCGACTGGACCGAGCGCCGGTCGCGCCGCGCGATGGCGCGGATCGTCGGATTCGGCGCCGGCATGATGCTCGTTGCACCGGTTATCGGAACCGTGGTCGGCTGACCCAAACAGCCGATCTGGCGGCACCGCTCGTGAGTGAATTGACGATTGAGGAGGCTGGATATTCTGACGATTCGGCGTTCTGACGGCTCAGGGATACGGAGTATCCGTTACTCCGAAGACGCGCCGACGCCCGGAGCGTCGTGGCTCGCCTCCCACTCTTCGTGAGCCGTCTCCACCTCATCAGGTTGCTCGTTCAGCAGACACGCGGAGGGGTGGTCTCCCGCTGGCAACGCGGGTTCGATCGCCTCGCAGGGCGACCGGTACCGCTCCCGCAGCGTCGCCGCGGCGGCCTCGCGGTCCCCGTCGGCGAGCGCGCGGATCGCTTCGAGAATTACGTCCTCGTCGGCGGCGGGCAGCTCCTCGTCGAACGCCTCCGAGCGGAGCGAGTCGACGAACGCCGTCCGGTCCTCTCTATCCGGATCGTCGACCTGTTCCCACCGCAAGTCCACATCGATGTTGCCGTTCTCGATCCGCGTCCTAAACTCGCTTATCTCGCGAAACGCCGCCTGCGGCACGTCCAACCCCGGCGGCTGAATCAGCTCCGGACACCGCGTCCGGAACGAACACCCCGAGGGCGGGTTTCGTGGCGAGGGTACGTCGCCGCGGATCGTCTCGACGGTGCGGCTCCGTTCCTCGGTGTCCGCCCGTGGGACGGATTCCAACAGCGCCTTCGTGTACGGGTGTTGCGGATCCTCGAAGATCTCTTCGGTGGGACCGATCTCGACGACCTTCCCGAGGTACATCACGGCGACGCGGTCGCTAATGTGGCGAACCACCGAGAGATCGTGCGCGATGAACAGGTACGTCAGGTCGCGCTCCGCCTGCATGTCGGCGAGCAGGTTCAACACCTGCGCCTGCACGCTCACGTCGAGCGCCGACACCGGCTCGTCGAGGACGATGAACTCCGGATCGATGGCGAGTGCGCGGGCGAATCCGATGCGCTGGCGCTGCCCGCCGGAGAACTCGTGGGGATACCGGTCGATCTGGTCGGCGGAGAGACCGACCTCCTCAAGTAGACTCTCGGCGCGCTCGCGCCGCTCGGCACTGGTTCCCACGTCGTGGATCGCAAGCGGCTCCGTGATGATCTCGCCGGCAGTCATCCGCGGGTCCAGACTGGAGAACGGGTCCTGAAACATCACCTGTGCCCGCCGCCTGAACGCATCCAGATCGCCGCCGGACAACTCGAAGACCGGCTCGCCGTCGAACGTCACGGACCCGCCGGTGGGGTCGCGGAGCCGCATCAGCGTCTCCGCGAGCGTCGACTTTCCGCAGCCGGACTCGCCGACGACGCCGAGCGTCTCGCCCTCGCGGACCTCGAAGGAGACGCCGTCGACCGCCTGCACCGCCTCCGGCTCCGCTCCGGTCAGCCGATCCAGCAGCGTATCGTTCTCGTAGTAGTACTTCTCGAGGCCGTCGACGGTCACGAGCGGGTCAGTCATTGCTCACCTGGGCGTCGTGTGCGGCCGAGTCGTCATCCGTGGCCGCCCTGTCGTCCGTCGGCCCCGCGAGCCGCTCGGCGGAGACCGCGTCGGCCTCGCTGTACTCGCGCTCGGCGAGGACGCAGCGGGCGCGGTGGCTATCAGTTACTTCGTACTCCGGCAGTCGCGTGAGACAGTCTGTCATGGCTTTCGGACAGCGATCGGCGAAATAGCACCGGTCGGGCATGTTCGCGTCGACGAGGTCCGGCACGTTGCCCGCGATGGGTTCGAGCCGATCGTCTGGGCGATCGATGTCTGGTACCGAGCCCAACAGCCCCTTCGTATACGGGTGGACCGGATCGTCGAACACGTCTTGCAGGGTCCCGCGTTCGACCACCTCGCCGGCGTACATGACGCTTACTCGGTCGGCGATCCGGGCGATGACGCCTAAGTTGTGGGTGATGAGCACGACGCTCATCTCCATCGTTTCCTGAAGATCGGCGAGCAGATCGAGGATCTGCGCCTGGATGGTCACGTCCAGCGCGGTCGTCGGCTCGTCGGCCACGAGCAGATCCGGGTCGCCGGCGAGCGCCTGTGCGATCATCGCGCGCTGGAGCATCCCACCGGAGAACTGGTGCGGGTATTCTTCGGCGCGCTCGGCCGGGTCGGGAATGCCGACGCGTTCGAGCAGCTCGATCGCGCGGTCCCAGCTCTCCTCGGAGGTGTACGAGCGGTTGGGGAGGACGCCGTCGAGGAACATCTGGCCCAGCCCGTACCCCTGCGTCCGCGACCGGGTCGAGCGCGGGTTCGCGCTCGCCCGGCGCTGCACCTCGGCCGCCTCGGCGATCTGCTCACCGACGGTGATAGAGGGGTTGAAGCTGCTCATCGGATCTTGGAAGATCATACTGAACGCAGACCCGCGGAGCGACCGGCGCTCCGCCTCGGAGAGTCGGCGGAGGTCGACGAAGTCGCCGTCGACCGCCTCGGGATCCTCCTCGCCGATCCGGTCTGCGAGGTCGGCGTTGTTGTACCAGATCTCTCCGCTCGTAATCTGCCCCGGCGACTCGACCAAGTCGATGAGCGAGAGCCCGGTGACGGACTTCCCGCTGCCGGACTCGCCGACGACGCCGAGGACGGATCCCGCCTCGACGGTGAACGAGACGTTCTCGACCGCGTTAATCTGGCCCTCCTCGGTGAAGAAGCGCGTCGAGAGGTCCCGGACGCGCAACAGGTCGGTCACGGCGCACCTCCCTGTCCCTCGATGCCCGGATCGAGCGCGTCGCGAAGCCAGTCGCCGATCAGGTTAATGCCGACGACGGCAGCAACGATGGCGAGCCCGGGCATGGTCGCGATCCACCACGACGACGAGAGGTACTGTCGCCCCTGCGCGATGTCGAAGCCCCACGAGAGCTGCGCCCCCGAGAAGCCGAGGAACGACAGCGAGGACTCAAGCAGGATGATCGCGGCGATCTGGATCGTCGCGAGCACTAAGATCGGCGTCAGGCTGTTCGGGAGCACGTGTCTGAGTATCAGATGCAGGTCGCTTCCGCCCATCGATCGCGCCGCCTTCACGTACTCCTGATCGCGGACGGAGAGCGCCTCTCCGCGCGCGACGCGGGCGAACCACACCCAGTTCACGAGCGCGACGACGACGATAACGGTCCCCGGCAACACGATATTCTCCGGCATCTCTGCGGACGCGATCCCGAGTTCGACCAGCGGGTCGGGGATGCGCAGCGAGGCCTGCCCCCACAGCCCGATGAGCGCGATCGCGAGCACGAGCGACGGGAACGCCAACATGACGTCGGCAAAACGCATCAGCGCGTCGTCGATCCGACCGCCGTAGTAGCCAGCCGTGATCCCGACGGTGACGCCGAGCACGACGGCGATGGAGGTCCCGAACAGGCCGACCAGAAGCGACGTGCGGGCGCCGAACATCGTCCGGGAGAGCACGTCGCGGCCCAGCGAGTCGGTACCGAGCGGATGCGCGGCCGTGGTGTTGACGACGACCTCCTCTTCGACGATCTGTACCTCGCCGTCGACCATCTGCGTGCTCGTCTGGTTCTCCGTCGCCATGAACCCGAGCGGCGGAATGTTCGTGTTGTCAAGATTCTGGTCAGTCGGATCGTGGGGTGCCAAGAGCGGGGCAAACATCGCCGTGAAGAGAATGACCGCGATGATCGCGATCCCGAGCTTCGCGAGGAGGCTTCGTGAGAGTTCGCTCCGGAGGTTCCGGAGCGTCCGGGGAGAGATCACCGGGCGCTCACCTCCGGGGACATCGCGTCCGCCGCCTTGATCGTACGGCACTCAACACTGCCTGAGAGAGCGGAGCAATATCGGTTCGTCATCAGTGGACCACCCGCGGATTGAGGTACGCGTACAGCGAGTCGACGAAGATGTTGATCAGCACGAACCCGGTCCCGATCACGATCAGCGACCCCTGGATCAGCGGCCAGTCGCGGACGTTGATCGCATCGATGACGAGCGTGCCGAGCCCGGGCCACGAGAACACGGCCTCGGTGATCACTGCGCCGCCGATCAGGGTCCCGAGCTGGAGTCCCAACACGGTGACAATCGGGATGAGGGTGTTCTGGAGCGCGTGTTTGTACTGTATCAGCGACTCCGGGAGCCCCTTCGCACGCGCCGCGCGGACGTACGGCTGTCCGAGCTCCTCGATCATCCCGCTCCGGGTGAGCCGGGTGACGAGCGCGGTGAAGTACGTGCCGAGCGTCACCGCCGGCAGTGTGATGTGCCACAGCCACGTCCGCAGTCCGTCGAGGAACGCGCCGACGTTCATCGGGACGGAGAGTCCGTTCTCGACCGTGACGAGGAACGTGAACGTCTCGAAGAAACCGATCGGCCGCCGGCTCGTCGGGAACAGATCGAACTGCACCGACAACACCAGGATGAGCATGATCCCGAGCCAGAAGTTCGGTGTCGAGATGCCCACGAGCGAGAACAGGGTCGCCCCGTAGTCGGCGGGCTCGCGCCGGCGCGTCGCGCTGATGACGCCGAGCGGGATCGCGATGACGATCGCAACGATGGTCGCCGCGACCGCCAGCTCGACGGTGGCCGGCACGCGGGCGAACACGATGGTGCTCGCCTCAGTCCCGCGGAGGTACGAGTACCCCATGTCTCCCTGTAGGAGCCCGCCGATATAGTCGACGTACTGGATGTACAGCGGCTGATCGAGCCCCAGATCTGCGGCTATCTGCGCGCGAAGCTCCGCGCTCGCGTCCAGCGGTGCGACGAACGTCACTGGGTTGCCGGGGGTGATGAACCGCAGCAGGAACACCGCGGTCACGACCCCCCACACGACCAGCACGCCTTGGATCCCGCGTTTCAGGAGGAACCGTCCTAGCGCCATCGAACCTTAGTTTCCGCCCGGCAGGTTCTGGGACTCGGACATGAGCTCGTCGACCTCGTCGTCGCCCTGATAGCTGGAGAGCGCCCCGTCGGACGTGAGGAGCGGGATGATCGTCTGACTGGCGTCGAACGTCGTGTTCCCCCAGCCGAGCAGGTAGAAGTGGGGCATGTTTTCGATATCACCACTCGTCACCTCGCCCGCGAGCGAGGCGAAGTCGCGCTGCTCGACCTCACAGGAGACGTTCGAGAGCTCGTCGATCTGGCTAGCGACCGCCTGTGCGATCTCCACGTCGCGGAGGTACCGTCCCACGGGCGTTTCGAGGGTGATCTCGGCGCCGGCGTGACCGGAGTCCTCGACGAGCTGTTCGGCTTGCTCGATGTCTTGCGGGTACGGATCGATCTCCTCGTTGTAGCCGACGAACCCTTCGAGGGTCGGCTGGCCGGTCGCGTCGGCGAACCCTTGCAGGATGTTCTCGATGATGCTGTCTAAGTCGATGGCGTAGTTCATCGCCTGCCGGAACTCCACGCTGGAGAACGGCTCTACGTCGTACCGCATGGCGTTGAACACGACACGAGTGCTCGGCACCGCTGTGACTTCCGTGGTGTCCTCGTCGCGGACGCGGCTCACTTCCTGCGGCGGCACGTTGACGATGAGGTCCGTCTCGCCGGCCAGCAGCTGCGAGACGCGCGTGCTCGCCTCGCTGGCCGACCGGATCGTCAGCTCTTCGATCTCCGGCGCGTCGCCCCAGTACCCCTCGTAGGGCTCGTAGACGATCTCGACGTCCTGCTCGTACTCGACGACTTGGAACGGGCCGGTCCCGTTCATGTCGGAGTTTATCGCCGAGGTGTCGCGCGACTCGATCCAGTCCTGCTGAACGACCTTACAGTACGAGGCGAAAAGCGAGAACACGATCGGGTTGATCCCGTCGGAGGTCACCTCGACCCCGCCGTCGACGACCTCGGCGCCCGTGACGCCGGCGAGCTGGTCGTTTTGCGGGCTCGAGATTCCGACCTCGGGGTCGACGACCCGGTTGACGCTGTAGGCGATGTCCGACGGCTGGAGCTCGTCGCCGTTGTGGAAGGTGACGCCGTCGCGGATCTCGAATCGGACGCGACCGTCTTCGAGCCGCTCGTAGTCCGTCGCGAGCGCGTCGATGATGTCGCCGTCGGCGTTGCGACCGAGCACGCCGTCGTAGGCCTGCACGACGATGTTGTCGGTCGGCGTCTCACGGTGGTCGTGGGGGTCGAGCCCCGAATCCATCGACGACTGGGTGATCGCGACCGACGGCTCGCCCTCCGTCACCGAGATGGCTTGCGCTTCGATCCGCTCGTCGCGGCGAGCGTCCCAGCCGAGTCGGCTCGCGATGCCGTACACGCTGTACTGGCGGTTGAGGAAGATCCACGGGGCGCGCTGGTTGAGCCGGAGGTTCGCGCGCTGGAGGTGCTCTTCGCGGGTCTCCGGCTCCGGAAGCTGCTCTTCGTCCCCGCCATCGCTGCCGTCGCTGCCGTCGCTGCCGTCACTGCCGTTTTCGTTGTCCTCGCCCGAGCCGCCGTTGTCCGAACAGCCGGCCAACCCGACGGTGGCCGCAGTTCCTCCGACGTACGTGAGGTACGTCCGGCGGTTCACGTTCGAGTGATCGCGTGACATAGGGAGTTCAATACTATTGGGGGATATAAGACCTGTGGTCACGTAAAATGACGTTTAATAGCGACTAACGCCGGTAACTCCGCCGATTTCCATGTCTCGCACTCGACGCGAGAGTGGCGAAGCGAGAGTGGCGAAGCGAGAGTACCGAGGAAGGTTTAATTCCCCGCGGCGACGCCACCACCCTATGAGCAGAGCCGATCTCGGCGAGCGGTGGCAGCGCGTGTTCGACGACACCGAGGCGACCGCGGCTGAGTACCGCGACCGCGGGTGGGAGGCGCTCGCGCTTCACCCCGGCGACGTGAATCCGATCGCGGACGAAGCGCAGCTCCACGTCCTGCTCCCCGGCTCGGAGTTCGACGCGGTCAACGAACTGCTCTCTGGGGTGCCGATCGAGTCGATTCGGGTGTATGCGGCGGGGAGTGAGACGGCCAGCTATCGGCTGGTGGTCGCGGAGAACGCCACGGCGGAGGTCGCCGTCTGCGTCCCGACGTTTGTCCTCGACTCGGACAACGAAGCACTCGAAGCGGCCGCGACCGACGCCGGCGAACTGGTAATTCGACTCCGACCGCTCGATGACCGTGATCACGTCGAGTTCGCCGTCGACGACCCGAGCCTCTTCTTCCAAGATCCGGCAGAATAGCGCGAGTTGCGCCGCGTAGTCAGTTAATAATCACGTTCGTGGCGATCGGCCCATCCGACGACTTCGACGTATTCATACTTGTGCGATCACGATCATCTACATGAACCGAGCAGAGAAGGCGGCCCTCCAGCTCCAGGCGGTCGCCGTGTTGCGGATGTTGAAGGAGACTCGAACCTACGAGGAGCTGTCCGAGGTGACGGGGTTGCCCGCGGGCGACCTGAATCGGTACGTCAACGGTCACGTGCTTCCTGGTACCGACCGCGCGAGCGAAGTCGTCGAGGCGGTCGGTCGCGACGCGCTCGCCGACGAGCTGCTCGCTCGCGTCGAGTTCGACGACGAGGGGTACGTCGACAACTCGGGAGTCGTCTTCGACCAGTCGTTCCTCGACCTGGTCGCACCCGTCGCCGCGGAGACGTTCGAGTTCGAGTCGCCGGACGTGGTGCTCACCGCGGCCACGGACGGGATCACCCTCGGCGCGGCGATGGCCTCCTTCTTCGACGCGCGGCTCGCGTACGCGAAGAAGTCGAAGGAGACAGCCGTCGAGGAGTTCATCGAGTCCCGCCAGCGGCTCGCCTCCGGCATCGAACTCACCTACTACCTCCCCGCGAGCGCGATCAACGCCGGCGACACGGTTCTCGTCGTCGACGACCTGATCCGGTCGGGCGAGACGCAGGAACTGCTCTTGGACATCGCGTTGCAGGCCGACGCCGACGTCACCGGCGTGTTCACGCTGATCGCCGTCGGCGACAAGGGGATGAAGCGCGCGCGGGAGATCACCGACGCCCCGGTTGGCGCGCTGACGACCTTCGAGTAGTGCGTTCGCGTTTCGAGTGGGGGGCATCACCGCCCTGAGTAAGCACGTTCGCGCATTTCTCTTGGCTCTCTAACGTTTTAAACCGAATTCATACGCATATGCGTGCATACGTTTCGCTAGCGTTCAGCAAAGCTTATCACTCGATCCCGGGGTACACTCACCCGTTCAATGGGGCTTTCAGACACGCTGGCCGCGCGGTTCGACGTAGAGTCGCACGGATCGGACGTCCGCACCGAACTGGTTGCCGGGCTCACGACGTTCCTTGCGATGTCGTACATCATCGTCGTGAACCCCGCGATCCTCTCGGACGCGATCCAGATCGAGGGGTACGGACAGGGCGAGGTGTTCCAGATGATCGCCATCGCGACGATCCTCTCGGCGGCGATCGGGACGGTCGTGATGGCGCTGTACGCGAACCGGCCGTTCGGGCTTGCGCCCGGTCTCGGGCTCAACGCCTTCTTCGCGTACACGGTCGTGTTGGGGCTCGGGATCCCGTGGCAGACGGCGCTCGCGGCGGTGTTCGTCGAGGGCGTCGCGTTCATGCTGCTCACCCTAGTCGGCGCGCGCAAGTACGTCATCCAACTGTTCCCCGAGCCGGTGAAGCGCTCGGTCGGCGCGGGTATCGGCCTGTTCCTGCTGTTTATCGGCTTCCAGGAGCTCCAGATCGTCGTCCCCGACGACGCAACGCTAGTCACGCTCGGCGGGATCTTCGGGAACCCGTGGGCAATCTTAGGACTGCTCGGGCTCGCGTTCACCTTCGGCCTCTGGGCCCGCGGGATCACGGGATCGATCGTGATCGGCATCCTGACGACCGCCGCCGTCGGCTGGGGGCTCACCCTCGCCGGCGTTTTCGAGCGCGGCGTAATCACCCCGGAGACGCTCCCGAGCGCACAGTACGACATCACGCCGCTGGCGGGCGCGTTCGTCGACGGGCTGGGACAGATCGAGCCGCTCACGTTCGTCTTGGTCGTGTTCACGTTCTTCTTCGTCGACTTCTTCGACACCGCCGGGACGCTCATCGGGGTCTCGCAGTTCGGTGACTTCCTCGACGAGGACGGTGACCTCCCCGACATGGACAAGCCGCTGATGGCCGACGCGGTGGGGACGACCGCCGGCGCGATGCTCGGCACCTCTACGGTGACGACATTCATCGAGTCGTCGACGGGCGTCGAGGAGGGCGGCCGAACCGGGCTCACTGCGCTGGCCGTCGCTGGCCTCTTCGTCGCGTCACTCGCCGTGATCCCGATCGTCGCCGCCATCCCGTCGTACGCCTCCTTTATCGCGCTGATCGTCGTCGGCGTAATGATGCTGCAGGGACTCGTCGAGGTCGATTGGGACGACCCCGCGTGGGCCGTCTCCGCGGGACTCACCGTCACCGTGATGCCGTTCGCCTACTCGATCGCCGACGGACTGGCCGCCGGCATTATCGCGTACCCGCTGATCAAGGTCGCGGTCGGCGAGTACGATGACGTCGCGCCCGGCCAGTACGTCATCGCGGCGCTGCTTGTGGTCTACTACGTGTTACAGACGCGCGGCGTTATCCTCTGAGCGGCGTCGACGACGCGGTTTCTCTTTAAATACGGATGCCGCCCGTGCGCGGCCCGCGCACCGACCACCGTACTTCTTTACACGTCTGTCTCGTATCCGATGGTGATGACGGATCTGACGCTCTACGAACTGGAGGGGTGCCCGTACTGCGCGAAGGTGAAGGCCAAGCTTGCCGACCTCGATCTTGAGTACGAGTCGGTGATGGTCCCACGCTCGCACGGCAAGCGCACCGAAGTCGAGGAGATCTCCGGACAGACCGGCGTGCCGGTTCTCGTCGACGAGGAACACGGGATCGACGCGATGCCCGAGAGCGACGACATCGTTGAGTACCTCGAAGAGACGTACGGCGACGCGAGCTAACTCGACGGCTGCTCCCGACTGCGACCCCGATCGCGAGGCTATTTATCCAACCGCGTCGACGTGCCCAGCGTGCGCCTCGTCCACCGCTCAGGCCCGTCCGACGACCGTGAGAGCCAGCTCCTTGCGAGCGACGTCGACGTGGCGCGCTCGACGCTCGAACAGGGGCGGGGGCTGATGTTCCGGCGGTCGATCCCCGACGACTACGCGCTCGTGTTCCCGTTCGACGCCCCGGATATCCAGTGGCTCCACATGCTGTTCGTCCCCTTCGCGATCGACGCGCTGTGGCTCGTCGACGGCGAGGTACAGAAGACGAAGCGACTCGCCCCATTTGTCGGGCTGGGCCGCGGCCGCGCGGATACAGTGGTCGAACTCCCGGCCGGCGCGGCCGACGGGGTCGCCGTCGGCGACGAGGTCCGACTCGTCGAGTGACACCGATCGTTGGGCCGACTCACCCGTCGTCCAGCGTCCGGAGCTCCATCTCGATCCGTGTCCCGCCGGCCGATGCGGAGCTGATATCGAAGGATCCACCGCCGGCGCTGACGATCCAGTTGACGTACCAGAGACCGAGCCCGCTCGCGTGCTCCAGCGGCGTCTCCTCGCCGGTGAGTACCGACCGCTCGGTTGGGGGAATCCCCGGCCCGTCGTCGGCGACGACGAGCGAGGTCCACGACTCGCTCGGAAGTTCGGCGGCCGTGATCTCGACACGTGAGCGCTCGGTGTCGCTGTGGCGGATCGCGTTCTCGACGAGCTCCGCGATCGCCTCGGCGAGGTAGCCGATCGCCGACACCGTGATCCCCTCGGGCACGTCGACCTCGATGTCGGCGCCCTCGCGGAGTTCCGACGGGAGCGAGACGAGCGCCTCATCGACGGCGTTGTCGAGGTCGATCCGGCTGGGTGCGGGTCGATCGGCGAGAAGCCGCTCGACGCGCCGGGAGGTCTCGCCCACGCGGAGCAGGCGCTCGGCGGTATCGACGACTCGTTCGAGCTCCGACGCCAGCTCCGGGTCGTCGACGGTGTCGATAGCCCGCTCGGTGAACCCGGTCACCACGTTGAGATCGTTTCGGAAGTTGTGCCGCAGCACCCGCGCCAGAACGGCAAGCCGCTCCTCGCGGAGCGACGCTTCCGTGCGATCCTCGCCGACGCCGATCGCGCCGACGAGCTCGTCGCCGTCGACGACCGGCCCCAGCGCGAGCTGGTACGGGACGCGCTCGCCCGACCGGGTGAAAAGCGTCGCCTCGCACTCGGCCGGTTCGCGCTCGCGGTACACGCGGCGAAGCGCCTCGGCGACGGTATCGCGAGTCTCGTCATCGAACAGCGCTGTTAGGTCGGTCCCGGATAGCTCCTCGCCATCGCGTTCGGTGTCAGCGGCGAGCTGGTCGTTCCACCGTGCGAGCGTCCCGTCTGCGCTACACTGGAACAGCGCGGCGGGCATCGTCGAAGCGATGGCGTCGACGACGTGCTGCTGCGACCGGAGTTCCTCCTCGGCAGTGACGCGGTCGGTCACGTCGGTCAACCCGACGATCAGCCACCGCTCGTCGGCGATCGTCGTCGTGTGGAGGGAAAGCGAGAGCCGGCGCCGCTCCCACTCCCCACCGGTCTCCCACTCGAGCTCGGTAACTCCCTCTCGGTCGATCGCCTCGTCAACTGCCGCGGCTACCGGCTCGCCGTCGACCGTCTCGTCGGCCTCGCCGAGGTCGGTGAGTCCCATCAAGGTCAACGTCCTGCGGTCCTGCCCGAGCAGCGCGGCCGCCGCGGCGTTCGCCGCCCGGATCGCGTGCGTCTCGGGATCGCAGGCTACCGCCGGCGTCGGAACCGCCTCGACGAACGATTGCACCACGCGGGGTGTCGACTCGCCGTCACGATCCATTCATACCCCGCCCGATGGGCTCAGGGATTATAAATATCGAGGGGAGTTCCCCCCTCGGTCGAGAGCTTAGTCCGCCTTCGCCTGCCAGTCGCGGACCGTGTCCGCGCCCACGCCGTCGACGTCGGCCGCCAACTCGTCCGGATCGATCGACTTGAGGTCGTCGACGCCGTCGACGCCGGCGTCTTTCAGCTTCTCGGCGGTCTTCTCGCCGATCCCTTCGACGGTCTGGAGCTCCGAGCCCTCCTGCCGGGCGGTGAACTCCCGGTAGTTGCAGATGGGACAGCCGAGCTCCCACGGCTCGTCGCCGGAGTGGACCCGGAGGTGCGGAAGGCCGTGCTCCTCGCAGATTTCGTCGGTGACCTCGATCTCACCGCGCCGGGGGAGCGGCAGCGAGTAGTCGCAGTCGGGGTAGCGCGTGCAGCCGACGAGTCGGGAGCCAGAGCGGAGCCGCTTGATAGCTAACTCTCCGCCGTGCTCCTCGCCACACTCCGGACACGCCCCGATAACCTCGTCTTCCTGCTCGTCGGCCTCGTCGGCCTTGCACTGCGGGCAGCCGTGGACGAACGTCTTCCGGCCTGCGAGCATCTTCACGTGCCGGAGTTCGTGCTCCTCGCAGGTCTCGTCTAAGAGCAGCGGCTTCCCGCTGGAGGGGAGCGGAAGGGTGTACTCACAGTCCGGGTAGCCGTCGCAGCCGACGAAGTACGACCCCTGTCGAGACTTTCGGACGAGGAGGTCGGAGCCGCATTCCGGGCAGGGGCCGAGCGTCTTATCCGCCTTCAGCGACTTCTGGAGGTGGTCGCCGACCGCCTCGCGCGACTCGGTGAGGTCGTCGAACACGCGGTTGAGCAGCTCGCGGGATGCCTCGGTCACCTCGTCGTACCCCTTCTCGCCGGCCGCGATCGCCTGCATGTCGCGTTCGAGCTGGGCGGTCATCTCCTCGCTCACGACGTGTTCCGCGAACTCTTCTGCGGCCTCGACGACCGCCTCCGCGAGCCGGGTCGGCCGCGGCGGGTCGCTCTCGATGTAGTTGCGGTCGTACAGCTTTTCGAGGGTACGGTGTCGGGTCGCCTTCGTGCCGACGCCGCGCTTCTCCATCTCCTCGATGAGCCGGGACTGCCCGTATCGACGGGGCGGCTGAGTCTCCTTCGCGTCCGTCCGCCGGTCGGTGAGCGCGAGCGTCTCGCCGACCTCGACGTCGGGGACGATCCGCTCGTCGCTGGAGCGGTACGGGTACACGTCGTGGTAGCCGGCCTCCAACAGGCGCTTCCCGTTCGCCTTCAGCCGGAGCCCGCCGTCGGCGACGAGGTCGCCGGGGCCGCTCGCCTCCTCGGGATTGCGGAGAGCGGCGAGCCCGTCCGCGCGCTCGGCGATCGCGGTCGCCTCGTCGTTCGCGAGCGCGACGACGCGGAGCCGCTCCCACGTCGCGGGCTCGGCGCAGGTCGCGAGGAAGCGGCGGACGATCAGCTCGTACACCTCCCACTCGTCCTCCGAGAGGTCGGAAGCGGAGGGAAGCTCCCCGGTCGGGTGGATCGGCGGGTGATCGGTCGTCTCCTCGTCGCCCTCGGTGGGCTCGATCTCCTCCTGTTCGAGGAGGCTCTTCGCGTCTTTCCCGAACGTCGAGGCGACCGACAGCTCCTCGATCAGCTCGCGGGGGTCGAGATCCTCTGGGTACACCGTGTTATCAGTCCGGGGGTAGGTGACGTAGCCAGCCGTGTACAAGTCCTCAGCGAGCGACATCGCGCGTTGCGCGGAGTGTCCGAGCGAGCCTGCGGCGCGGATGAACGCCGTGGTGTTGAACGGGGTCGGCGGGTCGTCGGTGCGGGTCCGCCGGCGCACGTCGTCGACGACCGCCTCGTCGGCCGCGTCGAACGCCTCCGTGAGGACCTCCGCGACGTCGCCGTTCCAGACGCGCTCGGCCTCGTTGCCCTCGTCGTTCAGGTAGAAGTAGCGCGCCTCGAAGGGGTCGCCGCCGGACTTGGTCAGGTTCCCGTACAGCTCCCAGTACGCTTCGGGATCGAACGCTTTGATCTCTCGCTCGCGGTCGACGATCAGCTTGAGCGTCGGTCCCTGCACCCGGCCCACGGAGATGAAGTCCTCGCCGAGCTGGCGGGCGGACAGCGAGAGGAAGCGGGTGAGCGCCGCGCCCCACGTCAGGTCGATCACCTGCCGGGCCTCCCCGGCGGCGGCCAGATCGAAGTCGAGCTCGTCGGGGTTCGCGAACGCCTCGTTTACCTCGTTGTCGGTGATCGAGGAGAACCGGACGCGGTCGATGGGAGCGTCCTCGTTCACCTCGCGCACCAGCTCGTACGCCTCCTTGCCGATCAGCTCGCCCTCGCGGTCGTAGTCGGTCGCGATGACGACTCGGGAGGCGTTGCGCGCCAGTTTCCGGAGGGCCGCGACGATTCCCTCTTGGGTGGGCTCTTTGGTGATCGGTGCGTCGATCAGTTCGACGGGTTCCACGTCGCGCCAATCGTTGTACTCGGCGGGGAAGTCGACGCCGACGACGTGACCCGAGAGGCCGATACAGCGCTTGCCGCCCCACTTGTACACGTTCACGTCGTTTTCCCGCTCCGCCGTTGCGGACTCGCCGCTCAGGATGTCGGCGATGCGACGCGCCGCGTTGTCTTTCTCCGTGATTATCAGTTCGGGGCCGCGACTCATTGTCCCGAGATAGGCCGCTCTCCCGTCTAAAGGTTTCGCGATACGCTTAAGATCGCCCGCACGCGCGGGAATGGCCGCCTCCGCTCGCGGTGTTCGCGGTGTCCGCTGTGTTCGCGGTGTCCGCTGTGTTCGCGGTGTCCGCACCGATCGGTAGGACGGTGTCGACGACGGGCGCTTCAAAAGAGGGTTCTGTTGAGATTGAACACTTCGGCAACTCTCTCTCTCAGTGGTTGATTTCTCTCCACACGAGAGGATTTTCGAAAGTGTACGAGCGAGACAGCACTTTTTGCCTGCATTTCCGTAGATGAGGTATGAAACGCTTGGGCCACGCCGTCGAAGTCGCGTTGACTGTCGGTCAGATGGCCAGGGAGCATGACATCAAGTATCCGGCGGCCGCACTCGCGTATTACGCCTTTGTCTCCCAAGTTCCGCTGCTGATATTAGTGCTAGCCGTCGTCAGCGACCAACTCGTCGGACAGATTCAAACAACCACGCCCGACTTCCTCACGCCTGGGGCCCAGCAGCTACTCTCCGAGGCATTGGTTACCGCATCGGGGCGAACGTGGGCGGCGTTGCTCGCGGTCGGCGTACTTGTTTGGAGCGGGGCAAACATTGTGATTGGCTTTCAGACGGTCGTTAACCGAGTTGAAAACACTCCACGGGAATCATTTCGCACTCAGCTTCACGATGCCGGTAGCATTATCGGCTCCTTCGGCCTCGTCATTCTCGCGGTTATCCTCACCAACGTGATATTTGCGCTCCTACCGGTCGGTCGAGTGCTTTCCTATAGCAAGCCGTTCGTTCAGTTTGGCACGCTGACGATCGCGTTCCTTCCGCTCTATTATGCTCCATCGCGGCTGGTATCATCGCTGACAGAGGCGCTCCCAGGTGCGCTGACAGCCGCAGTTGGGTGGACCGTCTTGCTGACAGCCGTCAGCTTTTACGCCGCTAATGCCACTCAATACGCGCTCTATGGCGTTCTCAGTGGGATCATCATCATCCTGACGAGCTTCTATCTGGGCGCGATTATACTCATGATCGGAGCAATTGTGAACGCGGTGATCGCCGATGCGGATGACACTGAGGGAGTGTCGCGGAGGTACCGAAGACAAGAATCGCTCTGACCAAAGGCAGATAGTCACTATTTCTCATCGCAACCCGACACAGCGCGCCTTACTCCTCGTCTTCCTCGTCCGGCCCGGTCGGCACGCCGCCGAGGTTCCCTTCGTCGTCGAACCGTTTGGCGCGCAGGAAGCGCGTCCGGTAGCGGTTCGCGCCCTCCTTCGTGTCGGCCTCGCGGATCTCGTCGATCCGGCCATCGGCGACCGCGTCGATGATCTCCTCGACCTGCTCCTTCTCGCTCGGCGTCAACTCGAACTCGTAGGTCCGGGGCTGTTCGCTTTCGAGGCGAGTCCACTTGCGGGCGGCCGAGACGACGACCGAGCAGGGCTCGCGGCAGGGGAAGACACCGTCGCCGCCGTCGACGTCGAGCTCCGTCTCGTCGTCGTACTGCCACTCCCGACGCTTCAGACACTGCGAGTCGTCACAGCACGCCTCCTCGACCCAGTCGACGTGCTCGTGGCCCTCGCCGCGGTCCCACGTCTTCACGACGCCGTAGATGCCGGACTGCCGCGCCATCGTCTCGCGCCAGTGGGTCACGTCGAGTTCGCCCTCGCGCTCGCGGTGCCAGTTGGCGACCGTCGCGGGGTAGATCGTCTCGACCGCCTCGTACGCGTCGCGCGGGCCGAGGTCGGGGAACACCCACCCGCCGGCCAGCGACGGCGCGGTCTTGAGGGGACGGTACCGCCCCTTCTCGTCGAGCGTCACGAGTTCGCGAGCGTCGAGGGGGTCGTCGTACGCGTCGAGCTCGTCAATCTGGACGCCCGCGTCGTCGGCGTGGCGCACGTCGTATCGACGCTCGCCGCGGTCGGTGACCGTGGCCGTAATCTTCAGCTCGCCCCACGCGCGTTCGATCCCCTCGTCGAGCGCGGCGTACCGGGTCGCCACCGTCGCGCCGTCGGCGTCCTCCAACCAGCGCAGGAACGCCCGGCGCGGGCCGAACTCGCCGACGACGCGCTCGAAGGCGTACCAGTCCGTCACCGCGGCGGCACGGTCGTCGAGCGCCTCGTGGAGGTCGCGCTCGGACAGTCCGGTCTGGCGGTCGCCGTTGGCGAGGACGTACTCGTCAGGGGCGTCCTCGTCGCTCTCGTCGTCCCTGTCGCTCCCGGCGCCCCGCGCGACGCTGAACCCCTCGAAGTGGAGGGAGTCTCCGGGCTCGCGGTCGGCGAGCGCGTCGAGGACCGCGTCGAAGGCGTCGCTCGGGAGGTCGATGTCGGGGACTTCGGGTTCGTCGGCCGCGACGGCAGTGGCGTCGCTCATTATCAGTCCCCCGTGGCGACGCGGGTCGTCTCGCGCACGTCGTCGAGCGCGGTCCCGAGGTCGGCGCCGGCGTCGGCCGCGCGCTCGAGTATTACGTCGGCCATCAGGGGTTCGGTGCCGACCGCGCCCGCGTACCAGATCCGGGTGCCGTCGACCTCAGTGGGCACATCGTACCCCTCTGTATGGTCCTCACAGAGTCCCACGTCCTCCGGGATGTCCTCTTGGGTGTGGTAGCCGTCGGCGATAAAGAGCGGGACCAGAACCACGTCGTCGCTCTCGAAGAACTCGGGGAGGTCGTCGACCTCGGGATCTTCGTCCATGTAGAGCGCCTTCACCTCGTCGAAGCGGTCGCGCTCGGCGATCCGGTCGGCGTGGTACTGGACCGCTTTCGCCGAGTTCTCGTTGCGCTCGGTACCGTGGCCGACGACGGCGAGCCCGAACCCCTCGCCCACGTCGGAGTTGCCGGTGACCGACTCCGCGCGCCGGACGATCACGTCGGTCATCGCGCGGTGGGTCCCCACTGGACCGCAGTAGTGGACCTCCCGGTCGATGTCTTCGGCGATGAGGGTGGCCTGATCGGCGGAGAGGCCGTCGGAGTTCCACTCGGAAACGTCCCAGCCGTCGAGGCGGAGTTCGCGGGGAATCACCTGCTCGGTGAAGTAGCCCTCCGAGATGAACAGCGGGACGACGTAGATCTCGTCGCCCTCGACGGTGCGGAGCACTTCTCGGAAGTGCGGCTCCTCTTTCCAGAAACCGGTTTTCACCTCGTCGAAGGCCCCGGTCGCGCGGATCGTGTCCGCGTGGTCGTACGTCGGCGCGCTCGACCCCGGATTGAGGTGCGAGCCGTGTGCGACGATGACGAGCGACTGCATACACACGCTGGGGGCGCGCCGCTCTTAGGGACTTCGGCATGTGCGAGGCCGCGGGAACGCGGCGCGCGTCGCGGGTAGCTGCCGGCGGTCACCGATCCCGACCGAAACCGCCATGCCGCCCCGCGCCGCAGATCCGGCCATGTCGCTCGCAGCCGAGACCCGCGAGGCGGCCCGGGCGCGTCCCTTCGTCCTCGATGCGCTCCGCGCCGGCGTCCTCAACCACAGCGCCGCCGCCGCGTGGCTGGCCGACGAGGCCGGCCTCGACGGCGACCCCGACGCGATCGCGACCGCGCTCCGCCGGTTTCGCGAGGAACTGTCCGACTACGCGACCGCCGACCGCGCGGCCAGCGTGTCGATGCGGAGCGGAGTGGGGGTCGTCGACGGCGACAGCCTCGAAGACGCCGACCCCCTCCTCCGCGTCGGTGGCGCAGCGGTCGTCCCGGAGGGTCGTGACACCGCGATTCTCGCAACTGGGACGGTCGACGCTGCGGCGCTCGCGGCGGTCCTCCGCCGGCTTGCGGCCGCCGACGTTGCGGTCGAGGCCGCGGGTGTCGCCGGGGAGACGCTCGTCGTCGTCGTGGGGCGGCGCGACGGCGCGATCGCGGTTCGGATCGCGGAGGCGTCGCTGGCGGTGGTGCCGAGCCAGGAGGACTGACATTTCACTCCCACTACCCGCACGCTTTTCTAATGCCGTCTGATAGGTAGGGGCGATGAACGCCGTCACGCTCGGTCCCGCCGGCACGTACTCGCACCGTGCGGCGCGGGCCGTCGCCGCCGAGGTGTCGTTCCGCGAGTCGGTCACCGCCATCGTCGACGCCGTCGCGGCCGGCGAGTTCGAGCGCGGGGTCGTCCCCATCGAAAACAGCATCGAGGGCTCCGTCACGGAGAGTCTCGACGCCTTGGCCGACTACGACGTCTCGGTCACCCGCGAGATCGTCACCCCGATCCGACACGCCCTCCTCGCGCAGGGACCGGAGTTCGAGGTCGTCGCCAGCCACTCGCAGGCGCTCGCGCAGTGTCGCAACTGGCTCGAAGAGCACTACCCGAACGCGGGACTCGAAGCGGTCGCGTCCACGGCTCGCGGGGTCGAGCGCGCCCGCGAGGACGCCCGGGTCGCCGGGATCGGGCATCCGGACAACGCCGGCGACGATCTGGAAATTCTCGCCGAAGACATCCAGGACCGCACCTCCAACGCGACTCGCTTCCTCGTCGTGGCGCCCGAGTCCGCACGGTCCGACGCCGGTGGGAAGACGACCCTGATCGTCTACCCGAACGCGAACTACCCCGGTCTGCTGCTGGAACTCTTGGAAGCGTTCGCCGACCGCAACCTCAACCTCTCGCGGATCGAGTCGCGCCCGAGCGGCGAGCGCCTCGGCGACTACCTGTTTCACTTCGACGTCGACGCCGGGCTCTACGAGGAGCACATGGCGAAGGCGGTCGAGGATGTCGAGGCGATCGCCGACAACGGCTGGGTGCGCGTGCTCGGGTCGTACGACACCGAACATGTGTTAGAATGACACTCACCTCGGCGACACCGCAAGGAGCGACCAACGTGAGTGACTGAGGCGCGTGGTTCGAGAGAGCGAAGCTCTCTCGGTATCGCCGGAAATCGGAAACTTCCGGCTAGCAGTCAGAATCCGACGGATTCTGACGATATCACGAGACGCCAAAGGCGTCTCGAACGAAGGACACCTCAGCGGCGCTTCTCACCGCGTCGCCAGTCGCGATCGCTTATAAATAGACGATCGCGTCGTCACCCGATTGAGACCTGATCGAACGCCGACACGCGTCTAGTCCCAGAACGACTGCGTCCGCGCGTACTCCCGCTCCTGTCGGAGCACGTCGCGGTAGAACTCGTCTTCGTCCTCGCGCAGCTTGTTGATGATCCGCGCGGCGTTGTGCGGGCCGACGCCGCGCGCCGCCAGCGCGATCACCGCGCGCTTCCCGTGGGTCTGGACGAGGCTTGCGGCGCGGTGGGCGCGCTTCGTGCGCCGCTCCTGCTCCTCGTCCTTCTCAGTCGCCCGGACCGCCGTGACCGTCTCCTCGTCCCACGGGTTCAACGTGGCGACGCGCGTCGAGCCGCAGTCGGGGCACTTCGGCTGGTCGGGGACGCGCCGCACCTTTGTCGTTCGCTTCCAGTCGGCACAGTGGAGACAGAAGAGGATGACCCGGTCGTTCCGGATGCGCTCGCGGATCGTCTCGATCACGTCGGCGTCGGCGTTTTCGGGAACGAGGAACTCCGTCCCAGACGATCGGCCGGCGATCCCCAGCGGCGTGCGTTCGCGGGCGATCGCGAGATCGATCGACCCGTCCTGCACGTCCTCCAACAGCTCCGCCGTCTCTCCGACCGCGAGGTCGGCGTGGAACACCTCGCGGAGCGCCTCGTCGTAGACGGGCGTTCCCTCCAGCGCCGCGAGCAGGCGGTCACCGCCGAACCGGCCTCTCCCCTCGCGGTAGCGCTTGATCGAACCGAACTTCGCGGCGACCTGCGCGAGCGTGAACTTGAGCGCGTCGGAGTTTTTTAAGGCGAGTTCGAGGTACGCCTCCAACCGGTCGGGGTCGGTCGTCTCCAACACCTCGCGGAAGGTGCCGGGACCGACGCCGTGAGGCACCTCGAACTCGATCCGGTACGGGTCCACGTCCATCCCGATCGACGAGCCCGCGCGCTGGCCCACGAGCGCCGCGAGCAGGCGCGCGAGCGTCTCGTTGACTTCGTGGCCGAAGGCGGCGTTGACCGCGACGGTGCGAGCGCTCCCCTCGATCACGATCCGACGATCTGTGGGGACCGGGTGGTCGGCGTCGACGTGGTCGACGACGGGCTTCAACGCGGTCGCGATCGTTCTTTCGTCAGCGGGGTACCGCTCGGCGAGGTCGCCCGCGACCGCCTCGGGCGTCGACCCCGCCGCGAGCGCCTCGGCGGCCTCGCCGCGAATCCGCCCGACCTCCTCCGCAACGGGCTTCGGGACCGGAATCTCCCGCCCGATCCACGAGGGCACCTCGCCGGCGGGGTCGGCGATGGGCGTGACGTTCACGCGCTCCTCCTCCTCGTCGACCTCGGTGATCCGCCACATCTCGCCGCGCTGGATGAACGTCTCGCCCGGCCCGGCGAAGTTGACGACGAACCGCTCGTCGAGGGTGCCGATACCCCGACGCGAGGACATATCGTACACCTCGTAGGTTGACTCGTCGGGGATCATCGAGAGGTTCGCGTAGAAGTACTGCCACGTGCCGCCCGACTTTTCGAGCGTGTCCGACGCCTCGTCGAGCCACAGCAGATGGTTGCCGTCCAGTTCGCGGACGATCTCCTGGAACGTCTCCTCGGCGAGGTCTCGGAAGGGATACGCGCTCGTGACGATCTGGTACGCCTCGCGGGCGTGTACGTCGCCCTCGTCCATCACGACCCCGACGATCTGGTTCGCGACCGTATCGAGGCTGCCGTGGTGGATCGCGGCCGGCTCCACGAGTTCGGCGCCGGCGCGTCGCGCGATCGCGAGCGCTTCGAGGGTGTCGTCGCCGCCCTGCGTCACGACGGTGCCCTCGGAGACCAGATCGCGGCGGTGTCCGGCGCGCCCGACCCGTTGGAGTAGGCGGGCAACCTCGCGCGGACTCCCGTACTGCACCACGTGGTCGACGCGCCCCACGTCGATGCCGAGTTCCATCGAGGAGGTGCAGACGAGGCCGTCGAGCTCGCCCGACTTGAACCGGTCCTCAACGTCGATCCGCACGTCCTTCGAGAGCGAGCCGTGGTGGACCTCGATCTCAGTGGGATCGTCGATACTTCCCGCCTTCTCCTCCCGCTCCGCGAGCGTCTTGAACCGCGAGCCGAGTGCCTCGGCTGTCTGCCGCGTGTTGACGAAGATCAGCGTCGACTCGTGGTCGGCGACGATCTCGCGGATCGTCCGGACGTGACTCGCGGTTGTCTCGTCGACCGCCAGCTCCCCGGCGAGGGTCGTGTCGCGGTCCGTAATCGGCGGGTCGAGCACGCGCACGTCGGTCCGGGTCCCGGCCGCGACCTCGACTATCTCGAACTCCCGGTCGCCGGGATGGTCGGGGTCGCGCTTGCCGCTCCCGACGAGGAACTTCCCGACCTCCTCGGGGGTCCCCACGGTCGCGGAGAGCCCGATCCGCTGGAACGGCCCCGCCACGCGCCGGAGGCGTTCGAGTCCGACCGTAAGCTGGGCACCGCGCTTCGCCGAGGCGAGCTCGTGAACCTCGTCTATCACGACGTGCGCGACGTCTTCGAGGGCGACCCGCATCTTCGAGCCCGTCAAGATCGCTTGGAGGCTCTCCGGTGTCGTGATCAGCACGTCCGGCGGGTCGTCGGCCTGCTTGCTCCGCTCGTATCGCGTGGTGTCGCCGTGGCGCACCGCGACCTCGACGCCGAGCCGGTCGCCCCACCACTCCAATCGGTCCATCATGTCGCGGTTGAGCGCCCGGAGAGGCGTGATGTAGAGCGCGGAGATGCCCGAGCGAGGCTGGTCGCCGGGCGCGTCGCGGGCGTCGACGATGGCGTCGAAGACGGGGAGCATCGCCGTCTCCGTCTTCCCGGTGCCCGTCGGGGCGAGGACGAGGGCGTTCTTCCCGTCGGCCAGCGGCGGGATCGCTTCGCGCTGCGGCTCCGTCGGCGTCGAGAACCCCTGCTCGGAGAGCGCCGTGCGGAGTTCGCTCCCGAGGTGGGCGAAGGCGTCCATGCCCGACAGTTCCGCCATTACGTGATCGTTGGATGTTGGGCGCTCAGCCGATTAAGGTCGTCGCTGCACGAGGTGCGCGTATGAAAACCGCCGGCGACAGTCGCCTACTGTTCCAGTTCCGCGAACACGGTGTCGACCATCTCGCCGGTGTCGGCGATGATCGCGTCCATCTCCTCGTCGTCGGTCGGGAGCCCGAGCAGCCTTGCGATCTTCATGATCGAGACGTGATAGACGACCTGTTCGTTCGGCGACTCCTGGCGGATGACCATGTTACACGGGAACAGGGCACCGATCCGGCCGTCGGTCGCGTCGAGCGCGCGGTCGGCCATCGCGGGGTTACAGGCGCCGAGGACGTAGTAGGGGTCGCGGTCGGCGTCGACTTTCTCGTTAAGCATCTCGGACGGGGAGAACTCGACCGGGATCCCGAAACCGGCGTCGAGACACACCTTGCGGACGCGCTCGATCGCCGACTCGTGATCGGTTTCGAGCGTCGTCTGCGTCTCGCCGTACTCCTCGGGGTCGAGATCGTGCGGATCGAACGGGATCGACATACTTCGGGTTCGCGTCGCCCGGACAAAAAACTCGCGACGGCAGAGAGACGGAGCGCCAGAGAGTCGAAACGGAGGGGGACGAAAGAGACGGCGGAGAGCGGACCGAAACCGAACCGGGACAGTTACTCGGTCGCGACCGGACCGCGCCCGACGAGCTCCTCGACCTCGGCCACGAACTCGCTCCGGCTCTCGAACAGCGGGACCGACGACTCCGCGAGCACGTCGTCGAGTTCGCGGGCGCCCTCCGGCGTGCGGATCGTCGCGTCGCCCTCCTGAGCGCGCAGGTCGCTGCGCTTCGCGGGCCACGTGAGTCGGGACGCGACGCGGGCGATCGGCTCGCCCGCCACGTCCGGCCCCTCGCCCAGCTCGACGGCCGGCTCTTCCGGCTCCTCCGCCTCGGCCTCGTCGTTGTCGCTCATGCCCCGCGCTTTCGCTCCGTCGACACTAATGGTTTCGATGCGAACCGGGGGTTTCTCCTCACCGCCAGCCGCGGTCGGTGTCGTTCAGCCGCTCACACCCGTCCTCGGTGACGACGACGAGGTCCTCGATCCGACAGCCGAACCGCCCGTCGAGGTAGATCCCCGGCTCCACCGAGAACACCATCCCCGGCTCCAGTTCCCGGTCGTTGCCGGCCACGATGTACGGCTCCTCGTGGACGTCGAGCCCGACCCCGTGGCCGGTGCGGTGGAAGAACGCGTCGCCGTACCCGGCGTCCTCGATGACATCGCGGGCGGCCCGATCGATCGCCTCGGCGGCGACGCCCGGTTCGACCGCCTCGACCGCGGCGGCCTGCGCCGCCCTGACGGTCTCGTGGACACGCTCGTACTCGGCGGGCGGCTCGCCGTCGAAGACGAGCGTCCGCGTCTGATCCGAGGGGTAGCCGTCGACTCGGGTGCCAAAGTCGAGTACGACCGGCTCGCCCGCCCGGATCTCGCGGTCGCCAC
The DNA here is from genome assembly GCF_000022205.1 of Halorubrum lacusprofundi ATCC 49239. Taxonomy (NCBI): domain Archaea; kingdom Methanobacteriati; phylum Methanobacteriota; class Halobacteria; order Halobacteriales; family Haloferacaceae; genus Halorubrum; species Halorubrum lacusprofundi. The sequence continues at coordinate 291,556 of NC_012029.1, forward strand.
AGCCGTGGTGGGGCTTCGCCCCGTTCGGCCCCGACCCGACGATCGTCTCGAAGGAGGTTCCCTCGCCGCCGTGGGCGGCCAGTCGGTCCGCGATCCAGTCGGTGAGGTCGCGTTCGGTCATCCCGACCGCGTCCGCGCCGAGATCGCGGAGGTCCCGGACCGTCTCGTCGGCGGCCGCCGCGGCGGCGCGCATCGCGTCCAACTCGGCCTCGTCCTTCCGCACGCGGAGGTCGGCGAGCGCCTCGCTCGCGAGTCCCCACTCCGCGTCGGGCGCGGCGGCCCGGAGGTCCTGCGTGAACGTCGCCCACATCGTGTCGTCGACGAGGAGCCGCCCTTCGCTGAGTCCGAGGTCGCCGAGGAGGTCCTGGACGGCGGCGGTCGGGTCGTCGCCGTCGGCCCACGTCCGCACCGCACCGACCGTGGTCTCCTCCTTGACCTGCGTCTCGTAGAGGGCCGGCACGAGGAGGGCCGGCACGAGGAGGGTCGGTTCGGCGGCGGTCTGGTCGCCACCGTCGGGGGTGTCAGAGCTCCGATCGGCCGCCGGCACGACGAGCAGGAGGTGTCGCTCGCCCGGCTCCTCGGCGAAGCCGGTGAGGTACTGGAGGTTCCGACTGGGGAAACAGACGAGCCCGTCGGCGCCGGTCTCCCGGAGCCGCGCCGCCGCGCGCTCGCGCCGTTCCGCGTGGACGTCTTCGGTCACGCTTGAGCTCGGGCCGGCGATCGCTTATAAGTAGGGATGCGTTGAGGAGCCATAGGCGACCCATAACCATATGCGAAGCGTTCACAGGAGAGGGTATGAGCATCCAGAAGGGGTCGACGTTCGACTGTCCCGCGTGCGACGTGACGGCGCCATCGGCGTCGGTGCCGTACGACGCTCTCGGCTACGCAGTCTGTCCCGTCTGTTCGCACACGACGGCGCCGGGAGCCGACGGGAAGTGACCGGGTCGGAGCTTCTCAGTCGCCGACCGCGAACCGCGCCGCTTTAGCCGCGTCGCCCGCCCTCTCCGGTATGCCCTGGTCACTGGGACGCGAAGACGACGTGATCACCGAGTGGGAGCGCTCCGACGGCTACGCGACGGTCCGGGTCCGCGAGCGCGGCGACGGCGGGTTCGTCGCCCGTCTCGACGTGATGGAGCAGGCCGCCGACGAGTCGGCCTACGAGCGCGAGCGGTTCGACGACCGCGAGGCCGCGCTCGACCGCGCGGCGGCGTGGCGCGAGGAACGCGACATCGACGCCTGATCGTCGGGGGAGCCCCCGAGCCGCCTCGTGAGCGCAACGCCGAGGAGCGTGCCTTTTTATTCTCGCTGGGGGTAGGGGACCACCATGACCGAACCTACGCGTCGCGACTGGCTGCGGGCCCTCGGCGCCGCAAGCACCGCGGGCGCCGCGGGACTGGCCGGGTGTTCCGCCTTCGACGCCGGTGGACCGACCGGAGACGACACGCCCGGAAACGGGGGTCCCGGAAACGGGACCGATGACGGAGGCTCAGACGGAGGCGATCGCCCGACCGAAGCATCCGACGACGGGGTGAAGACTCAGTTCCGACAGGGCCTCCGGAACACCGGATACATCGACGCGACGATACCCGAGAGCGTCGAGACCGCGTGGGAGGTACCGGCGAACAGCGGCGACCACTCGGCCTCGAAGGGGAGCCCGATAGAGGCGCCGAACGGGGCGATCGTGCTCGCCGACGACACCGGCCGCGTGCAGTCGATCGCGCCGGACGGATCGGTGAACTGGGCGACCTCGATCAGCGACGACGACCGCGGCAGCCACGGGACGCCGGCGATCGCGGACGGGAGCCTCTACGTCGGCACCTACGACGGCGTGGTCTCGGCGGTGGCGCTCGACGACGGCGAGATCCTGTGGCAGACCGACGCCGGCGACGCGGCCGCCGCCAGCCCGACCTACCTCGACGGGAAGCTCTACGTCGCCATCGAGCACGCGACCCCGAGCGGGAGCGTCGTCAAGATGGACGCGGAAAGCGGCGAGATCGAGTGGCGCGACGAGCGGCCCACCAACCACCCGCACTCGACGGTCGCGATCGACCGGGAGCACGGCCGCCTCATCTTCGGCTCCAACGACGGCCACTGCTACGCGTGGTCGTTCCCCGAGTTGGAGCGCGAGTGGGCCTACGACACCGGCGGCGACGTGAAGCTCCCCCTCGCGATCAGCGAGGGGATCGCGGTCGTCCCCTCGTGGGCGGGAACCGTCACGGGACTCGACGTCGAGGACGGATCCCAGCTGTGGGAGTTCGAGACCGACGGCGGGGAGACGTCGAGGGGCGATCCGTCCCCGGGGGACACGGGCGGCGTCATGTGCGCCCCGGCGGTGCACGACGGCGAGGTGTACGTCGGCAGCCACGACAGCAACGCCTACGCGATCGACCTCCAGACCGGCGAGAAGCTGTGGTCGACCGCGACGGGCGGCTGGATCACCGGAAGCGCGGTCGCCACGAACGACCACGTGCTCGTCGGCTCGTACGACGCGAAGCTGTACGCGCTCGACCGCGACGACGGGTCGGTCACCTGGACCGCCGAGGGACGCGGCGACGTGACCAGCGCGCCCATCGTGACCGACGACGGGATCTACTACGCGGAGCGCGCCCCGCAGGACTCCGACGAGGCCGGGATGTGCTACAAGCTGGTCGCGAGCGAGTGACTGAGCACCTCACTCCCGCACCGCTCAGACCCCCGCCAACTCACCGCTCCGGATGAATCGGGCCGTCGAACCCGCCGCGGACGAGCGGCTTCGCGACGTGTCGCCGGGCGCTCGGCGGGACCTCGTACCAACCGGGTTCTAACTCCCGATCGATCGACTCTTCGACCTTGCCGGGTGCGTCCGTTCCGCAGTCGCGACAGCGGTACCCCTGCCCCCGCCCCGCCGAGGACATCGACCGCCCGCAGTCGGGGCAGGTCGGCACGGCGGGCTCGGTCTCGACGAGGTCGCGCACGGCGAACTTCTCCAGTTTCAGCGTCGCGGTCGACTGACCGCTATCGGGGCCGTCGTTTCCGTCGTCTTCGGCGCCCCCAGAATCCCCGATCAGCCGGACCTCGTGCTCGCCGCACACCGTCACCCGGTCGCCGGGACGGAGAGCGCGCACGCGGTCGCGGAACCGACCGGTCGGTTTGAACGCGACACACCGGAGGCGCGGAACGCGATCATCGTCGGGCGCAGCCACGTCGACGTGGACGTGTCCCCCGCGTTTCGTCTCCGGCTCGCTCGCGACGACGCCGGCGACGCGATACCCCGCGCCGTCGCGGAGGTCGCCGATCGCGCCCGGCGCGAGGTGCGCGTCGGTGCCCTGATTCGTCAGAAACGTCGCGGTGCGCTCGACCGGCTCAGAGGCGATCTCCTCGGCGATCTCGCGACACGCGTTGGCGTCGTCCCCGCGGATCCCGTGTAAGATCGGTCCGGGGGCGTTGGGGACGCAGACCGCCTCGCCCGTCCCGCGGTCGACGGTGTCCCAGACGGTCGGGTATCCCCGGTCGGCGGCCGCGAAGACGCTCTCGATATCGACGTCGCGGGGCGTACCGCAGCGATCGAGCTCGCGGTAGGAGATGCGCTCGACGGTCCAGTCGTCGAACGCTGCGGGGGCGCCGACCGCCGCGAGCGCGCCGATCCGGCCGCGCCCGGCGACGGCCTCCGTATTCGTCTCCCCGCCGGATCCGAACGCCGCGTGGCGGAAGCCGTGATCGTCGGCGAGTGTGAGCGCCTCGTCGAGCGAGAGGCGGTGCCGGAGCGCGCGTCGGGCGAAGTCCGCCACGTCGGCGGGAATCGGTGCGGTGCTCGCGGCGCTCGGAGGGAACGGCGGGGCGCTCGCGCTTGGGTCAGACGGGTCGCCCGCCACGTCGATGTCGGCGACGACGACGCCGGGCGAGGTCCGGGGGTCGTCGGCCGCCGCGAACTCCCGGACGGTCTCCGCGGCGAGGTCGAACGCCGCCTCGGCCTCGACGCCAGAGACGTGGAGCGCGACCGCGGCGTTGCCCCGGGTCTTGTGTTTCACCGCGGGGTTGAGCCGAACGAGGAGTCGGCGACGGACGCGACCTCCGGCCGCGTCAAGCCGTTCGGCCAGCCGCGCGCCGACGTATGTCGTGCACATCCCGCGCTCGCGGGAGTCGGTGTCGTCGACGGCGACGATGGGCATACGCGCTCTTTCGCGCTCCCGGACAAACCGGTTTCGGGGTGCAGACGGAGTCACCGCTGACCAAGAGATATATAACTGCATCGACACCCCGATCAGGAAAATCGCAAGCGGGCGGGCGTTTCGGGCACATACGGCTGACACAACGCATATATACGGCGAGCCGCTTATTTCGACCATGTCCCGGACTGCGCTGATCGAAAACATCACCGCGATGCTGGAGGACGCAGACTTCCTCGTTAGCGACCGGTGTGCGGTCCGGCCCAAGAGCTTCGACGTGGCGGCCCGGCGCGACGAGGACCTCGTCCTCTTGAAGATCCTCGGAAACGTCGACGCGCTCGACGCGGAGACCGGCGCGGAGATGCGCCGACTCGGCGAGTATCTACAGGCGACGCCGATGGTGATCGGGATCCGGACCCGCGACGAGGAGCTGAAGCCGGGCGTCGTCTACTTCCGGCACGGCGTCCCGGTGATAAATCCCGATACGGGGTACGACCTGTTCGTCGAGGGGATGCCCCCGCTCATCTACGCGGCCCCCGGCGGGCTCTACGTCAGCCTCGACGGCGACCTGCTGGCCGACGAGCGCGAGGAGCGCGGCTGGTCGCTCGGCCGTCTCGCCACCGAACTCGGCGTCTCGCGACGCACCGTCTCGAAGTACGAAGACGGGATGAACGCCTCCATCGAGGTGGCGATCCAGCTGGAAGATCTGTTCAACGAGCCGTTCTCCAGCCCGGTCGACGTGCTGGACGGCGCCGGCGAGGTCCGCGACGCCGACCCCACCCCCTCGGCGCCCGAGACCGACCCCGACGACGAGCACGTCCTCCACGTGCTCACGAACGCGGGATTCACGGTCCACCCGACCGCCCGGGCGCCGTTCAAGGCCGTCTCGGAGGACGAGGGGAGCTCCCCCGCGCGGGTGCTGACCGGTCACTCGACGTTCACGCCGGCCGCGGAGAAGCGCGCGCGGATCATGTCCTCGATCGGCGAGGTAGCGCGCACCCGCTCCGTCTACTTCACCGAGGAGAACGAGGATCGCGAGTCGGTCGACGGAACCGCCCTCGTCTCCTGTGAGGAGCTCGCAGATATCTCCGACCCCGAGGGAATCCGCGAGCTCATCCGCGACCGGGCGAAGGCGCCGTCCGAGGCCTGACCGGCCTCGCCCGCGCCCCTGTCAACCTAACTTCCGAGAGCGCCGCGGCCGCTACCGACCGAACAGCCGGCTGAAGAAGCCGCCGTTCTCGTCGTCATCGTCGTCATCGTCATCGTCGTCATCCTCTGAGAAGGCGGTGTTCATCGTTCCGGTGTCGTCGTCGCGGAACGGGACGCTGCCGGCGAGTTCGTCGTCCGGGTCAGGCTCTGTCTCCTCGTTCGGGCCGGATTCAGCTTCCGGCACAGGCTCCGGTTCAGACTCCGACACAGACACCGATTCTCCGTCCGATTTGGGTTCCTCGTCCGGTGGCGACTCAACGGAACTCTCGGATCCCGCCGGCTCGTCGCCTGCGGTCGGCTCGGCGGTCGAGTCGCCCTCGTCGTCGAAGGTCTCCGGTTCGAGGTCCTCCTCGATCATTGCTTCGAGATCGTCGCCATCGACGTGGTCTTCTCCCACGGTCTCCGTCTTGCCGTCGACGGCGTCGACCGCAGTCGCCTCCGGGTCGCTCTCGGCGTCAGTCGCCTCGGTATCTGCCTTCTCGGTATCAGCCTTCTCGGTATCAGCCTTCTCGGCGTCGGTCGCCTCGGCCTCCTCGATGTCCTCAACGGGCGACTCCGCGGCGACGATGATATCCTCTTCGTCGCCCGGTTCTCCGAGGCCGGCTTGCTCGGAATCGGCGACAATAATGTCTTCGTCGTCTTGTGCGTCCGCTTCGTCGGGGACTTCCTCGGATTCGCCGATTTCCTCGGATTCGTCGGCTTTTTCGGACTCGTCCGAGGCTTCGGCGTCCGGGATCGAGTCGTCCTCGCGGGACGTCTCAGTCACGTCTCCGGAGTCGTCTGCGTCGCCGGAGCCGGCCTCGTCGAGGGGTTCAGCTTTCCCCGTGCGTTCGGCGTCCGCACCGGAGTATGCACCGCCTGCGGCCGTATCCTCGTTTTCCGTCTCCACGTCGGTTTTTTCCGTCTCTGCGTCGCTTCCGTCGACGAGTCCGAGACCGTCGATTGCCGCGCCGGTCAGCGCCCGCGTCAGGTCCCGATACGCGCGGGTCGCCGGGGCGTCCGGCGCGAAGACGGGAAGCGGCTGGGCCGCCTCCACCGCGCGCAACACCGCGTCGTCCTCGGGGATCCGTCCGAGGACGGGAACGTCGAGCGTCTCCGCGACCGCGTCGACCGGGCGGTCGTCTGCGGCGGTCGCGGGGTCGAGGCGGGTGATCGCGACGCCCGCGACGGAGCCGCCGAGCCGCTCGGTCAGCTGGCGGGTCTTCTCGGTGTCGCCGAGGGCGCTCCGCTCCGCCGTAGAGACGAGAAGAGTCTCGTCCGCGAGCCCGAGCGGGAGCGTGGAGTCGTGCGAGAGCCCCGCGCCGGCGTCCACAAACACGTAGTCGGCGTCGTCGAACGCGGCGACGACCTCCCGGAGCCCGGAGGGGTCGGCCGCCGCGTACGCCTCGAGGTCCGCCGCGCCGGGGACGACGCGGAGGCCGGCCGGACCTGCGTGAACCGCGTCGGGGGGATCGGCCGCTCCCGCCAGCACGTCGTGAAGGGTGATCCCGCCGGGAGTCACGCCCACCGACTCCGCGAGGTTCGCCATGCCGAGGTCGGCGTCGATCGCGACGACATCAGCGCCCGAGTCTGCCAGGAGTGTCGCCACCGCCGCGGTCGTGGTGGTTTTCCCGACCCCACCTTTCGCCGACGCGACCGCATACACCGTTGCCATACGGTGAGGGTCCGGCGACTGGTACTTAAATGTAGGCGGCAACGGGGCGATCCCGGCGACATTCCGGCGGGATCGGCCGCCTAAATCGGCGGAACCGCGCGCGCACTTTCGCAAACACCTTATACGTCGCTTGTGGAGTTTCAGGCGATTAGTAGCATGGCGAGACCAGAGGTGCTCGACCGGATCAAAGAGGCTGAAACGGAGGCGGACGAGATCATCGCGACGGCGGAATCGGACGCCGACGAGCGCCTCGCCGAGGCTCGACAGCGCGCGGAGGAGATCCGCGCGGAGGCCGAGGAAGAGGCGGACTCTGAGGCCGACGATCGGCTGGTGGCGGCCCGCGAGGAGATCGAGGAACGCCGCGAGGAGATCCTCGAATCGGGTCGTGCCGACCGCGACGAGCTCGAACGCGAGGCCCGCGACCGCGTGGACTCGGCCGTCGACTACGCTGTCGAACGGTTCGAAGAAGCGGTGAACCAACAGGCGGAGGAGGCGGTGGATGCTCAGGCCTGAGCGGATGAGCAAGGTGTCGGTGACGGGCTCGAAGCGCGTCATCGACGACGTGATCGAGGCGACGTACGAACACCACTCGCTGCACGTCACCGACTACGACGAGCGCTACGAGGGCTTTTCGCCCGGCGAGTCGCTCGACGGCGCGGAGAGCGTCAACGAGCGGCTCGTCACCGTGCGCTCGCTGGAGAGCATCCTCGATGTCGAAGACGACGAGGCCGACAAGAGCCGCGCGCTCGACGACGAGGAGCTCGAAGCGGAGCTTGCCGACGTGCGCGACCGCGTCAACGATCTCAACGACCGGCGCGACGACTTCAAAGCGGAGATCCGCGACCGGGAGGAGGAGATCGACCGAATGGAGCCGTTCGCGGATCTTGGCATCGAGCTCGATCTGCTCGGCGGCTACGACTCGCTCGAAGTCGTCGTCGGCGAGGCGAAGCCGGACGCGGTCGAGGCGACGCTCGCCGACGCGGACGGGATCGATGCGTTCGAGGTGTTCGCCGGGAGCGATATCGTCGCGATCTTCGCGCGCCCCGCCGACGGGGCCGACGAGGGCGTCCTGCAGGACTCGCTCGTCGGCGTCGACATCGCACTGCTGGAGGTACCGGATGCGGACGCCAGCCCGAGCGAGTACGTCGCGGAGCTGGAACGCGAACGCGAGGACCTCCGGAACAACCTCGACGAGGTTGAGTCCGAACTCGCGGCGGTAAAGGAGGAAGCGGCCGGCTTCCTGCTGCGCGCCGAAGAGCAGCTCACCATCGAGGCCGAAAAGAAGCAGGCGCCGCTCTCTTTCGCGACCACCGAAAACGCCTTTATCGCCGAGGGGTGGGTTCCGACCGAGACGTTCCCCGACCTGCAGGCGGCCATCGCCAACGCGGTCGGCGACCACGCCGAGGTCGAAGAGCTTGAGCGCGCGTCGTTCACACCCGACGGCGACCATCACACGGAGGCGGTCGCAGACGGCGGCTCCGCGGGCGATGCCGAGCGCGAGGCGGCCACGGACGGCGGCCACGCGACGCACGGCAGCGACGACCCGCCGGTCGTCCAGGACAACGGGGGCGCAGCCGGTCCCTTCGAAGTGCTCGTCCAGGGCTTCGGGCGGCCGAAGTACTCGGAGTTCGACCCGACGCTGTTAGTCTTCCTCACGTTCCCGCTCATGTTCGGCTTCATGATCGGCGACGTGGGATACGGCGTGTTGTACGCCGCCATCGGCTTCTTCCTGTACAGCAGGTACGACGGAACGTTCCGCGAACTCGGCGCCGTCGCGCTGTGGGCCGGCGGCTTCACGATCCTGTTCGGGATCTACTTCGGGATCGACGTGTTCGGCTACCACGCCTACCAGTTGCTGCCGGGCGAGGTCCACTGGCCCGTTGACGGGAAGGGACTCTCGCCGGCCGACATCGACTGGGCGCTGTCGTTCCTCGTCGCCAGCGTGCTGTTCGGGCTCGCTCATCTGAACGTGGGGCACATCCTCTCGTTCGTGAGCAACTACCAGCAGCACGACCTAAAACACGCGATGTACGAGGGCGGCTCGTGGCTGTTGATCCTCAATGGCGCGTGGATCTGGATCTTCAGCCAGCACGTCCCCGGTCCGAAGCCGGACTTCCTCTTCGAGGCGTTCTCGATTCTCACCTTCGGGGCGGTGTCGTTCACCGGCTTCCCGGTCGCGGTCGGGTACGCCGCCATCGTGGCCATCGTACTCGGTGTCGTTCTGCTCGCGATCGGCGAGCCGCCGGAGCTCGCCGAGGTGCTCGCGCCGATCGTCAACGTCATCTCGTACGCTCGGATCATGGCGGTGCTGCTCGCGAAGGGCGGGATGGCGCTCGCGGTGAACCTGCTGGCGTTCGGGGCGTACATCGACGAGGGTGGGGAGGGAAGCTTCCACTTCATCTTCTCCGCCGATTACCTCGAGTACGTCCAGAACCACCCCGGTGACTACGAGCTGGTGTTCGCCGGGATCACGACTGCGTTCGACCCGGCCTCGATCGGCGCGGTCGGCATCCTCGCGCTCGTGGGCGGGATCGTCGTCGCGGTCGTCGGCCACATCGTCGTTCTCGCGCTCGGGGTCACCTCCGCCGGCATTCAGGCGGTGCGTCTCGAGTACGTGGAGTTCTTCGGGAACTTCTACGAGGGCGGCGGCGACGCGTACCTGCCGTTCGGGTACGACCGACAGTACACCTCCGACGAGTAGTCGTCGAGCAGCATTCGACGATCTGTCGATTTTTTCGCGGGTCGATACCGCCGAAAGTCCCGTCTCTGCCTGCGTCACGGCGATTCCGTTCGGTCGTTTTGGGAAGCTTTATGACTCCTGTAGGGGCAACTAGCAACTGTTCGGAGACGAGCAACCGCAACTACTACCAATGCTTGAAGCTACCAACGAACTCGGGAATGTCGCACTGCAGGCCGGAGGAACGCTCACTGACCCCAGCGCCGCGGCGGCGCTCGCCGTCGGACTGGCGGCGCTCGGTGCGGGCTACGCAGAGCGTGGAATCGGATCGGCCGCTGTCGGCGCGATGGCCGAAGACGACGACCTCTTCGTCAACGGGCTTATTCTGACGGTCCTCCCCGAGACGATTGTCATCCTCGCGCTCGTCGTCGTCTTCATCGTCTAAGCGGTACTCCCTTTCACACCAATGAGTTTGGACACTGTCGTTGAGGACGTTCGAGACGAAGCCCGCGCGCGTGCAGAGGATATCCGCGAGGCGGCGGAGTCCGAGGCGGACGAGATCGTCGCTGAGGCGGAGGCCGATGCCGAGCGCATCCGCGAAGAGCGGCTCGCCGAGGTCGATCGCCAGATCGATCAGGAGCGCGAGCAGACGCTCTCCTCGGCCAAACTCGAGGCCAAACAAGAGCGGCTCGGCGCCCGTCGAGACGTCCTCGAAGACGTCTACGACGATGTCGAGGCGGCCATCGAGGGGCTCGACGGCGACCGACGCCGCGAGCTGACCGAGACGCTGCTCGACGCCACCCTCGCGGAGTTCGACGACGACGAAGATGTCGCCGTCTACACCCATACAGAGGACGTCGATCTCGTCGAGGAACTCGTCGAGGACCGCAACGCCGTGGTCGACGGAGAAATCGACTGCCTCGGCGGGGTCGTCGCGGAGAGCGACACCTCTCGCGTTCGCGTGAACAACACGTTCGACTCGATCCTGGAGTCCGTCTGGGACGACGAGTTGAAGAACATCTCGGAGCGACTGTTCGACCAATGAGCGCCGTCGGGAGCTCGAACCCAGAGTACGTCGTCGCGCGGGTTCGTGCCCGCCGCGGCAGCCTCTACGGGGACGAGGAGTACCGGAAGCTGACCCGGATGGGCCCGGCGGAGATCGCCCGGTTCATGGAGGAGTCGAGCTACGGCACGGAGATCAACGCCCTCGGGAGTCTTCACGGCGGCGTGGACCTGATCGAGTACGCGTTAAATCGGAACCTCGCTGGGCAGTTCGACGATATTCTCGACTGGAGCGAAGGGTCGCTGTACGGCCTGATCGCTCGGTACCTCCGTAAGTTCGACGCCTGGAACGTGAAGACGGTTATTCGCGGCGTCTACACGGACGCAGATCAGTCGGAAATCGAGGTCGACCTGATCCGCGCCGGCGAGTTCGACGACCGGCGGATCCGTCGGCTGCTTGAAGCCGACTCGATCGACGCAGTCGTCGAAGTGCTCGAAGACACTATCTACGGAGACCCGCTGCGAGAGGCGTACGCTGAGTACGAGGAGACGGGCGTGCTGGTGCCTCTCGAAAACGCCGTCGACCGTGCGTTCTACGAGCGGCTCCTGTCGGGGCTCGGCAACGACGAGCCGACCCGCCAGTACGAGGCGTTCCTCAAAGCGGAGGTCGACTTCCGAAACGCGGCGAACGCCCTCCGGCTCGCCCGGTCGGGCGCGGATATCGACCCCGCAGCGTACTTCATCGAGGGCGGCGAGCTGTTCACTCGCGGGTCGCTCGCGCGACTCGCGCGGAACCTCGACGAACTCGTGGAGTATATCGCGGACAGCCAGTACGGTGACGAGCTCGGACCCGCGTTGCGCGAACTCGAGGAGGCGAACAGCCTCATCGCGTTCGAACACGCGACCGACGCCGCCTTGCTGGCGTACGGCGACCAGCTCGGCACGATCCACCCGGTATCGGTGACCCCGGTGATCTCGTACATCCTCGCGAAGGAGCGCGAAGTCGAGAACATCCGGGCGATCGCCCGCGGAAAGGAGGCCGGCCTGTCGGCCGACGAGATCGAATCGGAGCTGGTGATAACATGAGCCAGGAGATCGCCGTCGTCGGGAGCCCGGAGTTCACGACTGGATTCCGGCTCGCCGGCGTGCGGAAGTTCGAGAACATACCGGACGACGAGAAGGACGAGCGGCTCGACGATGCCGTCGAACGGACCCTCGACGACGAGGGAACCGGCATCATCGTGATGCACACCGACGACCTCGACCATCTCTCGCGGGGGACCCGCGAAGCGGTCGAGGGAAGCATTGAGCCCGTGCTCGTGACGCTCGGCGGATCCGGCGCCGGCAGCGGCGGGCTGCGCGACCAGATCAAACGAGCCATCGGGATCGACCTGATGGAGGAGGACGACTAATATGAGTAAAGCAGAATCCACGGATACCACCGCTGAAAACGGTGTCATCCAAAGCGTGAGCGGTCCGGTCGTGAGCGCCCGCGATCTCGACGCCCGCATGAACGACGTCGTCTACGTCGGCGACGAAGGCCTCATGGGGGAAGTGATCGAGATCGAAGGCGACATCACGACCGTTCAGGTGTACGAGGAAACCTCCGGGGTCGCCCCCGGCGAACCCGTCGAGAATACGGGCGAGCCGCTGTCGGTCGACCTTGGTCCGGGGATGCTGGACTCCATCTACGACGGTGTCCAGCGTCCCCTGGACGTGCTGGAGGGCAAGATGGGCAGTCCGTACCTCGATCGTGGGGTCGACGCGCCCGGTATCGACCTCGAAAAGAAGTGGGAGTTCGAGCCCACCGTCGAGGTCGGCGACGAGGTCGGCCGCGGCGACGTGGTCGGTGTCGTCGAGGAGACGGTCACCATCGACCACAAGGTGATGGTGCCGCCGGACGCCCTCGAAGAGGACGAGACCACAGAGGTCACCGCCATCGAGGCGGGCTCGTTCGACGTCACCGAGACGGTGGCCGAACTCGCCAACGGGACGAACGTCTCGATGCACCAGGAGTGGCCCGTCCGCGAGGCGCGTCCCTCGGAGAACAAGAAGACGCCCCGGACGCCGCTGGTGTCCGGTCAGCGCATTCTCGACGGCCTCTTCCCCATCGCGAAGGGCGGGACGGCCGCGATTCCGGGGCCGTTCGGCTCCGGGAAGACGGTCACGCAGCACCAGCTCGCGAAGTACGCCGACGCGGACATCATCGTCTACGTCGGCTGCGGCGAGCGCGGCAACGAGATGACCGAGGTCATCGAGGACTTCCCCGAGCTTGAGGACCCGGCCAACGGCAACCCGCTGATGGCCCGCACCTCGCTCATCGCGAACACCTCGAACATGCCCGTCGCGGCGCGTGAGTCCTGTATCTACACCGGGATCACGATCGCCGAGTACTACCGCGACATGGGGTACGACGTGGCGCTGATGGCCGACTCCACCTCGCGGTGGGCGGAGGCGATGCGCGAGATCTCCTCCCGGCTGGAGGAGATGCCCGGCGAGGAGGGGTACCCGGCGTACCTCGCCGCCCGTCTCGCGCAGTTCTACGAGCGCGCCGGCTACTTCGAGAACATCAACGGGACGGAAGGGTCCGTCTCGGCGATCGGCGCGGTGTCGCCGCCCGGCGGTGACTTCTCCGAGCCGGTCACCCAGAACACGCTGCGCATCGTGAAGACGTTCTGGGCGCTCGACGCGGACCTGGCGGAACGGCGCCACTTCCCGTCGATCAACTGGAACGAGTCGTACTCGCTGTACAAGGATCAGCTCGACCCGTGGTTCGAGAACGAAGTCGCCGACGACTGGGCGGAGAAGCGCCAGTGGGCGGTCGACGTGCTCGACGAGGAGACTGAGCTGCAAGAGATCGTCCAGCTCGTCGGGAAGGACGCCCTCCCCGACGACCAGCAGCTCACCCTGGAGGTCGCCCGCTACCTGCGCGAGGCGTACCTCCAGCAGAACGCGTTCCACCCGGTCGACACATTCTGTCCGCCGGAGAAGACGTACCTCATGCTGACGACGATCGAGACGTTCAACGACGAGGCGTTCGACGCGCTCGAAGCGGGCGTCCCGGTCGAGGATCTCGTCGACACCGAGGCCGCCCCCGGGATCAACCGGATCGGCGTCCAGGAGGACTACGAAGAGTATATCGAGGAGCTCAAAGCGGAGATCTCCGAGGAACTCCGGAGCCTCTACTAACATGAAAGAGTACCAAACTATCACCGAGATCAGCGGCCCCCTCGTGTACGCCGAGGTCGACGAGGCGATCGGCTACGACGAGATCGTCGAGATCGAGACGGCACAGGGAGAGACGCTGCGCGGACAGGTGCTCGAATCCTCGGAGGGCGTCGTCGCCATCCAGGTGTTCGAGGGCACCTCCGGTATCGACCAGAACGCGTCCGTCCGCTTCCTAGGCGAGACGATGAAGATGCCCGTCACCGAGGATCTGCTCGGGCGGGTCCTCGACGGCTCCGGCCGCCCGATCGATGACGGCCCGGAGATCGTCCCCGAGGAGCGCCAGGACATCGTCGGCGCGGCGATCAACCCGTACTCCCGGGAATACCCCGAGGAGTTTATCGAGACGGGCGTCTCCGCCATCGACGGGATGAACACGCTCGTTCGCGGCCAGAAACTTCCGATCTTCTCCAGCTCGGGCCAGCCGCACAGCCAACTGGCGATGCAGATCGCACGGCAGGCCAGCGTGCCGGAAGAGGAGGAGGGCGGCGACGACGAGGAGGGCTCGGAGTTCGCCGTCATCTTCGGCGCGATGGGGATCACGGCCGAGGAGGCAAACGAGTTCATGCAGGACTTCGAGCGAACCGGTGCGCTGGAGCGCTCCGTCGTCTTCATGAACCTCGCGGACGACCCCGCTGTCGAGCGGACGGTCACCCCGCGAATGGTACTCACCACGGCCGAGTACCTCGCCTTCGAGAAGGACTACCACGTCCTCGTCATCCTGACGGACATGACCAACTACTGCGAAGCGCTCCGAGAGATCGGGGCGGCTCGCGAGGAGGTCCCGGGTCGACGCGGCTACCCCGGGTACATGTACACCGACCTGGCGCAGCTGTACGAGCGCGCCGGCCGGATTCAAGGTCGTGACGGGTCGGTGACGCAGATCCCGATCCTCACCATGCCGGGCGACGACGACACCCACCCCATCCCGGACCTGACCGGGTACATCACGGAGGGGCAGATCTACGTCGACCCCGACCTGAACAGTCAGGGCCTGCAGCCCCCGATCAACGTGCTCCCCAGCCTGTCGCGGCTGATGGACGACGGGATCGGCGAGGGGCTCACCCGCGAGGACCACGCCGACGTGAAAGATCAGATGTTCGCGGCGTACGCGGAGGGCGAGGACCTGCGCGACCTCGTGAACATCGTCGGTCGCGAGGCACTCTCGGAACTCGACAACAAGTACCTCGACTTCGCGGACGACTTCGAGTCGGAGTTCGTCGATCAGGGCTTCGACCAGAACCGCAGCATCGAGGAGACACTGGAGATCGGCTGGGACCTGCTCTCGATGCTCCCGAAGGACGCCCTCAACCGGATCGACGAGGAGTTCATCGAGAAGTACTACCGCGAGGACGACTCCGATCGTCAGGTCGTCGAAGCGGCCGACTAATCGCGGCTTCTTTCTACTCTTTCGCCCTCGAACAGCGGCTGCGCTGGCGGGCGCCGCTCGCGCGCGACACGTCACGACTGGAAAGAATTATCCGCCTCGGAGCGGAACGTTCCCCCAATAGATGGCCAAGGACGTCAAACCGACACGCAAGAACCTGATGGCGATCGAGGACCGCATCGATCTCTCCGAGCGCGGTCACGACACGCTCGAACAGAAGCGTGACGGCCTCATCATGGAGTTCATGGACATCCTCGATCAGGCGCAGGATGTCCGTTCGGACGTCTCCGAGAACTACGAGACGGCCCAGCGCAAGATCGACATGGCCCGTGCGATGGAGGGCGACGTCGCCGTCCGCGGCGCGGCCGCGGCGCTGAAAGAGCACCCCGAGATCACGACCCAGTCGAAGAACATCATGGGCGTCGTGGTCCCGCAGATCGAGTCCTCGAAGGTGAAAAAGAGTCTCGATGAGCGTGGCTACGGGCTGCTCGGCTCCTCTGCGCGGATCGACGAGGCTGCGGACGCCTACGAGGAACTGTTGGAGAAGGTCATCCTCGCCGCCGAGGTCGAGACAGCGATGAAGAAGATGCTCACGGAGATCGAGACCACCAAGCGCCGTGTGAACGCCTTGGAATTCACCCTCCTCCCCCGCTTGTACGAGAACCAGGAGTACATCGAGCAGAAGCTCGAAGAGCAGGAGCGCGAGGAGATCTTCCGGCTGAAGAAGATCAAGGCGAAAAAGGAAGAAGAGGAGAAGGCCGAGGCGGCCGCCGAGGCCGCGGCGGTCGAGGATCCCGAACCCGCCGACTGAAACAGTCGTTCAGTTCCGTATCGCACTGTCTCCCTCTTGTCCGACGTCTGATCGCCTTTCTCTCCGTCTCTCAGCCTCTGCCTCCCTCCGTCGTCCGTGTAGCGCACCTTCGTTGCGCTGTCCGCCCCTGGCGGTTCGGAAACGACCGATGTGAATTGCGATAGGCGCTATATAGAATTTCATAAACACACAACACTACGGTATCGAGAGCGACAGTCGTTACGGGTGAAGCGGTGTCGATCGACATCGTCCGGCGGACATCGATCAGCCGCTTCGGGCGGTCAGTCGGAGAAATCAGTACGGTATCTTTCCGTTCTTTGCGTGTCGACACCTGAGAGAAAACCTTCAATTCGGCGGCTATCGAGGGACCAGTACGCACTTTGAGGCTACACAGCCGACGCGGATCATAACTCAACCGTCGGACGGGTTGACGATTGAAAACTCACTCATAAGTTATCCATGGTCGGGTGAAGGTTACGGAGATATAGAATTGTGCGTTTAAGACACAACTGTTTTACCTACGAACGGGATAGAGAGTAGTGAGCAGAAATGTGCAAAGCCAAAATTACTGTTCGCAGTGATCGGAGGGCAGAGTGATGTCAGGACTAGAGATTCCCACGTGGGATCCGGAGACGGCGATTCTGATCGGGACGATCCTGATGGAAGCAGTCTTGCTTTACGTTGGATACGCGGGGCTCGAACGGATCGTGGGTCCTCGTCTCATGAAGTTGCTCGTCGGAGGGTCGACCGATGCTCAGTAGCCTGACAGGGATCCTCGACAGTTCGCCGGAGATGCTGGCACTTTTCGTCGGGTTCGGGCTCGTCGTCGGACTTCTCTTCGGCTTCTTCGGTATGGGAGGCTCCTTCCTCGTGACGCCCGCTCTGTTGATGTTGGGGTATCCGGCCACCGTCGCCGTCGGAAGTGGGATGGCGTTCGTCTTCGGGACGGCAGTGATCGCGACGCTAAAGCACCACGACCTCGGACAGGTCGATTACAAGCTCGGGGCGATCATGATCGCGGGGACGACCGTCGGAATCGAGGTCGGCCGAGCCAGCGTGTTCTACTTGGAGGAGCTCGGGCTCGCCGACGGGATCATCAGTGTGGTCTACGTGTTCCTGCTCGGCGGTATCGGGCTGATGATTACGCGCGAATCACTCGCAAGCGACGGCGGTGGCGGCATCGACCACGACGCGGCCGCCGCCGAGGATCTGAGTGAGTACGAGATCCCCGACATCGCCAAGAAGATTCAACAGACCGTCCGGATCCCGCCGATGGTCACGCTCCGCGGTGACATCCGCGTTTCGGTGTGGGTGATCACCGCCGTCGCCTTCTCGACGGGAATACTCTCGGGATTCCTCGGCGTCGGCGGCGGGTTCATCAGGATGCCGGCGATGATCTACGCGATCGGCGTCCCCACGCCGGTCGCCGTCGGAACCGACCTCTTCGAGATCGTGTTCTCCGGCGGGATCGGGAGCTACCTGTACGGGCAGAGCGGCGGCGTGGATCTCGGTATCGTCGTCCCGCTTCTGTTCGGGAGCGCACTCGGTGCCCGCATCGGCTCGGCGGCGACCGCCGTCGTCGATGCCGACGACATCAAGGTGTATTTCGGCGGCATGCTGCTCGCCGGCTCCGTCGCGGTCGGCATCGGCGAAATCGGGACGTACCTCGGAAACGAGACCTTGGAGACGCTGGGACTCGTTCTCGTTATCGGCGCTGCGGTCGTCGTGGCCGCGGCGATCGTCTTCACCACGCTTCGGTCGCTCCGGGCGACTCGTAATCACGTGTCCGCTACGGCCGACTAATTCGCGTTCGCCGGCAGCCGGACAACTTCGCCGCCGCGCGACTGCACCGACGGACCGCACGCGATGACCAACTCACCGACGGTGCGGCCGACGGCCACATTCATACCCGTCACGGTCGTCGTTCCGAACATGTCCTGTCCTCGCTGTGACGCCGACGTCGTCGCGTTCGCGGTCCCGGCCGCGATTCGGGACCACGCCCCGGCAGCGGAGACTGCGATATGCACCCGCTGTCTCCGGACGTTCCCTGCCGCCGAAGCCGGCGCCGTCGGAGCGATCGAGGACGCCCCCGATCTCTCGGCGATCGATCCCGCGTTCCCCGCGGGCGAGGGGGGTGTCGCGCTCGCGCTCGCCTGCGGTCACCTCGAGTCGCTCGCGCTCAACCGGGCGTCGATCGAGGCGCTTGTCGAGCACGCGGAGCGGTCGGGGGCGGACGCCTTCGCCTTCTTCGAGCGGCTCGACGTTCCCGATGCCGCGTTCGACCTCGAACGACGGCGGTCGGCGCTGCTCGACATGGTGTAGCCGTTTCGACGGCCGTCGGCTCAGTCGGCTCTCTCCTCGTCTCAGCCGTCGTCGTCGATATCGATCCCGTCCGGGTCGTTCCACTCGTCTTCCGCTTCGTCTTCGCCTTCGTCAGCGTCGTCCGCCTCGGTCCCGGCCGGACCGAGCCCCTTCTCCCCGCGCCGCCGCTCGTGGACCGCAAATCCGGCCGTACGCGCGTCGCTTCCCTGCGCGTAGGGGTCCTCGGACGGGTCGTAGTCGCGCTCGCCGCGCTCGAACACGTACGCGAAGAAGCCGAAAAGCGGGACGAAAAAGCAGATGAGCGCCCATTTCCGGCGGTCCATCCCGTGATTCGGCGCGTCGAGGTACGCGTAGGCCGCGAAGACGACGAGCCACGCGAGCGGGACGCCGACGAGGATGACGGCGACGAGCGGTTGCATATCTCCCGCTTCGGGCTCTTCGGCTTAAGCGCACGGGTGGATTTCGGGTGGAGCGCGGCCGTGCTCGTCCTCATGCGAGCCCGCGGTCGGATGTCCGCGATCCGGCCGGCCGAAGGACAGTAGCCGGTAGAATCCGTACCGATCGCATGCAGCTATTTTGGCACCGACGCGATCCGCGCACCCGGGACAACGTCGGACTCGCGGCGGCCGCACGGACGGGGACCGTCGTCCCCGTCTTCGTCTACGACACCGACCTGTTCGGGACGATGGGTGCACGCCAGCGGGCCTTCTTCCTCCGACACGTAAAGCGACTGAAGGAGCGCTACCGAGAGTTCGGAAGCGACCTCGTCGTCCGCGCGGGCGACCCGGAGAAGGTCCTCGTCGATCTCGCCGACGAGTACGACGCGGAGGCGGTCTTCTACAACGAGTACTACCGTCCCGCGAGGCGGAACCGCCAGCGGGCCGTCGAGGGGGCGCTCGAGGGCTTCGGTGTCGAAACGAATGCACGGACCGATGCCGTGTTAGTCGATCCCGGCCGGCTGGAGGAGCGCTACGCGAATCACGGTCGATTTCACGATGAGTGGGAGACCGTCCCTAAGCCCGAGCCGTCCCCGGAACCAGACGCGGACGCGCTCGTGAACATGCGCGACGAAAAAACGGTCTCTGAGATTGACCCCGACATCGACCCCGACATCGACCTGCCGGCGACCGGCTACCGGGCCGCACGCGAGCGGTTCGACGGCTTCCTCGAACACGGAATCCGGTCGTACGCCGACACGCGCGACGACCTTGCCCGGGCCGTCGAGGCGCCGACGCACGCGGTCTCGCGAATGTCGCCGTACCTCGCAACGGGGGCGATCGGGATCCGGGAGATGTGGGCGGACGCGACCGACGCGTTCGAGGCGGCGACGGGCGACGAGCGCCGCAACGTCGACAAGTACCGCGACGAGCTGTCGTGGCGCGAGCAGATGTACCACCTGCTGTACTACACCCCCGATCTGGCCGTCGCGAACTACAAATCGTTCCCGAACGAGATCGCGTGGCGCGAGGACGACACGGCGTTCGAGGCGTGGACGCGCGGCGAGACCGGCTACCCGCTCGTCGACGCCGGGATGCGCCAGCTGAACGCGGAGGGGTACGTCCACAACCGCCCGCGACAGGTGGTCGCGAGCTTTCTCACGAAACACCTCCTGATCGACTGGCGGCGCGGGGCGCGCTACTTCACCACACAGCTGATCGACCACGACCACGCCTCGAACCACGGCGCGTGGCAGTGGACCGCCTCCACCGGCACCGATTCGGTGGATGTGCGCATCTTCGATCCGGTGGCACAGATGGCGAAGTACGACGCTGACGCGACGTTTGTGAAAGAATACGTCCCCGAACTGCGAGACGTGCCCGCCGAGGAGATAGTCGACTGGCCGACTCTCTCGCGGGTCGAGCGCGAGACGCTGGCGCCGGAGTACCCGCATCCGATCGTCGACCGGAACGAGGGGTACGAGCGGGCGCAGCGGGTGTTCGAGGAAGCGCTCGGGAAGCGGTGAAACCGATCCGACTCCGTTCCGCAACCGAGTCCTTTTCTGGGATCCCCGAGAACACCGCGCTCATGTCCTCCGTCACGATCGCGGACGTCGAGGCCGCCGCGGCCCGGCTCGAACCGGCGGCGATCGTCCAGCGCACGCCCGTCGAGCGCAGCCGGTCGCTGAGCGAGCGGTGCGGCGCCGACGTGCGCCTGAAGATGGAACACCTCCAGCGCACCGGCTCGTTTAAAACGCGCGGTGCGTATAACGCGATCTCGCGGGCAGTTGAGCAGGCGGCGGAACGAGCCGATGAGTCCGAGCTCGACCGGGTCGTGGCCGCGAGCGCGGGCAACCACGCGCAGGGGGTCGCCCTGGCGGCGTCGGGCACCGGGATCGACGCGACGATCGTGATGCCGGAGTCGGCGCCGGCAGCGAAGATCGAGGCGACCCGCGGGTACGGCGCCGAGGTCGTGCTCCGCGGGAGCGCGTTCCCGGAGGCGATGGCGCACGCGCAGACGCTGATCGACGACCCCGGAACGCGGTTCGTCCACGCGTTCGACGATCCGGACGTGGTCGCCGGGCAGGGAACGCTCGGGCTGGAGGTGCTCGACCAAGTGCCAGACGTGGACACCGTGCTCGTCCCGGTCGGGGGCGGCGGGCTGGCAGGCGGGGTCGCGACCGCGATCAAAGCGCGCTCGCCCGAGACGCGGGTGATCGGGGTCCAGACCGAGGGCGCCTCGACGCTCTCGGAGAGCCTCGCGGCCGGCGAACTCGTGACGCGCGAGGAGCCGGACACCATCGCGGACGGGATCGCGACCGGCGGGCTGAGCGAGCTCACCTTCGGCCTGTTGAAAGAGCACCTCGACGACGTGGTCGTCGTGAGCGACGACGACGTGGCCGCCGCGATTCTGCTCCTCTTGGAGCGCGCGAAACAGATGATCGAGGGCGCGGGCGCGACCGCGGCGGCCACCCTTTTAAATGACGACGCTCTCGACGAGCTCGATCTGGCCGGCGAGACGGTGGTGCCGCTGCTCTGTGGCGGCAACATCGACGTCACGACGCTGAAGGAGGTGGTGACGCACGCCCTCGTGGAACGTGACCAACTGATCGAACTTGCCGTCCGGATCGACGACACGCCCGGGACGATGGGCGAGATATCCACCCTGATCGGCGCGGAGCGCGCGAACATCCGGACGGTGCGCCACGAGCGCAGCCGGCCGGACCTGCCGGTCGGCGACGCCGACCTCGTGTTCGAGGTGGAGACCAACGGGCCGGCCCACGTCGATCGGGTCCTGAAGGCGGTGCGCGAGGCGGGCTACGAGGTGGAGTGGACGACGCAGGAAGGGTGAGGAACGGCGTCGTTGACTTATAACTGAACTGCGGTGGCGTGAGGCTGCGAGCGCCCATCGGCGCGAGCAGCCCGCACGAGGGAGTCGGTCCGGCGCTTATAAGCGCCGGACCGACGAGGCTGGGGAGGCGTGAGGCTGCGGTTGCGGTCGGGTGGGACTCAAAGGGGCAGCCGCGAGGACGACGCTCGACGACGCAAGCACTGGAAGGAGCGAACGAAGTGAGCGACTGAAGCGCACAGCGAGTCGCGTGAGTCCTCGTGGCTGGGGCTTTGGAGGCCTTGACCGACGGATCGAGGTCAGATACTTATAAGCGAGCGGCTGGGGATTTGGAAGTGTTCGCTGTGCCGTCGTTGGCCATATATAACCAGACAATTCGTAATTTAGCGGGGTACCCAATCGATCCAGTCAACTACTATTCTCGGCCATATTCTTTTGTAGAAAATACTATCAAGGAAAAGTGAATTATCGCAAATATGGGTAATAGTTCCAAAACGGATCTGCAACGAGACATTCTCCTCACGTGGTGGGAAAGTCCGAATGCAACAAATCAGGAGATTGCGGGCGCGTGTGACTGTTCGTCATCCTATGTCAGCCAGACCAAAAATCGGTTCGACGATTACAACGAGTTCGAGGCGATGATGGACAGACAGGACGCCGAGTTAGAGCAGATGTTCGGTGAGAACATATTCGAAAACAGCGGGACGACATCGGCGACAGTAGAGTCGGAAGGGCCCGGAATTGCAGAGCAATGGAACGAGATCCCGAACAACATCCCGGGACTGCTGATCAAGCACATTGTCGTGATGGTACTTGGATACGCAGCGATCCAAGTCGGGATAACGCTCTTTCTCTGATTTCTTCTGAGATACAACACAGGATAACGGACAGCTTCAGTCTACTCGATCCGACGGTTTAAAAGGCTCTCCGGAGGTACGAGCCGGTAATGAGTCTCGTCGTTACCGACACCCTGGCAGACGAGCGCGTCGAGTTCACGGCCGACGGCGACGTCACGCTGTACGTCTGCGGCCTGACGGTGTCGGACGACCCCCACCTCGGACACGCCCGCCTGTGGTTCCACGCCGATGTCCTCCACCGCTGGCTCGACCACGTCGGCTACGACGTGCGCCACGTCGAGAACGTCACCGACGTCAACGAGAAGATCACGGCCCGCATCGGCGAGCGCGACGCGTGGACCGACGAGCGCGACGTGGCCGAGACGTTCACCGCGACCACCTTCGACGCGATGCGCGGGCTAAACCTGTTGCGCGCCGAGGTGTACCCCCGCGTCACCGAGCACGTCCCGGAGATCGTCGACCTCGTCGAGACGCTGATCGAGAAGGGGTACGCCTACGAGTCGAACGGCTCCGTCTACTTCGACGTGACCGCGTTCGACGACTACGGGAAGCTCTCGAACCAGAACGTCCAAGACCTCGAAGCGCAGGGCGAGCCCGACGAGCGGTCGGAGAAGCGCAACCCGTCGGACTTCGCGCTGTGGAAGGCCGACGGCGTGAGCGAGACCGCCGCGCGCGAACACGCGAAGCACGACCACGGTGACGAGACCCCCTCTGGCGAAATCTGGAACTCCCCGTGGAGCGAAGGGCGACCCGGATGGCACGTCGAGTGCTCGGCGATGTCGACGACGCATCTCGGCGACACGCTCGATATCCATATGGGTGGACGCGATCTGGTCTTCCCGCACCACGAAAACGAGATCGCACAGTCGGAGGCGGCCACCGGCGAGACGTTCGCGCGCCACTGGCTCCACGTCGGCCTGCTCGCGATGGAGGGCGAGAAGATGTCCTCCTCGATCGGCAACTTCTGGACCGTACCGGACGCCCTCGACGAACTCGGCGTCAACGTGATCCGCACCTTCTACGCCGGGGCGGCTTACCGCTCCGAGCAGGCGCTCACCGAGGAGACGATCGCGGAGGCCGAGGAGCGCTGGGAGCGGCTCTCGCGCACCTACGACCGCGCCGTCGAGGCGCTCGACTCCACCGAGGCCCGCGCGAAGGCCGAGGACGAGGAGCTTCGCGGGGCCGTCGAAACCGCTCGTGACGACCTCGCGACCGCGATGAACGACGACCTGAACCTCCGGGAGGCGACCGCGGCGCTGCTGGATCTCACTGACGCGGTGAACCGGCACGTGGACGACGTGGAGGATGGCGATACCGAGTCCGCCTACGACTACCGCGGCCTCCGCGAGGCGGTCGAGGCGTTCGAAAACCTCGCTGGCGACGTGTTGGGCCTCCAGTTCGAGTCGACGACCGACGGCGACGTGGATCTGGCCGGCGAGCTGGTCGACCTCGTTCTGGACGTGCGCGAGGCCGAACGCGAGGCCGGCAACTACGAGCGCGCCGACGAACTCCGGGACGCGCTCCGTGAGGTCGGCGTCGAGATCGAGGACGGGCCGGACGGGGCGACGTACCGGTTTGAGTAGCGTGCATACTCGGGTTCTGTTGGGAGCAGCGTTCTCGATCTCGGGGGACTGCGACGTAGTCGGTTCTGATGAGACGGTCGATCGCTTATAAGTAGTTGACGACGACTCGGTGAACGCCGCCGAAGCCCCAGCCGGGAGGCGGGCCCTTTGAGTCCCACCCGCACCGCACAGCACCACTGGAAGACGGTCACGCGATTTCACCGCGTGAGCAAGCAAGACCTCCGGTCTCGCCCTGTTCCTGCTTGCGTCGTTACGCGGGCTGCGACTTCCGTGCACCCGCTCGTTGCATCGCCGTCGACCTCGCACGCGCTCGTCGTGACCGCTTATAAGCGGCCACTCGGAGGCACGCGCCACCGCGGTTCGGTTTTTCTATGGTCCTCTCAAACGCCTACCCCCAACACCGTGACCGCGAGGAGCATGCCACCAGCCGCGGCGGGCGGGATGGTGAGGTTGTCGTCGACGGCGACGCCGCGGATGATCGGCGGGAGCCCGTCGGCGATCGCCGCGAGGACCGCGCCGGCGAGCGCGACGGCGATGCCGACGCCGGTCCCGAACGCCGGCACGGTGAAGAGGAGCGCCAACGAGAGACTGACGAGGAACATCGCGATCCACGCGGCGGGGCGCTTCGCCTCGGTCGCGTCGTTGTCCCCGAGCGCGCCGCTGACGGGGTCACCGAGCGACAGCATCCACATCGCGGGGATCGCGAGCGTCGGATTCAAGAGGAGGACCACGCCGGTCATGCTCACCTGGTACAGCGCGTAGCCGGCGATCGAGTCCGTCTCGTACTCCCGAATGAGCTTTTGGTAGAGGGCGTGGTCAAACCCGACGACGAGCCGGAGGAACTCCAGCGTAAGGACGACGGCGAGCGCGGCCACGAGGAAGTATCGCGTCTCCGTCCACGTGAACCAGCCGAGCAGATACGGTACCGGGTAGAGGGTCCCTCCGGAGTGGACCAGCCGTCGCTCGAACTCCACCTCGGCCCGCCACTCCGCCGCCGGAAGGGGCACGGGTCAGTTGGTCTCGACGTCGGTCGCGACTGTCTCGTAACGGTCCACCAGCGCGTCGAACTCGCCGCCGGTGCGGAGCGCGGTCAGCTCCGTGGCCAGCTCTTCGGCCGGGACCCGGACCTGCACCGCGGAGTCGCGCTCGCGGACGGTCACCGTCTCTGGGCCGTCGCCCTCGATCCCGTCGCGGTCGATCGTGACGCAGAACGGAGTCCCGATCTCGTCTTGGCGGCGATAGCGCCGCCCGATCGAGCCGGAGTCGTCGTACGCGACCGCCACCCCCGCCTCGCGGAGGTCGGCTGCGACGCGGTCGGCCAGCTCGGTGAGCCGGTCGTCGTTGGTCACGAGCGGGAAGACGGCGGCGTCCTGCGGCGCGACCTCGGGCTCTAAGGAGAGGTACGTTCGCTCCTCGCCGTCGACCTCGTCCTCGCTGTAGGCGTGCGCCAGCAGGGTCTGGACTGTCCGGCCCACGCCGAAGGACGGTTCGACGACGTGCGGCGTGAGGTGCTCGCCGTTCTCGGTCACCGTCTCGACCGAGAAGTTCGCCACGTCGGTGTCGACGGTCTGGTCGTCGCCGTTCACCTCGACCGACACCGTCTCGCTGTCGAACGCGTCGGGATCGCGCTCGGCGAGGGTTTCGAGGGCCTCGGCGACCGCGGCGGCGTCCCCGCCGAATTCGGGGCCGAGCACGGACATGTCGGGGTCGACGGTTGCGCGCTCGACCGTCTTCGGCTCGTCGTAGCGCTTGAACACGGTGAACGCGTCGTCGCCGTACTCGTCGTGTTTCGAGAGGTCGTAGTCGGCGCGGTACGAGAAGCCCGCGATCTCGATCCAGTCGCCGTCGACTTCGCTCTCCGCATCCCAGCAGTCGGACGCGTAGTGGGCGCGCTCGCCCGCGAGGTGCTGGCGGAACCGGAAGCGGTCGAGGTCGACGCCGATCCGGTCGTACCACTCCTTCGCGACGCCGAGGTAGTAGCCGACCCACGGGGAGCCGATGATCTCCTCGTCGACCGCCTCGCCGATCGTGGTCTCGACGTACTCGCCGTCCTCGGCCTGCTGTTCGGTCGCGGGGTACAGCCGGACCGACACGTCGCGCACGCGGTCCAGCGGCGGCTCGTCCTCTTCGGGGTCGATGAACTGCTCCAGTTCCGCCTGCGTGAACTCACGCAGCCGGAGGAGCCCGCCGCGCGGCGAGATCTCGTTGCGGTAGGCCGGACCGATCTGGGTGATCCCGAACGGGAGGTTCCCGCGGGCGTACTCCTTCAGCCGCGGGAACTCCACGAAGATACCTTGTGCCGTCTCCGGCCGCAGGTAGCCGGGCTGGCCGTCGCCGGGACCGATGTCGGTCGCGAACATGAGGTTGAAGTCCTCGACCGTCACGCCCGCAAGCGGGGTGCCACAGGACGGGCAGGCGATGTCGTTGTCGGCGATGAGCTCCTCGACTTCCGACCCGGGCAGCGCCTCGGCGTCCTCGATCTCTGTGACCGCCTCGACGAGGTGGTCGGCGCGGTGGGACTCGCCGCACTCGGGACACTCGACGAGCATGTCGTCGAACCCCTCTAGGTGGCCGGACGCCTCGAAGACGGCTTCCGGCATGATCGTCGGGGCCTCGATCTCGCGGTTCCCCTCTCGGATGGTGAACCGGTCGCGCCACGCGTCCTCGACGTTCTTCTTCAGCGCCGCGCCCTGCGGACCGAAGGTGTAGAATCCGGCGGTGCCGCCGTACGCACCGTTCGAGCCGAAGAAGAACCCGCGCCGCTTCGCCAGCTCGCCGATCTCCTCGGACGCCATTTATAAGCCCTCCAGCAGGTCCACGTCGCGCACGATGCCGTCGAGGTCGGTGCCGTTGACCAGCGGCACCTGCTCGATGTCGTTGCTGATGAGTTCCTTCGCGACCTCCTTCGCGGTCCGTGTGTCGCTGACCGTGACGAGGTCCGCGGTCATGAAGTGGTGGACCGGCCCCACGGGCAGCTCCACGTTGCGGGTCGGGAGGTAGCGGGCACCGGTCGCCTTGATTCCCTCCCACGACCACTCAGAGTCCTGTTCGGCGATGGAGTCGCCCGTGCTGGCCTCGCCCTCGACGACGCGGGCGACCGCCAGTACGTCGACCTCGGTGAGGATGCCGGCGAGTCCGGCGTCATCGTCGAGTACCACGGCGTAGGGAACGTTCGCCAGCCCGATCTCGCGCTCGGCGACCGACAGCGGGGTCTCCGTGTAGGTCGCGTTGACCGCGCGTGTCGCGAGCCCGCCGACCTCGGTGTCGCCGTCGATTTCGCCGCGAGCGATGGCCCGAACCACGTCGGTGACGGTGAGAATGCCGACGAGTCGGTCGCCGTCGACGACCGGGAGCCGGCGCGAGTCCTCGGCGACCATCGTGGCGGCGGCGTCGCCGATCGCGTCGTCGGCGTCAACCGTCGGCACCTCGCGCATCAGCAGCGCGAGCTGGTCTTCGTCCGGCTGCTCGATCAGGTCGTTGCGGGAGACGAGCCCGCGGTACACCTCGTCGCCGTCGACGTCTTTCACGACCGGCACCGACGAGAAGCCGAACTCCTGGATGTACTCCAACACGTCGTTCCGGCTCCCCGGGATCTCGACGACGACGAGATCCGAACGCGGCGTCATGGCGTCTGATACGTTCATGCACCGTCTTACTCCGTGCCACCTCTTGTATACTGCGAAGGTGGTTCACGAGGAGTCGGCGGCGAACAGCCCAGAAGCACGGGTACCTCGCCAGATGGGCGGGACTCTCGCCGGCCCGTCTCGGGAACAATGACAACGAAACAATTAGTCCGTAAGATCGACGCCCCAATCCAGTAATTACCCTATGATCGACGACGGACACAGGCTCTCGTCCCCGATTATTTCCTCAGACCACTGATCTGCCGACGGCGGACGATCTCGGTCCGGAACGCTTATACGTACTGTGAGCAATTCACAATCATGTCACGGAGTTCCACCCCATGGGACGAGCCGGACCCCGATCACCGTCGGACGGCGCTGCCGACAGATCCGGTCCTTGACGCCACGGACTCGCCGGACATCATGGCGTCCATTGACTCCTCGTCGTCGCGATCGGAACTCGTGATCGCTGACGTCTCCCGGGAGAACGCGTGGGTCTCGGTCGACGAGACCGACGCCACCGTCCTCGAAGAGTGGTGTTGAATCCGCTGTAGAAGACGCTCAATTTCGCTCCGACCGTTTTTCCGCCAGCTCTCACTCCTCGCTCGCCTTTGTAGTGTCTTCTCCCGGACGAACCCCGATTCCGACCTCCCACGCCCGGATCAGCGACGCGATCGCCCGGCACGTCGGCACCGGCACCCCGAACCGATCGGCGCGATCGATCGCTGCGCCGTAGATCGCGTCGACCTCGGTCCGGCGGTCGGCGGCGACGTCTTCGCACATCGACGACCGGTTGGCAGCGGTGTCGGCGGCGACGCGCTCGACGGCGTCGACCGCCGCGTCCTCGTCGAGCGTGACCCCGTCGGCCCGCGCAACCCGCGCGACCTCGCGGGCCGCCTCGCGGGCCGCCTCGCCACCCGGCCCGTCGAGGGTCGCCCCGTTCGAGAGCCGCGCGAGCGCCGAGGGACCGTTGATACCCGCGTTGACCGCGAGCTTCTCGTACCGGCGCCGGGGCATGTCCGTGGCGACGGTCGTCTCGATCTCCGCCTCGTCGAACGCGCTCCCGACGCGCTTCGCGAGGGGATCGTCGCCCCCCGAGAGCGCCCCGACGACGACCTCGCCGACGCCGGTGCAGGTCACCCGGCCGGGCTCGATGAACCGGGCGCCGTAGCTCGCGGTGCCCGCGAGCACGGTTGGGTCGAGCGCCGCGACCAGCCGCTCCTCCGTGAACCCGTTCTGAAGCGAGCAGACCGCGTCGTACTCGCCGGTCGCGAGCGCCCGCGCGGCCGCGTCCGTGTCGTACGCCTTCGTCGTGACCACCGCGAGGTCGGCCGACCGGTGTGTCCCGTCGGTGAGCGCACGGGGGCGGACGTGAGCCTCGATCTCGCCGTCGATCCGGAGCCCGTCCTCGCGGATCCGTCGCATGTGCGGGTCGCGCCCGACGAGCGTGACCTCGTGGACCCGCGCCAGCAACCCCCCGACGAGGCTCCCGAGCGCGCCTGCGCCGTAGACGAGGACTTCCATACGCCTCTCTACGGGATGAGACTGAAAAGAGATGACGGTAAAGCGGTCGATCGAACGACGCGCTCAGCCCTTCAGTCCGCTCCCGGTCAGGGGAACGACCACGTCGTCGTTGGGCGC
This sequence comes from Halorubrum lacusprofundi ATCC 49239, assembly GCF_000022205.1. Lineage (NCBI taxonomy): Archaea > Methanobacteriati > Methanobacteriota > Halobacteria > Halobacteriales > Haloferacaceae > Halorubrum > Halorubrum lacusprofundi. The sequence goes on from NC_012029.1 coordinate 320,977, forward strand.
GAGGACCCCGCGCTCGCGGAGTTCACGCAGCGCTGCCGGCGCGACGGCGCAGGTCGGCTCGGTGTAAAAGCCCGCGGCGTGGAGTCGGTCGAGCTCCCAATCGGTCGCTGCCTGCGTGACCGCGAGGGCGTCGCCGTCGGTGTCGGCGATGGCATCGAAGATCTCCCGCTTCCGGACCGGCTCGGCGATCTGGATCCCGTCGGCGGCCGCGTTGACGCGCCTCTCGGGGTCGGCCGCGTCCGCACCGTGGAGCTCGCGGACGATCGGCGCGATCCCGGCCGCCTGCGCGCCGAACAGCCGCGGAACCTCGTCGATCCAGCCCGCGCGCTTCAGCCGACGGAACCCCCGGTAGGCGCCGAGAAACAGGGTGCCGTGGCCGAGCGGGGTCACGACCGCGTCGGGGGCCTCCCAGTCGCGCTGGAACGCGATCTCGTAGGCGACGGTGGCGGTCCCCTCGAAGAACGCCGGATTCCACGCGTGGCTGGCGTACCACGCGGAGTCGGCGGAATCGCCTTTTCGTCCGCCCCTGCCGCCCCTGCCGCCCCCGCCACCCCCGTCGCCCTCGCCGAGCGCGGCCACGCACGCCTCGGTCACGTCCGCGCGGGACCCCTCGATCCGGACCGGCTCGGCGCCGGCTCGGCGGATCGCGCGGAGCTTCGAATCTTTGACGTCGGCCGGGACGTACACCGCGGCGTCGATCCCGGCGCGCGCGGCGTACGTCGCGATCGCGGCGCCGGCGTTGCCGGAGGAGTCCTCGACGACGCGCTCGACGCCCAGTTCACGAGCCCGCGTGAGCGTCGTCGTCGCGCCGCGGTCCTTAAACTAGCCGGTTGGGAAGACGTACTCCAGCTTGAACGCGGCGTTCCAGTCGTCGGCGTCGGGCGAGTCGTCCCCATCCGCCTTCGCGTCCGCGTCGACCAGCGGCGTCATCCCCTCGCCGAGCGTCACCCGGTCGGCCGGATCGTCGCCGACGGCGAGGAACGACTCGAACGCCCAGAGTCCGTTGCGAGCGTCTATCGCGTCGCGATCTCCCTCCTCCGGGATCGCCGGATCGGCGAACTCCAGCGGGGCACCGCACTCGCAACGCCATCGGTCCCGCACGGTCGCGCCGCACGCGGGACAGACGAGGTTGCGAGCCGGGTCCCGGTCGCCGACCATCAGTATTTGTCGACGTTGGTGCCGACCGAACAGACGTACTCGCCGGCGGCGACCTGCGGGAGCCGTCGCGTGCGCCAGAAGACGCCGTCGTCGTCGGCGGTCACCCGGGCTTTCAACTCACCGAACACGTCGGTCACCTCGTAGAGGAGGTCGCCGGTCGAGACGCGCTCGCCGAGTTCTCGCTCGAACCGGACCAGCCCGCCGGCTGGCGACCCGTACTGATCGAAGCCGCGCGCCCTGACCTGTCGTTCGAGCTCGATGTCGCCGTCGAGGAAGCCGTAATGGCGGAGCACGTTGAACACGCCCTCGACCCCGTACCGGATCGACTCCTCGTCCCATCCGACGCAGCCGCCGAGTTCGGGGTCGACGGTCGGGATACCGTGTTCCGGGCCGGCGCGCGCGAGCTGTCCGTCCGGCCCCTTGATGTCGAGGACGTGGCCACAGCCGAAGGCCTTCGCCAGCTCTAAGCAGTCGCCGTGGAGGTGGTGGCGGACCCCGCAGCGCACCCGCGTCTCGTTTATCATCCGGCTGGTCGACCCCTGATGGAGGTCTAGAATGAGGTCCGCCTGCTTTGCGGCCTGGAACGTCGCGTGGGCGATCCGTTCGCTCGTCGTCCCGCCCTCGTTGCCGGGATACCCGCGGTTCATTTTCCGGTCGTCGATCGGATTCCGGTGTTCCGCGACCTGAAACGCGAAGTAGTTGACGACGCCGACGACGAGAACGGTCCCCGACAGCTCCGCCGGATCGAGTCGGGGAACGACGCGGTTGACGACGCCGAGCCCGTTGAGCTCGTCACCGTCGCTGACTGCCTGCAGGTACAGCGTCTCGCCGTCCTCGGCGCCGTTGATGACTGCTACCGGCAGCCGGACGGGACTCCCGTCCCGCGTCTCACCAACCTCGAGACGGCCCGTGTCCGTCTCGCCCGGCGGGGCGCGAGCCGTTCCAAGCGTAATCATTACGCGAATGTGGGCCGGGCGGCCCTTTATCCGTTCGGTCCGCGGCGATCCCCCGACACAACCTTTATCGCCGCATCGCTCTAGATGTCGGTAACGACGGCCGCGGCGCACCGCCGCCGCGGCGACCCCGCTGCCGACCGAACGCGGTCTTCCCCCATGAGCATCGACATCGACCCGCTGTCCGACGCGGCCGGGCTCACCGTCACGGACCACATCGAGAACACGCAGTTCGAGGTGTACACCGACCGACCGGTCGAGCCGGCCGCGAGCCCCGAGGACGCCCACTACTTCCCGGTCGACGCGAGCGTGACCGTCGAGACCGGGGCCATCGAGATCCCTCGCGTCGCTGTTGTCGAGACCCGCTGCGGCGACGGCACGCTGCTCACCCGCGGCGACTCCTACGCGATGCCCGCGGGGACGTACCACGTCGGGATCGACCCCGCCCCGACGAAGCTGTACCTCGCGTTCGCGTCGCCGTTCTCCGTGTCGACGACGGAGCGGACGACCCGGATCGACCTCGACGCCCCCGCAGAGGTCACGCTCGGGTTCCGGTCGCTCCACCAAGTTCCCGCAGGGACGATCGAGACCCCGACCGACCCCGAGTCGCTGATGGACGCCGTGTCGCTACTCGGCTCCGCTCTCCAGACGACGAGCCCGGAGCGGTCGTTCCCCACCCTTCGCGGGCACCCACCGCTGATCGAGCCGGGCGAGGAGTTCCGCGTCCCCGACCGAGTCGAACCGGTCGACTCCGGCATTCGGATCGTCGTCCCTCCGGAGTACCGCTACCTCTACCCGGTGGTCTCGCTCGCGTACTACTTCGCCGCCGACGTGGTCCCCGGCGATCCTCCCCGGATCGAGGGCGACGGCTGGACGCACCCTTTGGAGCCCGACTTCGAACGGCGGACCGGTGAGGTGCTCCGACAGGCGTTCCACTTTGACTGTCTCGCGCGCACGGAGGGGTTCTACCCGGTCGATCTCCACGAGCGCGAGACCACCGACCTCGACCTCGACTGGGGCCGGTTGTACGACCTCCCGCTGGCGGAGCGACTCGGCGAGTACCTCGCGGTTCCGTTCGAGCGCGTCGAGCCGGAGCTTCCCCAGTGGACATTAACGACCGACGTGCGCCCCGACCCCGAGAACGTGGAGCTGCTCCCGTTCGTCGCCGGCGAGCTGTCGATCGTCCGGTCTCCGGAGACGGTGACCCCCGCGATGGCCAGTGGGGGCGATGGGCTCGGGTTCTTCCGCGCTCCGCGTGCCGACACGGCGTCGCTCGATCGAGACGAGTTCGTTCGGAGTACCGCCGGGACCGAACCTACTCGCGGCGCCGACGCCTCGGCGGACCGCGGCGCGGTGGCGGCCGACACCGACTTCGTGCGACCCGAACCCGTCGACACGGTCGAGCACGCGTGGGTCGGCGCCGGCGTCCCGCTCGACGCCAACAAGGCCACCCTCGACGCGTACCACCGGCGACTGGAGGCCGGCGCGGTCGAGCAGTCGCGAATCTCCGTGCTCGTCGTCTGTAACGACGAGCAGATGCGCGAGGAGGGCGAGGTCGCGGACTTATACGGCCTCCGCGACATGGTCCAGTTCGACATCGAAGTGCGCCACGACCTCACCCGCGAGGAGATGCGCGAGACGCTCCAGTCCGACGTCGACTTCCTCCACTACATCGGCCACGTCGACGACCGCGGAATGCAGTGTACCGACGACTACCTCGATCTCACGGCCGAGGACCTCGACGTCGGCGTCAGCGCCTTCCTGCTCAACGCCTGCCAATCATACCAGCAGGGCGAGGCCTTGGTCCACCGCGGCTCCCGCGGCGGCATCGTCACCCTCTCCGACGTGGCGAACTCGCCGGCGACCCAGCTCGGCCGGATCATCGCTCGCCTGATGAACAGTGGGTTCAACCTTCGTGCCGCGCTTTACGTCGCGAAGCGAGAGCTGATCACCGGCCACCAGTACATCGTCGTCGGCGACGGCGGGACGACGATCTGTCATAGTCGGAGTGGAATCGCACTTGTTCTCAATTTGGGTATAAATGAGTCCAATAGCTGGGATCTGGTCGCTGAGGGCTACCCCAACGGTCCGTATGGCGTCGGAACTATGAGTAACTTAAACCTAGAAAAAGATGAATGTGAGCACGTTATTCCCTTTCAGATACACATATCAGATATAAAAATGGAAGAAATTGACTATTTCCTTGATCTCGAAAATACTCCGATCTTCTTTAATGACGACTTAATTTGGAACGACGAGCCTGCGCGACTCAGGGCCCTGCAACAGAGGTAGCTTGGTTCGCCGCCGCGGGCGCCGCCTGCGTCAGCAGGAGAAGCGCGGTGAACAGGACGCCGGCCATCTTGGGGTGCTCTGCCACGTAGTCTGCAACACTTTCGTGCATATTACACAGAATATCGCGTGATATTAACATCAAAGCCGTTTTGCGACAACTGTTTTTAGATATTTAAATGCTTAAAAATAGTAAATTAATTGGCCGTCACCCAACGCCTTCCTGCTCGATCGCTTCGTCACCCCGACGGCGAGCGTCGCGAATCCGGTCTTGGGGCTCCGCCCCACCGTTTTTTCCGCCTCCCCGACGGAGGTAGGGTCATGATTGACATCGACGCGACGCTCCGTGACGCGTTCGAGCACACCGACTACGACCTCGGCGACGTCGCCGTCAACCGGAAGCAGGTCCGGGTACCGGTGCTCCAGCAGGGTGCCGACCCCGACGCGCTCACCGCGGTGATCGAAGAGGCGCTCGGCGCGGACGCGGTCGTCGCCGCGACCGTCACCACCGAGGCCATCGACGGCGAGGACACCATCGGCACCGTCGTCTCGTTCCGGTACCAGCCGTGAACGGGTTGCGGGGCTGATCGGCGCCGCCTGAACCGCTCTCCCGCGGTGGAACGCGGTACGGTTAACAGTGCGGTCTCCGTACACATGGCTCAGACGATGACGGCCGACGACGGACACGACGGCGTACAGTACCTCGCCGGATCCCCCGTCCGGGTCGCGATGCTCCGAGCGCTTCGGAGCGAACCGCGGCGTCCGGCGAGTCTCACGGCTGCGGTCGACGCGACGCGGACGACGATCCAGCGCATCCTCTCCGGGTTCCGCGAGCGGGACTGGGTCGTCAAGCGCGGCGCGGCCTACCACGTGACCCCGACCGGGAAACGGGTTCACGACGCGTACGAGGAGTTGCTCGACGAGGTTGAGCTCGCCGATCGGTACGGACAGTTCGCCGCCGACCTCGAACGCGTCGGCGCCGATTTCCCTCCCTCGGCGCTCGACACCGGAGAGTTGACCGTCGCGGCCGACCGGAACCCCCTCGCCGCCGTCGACCGACTCACCGAACTGCTACGCGAGGGGAGCGGCTCGGAAATCCGCGCCGTCTCGCCCGTCGTCATCCAGCAGTTCAACAATGCCGCGGCAGAGGCGCTCGACGCGGGCGCTGAGGTCGAACTCGTTATCGACCGCGACGTGGTCGAGGAATCGATCGCGGAGTTCGGCCCGGCGACCGATCGGGCGCTCCACGACGACGGCGCGACGGTGTACGTCTCCCCCGAACCGATCGAATACGGGGTCTTCCGGTACGACGATCTCGCGTGCGTGACCGCCTACGACAGCAGAAACAACCCCCGATGCGTGCTTGAATCGACGGACTCGGGAGTGGTCGACTGGGTCGACGACAAATTCGAGTCGTTCGTCGCCGAGGCTCAGTGCCTCTCCGGGGTCGTCGAGAACACTTGAGTCGGCTACCGTTCCGCCCGTCCGTCGTCCGCCCGTTCGTCGTCCGCCACGCCTGCGTGGTCGTCGGCGTCGTCTTCGGCCTCGAAGTTGGCAGGGACGACCGTCGGGTGATCGATGCCGACGGACGGCTGGCTGTGTGCACTCATGGCTCTACCAACGCGTAGGCGACCCATCCCCTAAAAATTACTCATAGGCATAACGCATCCGCGGTGCGGATGGGTATGTCCGGGAGTTATTCGCCGCGGTGAGGTCAGTGCCGGCGCGTTGACGGTGGGCGGGGGCGTCGGCGCCGTCTCGGGTCCTCGTTCGGATTACTGGAATTCCTCGTCGTACAGATCCTGCGCGTGTTCGATCGCGTCCCTCGCGGCCTGCTTGTCCTCCCATCCGAGAGTCTCGACCTCCTTGCCTGCCTCGAGGTTCTTGTACGTCGAGAAGAACTCGTCTATCTCGTCGAGCGTCTGCTGGGGGAGGTCTGACAGGTCCTCGATGTGGTCGAACCGCGGGTCCTCGGTGGGCACCGCGATCACCTTGTCGTCCTGCTCGCCGTCGTCGTCCATCTTCATCAGTGCGACGGGACGGGCTTCGATCACGCAGCCGGGGAACGTCTGGTCTTCGACGAGCACCATCACGTCGAAGGGGTCCTCGTCGTCGTAGTACGACTGCGGGATGAAGCCGTAGTCGTACGGGTAGTGGACGTTCGAGTGGAGCACCCGGTCGAGGACGACGCTCGGGATGTCCTTGTCGTACTCGTACTTGTTCCGCTCACCTTTGAGACACTCTACGACCGCGTAGATCTCGTCTGGCGCGTTCGGTCCCGTCTCGAGATCTTCCCAGAGATTGACCATGTGGGGTGTACTCCGTCCATGGCTCGCAAAGTCTTTTCGGGTTCCTGCCGCGACCGGTGCCGTCGAACGTTCCCGCGTTCCGGTTCGGCACCGTCGAACGCCCGGGATTTCTGGTTCAGTTCCGTCGAACGCCCGAGATTTGCGGTTCGGTACCGCTTCAGCGCGTCCGTTTGTGTCCTCCCGGATGGCACCGCTCTCGGCGAGAAACACCGATAGATCGGATGACACATCCGGTCTGAACGACCCGGTTCAGTCGATGATTTGTCACGCATCTACAGTCATGATCGGAGATCGTTCGATTGCGAAGTTCACCCGGATCAGCGTGTTCCGACTCGCTCTCACCGGTAAAGCCGTGATTCGCCGGTTTTCTTCTCGATGGGGTATTTAAACGTTCGTAAATCTTGAGAAAGGTTATAAGTTCAGGTTCCCTCCACTCAACTATGTCAGAGGCACAATCAGTCACTGATGAATCAACGACGCAGACGGCGTCAGACCTGACTGCGTTCCAACAGAATATCCTCGCGATCCTCTCGGAAGAAGCCATGTACGGGCTCGCGATCAAACGCGAGCTGGAGTCGTACTACGACTCCGAGGTGAACCACGGGCGGCTCTACCCGAACCTCGACGACCTCGTCGAGGACGGGCTCGTCGAGAAGAGCGAGCTCGACAAGCGGACGAATCAGTACGAGCTCACCGAGGCGGGCCACGACGCCGTCCTCGGCCAGCTGGAGTGGGTTCTCGACCGGTTCGTCACCGACGAAACCCGCGCTGACGAGGTCCGCGCGCTCCTCACCGAGTAACGACGACCGCGTCGCTGGCGTCCCGAGCGGCAACCGACACATTTTGGCACACGCGCGCGGTGAAAACCGTGCACGCTCACTCGGACAGCGACGGCTCTGCGGGGTCTCCGGGCCTTTCCCTACGATTCCTCGGGACCGTCCACGTCCGCCGCGACCGACTCGATCGCGTCTAGCGACTCGTCGACGACCGCTAGCTGCTCGTCGGTCGGCCAGCCGTTCCGCGGGAAGTACTCCTCACGGAACTCCGCGCGCATGTCGGCGGTCGCGTCGTCGACCGCGCGCACGTAGTGGTTACTCATGAACGCCGCGAAACTCCGGGCGGTGTCGGCGTGGACCGCGTCGTGCGCGTCGGCGACCGCGTCGGCGACCGCGTCGTTGTACGCGGCGATCTCGCGGTATCTGCCGGCGTCGCCCGGTCCCGACAGCGACACCTCGACGGCCCGGTCGGTGGTCTCGATCCGGTCGAGCTGGACCGTCCCGTCGTCCATCCACTCGTCGGGGTACAACACGAGCGTGTCGTCCTCCTCGCGGAGCCGCGGGACGTAGTCGTGATCGGTGACTAGTTCGTCGCGCCGCTCGCGGTAGAACGCGGCGGCCGCCTCGTCCTCGGTCCGTCGGGCGAGCCGGGTGAGCCGCTCCGCCTCGTCGACGGTATCGGCCGGTACGTCCGGGACGCGGTCGTCGTCCGCGTCGGCATCGCGTTCGCCGTCACCCTCCTCCGTCTCCCCACCGTCGCCTTTCTCCGTCTCTTCGTCGTCGCTCGGTTCCTCCGCCGCCATCATTTCGCGGGCCTGCTCTTTCGCCCACTCCGGTGGCTCGTCGTCGTTAGTTCGCGTCATCGAGTGCCTCGTTCGCCAGATCGTCGGCGCGTTCGTTTATCTCTCGCGGAACGTGGCCGATAGACCATCGGTCGAACCGCTCTAACAGCTCTCGGACGCGGACCCGCCGCTCGCGGAGTTCGGGGTCGTTGGCGTTCCATTCTCCGCGCACCTGCTTGACGATCAGCTGGGAGTCGCCGCGAACGTCGATCTCGTCGAAGTCATACTCGTCGGCGGCCTCAAGCGCCCGGATCAGCGCGGCGTACTCGGCCTGATTGTTGGTGACGCGGCCGATCCGCTCGCCGCCCTCGGCCACGATTCCGTCCGCGGTGACCAGACACCACCCGACCGCGCCCGGACCGGGGTTCCCGCGCGAGGCGCCGTCGAAGTAGACGTGCGCGCGCCCGCCACCCTCGCTTAACAGGGCTGTCAGGCGGGTCGGGTCGCTTCCCTGCACGACAACCTTGTCGTCGTACGCGACAGCGACGGCGCCTTCGCGCTCGGCGCGCCACCGCTCGTGGGCGGTATTTCCGTCGTCGATCCGGACGCCGGCGTCCTCCAGATGGGCCCGCGCGGTCGCCGGATCGCAGTCGATCGTCGGCATTCGTTCGCAGTCAGCGGTCGCGCGACAAAGCCTTGTCCGTCGCGTTCGCCGGTCACGTCGGCACGGCTGCGTGCCTCCCCACGACGCGGGCGCTCACCGCTCCCGCCAACTGCTCACCGTTCCTGCTCGGTCGCGAACTGCTCTCCCTCGGTCACAGACCGCTCTCTTTCGGTTACAGACTGCTCCCCCTCGGTCGCGGACTGCTGGAGCCGGTTCAGGCCGAGCGTCGCGACGAACAGGGCGCTTCCCACGTACAGGAACGACTGAGGGTCGGCGATGAGCCGCGAGACGAGGGCGTTTCCGTACCCGATGACGGTCGTAAGATAACCGAGGAGGGAGACGGTCCAGCCGACCCCGGTGACGCCGCCTAGTTGATCGAGTGAGTCTGCGTCGAGAAGCGAGAGCCGAGCCGCTTTCATGAGTTTCCCACGGTAGGTCGTACCTACCGCCGAGCGGGTAATGAACCTATTTTCGGTAACCTTACCGAATACTTACCAGGTCGTTTCCGATCGACGTCGGTCGGCCGATCGTAAACAGTCGATCCTCACGAACTTTTAAGTCAATCCGTTTGCATATTATATAAATGCGATGACACGGCCAACCCGGCAACGGGATCACGACCGGCAGCGTGTGCGGAGCGAGGACGCCGACGAGACTGAAACCGACGCCGAGGGGGTCGAGGGAGCCGACGCCGGTGAGTTGGACCCCGAAGACTTCGACCCGGAGGAGCTCACTCGAACGGCCGACGGGGAGCTGATACACGAGGAGACGGGACTCATTGTCGAGGAGGAACAGATCGATCCCGGTCCGGAGTGGCGCGCGTTCAACCACTCGGAGCGCCAGTCGAAATCGCGCGTCGGCGCCCCGACGACGAAGACGATGCACGACAAAGGGCTGACGACGACGATCGACTGGAAGGATAAGGACGCGTACGGTCGCTCCATCTCCTCGAAGAAGCGATCGCAGATGCACCGCCTGCGCAAGTGGCAGGAGCGCATTCGGACGAAAGACGCGGGCGAGCGTAACCTCCAGTTCGCGCTCTCGGAGATTGATCGGATGGCGAGCGCCCTAGGCGTCCCGCGATCCGTCCGTGAGGTCGCCTCGGTCATCTACCGACGCGCGCTGAACGAGGACTTGATCCGCGGGCGGTCGATCGAGGGCGTCTCCACCGCTGCCCTCTATGCCGCCTGTCGCAAGGAGGGGATCCCGCGCTCGCTCGAAGAGATCTCCGACGTGTCGCGGGTGGAGCGGAAGGAGATCGGTCGCACGTACCGCTACATCTCTCAGGAGCTCGGCTTAGAGATGCGGCCGGTCGACCCGAAGAAGTATGTCCCCCGCTTCTCCTCCGAGCTCGAACTGAGCGAGGAGGTCCAGTCGAAGGCCAACGAGATCATCGAGACGACCGCCGAAAAGGGACTCCTCTCCGGGAAATCTCCCACCGGGTACGCCGCCGCCGCCATCTACGCGGCATCGCTTCTGTGTAACGAGAAGAAGACCCAGCGCGAGGTCGCCGACGTCGCGCAGGTCACCGAGGTCACCATCCGCAACCGGTATCAAGAGCAGATCGAAGCGATGGGGATCCACACCTAGGCCACGCGGGGACGACCGCTGTTCGTGTTTTCTACCGTCCGGTTCGCGTTTTCCACCGCTCGCGTTTTCGACCGCCGCCAGCAACGTTCAAGCCGGCGCGGGACCAACCCCGATTCGAATGCGGCTCGACGAGTTCATTGAATTCGAAGCGGACGAGCGCGCCGAGCGGCGGCGCCTCGCCGCCGAGAAGGACTACGGCATCCTCGATCACCTCGACTCCTTCGAGCGGCGCTTCGAGGAGCACGTCTCCGACGACGCCGTGGTCGGCAGCGTCTCCCCCTCCATCTTCGTCGGGCGCTCGAACTACCCGAACGTCTCGACCGGGCTGCTCTCGCCGGTCGGCCGCGAGGAGCGCGCAGCGCGCTTCGAAACCTCCGCGGCGTGGTACGACGAGGGCGTCTCCATCGCCGACGTGTTCGACCGGCGGACGAGCCTGCTCAACTCGACCCGCGGGGCCGACGTGGCGGACGCCGGACGCGACGGGGGCGGCGTCCACGACGCGTGGAACGGCTGGCTCGGGGTCCAGCGCGAGGTCGCGATCGCGGACCGGCCGGTCGACGTCGAGATAGGGTTGGACGGTACCCCCGACCTCGACTTCGATATCGGCACGGAGGACATCAAGACGCCGACCGGCCCGCGCGCCGCGGCTCGGACCGCCGACCTCGGCGAGAACCCGCACGTCCCGCGCCCGGTGAAAAAGACGCTCGAAGACGACGACTGGCGCGCCGAGGGCGCGATGACGTATCTCTACCGCCGCGGATTCGACGTGTACGACATCAACACGATCCTCTCCGCGGGCGCACTCGGGCGCGGGAAGAACCGCCGGCTCGTCCCGACGCGCTGGTCGATCACGGCCGTCGACGACACGGTCGGACAGTTTCTCCGCGGATCGATCCGCGACAATCCGACGGTTAACCGGATCGAAGTCCACCGAAACGAGTACCTCGGCAACGCCTTCTGGGTGATCTTGGTTCCGGGACAGTGGGAGTACGAGCTTGTCGAGATGAAGTCGCCCGGCTCGATCTGGAACCCCGACCCTGGGGCGGGCGTGTATCTCTCGGCCGCGAGCGAGGGCCGCGAAGGTCGGACCGGCTACGTCGAGGAGACCGCGGGCGCCTACTACGCGGCCCGGATGGGGGTTCTGGAACACCTCGACGACCGCGGACGGCAGGCGAAGGCGCTCGTGTTGCGGCACGTCTCCGACGACTACTGGGGTCCGGTCGGCGTCTGGCAGGTGCGCGAGGCGGTCCGGAACGCCTTCGAGGGGGAACACGGGACCGCCGAGACGTTCGGCGAGGCAGTTCGCGGCGTCGCTGACCACCTCCCGGTCCCGCTCGGTCGCCTCCGACGAAAATCGACGATGGCGGCCGGACTACAGGCGAACCTCGGCGACTTCGTCGACGCCGGGTGAGCGCGACGGCAGCGAGGAACAACGCTCGTCACGCCCGATCCGCTTTAGTCCCGTCGTCGAGTGGGTGGGAGCATGGTTCCCACAGTTCCCGCGTTCGGCGGCGTCCCCGCCGGTCCTGAACTCGTGATCATCCTGATGATCCTCGTACTGCTCTTTGGCGTTCCCACCGTCGTCATCGCGGGAGTGGTGCTGTTCCTCAAACTGCGCTCCGACGGCGAGGAGGCAGACACTGACCGTATCGCGGAGCTGGAGGCGGAGGTCGAACGACTCCGCGAGAAGGTGGACGACGAACGGTACGAGAAAGACGAGAGCGACGGCGACGATCACTTATAACTGAACGGTGCGGTGGCGTCGTCGTCGGCGATCGCACGCGCTAACTGCACAAAAAACCGATTCAGGCCACCGGCGTGCGCTCGACGACGGTGCCGTCGGTGGTCGGGTACTGCTCGACGATTTCGCCACGATCGAGGTCGCCGTCTTCGACCATCTCCTCCAGGAGCCACCACGCGACCTCGACGTGGTCCGATTTGACGGTGTAGAACTCCTCGGGAACGCCGAGCGCCTCGAAGCGGTCGGCGTCGGCGAACGCCTTCCCGTAGACGAGGGTGCCGTCGTCGGTCACCTCGTCGAACTCACGTCGGATGTTCTTCGCCATCCGCTTGAGCCGGTTGCGGTGTTGGGCGGCGTCCTTGAACACGGAGGTACAGAAGTACACCTTCTCGTGGCTCGCCATCTCGGAAACGATCGAATCGTCTTTCGACCCCTCGACGGCGGACATGTGGCCCTCCTGCAGTTCGAAGCCCTCCTCCTGCATCCGGCGGTAGTTCCCGTCGGACATCTCGAACTCGTTAATATTGCAGAACTCGGCTGCGCCCTCGTCGAGGAACTCTAGGAACTCCGGCTCCGCGCGGATACCGGGAATCTCGAAGGCGGGCGTGAGCCCCTCCTCGCGGGCAATGTGGAGAATATCCTCCCACTCGGTGCCGTGCATGTCGCCCCACATCTCTAGCGGCGGGTGGAAGCGAATCTCGTCGAGGCCGGCCTCCGAGAGGCGGCGCATGTTCTCGCGCCCGCCCGTGATCCCGGTGTAGAGGTGCGTGTGGTGGTCCTCGCCGAACTCGTCTTTCAGCAGTTCGAGGTACCGGCACGTCTTCGCCATCGCCTCCTGCGGCTCGCCGCCGGTGATCGAGGTGCCGAGCGCGCTCATGCGCTTGGCCTCCGCGATCACGTCCTCGTTGGACTCGACTTTCCGCTCGTTGGCGTACACGTCGGTGACGTTCTTCCGGTTTTCTCCGAGGGGACAGTAGAAGCAATCCCGCTGGTCGCAGTAGCCGTAGACGAAAAGCACCATCTTGCCGCCCTTGGCGCACTGTTCACAGCCCTTGGAGATCATCTACCCCACTCTACCGGCCGCGGCCTCAAAAAGCGTCCGAACCGCGCGTTCCCGGGGGATTCGTTGTCACGGAGGCGCTCCGCGGAGCCGCATATCGTTTCTGTTTCCCGAAACAAACACAAAGTATGTACCTCAGCCCGCGTGACGACGGGTATGACCAGAGAGCCGACCGCCGACGAGATGACCGACATCGACGCGCTCACCCGCCGCCGCGCGCTCACCGCCGCCGGAGGGGCCGCGCTCGCCGGGCTCGCCGGCTGTACCGCGCTCGACGTCGCCACCGGCGAGCCGGCCGAGTTCACCGCGGGCACCGCGACGGTCGCGGACGCGGCGCTCGACGAGAGCGGATACGAGCTCAACGAGGTCACCGAGAACACGCAGACTCGCGAGTTCGACGTGGCCGGATCGACCCGCGAAGTGCGGGTGACGAGCACGATCGCCGAGTACGACAAAGCCGTCGAACTCTTCGGCGAGCGGTATCAGGCGGCGGTGTTCGCCGTGCTGACGACCCCGCGCGTCGAGGTGCTCGGGCAGGCGTTCAACCCCGTCGGAGAGCTCGACGACGAGGAGCGCGCCCGGCTGATCGTGGACCGGTACGAGAGCGTCAGCAACCTGGAACGCAGTTCGGAGTACACGACAGATATCCTCGGTACCGACGCGCGGGTCGTGGTGTACACGGCCGACGGGGAGATCAAGGGCACCGGCGTGAGCGTCGAGCTCGAGTTCCACGTCGCAGAGGCGGTCGAGGCCGGCGCCGACTACGTCGTCCCGCTAGCCGCGTACCCGGCGGCGTTCGGGGACGGCGAGAACGTCCGCCGGATGTTGAACGGAATCGAGCACGAGCCGGCGTCGGAAGACGACTGAAGAGACGTGACAGGATGAATCGATCGGGAGACGAGGCTCGCACGCCGCCGGCGGGCCGAGCCGAAAACATATGCCGGCCCCTCGCGTAGTCCTCCCTAATGCTGCTCGTCCTCTGTGTCGACCTCGACGACGACCTCGGCCGGAAGACGGGGATCCCCACTCCCGTCATCGGTGCCGACGACGTTACCGAGGCCGCGGTCGCGCTCGCGACCGCCGACCCGGAGGACTCCGACGTGAACGTTCTCTTTCAGGGTGTCAACGTCCATGACGAGTTGGCGGCCGGCGGCGAGGCGGTCGAGGTCGCGGCGGTCACCGGCGTCGACGGCTCCGACGTGAAGGCGAATCGCGCAGTGGGTCAGGAGGTCGACCGCGTGCTGGCGGAGCTATCGACCGGCGAGGAAGTCTCGGCAGTCGTCATCACCGACGGCGCGCAAGATGAGTCGGTGCTCCCGGTGATCCGCTCGCGAATGCCGATCGACGGGATGCGTCGGGTGGTCGTGCGGCAGGCGCAGGACCTCGAATCGCTTTACTACACGATCAAGCAGGTGCTCGCAGACCCGGAGACCCGTGGCACGATTTTGGTGCCGCTCGGCGTGCTCCTTTTGATCTACCCGCTCGTCGTCGTCGCCAACCTGTTCGACATCGCGGGCGCGGCCGTCCTCGGGATCCTCTCCGGAGTTGTCGGGCTCTACTCGCTGTTCCGTGGGCTCGGGTTGGAGGAGACGATCGACGGCGCGGCCGCGTCCGTCCGCAACGTGCTCTACACCGGCCGGGTGACGCTCGTCACCTACGTCGTCGCGCTCGCGCTGATCGTCGTCGGCGGGGTTCAGGGGATGGACACGATCGAGACTGTCCGTAGCGTCCGCGGCGGGGGCGTCACCGTCGGCATCGCGCTCGCGGCGTTCGTCCACGGCTTCGTCCAGTGGCTCGCGGTCGCCGGGGTCACCTCCAGCCTCGGTCAGATAACCGACGAGTACCTGGCTGGCCGGTTCCGATGGCGGTACCTCAACGCGCCCTTTTACGTGCTCTCGATCGCTGTCGTGCTGTACGCCGTCTCCGGGTTCTTCCTGCCGGCGGCCCCGGGCGTGACGTCGCTCGGACTCCCCGACCTCGCGATGGCGCTCGCGGCCGGGACGCTCACCGCCGTGTTGAGCACGCTCGCGTTCGCAGTTGCGGAGTCACAGCTCCCGTCAGCGGATCCGACGTAACGTACGTAAAAAGCGTCAGTCTCCCGACCTGGTCACCGCGGCGTCCACTCCTCGCAGGCGTCCATGTCGTCCATCAGCTCGTCGTGATGATCGCAGTACGGCTGCATCCCTTGTTCCGTGCGGGCGTAGTCGAACTGCGCGCAGTTCCCGCAGTAGGTGTCGCCCGGGCCGTCGCGTGCGGCGGGCGAGACGCCGGGAGTGACCGGACCGTTCGGCTCGGCCGGTCCGGTCTGGTCATCGGAGCCGCCTGTCTCGACGTCGACTCCGCCATCTTCGTCGAGCGGAGACCGGATGCCGGTCGCGGTCGCGCCGCCGTCGCTCATGCCCGCGGGCTGGGCGCTACCGGGCGAGCGCGACTTGCTGGCCGAACCCGATCCGGAGCCGGAGCCGCTC
The DNA here is from genome assembly GCF_000022205.1 of Halorubrum lacusprofundi ATCC 49239. Lineage (NCBI taxonomy): Archaea > Methanobacteriati > Methanobacteriota > Halobacteria > Halobacteriales > Haloferacaceae > Halorubrum > Halorubrum lacusprofundi. The sequence goes on from NC_012029.1 coordinate 336,767, forward strand.
CCCTCCTGTCGATTCGTCTGGGTCTCCACGTCGCCGTCGGGGGTGCCGCCGAGGAGCCCGACGCCGCCGCCTCGGTTGAGCTGGGCGCGGTCGACCTCGACCACCTTCGTCTCGCCTTTGTGGGTCACTTCCATCGTGACGGTGCCGCCGGGATCGTTCCGGGTCTTGAAGTTGGCGACGCCGACGAACACGCTCCACAGCGTCGTCGCGGCGCCGACGAAGTACAGCCCCGCGGTCGGCAGTGTGAGGTCCCTCAGTTCCGGGTGCGGCCCGCCGACCCACTGGTTGGGGTACGCGTACGCGAACAACGCGACGCCGAGACACATCACGGCCGCGCCGACGATCGCGGCGACGCGGGTGTTGCGGTCCGCCGGGAGGACGGTCATTACGCCGAGAAACACGAGAGGGACGCCCACGCCGCCGAGTACGCCGCCGAGGCGCCGCGCCTCGCCGGAACTGTAGCCGCTCGGGAGGACGACCTCCGCGGCGACGAAGAGTCCGACGACGAGAAGCAGCGTTCCGGCGACGAACGAGCCCACACCAAGGTACACCCGGCGCGGGTCGACCTCGGAGCGCCCCCGTCCACCGTACGCCTCCGAGAGACTGGTCATACGCCGCCTACGTTGTCCTCCCTGAAAACAGTATGTCAGACGTTCGCCCGTAGCGGGGGATGGAACGAGCCTGATCGGTGGGCGCTCCCCTCGATCAGACTAACGCGTCCACGTCGACGTGGGCGGCGAGCAGCTCCGCCATCCGCTCGACGGTGCGCGCGTCGCGGGTCCGCCCGCCGCGGACGACCCCCTCGGCGCGGTCAATCGCGGTGACCGTATCGGTGTTCACCGCGAGGACGGGCTTGCCGGCGTCGGCGGCCTTTCCGAGTACGGCGCCCGAGGGGCGGTGACCGCCGGTCAACACGAGGCACGCGACGCCGGAGGCCTCGAGCGCCGCGGTCTGGACGTCGGCGCGGTCGCCGCCGGTGATGACGGCGGCGTCGCGGGCGCGCCGGAAGTAGCGGAGCGCCTCGTCGCCGCCCATCGCGCCCACCAGGAAGCGCTCGACGAAGCCGTCGGTTGGGGCGTCCGTCAGGAGTTCCGCGCCGAGTTCGTCGGCGAGCTCACCGACGGTGACGCCAGCTAGCTCCTTCTCGGACGGGATCGCGCCGAAGACGGTGATCCCCTTCGATTCGAGGAACGGGATCCCGTCCTGATCGAGCGACTCGAACGCGTCGTCGGAGACCTTGTTGAACACGACGCCGGCGAGCCGGTCGCCGAACGCGTCGGCTGCCGCCAGCACCTCGTCGAGGTCGTTCGGCGAGTCGTACCCGGCGACCAGCACGACCCGCGCGTCGAGCAGCTCCGCCACGTCGACATCGGTGAGGTCGACGACGCCGCCGGTGGTCCAGCGGCCGCCGCCCTCCACGAACATCTGGTCGCGGTCGGCGGCCAGTTCATCGAACTCCTCGCGGATCCGGTCGCGGAGCGCGTCCGCATCCTCGGTGCCGCGGATCGCGCCCTCGACGAATGTCGGCGAGTAGACGATGGGCTCCATCTGGTGCATCTCGGCGTCGAGGCCGAGCACCTCGCGGGCGAGCATGGGGTCCTGATCGAGCGTTTTGCCGACGTTCGACTGGAGTCGCGTCCCCTTCGGCTTCATATAGCCGACGCTGCGGTCGCGGTCGGCGGCGAGCCGCGCGAGCGCGACGGTGATCGCTGTCTTTCCGGCGCCTTCTCCGGTCGCGGTGACGAGTGTCGTGGGTGTATCTGTCATGGTTCGAGTTTCTCCGGGTCAACCGTAAGTCTCACGTCGACGGCGGCGGCGTTCGTGCCGCCGTCGGCGTCGGGCAGTGCGACGAGCGGGTTGATGTCGAGTTCGAGGATGGCCGGGAAATCGGTGACCAGCTGTGAGAGCCGACCGATCGTCTCGATCACGGCGTCAACGTCCACCGGATCGCGGCCCCGGGCGCCGCGTAGCAGCGGCGCCGACTGGATCTCCTCGGTCATCTCGCGGGCCTCCGGCTCCGAGACGGGGGCGACGCGGAAGGTGGTGTCTTCCATCACCTCCACGAAGATGCCGCCGAGCCCGAACATCAGCAGCGGGCCGAACTGCGGATCGCGGTTCATGCCGACGATCGTCTCGACGCCGTCGTCGAGGTCGACCATCTCCTGTACCTGCACGCCGAGCACGGTCGCGTCCGGCTGGTAGTTACGCGCGCGGGTGATCAGGTCCTCGTAGGTGTCCGTCACATCCGCGTCCGAGACGCCGACGGCGACGCCGCCGATGTCGGACTTGTGGAGGATGTCCGGCGAGACGATCTTCATGACCACGTCGCCACCGATGTCGGCCGCGACTTCGGCGGCGCGCTCGGGGGAGTCGACAATCTCGCCGGCGGGCGTTGGGATCCCGTACGCGTCGAGCAGCTCCATCGCCTCGACGCCGAGGCGGTTGTCGTCGCGGTCGCGAACCGTTTCGAGGATCTCGCGAGCGCGCTTACGGTCGACATCGAACGACATCGGGTCGGCGTACTCGCGCGCCTTGATGTCGCGGTATCTCCCGAGCGTCGCGAGGCTCTCGATCCCGCGGGCTGGGTCGAAGTAACAGGGGATTCCCTTCGCCTGAAGTTGCTGTTTCGGTTCGCGGGTCCGGTCGCCGCCCATCAGACAGGCGGCGACGGGGGCGTCCATCTCGTCGCTGACCTCGCCGATCGCGTCCGCGAGGTCGTCGAAGTCGATCGTCGCCGTCGGCGCGGCCAACACGAGGGCGGCCCCGACGTTGTCGTCGTCGACGGTGATTTCGAGGGCCTCGCGGAACCGTTCCACGTCGGCGTCGCCGATCACGTCGACCGGGTTGTGGATGTTCGCCTCGTCGGGCATCGACTCGCGGAGCGCGTCGCTCGTCTTCTTCGTGAACGACGCCATGTCGAGGTCGGCGTCGCCGACCGCGTCGGTCGCCATCACGCCAGGGCCGCCGGCGTTGGTGACGATCGCGACGCTGTCGGTGTCCGGGAGCGGCTGGCTCCCGAGAATGCCGGCCGAGTCGAACAGCTCGTCGACCGACTCGGCGCGGATGACGCCCGCCTGATCGAGGCCGGCCTCATACGCCTTATCGGAGCCGGCGAGGGTGCCGGTGTGCGAGGAGGCGGCCTGTGCGCCGGCGCTCGTCCGCCCCGACTTCACGGCGACGATCGGGGTGTCTTGGGTCGTCTCGCGGGCGGCCTCGATGAACTCGCGGCCGTCCTCGATCCCTTCGAGGTAGCCGATAATCACGTCGGTCTCCTCGTCGTTCCCCCAGTGGTCGACGAAGTCGGTCTCGTCGAGGACGGCCTTGTTGCCCAGCGAGACCACGTCTTTGAAGCCGATTCCGTTGTCGTTGGCCCAGTCGAGGACCGCGGTGACGAACGCGCCGGACTGGCTCATAAAGGAGAGCCCGCCCGGGAGCGCGTTCTCCGGGCCGAACGTCGCGTTCATGCCCGAGGGCGTCGACATGATCCCCAGGCTGTTGGGGCCGACGAGGTTGAGGTCGTACTCGTCGGCTATCTCCGCGAGGCGCCGCTCCCTCGCTGCCCCGTCCTCTCCCGTCTCGCCGAATCCGGCGGTGATCACGACGACGTTCCGGACGCCCGCCTCGCCGCACGCCTCGATCGCATCCAATACGATCGACGGCGGGACGACGATCACGGCGACGTCAGCGTCCGCGTCGGCCACCTCGTCGACGCAGGGCGTCCCGAGCACCTCGTCGTAGTTCGGGTTGACGGGAACGGTGTCGCCGTCGAAGTCGTCGAGCAGATTCGACGTGACAGCGCGACCGACGGCTCCCTCTCGGGAGGTCGCGCCGACGACGGCGACCCGATCCGGGTCGAACATCTCGTTGAGCGTACCCATCAGTACGTAATTACACGCACCGACCGTTTAACATCGACGGGAGCGTTCTCATACTCTGGTTATTAATGAACAACCGATCGGATCGACTCGGGCTCGTTTGTGGACCGACGAGTCGATTCGGATCTCGGTTCCGTATTCTACCGCTTCGGGGCGATCTGTCGATCGCCGATCTATCCCCGTGTCTCGCTCCGTCTCTGTGTCTCGGTTCGCGTTCGCGTCTCGCCCCGCCGCTAGCCTGACTCGCCCGTTCAGTCCGTCTCGTCGCGCCGTTTCGGTTCCGAGGTGGTGGATCCGTCGGTCCGAATGCGCGTGTCTGCCCCCTCGACTGCGGCGGTCATCGGGCGGTTTGACAGGGTCGTCTCCCGTGGATCCTCGTTGATCGTGCCACACTTCGCGTTCGGAACGGAGAGCGTCACGACGTTCCCGTCGGCGTGGGTGTCGAAGGTCAGGTCGCCGCCCGACCGGTTTGCGACCCAGTACACCAGCCACAAGCCCATCCCCCCGGTGTGACGGAGGTCGTCCATCTCCCATCGGTCGGTGATTACGTATCGCTCCTCGACCGGGATCGGCGGGCAGTTGTCGCGGATCGACACCTCGATCGACTCGTCGGTTGTACACACGTCGATCCGGATCCGCGGCGTCGACTCCGCGTGTTCGAGGGCGTTCTCGACCAACTCCGCGATCGCGTAGTCGAGCTCCGGATGCGTGAACGCCTTCGCGTTCGGCGGGTACGAGACCGATACCCGCGGGAGTGTCGAGTTGTCGCCCGCCGTCTCCTCGCCTGCCGTCTCCTCATTCGTCGTCCCCTCGCCTGCCGTCTCCTCACTCGCCATCCCGTCCACGTTCTCGGTCTCGTCTCCGGGCTCGCCTTCCCTCGCGCCCTCTCCGTCGACCGGCTCGCGGTAGGTGACGTCGACCGTCTCGTCGCAGTCGTCGACGACCATTCCGAGCGCCTCCTCGACCACGGGCGCCACCTCGACCGCTCGGGGTGACCCGCGCTGTCGCAGCAGGTCGATCACCCCGCGCTGTTTCTCTGCCGTCGCCAACAGGTCGGAGGCGATCCGTCGGATCGTCTCCGCGTGCTCCTGTAGGTCCGCCCCGAGTTCGGCGAGGGCGTCAGGACCAATCTCGGCGTTACCCTCCGCGGCCGCGACGCTGTCGCCCCACGCCTCCGGATCGAACGCGTCCGCGGCAGCGACGGCGTCAACGATGCGCTCCGCGGTCCCGTCGACGATGTTCATGTCGTTGCGGATCGTGTGTCGCAGAAGGTTGTCCATCACGGCGAGCTGTCGCTCGCGGCGGTACTCGTCGGTGACATCGCGGGCGAAGCCCGTGACCGCCACGACCGTGCCGTTCTCGATCACTGGCTCGCCGGGCACGCGGACCCACTTCGTGGTCCCGTCGGCGGACCCCAGTCGGTAGTCGATCAGCGTCGATTCGCCGTTCGAGAGTCGGTCCATCGCTCGCTCGACGTATGAGCGGTCATCGGGATGGACAACGTCGAGGAACCGATTTGGCTGCCGTTCGAGCGTGTCCCTCGACACGCCGAAGACCTCCTCGACGATGTCGCTGATGAACAGCAGCTCGTCCCACTCGGCGGAGAACATCCAGAACACGTCGGACGAGGCCGATGCGATCGTCTCCAGTCGGCGCCGGGACTCGACCTCGCTCGTGATGTCCCGCGAGGTCAGGACGTACCCGTCGATTTCCGTCTCCTCGGGCGGGTGCACCGTCGTCCGGAGCCATACCCACCCACCGTCGGCGGTGCGATACCGGTACTCCAGTGGCTCGTCGGGTGTCAGCTCCCCGGAGACGATCCGCGCGAAGGTCTCTTGGAGCCGCTCCTCGTTGTCGGGGTGGACGAGCGCGAATGCGTCCGTCCCGACGAGGTCGTCCGAGTGGAACCCGAGCAAGTCGGCGACGGCCGCGTTGAGGTGCCGGAAGATCCCGTCTTCGTCGAGGACGGCGATCTTGTCTCCTGCGAGATCCAAAAGGACTGCAGGATCCGGCGAATCGGACATATCGTACCGCTTTTCGAGGCAATTGATAAGACTGATCGCCCGATTATCACGTAAGAAATCCCCAGACGGCGCGATCAGTCGGCCGTCGTCGGCGAAGCGATCAGTCGGCCGAGACGCTGGTGGTGTCGAACGCGGCGCTCACCGGATCGGCCGCCGAGTCGTCGACGGTCAGCGTGACGCCGTCGTCGCCGAGCTCGATGGTGGCGTCGGTCGCTCCACGCGTGTACTCCGCCGCGTGGTCTCCGTCCGAGTCGAAGCGGACGCCTTCGACCAGCAGCGGGGTTTCGCTGAGCCGCTCGACCTTGCGGTAGGCGGTCGAGAGCGCGATGTCGCACGCATCGGCCAACTCGCTCGTCGTCATCGCCGTGTCGGCGGCCCCGAGGATCGCCCGGCAGTCGGGGTCAGCGAGCGCATCGAACGTGTCGTCGAGTGTCTCGTCGCCTTCCGTCGCGGTCGTCGGGCCGGTGGCCTGCGGCACGTTTCGCTTCATGGATGTAGGTAGTGGCTCCGTCCACCCCAATACCGGCCCTGCATATGTGGGGTGTTTTATAAGGAATCGCCGATCGGTGGCGCCTGTGTGCGAGCGACGACGACGCGCGGACGGCGTCAACGTTTTGTCCGACGGCGGACACGAACGGACGCAGATGGGATCCGGAATTAGGGCGGAGGTCTCGCTCCCGACGGCGTCGCCGTCCCCGTTCGACGGCGTGGTCGACGGGTCGACGCCGATCTACAGCGTCGCGCGTAGCTCGTCGAACGGCGATCCGGAGACGGTCGTCCTCGAGTTCATCGCCGATGCGGACCTCCCGGTCTCCGAAGGGGTCGAGGTCGTGTTCGACTACGGCGCTAAGGCGGCCTATCGCTTCAAGGTACCCCGCGTCGAGGCGTCGCCGTTCGCGATACTCGATCGCCACAGCGTCCCCGTCTCGGAGACCACGATCCGGGACGGACGACTGGTCGTCACCTTCCACGCGACCGACCTGCCGACGCTCCGTTCCGTGCTCGACGAGTTTCGGGAGTCCTGCTCCGACATGCAGGTGTTGCGGCTCCTCCAGTCGTCGTCGACGCCCGAGGAGTCGGACTTGGTCACTGTCGACCGAAGCGAACTGACCGAGCGCCAGCGCGAGGTGCTCACCGCCGCCTACGACGCCGGCTACTTCGACCACCCGAAGGGGGCCAACGCCGGCGAGGTCGCCGAATCACTCGGTATCGACCGGTCGACGTTTTCGGAGCATATGGCGGCCGCACAGCGAAAACTCCTCTCGGCACTGCTCGACTAAGTCGGGATCCGCGCTCCGTCGCTCGCCGCCGTTCTCGCCTGTTCTCCGGGTTCCCAGACTCGATCCGTCAGCGTTCCCGGGCCGTCGGATTCCTGTGGGCTCGGAATCCGATCCATCCTTCATGTGGATCGCTGTCGTACTCGCAGCCATGACGAGTCAACGGACGCACACCTTCGTCTGTCCGGAGTGCCGCCGGTCGATCGAGGTGGACGACGCAATGCGGGCGACGCTGCTCGAGACGGGCTGTGTCGTCTGCGGCGCTCCCGTCACCGAGGGCGACATCGCGGACTCGCAGACTGCGTAGCGGTCGTCATCCCCTCCACCTCTCACCCCTCCCGCCGCGGGCCACCCCTCCCGACAGCCGGCGCCGTCCTCTCACCCGGTCTCGTGTCCTTTATCCCCTCGTACCCAGAGAGGTAGCGTATGGCGACGAGAAGCGAGGTCGAGATGTCCGACGCGGAGGTCGACGCGCTCCTGTCCCGGCACGAGACAGGAGTGTTGGCCCTCGCGCGCGACGAGACCCCGTATGCGATCCCGATCTCGTACGGATTCGACAAGGAGTCGCGGACCGCCTTCCTCCGGCTCGTTTCGACGCCCGACAGCGAGAAGCGGGAGTTCCTCGCGTCCGACCCGCAAGCCCGGATCGTGGTGTACGAGGAGGGCGATAAGGGAGGTAGCGAGGAGTACGCCAGCGTCGTCGGCGTCGGGACGCTCCACCGGGTCGACCTCGACGATCTCACGCCCGAGACGATCGCGCAGTACGGCAAGACCCAACGCCCCCTGTTCGAGATCTGGGCCGACGGGAAGGAAGACCTCGACATCGAGCTGTACCGGTTCGAACCTAAGCGACTCACCGGCCGTACGGTCGTCGTCGACCGCGACGAAGCGTAGGGATTCGTCAGCTTGGGTCGAGGTCTCGTCAATCGCTTATAAATGGTGTTCGTGGATCGTCGATTGGCTGTTGTACCGTCCTCGCTACCGCTTATAAATGATTGCCGGCACCCCTGCGATGAAGACCTCCAAAGCCCCCAGCCGGTGAGTCCCACCCGACCGCACCGCACAGCCCCGCAGCCTCACGCCTCCCCAGCCTCGTCGCGGCCGCTTATAAGCGGCCGCGACTCCCTCGCACGCGCTGACTCGCGGCCGCCGTGGCGGCCGCTCGCAGGCGCGCGCCGACCGTAGATCAGTTTATAAAGAGTCGTTGGCACTGTCGCTCGGTGGTTCCACCCCAACGTCGGCTGCGTAAAAAGGTGCTCGTCGGTCAGTCGTCGGTCAGTCGTCCGCGGTCGCGGCGTCGGCGGTCGGCTCGTACAGCTCACCGGCGCGCTCGCGCTCGGTGAGGTACTCGTCGGCGTCGAGCGCGGCCTGACACCCCATCCCGGCCGCGGTGACGGCCTGCTGGTAGTGGAAATCGACCACGTCGCCCGCGCCGAACAACCCCTCGACGCCGGTCGCGGTCTGGTTCCCGCCGCGGCCGCCCTCGGTGAGCAGGTACCCCTCGTCGTCGGTCTCGACCTCGGTCCCCTCCAGGAATTCCGTGTTCGGTGTGTGGCCGATGGCAAAGAAGACGGCGCCCACGTCGAAATCGTACTCGTCGACCTCGTCGGCGGTCGCCGGATCGTCGAGCTTCTCCGTGGGATGCCCGTCCGGGTGCTCGACGAGGGTGACGTGGTCGATCCCGTCCTCGGGCGTGCCGTGGATCTCGGTGAGTTCGGTGTTGAGGAGGAGCTCGATCTCGCCGTCCTCGACCTTCTCCATCGTGCGCTCGATCCACACGTCCTCGGCGCGGAACTCCTCGCGGCGGTGGGCGATGTAGACGGTGTCCGCGAACTTCGTCAGGAAGTTCGCCTCCTCCATCGCGGCGTCGCCGCCGCCGACGACGAGCATGTCCTCGTCGCGGAAGAACGCGCCGTCGCAGGTCGCACACGTCGAGAGCCCGTATCCCATCAGCTCGTCCTCGCCGGGGACGCCGAGGGTGCGGGCGCTGGCACCCGAGGCGGCGATGAACGCGTCGGCGGTGTACACGTCGCCGTCGGAGAGTTCGACGCGGAAGTGGCCTGCGGGCTCTTTCGAGACGTCCACGATGATTCCGTTTCGAGCCTCGGCGCCGAACTTCGTCGCCTGCGCTTTCATGTTGTTGATCAGCTCCGGCCCGGAGATTCCCTCGGGGAAGCCGGGGTAGTTCTCCACGTCGGTAGTGAGCGTGAGCTGGCCGCCCGGCTCGTCGCCCTCGACGAGCAGCGGATCGTTGTTCGACCGCGCGGCGTAGATAGCTGCCGTGAGTCCGGCGATCCCGGTGCCGGCGATAATCAGCCGGCGGTGTTCGACGACGTCGTCGGTCATGGCTACTGGTTCGCCGTCGCGAAGTATGTAGGTTGCGCCCTCGGGCGCGGCGGGCGGGACAGCGAGAGGGGCTGGGGGCCGGGACACCAGAAGAACTGGAGGCCGGGATAGCGGAACGCTGGGAGTCGGTGACGAGCCGCCGTCACTCTCTCGAAAACTCCGGTAACGGGCCTGTCGGCGGCGAGGGAGCGTCGTCGAGCGCCTCGAAGAAGCGCCCGGCAACGAACGCCTCGACGACGTCTTCGAGCGACTCTGACTCCGAAACCTCTTGAAGGATTCCGAGCGGGACCTGCGCGCCGGCCATGGTCGCGTGTCCGCCGGCGGAGCCGACCGGGTCGAGCGCATCCCGGAGCAGTTCGCCCACGTCGAGGTCCGCACCGCGGGCACGAGCGGAGCCGTAGATCACCCCGTCCATGTAGCCGAACACGAACGTCACCGCGATCCCGTCCAGGTCGAGGAGGCGCTCTGCCGCCTGCGAGAGGGCATCGCGGTCGCCGATCTCGCCGACGCAGGAGGCGACGGTCGAGCCGCGCACGTCCCGTCCCTCGATGGCGCGTGCGAGCACGCGGAGCGTCTCCGGGCTCACGCTCGGGCTCTCGACGCGTTCGAGCGTCGACTCGTCGGCGTGCGGCGACAGCGACGCGGCCGCTTCGAAGTCCGGGATCGACGTCGCCCGCGTGAAGTCCTTCGTGTCGATCCGGATCCCGTACAGGAGGGCGGTCGCGAGGTCCCGGTCCGGCTCGATCCCGACCCGTGAGAGGTACTCTTCGATCAGCGTACTCGTCGCGCCGACGTCGGGCCTGATGTCCACGAACTCCCCCGCCACGGGCCCGCGCGGTGGATGGTGATCGACGACGATGTCGACCGGGTGGCCCTCCGGGAGGCTGTCGTTGATCCCGGCGCGCGAGTGGTCGACGAGGGCGACCCCGCCGTAGTCGTCGAGGTCGATCCCGTCGAAGGTCCGCAGCGAGAGGTCGAGTAAGTTCACCATCGCGCGGTTCTCCTGATGGGCGATCTCGCCGCCGTAACAGGCGTCAGCGGGGATACCGACCGACTCGGCGATCCGCGCCAGCCCGAGTGCGCTCGCGATGGCGTCGGGATCGGGGTTGTCGTGCGCGACGACCAACAGCGGTCCGGTGAGGCTTCGGAGGACTCGCAACAGTCGCACCGGCTCCTCATCGGCGTCGACACCGGTCGCCTCGCAGACTCGCGAGACGACGGCCTCGACCGGATCGACGACGCGGTCGGCGACCGCCTCCAGCGCCTCCTGCTGGGCCGCGGTCGGGTTCGTGCCCACGTGCGCGACGATCATTGCGTCCGGGTAGTGGCGCCGTGCGGCCTCCGCGGCGGCGACGTTCCGCGCCGGGTCGTCGCTCGCAACCAAGACGACCGCGGCGCTCTCTGGGTACGTCGCGGGGTCGGTCGGGTCGGCCTCCACGGTGGCGACGTTGCGGTCGCGCAGGGTCGAGGCCCACCCGGTGTCGTCGGTGATCGCGATGAGCTCGCCGCGTGCCTCGCGGGTGCGCTCGACGAGCGTGTTCCCGACCGCGCTACAGCCGAGCAGCAGACGCCGGGCCATACCGACGTGAGGGGGTCGCGACGCAAAACGCTGCCGTCATTCGCCGGCGGCGTTCCCCTTGGCGCCCCCCTCGGGGTCGCCGTCGCCGTTCTCGTCGGCGCCCCCGCGCTCGCGAAGGGACCCGTTCACCGCGGCGGCGACGTCGACCGCGGCGCGGTTCTCGGCGATGTCGTGGGCCCGAACGATGTCGGCACCGCGGTCGGCGGCGAGCGCGGTCGCGGCGACGGTGGCGTGCTCGCGGTCGTCTTCCCCTCGGCCGACCGCGCCGTACATCGACTTGTGGGAGTGACCGATCAACACCGGACAGTCGAGCGCGGCGAACTCCCCGACGCGGTCGATCAGATCGAACGCCTCGGTGGCCGACTTACCGAAGCCGAGCCCGGGGTCGACGATTACCTTCTCTCGGTCGATCCCGGCGGTCTCGGCCAGCGCGAGTCGCTCGCGAAGGGCCGCGATCACGTCGTCGACCACGTCGTCGTACTCGGGGTCGTTTGTCGGGTCGACAGGCGCGTCGAGGCTATGCATCACCACGACCGGGCAGCCGGCGTCGGCGACGACCTCCCGCATCTCCGGGTCCGCCAGCCCGGTCACGTCGTTGATGATGTCGGCGCCGGCGTCGAGCGCAGCCGCCGCGACGGCTGGCTTCCGCGTATCCACCGAGATTAGCACGTTGCTGTCGGCGACCGCCGGCACTGATTGGATCGCCTCAAGCGTCGGGACGACCCGGTCGATCTCCTCGTCGACCGGCACGGGCTCGGCGCCCGGCCGAGTCGACTCGCCGCCGACATCCACGACATCGACGCCCGCCTCGACCATGCGCTCGACGCCCGCGACCGCGTCGTCGGGGCCCGCGTGTCTCCCCCCGTCGTGGAAGGAGTCCGGCGTGACGTTGAGCACGCCCATGATCGCGGTACCGTCGATCCAGGGGTAGTCGTCGGGGGCGGAGTCGGCGGCGTCGGAATCGTCGATCCCGACCCGGTCCGCGATGTCGCCTGCGATCCCCGCGAACTCCTCACCCTCGCGCTCGCGGAGCCGGCCGAGCAGCTCGCGGTACTCCCCCACCGTTCCCGCGAGCGTGACGGGGACGTACTCGCCGCCCGGGACGCGACCCTCGCCGGCGCCGAGGCCCCCGATCGCGGCGTCGCCGCCGGCCTCGCGGAGGGCGGCCGTGAGGCGCTCCGCGCGGTCGCCGCGCAGTCGGAGGGAGAGGACGCGGTGGTCGATCCCCTCGCGTCGCCGTCGGCTCGCGCCGGATTCGTCGCCGGTTGGGACGCCGCCGATGTCCAGCGCGCGCGCTGCGTTCGCGTCCGGGTCGCTCCCGCTGACGGTCCGAGGGGTCACGGTCCGCATGCGCGCCGCGCGGGCCTCCGCGACCGCGAACAGCGAGCCGACGAGCAGCACGCAGTCGCCGAGGTCGGCGCGTTCGACTGCGGTCTCGAGCGCGGCGGCCACGTCGTCGCCGGCGGTCACGTCGTCGACGCCAGCGGTCCGAAGCGCGGCGGCCAACACCTCGGGGTCCTCCGCGCGGTCGAGGTCCGGGCGACAGGTGACCGCAGAGTCGGCGTCGGGGAGCGCGCTCGCGGCGCCCACGTGGTCCTTGTCGTGCATGGCGCCGTACACGAGGTGGAGGTCGTCGTAGTCGTACTCGGCGAGGGTCCCCGCGAGCGTTCGGCAGGCCGCCGGGTTGTGCGCGCCGTCGAGCACCGTCAGCGGGGCGGTGTCGACCACCTCGAACCGACCGGGCCACGTCGCCCGCGCGAGGCCGTCGCGGACCGCTTCGTCGGGGAGGGAGGCGTCGGTTCCGTTCCCGAGGGCGCCCGCGGTGCGTCGGGCCAGCGCGACCGCGATTCCCGCGTTCGTCGCCTGGTGGTCGCCGACCAGCGGGATCCGGTAGGTCCCGTCTACCTCGCCGGCCAGCGTCACCTCGGCGTCGGTCGGGCTCACGCGGCCCTCGTAGGCGACGGAGAGGGTCTGGTCGTCGGTCTCGCCGTTCCCGCTACTGCCACTCGCCCTCGCGACCGTCGCGATCGGGGCGCCCGCGTCGTTGGCGACCTCGCGAACGACCGACAGGGCCTCGCCCTCACAGGCGGTGACGAGAGGAACGCCCGCGTCGGCGATCCGCGCTTTGGTGCGGGCGATCTCCGCGATCGTGTCGCCGAGGACCGCGGTGTGTTCGAGCGAGACGTTGGTGACCGCGGTCGCGACGGGGTCGACCGCGCTGGTGGCGTCGTACTCGCCGCCGAGTCCGACCTCCAAGACGGCCACGTCGACCTCGCGGCGCGCGAAGTCGTGGATCGCCATCGCCGTCACGACCTCGAAGAAGGTGAGGGGTTCGCCGTTGGCAGCGCGTTCGACGAGCCACGGCTTCACCTCCTCGACGAAGTCGGCGATCGCCGCTTCGGTCATCGCCAGCCCGTCGACCCGGACCCGATCGGCGAGCGCGGAGAGGTGCGGCGAGGTGTAGAGGCCGACGGAGAGCCCGGCCTCACGCAGGATCGACTCGGTCATGCGCGCGGTGCTTCCCTTCCCGTTCGAGCCCGCGACCTGCACGAACGACACGTCTTCTTCCGGGTTCCCGACCTGATCGAGGAGGGCCGCCACGCGCTCGGTCCCCGGCTTCACCGAGAAACGGCGGAGGTCGAAGAGGAACGCCGCCGCCTCGTGGTAGTGCATACGCCGTGGGTCGGCTCGCCGTCGCTTAGGCGTAACGGACCGGGACGATCGCGGACTCTACCCTGTCGTCGAGACGGGTGAGAGCGTTTCCCCCGACTGGAAGAGCAACCCTTACGCGCGCGGCACCCGGATCCGTTCGCATGAACGAGACTACGGCCGCGGACGTCGACGCGGCCGACGACGCGACGCGGGGGCGCGACGCCGCCGGTGCCGACGCCGCCGATCCCGACGCGGTCGTCGTCGGCGAAGGCGTCCGCAAGTCGTACGGCGACGTCGTCGCGCTCGACGGCGTCGACATCCGGGTCGAGTCCGGCGAGGTGTTCGGACTCATCGGCCCAAACGGCGCGGGGAAGACGACGCTGGTCCGCGCGCTGACGGGGACGACCGAGGCCGAGGGCGACCTGCGGGTGTTCGGTGTCCCGCCGCGCGAGGTCGACCCGCAGCGGATCGGGCTGCTCCCGCAGTCGTTCGACCCGCCGGAGCGGCTCACGGCGACCGAACTGGTCGGCTACTACGGCGGGCTCTACGACGCGGCGCGCGACGCCGAGTCCGTCCTGCGGGACGTGGGGATGGCCGACGACGCGGACGTGTGGTACGAGACGCTCTCGGGCGGGCAGAAGCGCCGGACCTGCGTCGCCACCGCCATCGTCAACGACCCCGACCTCCTCTTCCTTGACGAGCCGACCACGGGGATCGACCCGGCCGGCCGGCGATCGATCCACCGATTGATAGAGCGACTCGCGGGCGGCGGAACGACCGTCTTCCTCACGAGTCACGCGATGGACGAGGTCGAGCGGCTGGCCGACCGCGTCGCGCTCCTCCGGGACGGGAAAATCGTCGCTGTCGGCGCTCCCGAGGAACTGATCGCCGATCACGGAGGCGAGCCGCGCTTGGAGGTCAAGCTGGACGGTCCCGCGTCCGAGGCGGACTGCGAGGCGGTTCAGGAAGCGATCCGGGAGGCGCTCTCGGACGAATCGGCGGGGGAGAGCGAGGACGCGCCCGCGGTCGAGTCCACCCGCAAGGGCCTCCGGATCGGGGGCGTCCGACCCGAGGGGATCGGAGACGCCGTCGACGCACTGGAGACGGCCGAGATCGACTTCGAGTCGCTCGCGTGGTCCGAGCCCTCGTTGGAAGACGTGTACCTCCGGCTCACGGGCGAAGAGTACTCGCCGCGGTCGGAGCCGCTTGACGAGGTCGCACCCGACGGAGGCGACCGATGAGCCGCTTCGGGCGGATCACGACCGAGGCGACGGCGGCGGCGCGGTCGTTCCTCCGGCGGCGGACGGCGGTGTTTTTCACCTTCTTCTTCCCCGTAATCTTAGTGGTCATCTTCGGTGCGCTGGTCCAGACGCAGCCCACCGGGGGCGGGCTGTTCGCGGAGCCGGCCGGCTACTACATCCCCGGCTACCTCGCGGTCGTCGTGCTGTTCACGCCGCTGTCGCGGGTCGGCTCCGAGATCGCCCGTCACCGCGACGGTGGCCGGTTCGAGAAGCTGGCGACGACGCCGCTCTCGCGTGTCGAGTGGCTGCTCGCGCACACGCTGGTCAACGTCGCGATCATCGGCGCGGCGAGCCTGCTCATCCTCGGACTCGTGCTGGCGGTGACCGACGCGGAGCCGGTCGTCTCGCCGGCGCTCGCGGCGCTGCCGGTCTTCGTCGCCGTCGCCGTCGCGCTCTTCTGTGGGCTCGGGGCGCTGCTCGGCGCGCTCGCGGACTCGCAGGACGGCGTGATCGCCGCGAGCAACACGGTCGCGCTCCCCCTGCTGTTCCTCTCGGAAACGTTCGTTTCCCCCGACCTACTGCCGGAGTGGTTCCTACCCGCTGTCGCGGCCTCACCGCTGACGTACTTCGCCCGCGGGACGCGAGCGATCATCTACGAGCCGGGGGCGTGGCTCGGCGATCTGGCGGTGCTTTCGGTCCTCGCCGTCGCGTTCCTCGCGCTGGGTGCGTACGCAATCCCGCGGACTGACTGAGGGAACGGGGTGGTCGTGGTGAGCGGGAACGAGTTGGTAGTGAGAGGGAGCCGAGTGGCGGCGGGCGGCTCGGAAGCCGGTCATTTATATCGCCCGCCGCCGTCCCCGACAACGAGAGGGAAAGCGTTGCCCACCGTTCAATTCACCTGTTCCGACTGTGCGCAGACCATCGAGGTCAACGACGAAATGCGGGAGACGATCCTCGCCACCGGCTGTCCGGTCTGTACGACCGCGGCCAGCGAGGGCGACTTCGGCGACGAGTAGCAGCTTCGGCGTCGCGACCTCGGCGTCGCCGCCCCGGCGCCACGGCCCTCGGCGTCGGTTCGAGAGACGAGAGCGTTCGCGTTCGGCCGTTTATAACTGAGACCAACGGCGCCGCCTCGGGGCGCGATTTTTAAGCCCGGCGCGCGCAGTGAGCGTATGCTTGTCGTCGTCTCCGACACCCACTCGCGCGAGGAGTCGAAGCTGCAGGGACGGACCGCAGAAGCGGTCCGTGAGGCCGACGTCGTCGTTCACGCGGGTGACTTCTACCGCGAGCCGGTTCTCAACGCGTTCGAGTCGGCCACTCGGAGTCTGCGGGCCGTCTACGGTAACAACGACGACGCGGGGATCCGCGACCGCGTCCCCGAGGTACGGACGGTGGAGTACGCCGGCGTTCGGTTCGCGGTCACCCACCGGCACCGCAACGGCGACACCGGACTCGTGATGCTCGCCCGGGAGCGCGACGCGGACGCGGTGATCTGCGGGCACAGCCACCGCCCCCGGTTCGACGACGACGGTGCGCTCCCGATACTAAATCCTGGAAGTCACGCGCAGCCGCGCGGAAACCGGCCGGCGCACGCCGAGCTCGAACCCGCCTCCGAGGGTGAGAGTACCCTGAACGGACGGCTCGTCACGCCAGATGGGCAGATATTCGGTGAGTTCCAAATCGCGCCGTAGTCGGCGTCGCGGCCAGACGATGCGATCCGGCGTCGGAGAAATGACGCCCGCCGAACGGGAGGGCGGATTCGGCGGGCGAACGCGACGCCCCGCCTGTCGGTCACGCCGGGAGGTAGGGGAACGGCAGGGAAGCGGAAGGAGAGTAGTGGGGGCGTGGGGAGAGACCTGAGCGAGCGGGTATTGTGTGCCGTCGCGGCTCGCCGGCCGGTGACCGATCGTGGGGTTGAGGGCCGAAGCGGGGGTCGCATCGACACCTTACGCTGGAGATAACTTATAGGTAGCTTAGACACAAAGGCGCGTTTTAGTCACTGGTCGACAGCGGCCGGAACCGACGGCCAGAGCCGACGACCGGAACCGGTGGACGACCGGCCTGCCGAAACGCATAACACCGTCCCGACGGATTCGAGTGTATGCTCCCGGTCGAACCGTTGTTCGTCGTGATCCTTGCCATCCTGCTCGGATTCTTCTTCTTCGCATTTCTGTTGGTCCGGCGCACTCTAACGGGGCTCCGCGAAGGGTACGACGACGGGCAGCGATAACATGGTTGTCGTAACTGTCGCCACCCTCGGTGTCGCCGCCGCCGCCAGCCTCTTTATGGCGTGGTCGATCGGCGCCGGATCCTCCGGATCGACACCGTTCTCTCCGGCGGTCGGTGCCAACGCCATCTCCGTGATGCGCGCGGGGCTCGTGGTCGGTGTGTTGGGGTTAATGGGCGCGATCCTCCAGGGCGCGAACGTGACAGAGGCGGTGGGAACCGAGCTGATCGGCGGCGTCACCCTCACCGCCGGCGCGGCCATCGTCGCGCTGCTCACTGCGGCCGCGCTCGTCGCGATCGGCGTGTTCGCGGGGTACCCGATCGCGACCGCCTTTACCGTCACCGGCGCGGTCGTCGGCGTCGGGCTCGCGATGGGCGGCGACCCGGCGTGGCCGAAGTACACCGAGATCCTCACGCTGTGGATCCTCACCCCGTTCGTCGGCGGCGGCGTCGCCTACGGCGTCGCGCGGATGCTCATCGGCGAGCGGCTTCCCGAGCGAGCGCTCACCGCGGCGCTCGCCGGGCTGGTCGGCGCGATCGTCGCGAACGTCGGGTTCGCGCTGCTCGGGCCGGCGGGCCAGCAGGCGTCGCTGTCGGAGGCGTTCGGTTCCGGGCTCGGGATCGGCGCGATCGGCACGCCTCTGGTCACGGTCGCGGTGGCGGCGGTCGTCGCGCTCGCGGTGTACGCCGACCTCGGTCGCGACCGCGAGGGCGCCCAGCGCCGATTCCTCCTCGCGATGGGCGGACTGGTCGCGTTCTCGGCCGGCGGCTCGCAGGTCGGGCTCGCGATCGGCCCGCTCGTCCCGATCTTCAGCGATGTCGGGGTCCCGCTGTGGGCGCTGCTCGTCGGCGGCGGCGTGGGACTCCTCGTCGGATCGTGGACCGGCGCGCCGCGGATGATCAAAGCGATCTCGCAGGACTACGCCTCGATGGGGCCGCGGCGGTCGATCTCGGCGCTCATCCCGTCGTTCGCGATCGCGCAGATCGCGGTCGCGTTCGGGATCCCCGTCTCGTTCAACGAGATCATCGTCTCCGCCATCGTCGGCGCGGGTTACGCCGCGGGCGACGCGGGCGTGAGCCGGTCGAAGATGGGGTACACCGTGTTCGCGTGGATCGCGTCGCTCGTCGGGTCGCTGGCGCTCGGGTTCGGCGTATACTCCGCCGTGCAGTTCGTGCTCTGAGCGGTGTGACGAGCGGCTAGATCGGTTAAGTGCGGAGGTTCGGTTATAAACGGTTGTCGCTGGCGGATCGGCGGTGAACGCCTCCAAAGCCCCAGCCGCTCGGTAATACGCGATCGGTGACTCGACGACGAACACCTCCAAAGCCCCAGTCGCGACGACTCGCGCGGTTCGCTGTCGTTCGAAAGGCGCGAAGCGCCTTTCGTGATGACGAGACGCCTTCGGCGTCTCGAACCACGCTCCTCAGTCACTCGCTCCGCTCGTTCCTTGCGGTCCTTGTGTCACCGTGCTTCGTCCTCGCGACAGCGAGGCGCTTCGCGCCTCTGGCAGCCGGCGGCAAAGCCGCCGGCGACTGCCCCTTTGAGTCCCACCCGCACCGCACAACAACCGCACCTCACGCCTCCCCAGCCTCGCGGTTCGCGCTCTTCGAGCGCTCACCGCGTCCCTCGCGCGTGCTCCTCGCACCCTTCGGGCGCTCGCAGGCACGCGCCGACCGCAACAGCGACCGTGGCGACTACTCGTCGCTCGGATACGTCGGCAGCCGCGCGGACTGCGCGCTCCCGTCGACGGACGGGAACGGGAGGTCGGAGCGCGTCGCCGCGACTTCTTCGCCGTCGACGCGCACGGTGGGATCGACGAGGTCGGCGTCGAACCGGGCGAACGCCAACGCGATCGGGTCGCCGGCGGCCGGTCCGACCGCCGCGCGGGTCACCTCGCCGACCGCCTCGTCGCCGTCGAACACGGCCGCGCCGGGAGACGGCAGGATCTCGTCGTACCCCTCCGGGTCGGCGTCGCCGTCGATGTCGGCGGTCGCGTCGGCAAGCCCGTCGAGGTCGAGTCCGATGAGACGCCGGCTCGGCCGTCCCTGATTCTCAACGCGGGAGACGACCTCCTGACCGACGTAACACCCCTTCTCGAAGTCCAAGGCGTTGCGGAGTCCGAGGACGTTCGGCACCGTTCCTTCAAGCTCGTACTCGAAGAGGGGCGTGCCGGCTTCGAGCGAGAGCGCGTCCCACGTCCGGTAGCCGAACGGGGCCGCGTTGAGGCCCCGGTTGAGCAGGGTGTCGAGCACCTCTTCTGCGTCCTCGGCGGCGCAGACGACCTCGTATCCCTCCTCGCCGAGTGGCGCATCGCTCGCGATCACGGTGACGCCGGCGTCGACCATCGATCCGCGGACGAACGAGAGCGGTTTCTCGGGTGCGCCCGGTCCGCCGAGTACCGAGGCGACCTTCTCGGTCGACTTGGGGCCGTGGACTCCGAAGACGCCGAGCTCGTCGGAGATGTCGTCGATCGTCACGTCCTGAATGAACACCTTGCTCGCCCAGTCCTCGGCGACCGCCTCGGTGCGCTCGGGCGGGAGGAAGACGAGGAGGCGCTCGTCGGCGTTGTACACGTACATGTCCGTCTCGATGCCGCCCTGGGGATCGAGCAGGAGTGCGTACACGCCCTGACCGTCTGCCTCCGGAATTCGGTTGGAGACGGCGTTGTCGATGAACTCGACGCGGTCCTCGCCCGTGATCGCGAGCACGCCGTACCCCATCTCGATTGCGCCGACGACGTTGCGGACCGCCTTGCCGACGCGCTCGGGCTTCCTGTAGTGATCCACCACCCGGCGGCCACCGCGGTCGCGGTACACCGCGCCGTGGGCACCGTGGGTGTCGGAGACGAGAGTCATACCGGTAGAGAGTCGGGGGAGCGGCAAAAGGTCGCTGGCTTCGGTGCGGGTACGGGCGGTTAATTCTCGCGTTCACGTACGCACCGTGTCGCTACAGTCCGAGCCGGTCGCGGACGGCGTCGACGAGGGTGTCCGAGCCGTCCTCGATCTGGTCTTCGGGATCGGGAACGACGCGGTCGTGCGGGTACACGCGCACCCGTTCTTCGCTCTCGACGGTGATGAGCGAGTCCGCCTTCAGCGCCGATAACGCCTCCTCGACGGCGTCGATGTTGGCGTCGACAGCCGCGCGCAGCTCCAGCACCGTCATGCCCTCGTCGCCGCGGTCGACGAGCGCGTCCAGCAGTGCGACCTCGACGTCCGGCCGGTCGCGGTATTCCGGCTTTGCGGCCATACGCCGTAGTTGGACAGGATGCGGTTTACGTCTACCGGCGAGAAACGAGTCGCCCCTAGCTGACGGAACCGCTACCGCACGAGTCGCGAACAGGTTCCACAGAGGTTCTCCTCTTTCACGTCGACCTCGCGAACGGTCGGCGAGAAGGACATGACGCACTTGCTGTTGTCGCAGTGCTCTAGTCCGAGCGTGTGGCCAATCTCGTGGACGACCTCCTTGCGGACGCGGTCGGCGAACACGTCGACCGCGGGCTTGGTCGAGACGCCCCCGTCGGAGGAGGTGCGAAGCCGGTGGGTCGAAATCACGGAGCCGTTACCGTTGAGGTAGGCGAGCCCAAACACGTAGTTCCGACGGCGGTAGTAGAGGTCGCGCGGAGTGATCCCGATATTCTTTTCGCCGCCGCCGACGCGGCCGACCGTTTCGATGAGGTCCTCGGCGCGGTACTGATCGCGGCCTTCGTCGTAGGCCGTCCCGGGGATCGGCTGATCGTCGTGGACGGTCACGTCGCAGTCGTATACCGAACGGAGCGCGGCGGAGGCCTCGCGTTTCACGCGGGGGGTGACCTCCCCGACTGGGACGATGTCCACGAGCATGGAACAGCTTTTGACCGCCGCAATCATAAAGCCCGCGCCGTGGTTTCACACTCACGTCGCGCGCTGGTCGACGAACTCGCGGAACACGACCGCCTCGTGGAAGTCGGCGTCGGAGACCGTCTGGCGGTCGCGCGGGCGCTTGCGGAGCGAGGCTGTCGCGTCGTCGCCGTCGATGTCGATCCCGGAGACAGATCGCGAGCGGCAGCACAAGAGGTCCGAGACGAGGCGGTCGACGGGTCGATTCGCGTCCGGCGGGGAGATGTGCTGGCGCTCGCCGATCAAGTGAGCGGGAGCGAAACCGCTCCCCTCGCCGACGCAGACGGCCGCGTCGCGATCGATGCGGTGTACGCGTGTAACCTCCCGGCCGAACTCCAGCGTCCGACAGTCGCCCTCGCCGACCGTCTCGACGCTACCTGCGTATTCACCACCCTCGGGTTTGAGGAACCGGTCGTCCCGGTCCGGCGTCGCTTCGTCTCGGGAACCGCGCTGTACGTTGCGCGGGACGGCGGGCGCGGGAAGCGGTCGTCCGGCCCCGAGTGAAGCGCGGGGTCGAGAGCCGGCCGATTCGGCGAGAATCCGAACGTTCTTTCCCACCCCTGCCGGCGTACGGGTATGCAGGTCGACGCAGTCGTCCTCGACATCGACGGGGTGTTGGTCGACGTAGCGGACTCCTACCGGCGGGCGATCATCGAGTCCGTCGAACGGGTGTGTGACAAGACGATCGATCGCGACGCGATTCAGTTGTTCAAGGACGCCGGTGGGTTCAACAACGACTGGGAGCTGACTGACGCGGCCGCCCTCTACGTGCTGGCCCGCCGGGAGGGGCTCGGGATGGATGTCGAGACCTTCACCGGTCGGATCGCCGAGGGCGGGGGCGGGCTTGACGCTGCGAAGGAGGTCGTCGGCGACCTCCCCCGAGTCGCGCAGGCGCGGGTCCGCGACCAGTGGGATACCGAGCGACTCCGCGAGACGTTTCAGGCGCTGTACCTCGGCGAGGAGCTGTACCGCGAGCTGGAGGGCGGCGCCCCCCCGCTGTCGGCGCCGGGGTACATCCACGACGAGCCGACCTTGGTGGAGCCGGAGACGATCGCTGACCTGACCGACCGGTTCGACGTTGGCGTGTTGACGGGGCGGCCCGCCGCCGAGGCGGAGATCGCCTTGGAGCGCGTCGGCCTCGACGTGCCCGAAGATCGGCGGTTCACGATGGACGACTGGGAGGAGGGGAAGCCGCATCCGCGGGCGCTGGTGACTCTCGCGGAGCGGTTCGACGCCGACCGGATCGCCTTCATCGGGGACACCCTCGACGACGTGCGAACCGCGCGCAACGCCGACGATGAAGACGCGAGCCGCGTCTACTACGGGATCGGCGTCCTCACCGGCGGCCTGACCGGTGACGAGGGGCGCCGGAAGTTCGCCGAAAACGGAGCCGACGCGGTCGTCGAGGACGTGAACGAACTCGTCGAGCTGTTGGAGTAAGAAATGGGCCTTGCCGGATTCGAACCGGCGATCGACTCGTTATGAGCGAGTCGCTTTAACCGGACTAAGCTAAAGGCCCGTAATTCGGGGTAAACGGGACGAACCCTTTAGCGTACCGAATCCGTACGATCGCCGGACGAAACCGTGAAACCTTGAGTAGGATCGACGACACCGCAGAAGCCACACCTAACGCTACGAGGTGTAGGAAACAGAGAGACGCCGAAGCCAGGACTCGAACCTGGGACCGCCTCGTTAACAGCGAGGCGCTCTACCAGCTGAGCTACTTCGGCTCGATTCAGCGTACTCGATTCGTTTTGATAGGGCTTTCGTTTCCGCCCGACCCGAGTGCGATCAGTTGGCGCGGCGCATTCACGCCCGATCGTCATCTCCCGCTCGCCTCCCGAATCGCACCGTTCGTCCGGTGACCGACACGTTTTCGGCCGGACCGCGAGAAGTCGATCCATGGACGATCTCGAGGCGGTGCTGTCGCGCGTTCGCGACCGGGCGGTCCCCGAGCCCGCGGAGCGCGACCGCCTGCGAACGGTCGCCGTCGAGCTCGCCGATCGGACGCGCGAGGCGATTGCCGACCTCCCCGTCGACGCCGATGTGGTACAGGTGGGGTCGACCGCTCGCGACACGTGGGTCTCCGGCGACCGCGACATCGATCTCTTCGTGCGGTTCGACGCCGCCCTCGACCGCGAACAGCTAGAGGAGTACGGGCTCGCCGTCGGCCACGCCGTCCTCCCGGACGGCCACGAGGAGTACGCGGAACACCCCTACGTGAAAGGCACTTACGAGGGGTTCGACGTGGATCTGGTCCCCTGTCACGACGTGGAGACCGCCGGCGACCTGATCTCCGCCGTCGACCGGACCCCGTTCCACGACGCATACCTCTCCGCGCGGCTGGATGAGGGACTCGCCGACGACGTGGTGCTTGCGAAGGCGTTCCTGAAGGGAATCGGCGCGTACGGGAGCGACCTCCGCACCGAGGGGTTCTCGGGGTACCTCACCGAGCTGCTCGTCTTGGAACTGGGCGGGTTCGTCCCCCTCGTGGAGTCCGCCCGGAGCTGGCACCCGCCCGTGGAATTCGATCCCGAAGGGCACGCCGAGCGGACCTTCGACGACCCGCTCGTCGTGGTCGATCCGACCGATCCGACGCGGAACGTCGCGGCCGTCCTCTCGGCCGAGAACCTCGCTCGGTTCCAGCACTACGCCCGCGAACTGCTTGCAGCCCCGAGCGAGGCGCCGTTCGAACCGGTGGATCCGGCTCCGCTGGACCCTACCGACGTTCGCGACCATCTCGACCGACGGGAAACGACTCCGGTAGCCGTCGTGTTCGACGCGCCCGACCTAGTTGACGACCAGCTGTGGCCGCAGCTCCGTCGGTCGCTTGACGGGATCGTTCGGGGGTTGAACGATCGCGGCTTCGACGTGCTCCGTGCGCGCGCGATGACGGACGGGAGCGGTCCGGAGGCTGACGGAGACGGAGCCAAGCGCGCCGCGCTGTACGCCGAACTGGAAGTCGCAGAGCGGCCGGCCGTCACACGCCACGAAGGGCCGCCGGTCGCGGTGCGGAAACACGCCGCGAGCTTCTACGAGTCGTACGCCGACGACGTTGATCCGGAGACGTACGGCCCGTTCATCGACGGCGACCGGTACGTCGTCGAGCGCGAACGGGAGTTCACGACGGTCCGCGAGTACCTCGAAAGCGACGCGGCCGGCGATGTCGCGCTCGGTGCGCAGGTAGAACGAGAGTTCGCCGAGCGCGACGTGCTGGTCGGGGACGCGGTGGCGACGCTCGCGCCCGCGTTCGGGGTGCCGCTCAGGGAGTTCTACGAGCCGCACCCGTGAGGCGCGCGGGCGGACACCATCGTACAAGAGCGTCGCTCACCGACGGAAAGGAGGGCGGAGACAAGGACCCAGACGGGAGAGCCGGCGGTTGGGAGAAGCGACAGGCAGACTACCGAGACAGACGGTCCGAGACGAGGTAGACGAGCGCGACGATCCCGAGCAGCACAGCGCCGATCACAGACATGAACGCCGCAACCTGCGGAAAGACCAGCCAGAAGGCGACATAAAACGAGAACGCGAACGCGAGCAGGCCGACGATCACGACCCCGCGTGTCGGGTTCTGGACGGCCGCGACGAACGCGCGTTGCGGAAGCGAGAGGTCGCCGAAATCGACCGGTACGTCGGGGTTGTTTGGACCGTCGGGCGGAGTATCGCCGGGTGAGGCGTCGACTGCGGATCCGTCGGCGTCGATCTGATCTCCGACATCGACCCGGTCCTCGGCGTCGTCAGTCACGCGCTTTGGTACGATCCGGATGCGCCTGTACCTGTCGTTCCCCGAGCCCCGATCAGCCGAAAACCCCGCCGACCGCCGCGCCGACGAGGAACGCCAGCACCCCGGCCGCCAGGTTTGCGGCCGCGAACCCGGCCGCGGTTCGACCCTCTCCGTCGGCTGCGGTCGAGACCGTCTCGACGGCGAACGAGGAGAACGTCGTGAAGGCGCCACAGAATCCGACGACAGCCAGGAACGTCGCTTCCGAGCCGATCGGCGCGGCGAGGAGGGCGCCGAGCGTGAGGCTCCCGAGCGTGTTGACGGCCAAGACCGACCCGCGCCCCTCGATACGGAGGCCAACCACGTGTCGCGCCACTGCGCCGCCCGCCCCGCCGAGACCCACGAGGACGAGCGCGAGCAGGGGATCGGTCACACTCGCCCTCCGACGAACAGGCCGGCCGCGGCGGCCGCAAAGCCGGCGGCGTAGCTCACGGCGACGTAGGCGGCGCCAGCAGTCGTCCCGAGCGTCACGGCGTTGCCAACGAAGGTGCTGTACGTGGTGAACGAGGAAAGCATGCCGGTGCCGACGAACAGCCGCGTTCGGTGGCGCGCGGCGCGTGTGACTAACACTCCCAGCGCGAAGGAGCCGAGGACGTTCACGAGGAGCGTTGCGGCCCCAGTTGCGTCACCGACGGCGATGTCGATCCCGTGTCTGGCGACGGCGCCGACGAATCCCCCGAGCGCGACGAGGAAGAACCCGAGCGGTGTCCGTTCCATGTCGGAGCGTCGCAGGCGGTTATCTTGGGTCTTCGGACTTCGCGGCGGCGGTCCCGCTTGCGCTGGGACTTCCGCCACCGTGTGGAGTCCGTCGCTCTCGGATCCGAACTGTGTGAGCCGTCTCCGTCGCGTCGTCGACGACGAGCGCCTCGCCGGTTTCAGTCGGGAGCCGGGAAGCGAGGTCGCCGGCGAGGTAGGTCGCCTCCGCCTCGGCGAGCCGGTCGAGGTCGCGCTCGGCGGTGAGCCGGTGGGCGACGAGCAGGTCCGACTGCGAGACGGCGACGCTCGGCAGCGCACCGGGTCGCTGCGTCGCACAGACCAGCGAGACGCCGGGTGCGCGACCACGGGTCAGGAGCGTTCGGAGCGCGGGATCAGCGACGCCGCCGAAGAAAGCGTGCGCCTCGTCGACGAGGAGCCACGGGAGCCGATCGAGGTCGCCGTCGATCCGGGCGTCGTAGAGCCCGCGAGCGACCGCCCTGACGACTGCAGCCGCGGCTGCCTCCGGAACGCCGGCGAGATCGAGTACGGTCGGCTCCCCGCCACCGACGAGCCGGACGGTCGGCGGTGCGTCCGCGTCGAACACGCCCCACGACTCCGCGAGCCGCAGGTGGTTTGCGGCCGCGCGGCGATCTGCAGCGGGCGCGTCTGCGGCGTCGACTCGATCGCGGAGCGTCGCGAGCGACGGCGATTCGTCCGATTCACCCGAACCCCCCGCCTCAGGGGATTTGAGGGCGTCAGCGACGACGCGCCACACCAGACTTCCCGGCCCGCTCGCCGGGTCGAGCCCGAGCAGGTCCGGCCACGCCTCTGGGGGAATCGCCGCTGGGCGGACCCGTGGTTCGACGACCTGTCCGCCAGTCGCCCGAAGCCCGTCGAAGACGCCCATTGGATCGACCACAACCGGCGCGACGCCGCTGGCCGCCGCGAGCCCCTCCGCAAGGACGCCGAGTGTGTACGACTTGCCGGTGCCCCGCTTACCGAAGACGACGCCGGCGTGCGGGCTGTCGGCGTCAATCCCGACCGCGGCCCCGGCGCTGCCGTCGCGTGCGAGGAACGACCCGAGCTGGACGGTTGGGAGCCGTTCGTCGCCGATCTCGCCGTTCGTGCCGGCTGACCCGGTCCCATCATCCGAGCCGGTGTCGCGTCCGAGCACATACATAGCCGCGGTGGCCCCGGTATCATACAAAAAGGTCGGGACGAGCGTGAACGCGACGGCCCGTTCGGGCGAGGGCGCACTCGATCGCTCGTTCGACCCGTCCAATCTTTTATCAGTGATACCGCGGCCACCGACGGTATGCCTCACTCGAAGCGGGACGAACGCACCGCGAACGACCGATCTTTTTGCTCGGACCGTCGGGCCATCGAGGGCCTACCGGTCAGGCTGGTTATCGCGCTCGTCGTCGGCGTCGCGAGCCTCAGCGTAATGATGGGGATGATCGGCGACATCGATGGGCTGGCCGCGACAGAGCTCGACGCGCAGCCGCAGCCGGAGGTGACGACCCCGGGCGAGCAGTCGCTCGACGTCGCCGTCCTCGATCCGGACGGCTCTCGCGTCGCGGACGCGACGGTGATCGTCCGGAGCGGGTCGGCACAGATCGACGGTGTCGCCACCGGAACAACTGGATCCGACGGAACCGCGACTGTCGATGTCGACCCGGAGCTCGGACCGAACCAGCCGGACGGAACCCTCACTGTGGAGGTAAAACCGCCGGCGGAGGGCGACTACGTCGACGAGCGAAGGAACACGGAGGTGCTGGTGGTCGCGGAGTGATCAAATCCGGTCGTCCCAGTCGATCCAGTCTTGCTCCCAGCCGTGACGTGCGAAGTGCCCTTGCTCGGCGCGCTCGGCGTCTTCGCGGCGCGTGCGGTTCCGCTCGACGCCGCGCTGCTCGCCGTCGACGAGCATTGGCTGGAGCCGCGTCGGACCGGCCGTCTCGGTCGTCCGGAACCCGGTCGGAGCGTCGTCACCGTCGTCCGCCGAGTCTCCCCCTGAGTCGGGTTCGATCGCGGCGATCGTCTGGACTGCCGTCCCGCGGGGGTAGACGATCCGACCCCCCTCGGCCAGCTGCTCGCGGAGTGCCCGCGGCGGCTTGACGACGCTCGCTTCGAGAAGGATTCGGTCGTACGGGGCGTACTCGGGAAGCCCGTTCACTCCGTCACGTCGGTCGACGAGGACGGCGTCGTATCCGGCTGTCGAGAGGTTCGATCGGGCGATCGCCACCGCCTCTCGGTCGATATCGATCGCGTGAATGTGTCTTGCACCCGCTATCTCGGCGAGCAGCGCGACCGAGTAGCCGACGCCCGCGCCCACGACGAGCACCTCGTCGCCCGCGTCGGCGTCGAGTGCGGATATCAGTCGGACCACCGTCGCCAGCGTGAGCGACCGGTCTCCGTTCCCACCGCTCCCGCCACCTCGGCCGGTCTCGCCCCCGGCCGCAGTCGCCCCGTCGTCGACGAACGGGTCCCGGGAGACGCGCTGAAGCGCCGTCAGTACGGGCTCATCCAGCGTCTCGCCGATCTGGTGTTCGAGCCCCTCGATCATGTCGGCCCGAAGCGACGCCTCGTCCATAGTCGGACTCGGTGCTCATCCCTCTAAAACCGCTCGCTCGTCGCCGCATCACTCGTCGACGCATCTGTTGTCACCGCATCGGAACGAACCGGACCCCGCCGTGGTCCTCGCGCTCGACGCCCTCCTCTTTGACCGTCAGTCGGACGAGCCGCTGTGCGCCGACACGGCCGACTGGCGCGACAACCCGGCCGCCAGTCTGTACGCGGTCGACGATCGAGTCGGGGACGCCGTCTGCCGGTGCGCAGGTCAAGTATGCAACGTCGAAGGGCGCCTCGTCTCGGAAGGCAATCTGCCCGTCGCCGGCCCAGACGGTCACGTCGTATCCGAGCTGCCGGAGCCGCTTGCGGGCCGACTCGGCTAGTTCTGGAACGTACTCAACGCTGTAGACGTTTCCCGGGCCGACGATCTCGGCCACGACCGCGGCGTGGTAGCCGCACCCTGTGCCGACCTCGAACACCCTGTCGCCGGGTTCGATGTCGAGCAGATCGGTCATGAGCGCGACCATGTGTGGCGCGCTGACCGTCTGATCGTGGCCGATCGGGAGCGGCCGATCCGCGTAGGCACGCGACCGGTGGCGCTCCGGGACGAACGCGTGTCGCGGGACCGACTCGATCGCCGCGAGCGTTCGCTCGTCGATATCGCTCCGGCGGCGGAGTCCGTCGACAAGCTCGCGGCGGGCCGCGGCGTGGTCGGCGTCGTCCATGCGTGATCATATCATGCGGTGTGTGGAGAAGCTGTCGGCAGGGGGCGAAAAAAACAGGGAGCGCGCAAAAACCGAATAACGCTCTTACGCCACGTCGATCCGGTGGCCGTCGTCCGTCTCGTCGGCAGCCTTCGGGAGCGTGATCGTGAGGACGCCGTGGCGGTACGTCGCGCTCGCGTCCTCGTCGACGACGGGTCCCGGAAGGTCGACGGACCGAGTGACCGACTCGTGGCGCCGCTCGCGCCGGAGATACCGTCGGTCCGCGTCCTCGCTCGCCGCATCGTGCTCGGCGGTAATCGTAAGCCGCCCCTCCGTCGCCCGCACGTCGATGTCTTCGCGGTCGTATCCCGGGAGGTCGGCCATGACCACGAACTCGTCGTCGTACTCGGCCACATCGATGTCGGTGGCCCGGAGGTCACGCCCCCACGTGCGGTCGCCGCCGAAGGGGGCGCGGCCGAGGAACTGCTCGATCTCGTCGAAGGGGCTGTTTCTGTTCATGATGATCACCATTAGAGACGTACTCTGTGGTATTAAAGACGACAGGATAGTAGATAGCTTATGGCAGGGTATTCGAGGGTTCAGACCGATCACGGCGGTGACACTCGCTTCTCGACCGGCTACGTCACGACACGTCGATGTTGTGGCCGGCATCGTCCGACGACCGCTTGGGAAGGGTGACGGTGAGTACACCGTCGTCGTACGAGGCGGTCGCGCCGTCGCGGTCGACGGGCTCGGGGATCGGAATCCGACGCGACACCGCGCGGCGACGGCGCTCGCGACGGTGGTAGCGAACGTCGTCGCCGCCCCCGGCCTCGGAGCTGTCGTCGCCGCCCGTGTCGGCACCCTCGGCCGCGTCGCCCTCAACTGCGTCGTCCGCAGTGGCGTCGTCCTCGTCGACGGTCACCTCCGTGTCCCGCGTCTCGTCGTGGGTGGCCGTGATCGAGAGAGTCTCGTCGTGGAGTTCCACCTCGATTCCGTCGGCGTCGAAGCCAGGGAGGTCGGCGAGCACAGTGATCGTCTCGTCGTCCTCGATGACATCGACGGCGATCTCGCGGGTGTCCGGGAAGCCGGGGACCCCGGGCCCCGGCGCGTCGAGCGTGCCGCCGAGCTCCTCGAACTCCCGTCCCATCCGTTCGATCAGGTCTTCTATCTCGGTAAATCGATCGCGGCGTGTCATGCTGGTCAGGATTCGAGGCGGAGCGACTTGAACGTACGGGCGGGAGTTGCTGAACGGACGGGCGGGAGTTGCTGAACGGGCGGGAGATGGACGGAGACGGACCGCGAGGGACCGCGGGCCTAGAGGAACGGCTGCCAGTAGTACGGGCTGACGAACCCTTCGATGCACGCGGCGACCGCGATCAGCACGCCGACGCCCATCAGTACCCAGAACGCGTTCTCAAGCGCGTCGGCGAACGCCTCGCGGGACAGACGACCGCGGAACGCCCGCCACGAGACGATCCCGAGGTGGATACCCAGCGCTCCGGAGATGAAAAGCGCGGGAATTTCGAGGATTCCGTGGGGGGCGACGAACGCGAGCAGCGCGACGAGGTTCTCCTCTAGCGCCGCGGTGGCGCCGAGCGCAAGCCCGTTGAACGCGATCGACGAGAGCGCGGGAATCACGAACGCGACGCCGCCGAACGAGGTCGCGATCGCGACCGACCAGTTGTTTCCGAAGAAGTTGAGCGCGGCCGTCGGTGGGAGGTGACCGATAAGCCGCGACTCGATAGACGTGGTGACCGCGCCAACGAGGGGGTCGACCGCGAGCCACCCGATCACGCCGAACCCGACACCGACGAGGATCGCGATCGCGTGCAAACCGGGAGTTCGTCGAACGAATCCGGTCATCTCCCGCCAGCCGCGGCGGATGCCTCCGACGAACTGATCGCGGAGGCGGGCGTCGACCGGCTCGACGGGGGCGACCGCGTCGCGGTGGTCGCCGTACAGGACGGTCTTGAGCAGGTCGAGCGCGGGAGCGGCGACGACCGCGCTGGCGAGCGCGACGACGGCCCCGCCCCCGAGAAACGCGAGCGCGGACGCAGCCGAGGAGATCGCCACGAGCACGCCGACGGCGACGACGACGTACGCGAGGGCGTCGACAGGGTTCGACCGGATGAACCCGCCAGCGCCCTCGACGGCGCCGACCACACCCGTCTCGTCGACGACGACTGCGGCCGGCGCGAACGCGAACACCGCGCGGACGAGGAGCAGGACAGTTAGCCCGACGAGCAACGCGACGAGCGCGACCGCGGCCCCGAGGAAGGGGTTGACGAGGAATGCGCCGCCGATCGCGAGCCCGCCGAGCAGTGACACTCCGACCCACAGCAGAACCTCGGTGACGTAGAGGCCGAGGAACGTGAGCCAACGTCCCCGTACGCCGGCGATTCCGGCGGTGAGCCCGCGGCGGCCGCGGACCCGGCCGGCGACCGCCGACATCTGTCCGGCGGAGACCGCGGCGTACGTCAGGAGCGCCAAGAGGAGCGTCGCGGCCGTGACGACGGTCAGAAGCAGGACCGCGGTCGGCGACGCGAGGGGTTCAAGCGCCGGGGCGACGGTCTCGACCCACGCCTGAACCGCCTCGGGGTCCTGCGTGTCAGGCGGCGTCAGGTCCAGTTCGGTAAGCGCTCGACGCGCGTCGTCGAGCTGACCGGTCAGCTCGTAGTGGAGGTACGTCCCGGCGAGCGCGACGAAGAGGCCCATCCGGGCGATGACGGGGACCGCCGTGCCGAGGAGGTAAAACGGAAGCAGGTCGGCGGGGCGCCGTCGGAGGGTCGACGCGGCGGCGGAGACGGCGGATGACAGGTCCATGCGAACCGGTTCGGCCGTCCCATACTTAAAAACTCGAGCGATCCGGGCGTTCACTCGTCTGGTGTCGAAGCATCGCATTCGTCACCGGCCCCCCGCTCGGCCATCATCTCTGCGGCGCGGTCGGCCCACCCCGAGTACCGGAATCCCACGGTGACGACAAGTGCCATCCACGCGTACGCGAGGGACACGCCGACGTACGTCCCCACCGGGCCAAATCCGGCCGTCCGCCCGAGCAGCCACGACGCTCCCAGAAGAGGCCGAACATCCCGGCCACGCGAGCGAGAACACCCGCGTCCAGACGCGTCGCCGCCGCGAGAGGTCCATGTGTCACCGCGGAGAGACGGACGGGCTTTGACCCTCTCGGAGCCGGAGAGATCCGACGGATTCGACCCGTTCACCGAGACGAATCCCCAATCGCCCGCCGCCCGAACATTAAAACGTGTGAACGTTACACACCCACACGAGAATGGACGTGTTCGTGTACGGAACGTTGACCGAACCGGAACGGGTCGCCGAGGTGCTCGACTCGTACGTGTACGTTGGGCCGGCAACGTTGTTCGGGCTCCATCTCGTCGAGGGACGGTACCCGACGCTCGCGCCGGGCGGTGAGACGGGCGGGCGGCTCCTCCGGACCGAGGAGCTGGACGCCCTCGACGAGTACGAGCGTGTCGAGACGGGATTGTACCGACAAGTGACAATCCCGCTCGACGCGCCCGGCGGCCACCCGGACGAGGCGGCGGTGTACGTCGGGGATCCCGACCGACTCGGCGCGGACGCGGTGTGGTCGGAAGAGGGTATCGGCGGCGAGGGGAACGACGGCGACAGGAACGACGGCGACAGGAACGACGGCGACAGGAACGACGGCGATAGTGACGAGAGAGACGACGGCGATCCCGGGTTCGCTGAGCGGGTCGACCAGTACCTCGAACAGGAAGCGGTTCGGGTGCGGTTAACCATCTGAGATCCCGTCTGACGGAGCGATGACGGCGGTGCAGTCGTGCGGTTTTACTTTCACTCCGCTAGCCCCACCTTTTTGTATTCGGGTAGTCTCTCTTTACTTGCACGTCACACGCGTGCATTCCCCCTTTCACAGTCAGCGAGCCGTGGCT
Source organism: Halorubrum lacusprofundi ATCC 49239 (assembly GCF_000022205.1). Lineage (NCBI taxonomy): Archaea > Methanobacteriati > Methanobacteriota > Halobacteria > Halobacteriales > Haloferacaceae > Halorubrum > Halorubrum lacusprofundi. Next base: position 369,544 of record NC_012029.1, read on the forward strand.
CGGTCTCGATCTGGTTTCGATCCAATGTTCGATCCAGTCGCGGTCAAATCTCGGCTCATCCGATTCGACAGCGAAACGGAACGGACCGGAACCGATTAGCGGTCGGCGCGGCGATATCTGCGTATGATCAGCCTCTCCGACGTTCGCGAAGCGCGCGAGCGCGTCGGCGACGTCGCTCGGCACACCCCCTTAGAGCGATCCCGAACCTTCTCAGAGATGAGCGGCGCGGACGTCCACCTCAAACTGGAGAACTTCCAACGAACTGGAGCGTTCAAGATCCGCGGGGCGATGAACCGGATCGCCACGCTCTCCGAGAGCGAGCGCGAGGCCGGCGTGGTCACCGCGAGCGCGGGCAATCACGCGCAGGGCGTCGCGCTCGCGGCCGACCGTGCAGGCGTCGACGCCACCGTCGTGATGCCGCGATTTGCGCCTGTCTCGAAGGTGAAGGCCACCCGCGGGTACGGCGCCAGCGTCCGGCTGGAGGGCGTCGACTACGACGAGGCGCAGGCGTACGCCCACGAGCTTGAACGGAAGGAGAGCCGGACCTACGTCCACGCGTTCGACGACCCCGTGGTGATGGCCGGACAGGGGACGATCGGCTTAGAGATCGTCGACGACTGCCCCGACCTCGACACGGTCGTCGTCCCGATCGGCGGCGGCGGGCTCATCTCGGGCGTCGCGGTCGCGATCAAAGAGCAGCTCCCCGACGTGCGTGTCGTCGGCGTGCAGGCCGAAGGGGCCGCCTCCGCGGGCGAGTCGCTGAAACGAGGCGAGGTCTACGAGATCGACAGCGTCGACACCATCGCCGACGGGATCGCCACCCGGTCGATCGGCGAGCAGACGCTGGAAGTGATGTCGGAGTACGTCGACGAGGTCGTCACGGTCGACGACCGCGAGATCGCCTTGGCGCTCACGCTCCTCTTAGAGCGCTCGAAGACGCTCGTCGAGGGGGCCGGCGCGGTCGCGCTCGCGGCCGTCCTCTCGGAGGCGTTCGAGTACGAGAACGACGAGACGATCGTCGCCGCGCTCTGTGGCGGCAACATCGACCTCAACCGCCTCGGCACCGTGATCCGACGGGGACTGGTCCAAATGGGCCGATACCTCAAGATCACGATCGACCTGAAAGACCGGCCGGGAGAGTTAGAGCGCGTCTCCAGTATCGTCGCTCGCACCGGCGCGAACGTGTACGCCGTTCACCACGACCGCACCTCGCGGGATGTGGCCGTCAACGCCGCCGAACTGGAGCTCGAACTGGAGACCGACGACGCCGAACACGCCGCCGACATCGTCGACGCCCTCGAAGCCGACGGCTACGTGGTCGAAGTGCTCTCGTGAGCGATAGCGACCGCGCTCACCACGGCTCGTTCTTCAGCCCGAGCGCGTAGGCGCCGACGTTCGTGACGACGTGGAGGATCGGCGTCATCACGAGGACGACTACGAGGACGGAGGGCGTGAACACCGCGAGCGCCCAGTCGGTATCGACGACGAAGACGGCGGCGAGCGCGACGACGACGAAGTCGAGCTGGTCGAGTCCCGGGAACGCTGCCCCGCGCTCCCGGCCCGACCGACGCTTGAGGAACGAGGCACCGATGTCGCCGCACATCGCGCCGAACGCGAGCGCGAACGCGGCCGGGAGCGCGAACGTCGGAAGGTCGACCCCGAGCGCGGCGCTCGCGGGCTCCGCGATACGGTTGAGCGCGAGCGCGAGGACGACCCCGGTCAGGGTGCCGACCGCGGTGCCGCGCCACGTCTTCCCGTCGCCGAGCAGGCGGGCGCCGCGCCAGTCGCGGCCGCCGTCGATGGGGCGGCCGCCGCCCGCGAGCACCGCGGCGTTGTTCGGTACGTAGGCGGGCAACATCGCCCAGAACGCGGTCGCGACGAGCGAACCGATCATACCCGCCCCTGCGCCCGACGGGGGTATATAAATCCCGGATCGCGCTGGCGTCACGTGGTCACCGGCCGGTCCCGAAACCGTCCGGGTCGACAACAATGAAGTCGCTACCGCCGCGAGTGGAACGTATGATTCCTCCCATCGCGCGACGGTTCGTCGCGGGCGAGAGCGCCCCGGAAGCCATCGAACACGCCCGAGCGCGCAACGAGGACGGCGTCGCCGTCATCCTGAACCTGCTCGGCGAGCACTACGACGATCCCGCCGACGCGCGCGCCGACACCGACGCGTACCTCGCGCTCTTGACGGACATCGCCGACAGCGGGCTCGACGCCAGCATCTCGGTAAAACCCTCCCAGATCGGTCTCGACGTGTCCGACGAGTGCTTCGAGGGGCACTATCGCGAAATCGTCGCCCGCGCACACGAACTCGACGCGTTCGTCTGGTGTGACATGGAGGACGCGGACACCACCGACGCGACGCTCGACGCCTTCGAGTCGATCGCCGAGGAGTACCCGTGGAGCGTCGGCCAATGCATCCAGTCGAACCTCAAGCGCACCCGCGAGGACCTCGACCGCCTCAGCGACGTGCCCGGCAAGATCAGGCTCGTGAAGGGCGCGTACGACGAGCCGGAGGCCATCGCTCATAAGGAACAGTCGCGGGTCGACGAGGCGTACCGCGAGGACCTCCGCTTCCTCTTCGAGCGCCGCGACCGCGGGATCGCCGTCGGCTCCCACGATCCCGCGATGATCTCGCTCGCCGACCGGCTCGCTCGGGAGCATGGGGCCGACTACGAGGTCCAGATGCTGATGGGCGTTCGGGAGGACGCCCAGCGCGACCTCGCCGCGCAGGGGGTGGACGTGGCCCAGTACGCTCCCTACGGGACCAAGTGGCTCTCTTACTTCTACCGACGGGTGCGCGAGCGCAGGCAGAACCTGGGGTTCGCCGTCCGCGCGGTGCTCGGGCGATGAGCGGCTTCGCCACCCACGCTACGGCGAGGACGCGGACGGCCGAGAACGCAAAGCCGTCGCGTAGAAGCCCTCTTAAGGGTCGCCGTCACATGCTTACTCGATAGATGTCCACGTGGAAACGCGATTTCGCCAGCGGCCTCATCGTGCTGGCTCCCCTGTTGGTGCTGCTTCTCGTCCTCCAGTGGATCTACCAGTACATCGCATCGATCCCGCTGATCGAGGGGCTCCAACCGGCGATCATTCCGGCGCCGCTGGAGCCGATCTCGCGGGTAATCATCGCGATGGCGGTGTTCGCGACGGTCGTCCTCGCGGTCGGGTACTTCATGCGAACGACGTTCGGCCGGCTGGCAGAGTCAGCCGTCGACGGCGCGATAAATCGGATTCCGGCGCTGCGTGTGGTGTACAATGCCTCGAAGCTCGCGATCGAGACGGCCGTCTCCGGAACTGACGAGCTACAGAGCCCCGTCTACATCGAGACGTGGCCGGGGATCCGCATGACCGCGTTCCGGACCGGGAAGAAGACCCGCGACGGGAAAATCGTCCTGTTCATGCCGACCGCGCCGAACATCACCACCGGGTTCGTCATCGAGGTCGAGCCGGAGCGCATCGAGGAGACCGGGGAGACCGTTGAGGAGGGGATGACGCGCGTCCTCTCGGCCGGGTTCGCCGAGTCCGCGCATCAGGTCCCCGTCGAGGAGGAGCGACCGCCCGAGGGGACCACCGGGCAGCCTGGGGGCGTCGGCGGCGTCCGCACCGACGGAACCCCGGGTGAGTCCGACCGTCCGTCCACGGACGGAGGCGGTGAAGGCGACTAATCGGCGGCGGTAAAAAACGGCGAAAGAGCGACCTACAGGTACGTGAACCAGTCGTCGTGGGCGTCGGTTCGCCGCTCCACGAGGTCGAAGAAGGCGCTTTGGAGTTCCTCGGTGACCGGGCCGCAAGTGCCCGAGCCGATCTCGGTGTCATCGACGGAGCGGATCGGAGTCACCTCGACGGCGGAGCCGGTGAAGAACAGCTCGTCGGCGGTGTACAGCTGTCCGCGGGAGATGACCGCCTCGTCGTGGACGGTGTAGCCGCGCTCCTTCGCCAGTTCGATGACGGTGTCGCGGGTGATCCCTTCGAGGATCGACTGTGCGGGACCGGTGGTGTAGATCTCGCCGTCGTTAACCATGAAGATGTTCTCGCCCGGCCCCTCGGCGACGTTGCCCTCCTTGTTCAGGACGATGGCCTCGACGTAGCCGTTGCGGCGGGCCTCCTCGCCCGCGAGCATGGAGTTGACGTAGAGGCCGGTGGTCTTCACGTTCGTCGGCACCTGCGAGGAGGCGTGTTTCCGCCACGAGGAGACCATCACGTCGACGCCCTCCTCTAACGCCTCCTCACCGAGGTACGCGCCCCACGGCCACGCCGCGAGCACGAGGTCGGTCGGGCAGTCCTTCGGCGAGACGCCGAGCGAGTCGTAGCCGAAGTAGGCGAGCGGCCGGATATACGCGGAGTCGAGGTCCTGCCGGTCGAGGAGTTCGAGGGTGGCCTCGGTGATCTCCTCGCGGGAGTATTCGATCTCCATGTCGTACATCTTCGCGGAGTCGAACAGCCGGTCGAGGTGTTCCTCCCAGCGGAAGATCGCTGGCCCCTGCTCGGTGTCGTAACAGCGGACGCCCTCGAACACGCCGCTCCCGTAGTGGAGCGCGTGGGTCAGCACGTGCGTGGTCGCGTCCTCCCAGTCGAGGTACTCGCCGTTCTTCCAGATCGTGTCGACGTCCATCTCGTCAAATCCCATACTTGCGGGTTGCGGCCGGCGGGCTTAAAACTGTAACAACCGGGCGGGGGCTGCCGGGACGGTCGGCACCGAACCCGTGTGCGGGGCCGCGTTTCTACCTCGGTGTTACCAACGCGGTGACTGTTTCCGAAGCCCCAGTTGTCGGCGGCAGAGCCACCGACGACGCCGACAACACCGCGGTTGATTATTTAAAGGCCTCGACGAGAGCCGCACCCTCGACGTAGGGAATCTGTCGCCGGCGAGCGTACGCCTCGGCGTCCGCGGGCGTCAGCGCGGCGCCCGTCTCGTCGTCGAGCATCTCGCAGACCACGGCGGCGGGGGCGGCGTCGACCGCCTCAGCCATCGCAAGGCCGAGCTCGGTGTGACCGGTTCGCCCGCGCAGGCCGTCGTGAGCGCCCCGCAGCACGTGGACGTGGCCGGGCGCACGGAACTCCGCAGCAAAGTCATCGGGGTCGTACCCCGCGGGGTCGGCGTCGACGGCGGCGGCGGACACCGCCAGCTCGACGATGGTTCGGGCGCGGTCCTCATCGGTGATCCCGGTGAACGTCTCGCGGTGGTTCACGGGCAGCGAGAAGGAAGAGCGATCGTCGTACTCGGGGTCGTCGTTGACCGCGGGATGGTCGAGCGCGTCCGCGAGGAACGGGAGCCCGAACGCGTCTGCAACGGAATCTGCGACTGCGACGCAGATCAGCCCACCCGCGTCGTTTCGCATGTGCGCGACCGCCGCCTCGTCGACGGCGCCAGCCGGGTAGATGATGTCCGTCTCGCCCTCGCGGTCCGCGAAGTCGTGGACACAGACCGGATCGCCCGCGCGGAACGCGTCGAGGGCGCGGTTGACGGAGTCGGCGTCAGAGCCCGGGACGGCGTCGACATCAGTGTCGGCGTCGGCGCGCATCAGGCGACCTCCGTCTCGACGGGGTCCGCGGGGGTCTCGTTTTCGTCGTCGCTCTCCTCCACGTAATCGCTTTCGGGGGTGTCCGCCCGACTTGTGGCGGCTACGCGGACCTCGACCGCGTCGCCGTCGCCGAGGCCGAGCGCGTCGCGGAGCCGCTCGGGGGCGATCAGTTCGAGCTGGTCGTCGTCGTGGTGGGTGCGGTCGGGGACGATCGCGTGGACCTCCTCGTAGCGCTCGTCGCCCGTGACGAGCGTGACGCCGTAACACGAGGCCGCGCCGTAGGTGCGGTCCTCGCCTTCCCACGCGTCGATCGGCACCGCATCGATGCCGGCCATCTCGCCGCGCCGGCGGACGCTCTCCTCCGAGAGATCGACGTTGAGCGTGCCCGGGAACGGCTCGTAGCCCAGCCGTGCTCGGAACTGCTCGGCGTAGCCGGGCAGGGTGATGTAGTGGCGCCCCTCGCCCATCCCGCCGGTGACCGCGCCGCGAAGCACGAGTTCTACGTCGGTCTCGAACAGCCGGCGGTAGTCTGCGTACTCGGCGCGGAGGGCCGCCTCGCCCGCGTCGGTGACGCGTACCCACTGGCCGTCGCCGACCACGTCACGCTCGATGTACCCCACGGATTCGAGCGTCTGAAGTCGCCGGGAGGCGGTTTGCGTCGAGGCATCGAGTCGGTCGCCGAGGGCCGCACACGACACCTTCGTCTCGGTCAGGCCGCCGGCGAGCCCGACGTGTTTCAGGGCCGCGATCGCGGCCGGGTCGGGGTCCGCCGTCGACGTCGCTTCTGCCATGTCCGGAAATGGGAATCCCGCACGCAAAAGAGTAACGGATGTGAGATGCATCCCAAAAACGTTAACCGGATTTGCAGTGGGCCGTCGATCGGACGCTCTCGAAGTTAGATGATTCTCGTGGACCCTGATACCTAACCCCGTCGGTATCGGCGGTCATCGTCGCGAGCTGTGACATCGCCGAGTCGGGGAAGAGGGTGCGGGAACGAGCGAGGGAGAAGCGTGAGAACCATCCGCGTGCGGGTCATCGAAAGGTAAGGTACAAATACGAACGGCGATTGGTTTCGGGTGAGGGCTCGTAGATCAGCGGCAGATCGCTTCCTTCGCAAGGAAGAGGCCCGGGGTTCAAATCCCCGCGAGTCCACTCCTCTCACTTCGTTCGAGTTGTTTCCTCGCTTGCCCCCGCTCGCTTCGCTCGCGGGGACCCCGCGAGTCCACTCCTCTCACTTCGTTCGAGTTGTTTCCTCGCTTGCCCCCGCTCGCTTCGCTCGCGGGGACCCCGCGAGTCCACTCCTCTCACTTCGTTCGAGTTGTTTCCTCGCTTGCCCCCGCTCGCTTCGCTCGCGGGGACCCCGCGAGTCCACTCCTCTCACTTCGTTCGAGTTGTTTCCTCGCTTGCCCCCGCTCGCTTCGCTCGCGGGGACCCCGCGAGTCCATCTGGATTTTTCTCGATTCCTCAGGATCGAGGAGACCTCAGCCGTTCTACTCCTGAATCCGCGATTCCGGTTATATCCTCGCGAGCGGAGCCGCTGAGAGCGCTCACCGCGAGTTCCGTTGCACTCCGACGCCGTCGGGACTGATCCGTGGCGAGACGGGGGTAGTTCGATGATCCGGCTCGATTCGATACCGGTCCGCGACTGTCTCAGCTGTGGCGCCCACGTCTCGACGGACTTCCGCCAGGCCCACGGCGGCGAGCGCGAGGCGCAACTCCGGGTGTGGATGGGGAACCTCGCGGGCGAGTCGTGGTCGGACTTGGTGACGAGACTCAAGCGGTACTGGACCGACGCCGGTTGCGATCCGGAGCGGCTCAAAGAGGCGGTGACGCACTACCGCGACGATGCGGGACCGAAGATCCGGCCGGCGCGGGGCGCGTGGGGGAGGGGTCAGACCTTCCGGTAGCGCGGTCCCTCGTGAGTGACAACACTATTCTGATCCTCTTTTTGTGACCGTTTTCGCCGCGATCGATCCTCTCGACCGCCGGGTTCGAGACGATCTCGACCGCAACACAAGCGCAGATCCCGGCTCGACGAGCTTCCCGTAGTAGCCGACGATCGTGGAGTCGTCGCTCACCGATCGATCCGATTGGTTGCGGTTGGCGATCGAGATCCTCGCCGTCTGCCGAAGGAAATGCGAGGAAGTGAGCCGTAAGAAACGACGCCGTCTCCCGACCCAGACCGCTTATATACTCTGAGTCAGTTTGGCGTCATATGGGTATTTCCGATCTCCTTGAGGGCAAGAACCTCACGCACCGCCAGATGGGGATAATCATGATCGGGTGGATTCTGCTCGTCACGATCGTCTCCGTCGGGCTGTTGCTGTACACGTTGTCGACGTAGCCGATCCGTCGGGCGGGGCCGCGAACACAACTCCCTTTTGTGAGTCGTTGTCTGGGCCGTATGGTACGCGACAGCGACACACACGGCGGCGAGGAGATCGATCGACGGCTCGCCGACGGCTGGAAGGGATGTTCTCAGAGAATTTCGAGGCGTCGCCGTCTCGCGGCAACCCCGGCGGCTACCCCCGGACCTATGGCGCCCCACGGAGAACGCGCTTTCAATGGATTCTGCCGAGCAACGGATCGTGGCGTTCACCGCCGGATCGCACGGGCTCGTCCACACCTACGAGCTCTCGATCCCGATTCTGTTGACCGTGTGGGTCGGGGAGTTCTCGACGACGGCCGCGGTTCTCGGACTCGTCGTGACTGTCGGCTACGGACTGTTCGGCGTCGGCGCACTTCCGGGCGGCATCCTCGTCGACCGATTCGGGTCCAAGCCGCTCATTCTCGCCTGTCTCGGCGGAATGGCGGGATCGTTTCTCCTCGTGAGCCTCGCGCCCAACCTCCTCACGCTCGCGCTCGCGATCGCCGTGTGGGGGGTCACTGCGAGCGTCTATCACCCGGCGGGGCTGTCGCTGCTCTCGAAGTCGGTCGATCAGCGCGGGACTGCGCTCGGCTACCACGGGATCGGGGGGAACCTCGGGATCGCGCTCGGCCCGCTGGCGACCGCGCTCCTCCTCTTAGCCTTCGACTGGCGGATCGTCACGGCCGCGCTCACGGTACCCGCGGCCGTGGTCGCCGCCTACGGTCTCACCGTCGATATCGACGACGCGCTTCCTGACACTGAGAACGCGGTTTCCGATGGCGACATCGACGGCGACGGAGGGAGCGGCGCGAACGGAGCGGCCTCGCTGTCGACGATCGCCGACGACACGCGCGTGCTGCTCGCCGGCGGCTTCCTGATCGTGTTCGTCTTCGTCACGTTCAGCGGACTCTACTACCGCACGTTTCTCACGTTCCTGCCGGATCTCCTCGGCGACGTACTCGGCGGGCTGATCGATATCCAACTCATCGACCCTGAAAGCCCGTACGCCGAGGAGTTCGACGTGGCACGATATCTGTACGTCGCCGTTCTCATGGTCGGCGTACTCGGGCAGTACCTCGGCGGGCGGATCGCCGATCGCGTGCCGCCGGAGCGCGCGCTGATGGTTCTGATGGGAATATTGACGGTCCTCGCGCTGTTGTTCGTCCCCGCCAGCGAGACCATCGTGACGTTCATCGCGGTCTCACTGCTGCTCGGCGTCGTGCTGTTCACGGTCCAGCCACTCTCGCAGGCGACGGTCGCGGCCTACTCTCCGAGCGAGGCGCGCGGGATCTCGTTCGGCTACACGTACCTCGGGATCTTCGGTTTCGGCTCGCTGGGCGCTGCGCTCGCGGGGACGGTCCTCACCCGAGCGGGACCACGAGAGCTCTTTTTCGTCCTCGCGGGTATCGCGGCCCTCGGCGCCCTCTCCGCGGCCGGAGTCTCTCGGCTCGCGACGCGGCAGGACTGACGGCCGGAACGCCGACAACCCCGAGCGGTTCGTATTCGGTCGAGTCTTCCGAGCGGTCGCGACGGGGGCCCCTCAGATCGTGTGCTTCGCTTCCTCGGGGTCCTCAACGACTTTGACCCCGCGGTTGTTGACCGCGTAGGGGTCGAGCCCCTGCTCTTGGAGGAACTGCTTATAAAGTCGCTCCGCGGTCTCGCCGTCCTTCTGTTTGTCACTGGCGTGATCGCACAGTTCGAGGATGTTCTCCGGCACGTCGTTCTCGTGGACGATCCAGTGGTTGATCGTGTCCGAGAGCCGCCGGATGGGTGAGGTAAAGTGACCGTAGATGTCGAAGTTGAGCGCGTGGTGGCCGCCGAACGGGTCGTTCATGTACTTCGCTCGGGGCATCACCTTCAACACGGCGCGTTGGATCTTGTTGAGCTGGCGGTCCGGAGCCGTCTCTAAGGCGGCGTTGACGGCCTTGCGAGGGTCGTCGCCCCACGCGTCGCCGGGGATCGAGACCCCGTCGAGCTCTTGGATCTCGCGGAGCGCCTTGCTCCACTGGTCGGGCGTCGGCTGCGGGTGGACGCGGTACATCGCTTCGACGCCGCGGTCCCACATCAGGGTGTGTGTCACCGCCTTGTTCGCTTTCAGCATCGACTCCTCGATGATGGTGTGTGCGCGGTCGCGACTGGGGTTCAACACGAGCGAGCCGTCCTCCTTGCGCTGTTCGTGCATCCGATCGGCCAGCTCGTAGGCGAGCTCGTTCTCCTCGCCGAGGGGCAAAGAGGGGTCTTCCAACCGTTCCTCGCACTCCTTGTAGGTGAGCCGCTCGTCGGAGTTGATGACGGACTTGTAAATGTCGATGTCCTCGAACGAGAGCGTCTCGTCGTCGATCTCCATCTCGACGGTGTGTGCAAGCCGGTCCTCGTTCGGGACGAGCGAGCAGACGGTCTCTGCGAGGACCGGCGGAAGCATGTGGATCGTGTAATCCGGCAGGTAGACCGTGTTGGCCCGCTTGACCGCCTCCTCCCACATCGCGGTGTCGGGGGTGACGTAGTGGGTCACGTCGGCGATGTGGACCCACAGTCGGTAGGCGCCCTCCTCGCGCTCGATGGAGATGGCGTCGTCGAAATCCTGCGCGTCGATCGGGTCGGTGGTCCACGTTGTCAGGTCACGGAGATCCTTCCGCTCGTCGATCTCGGCTTCGATCTCCTCGTACACGTCCTCGGTCCGGGTCTCGGCTTCGCGGAGGACCTCGTTCGGAAATTCGTCGCGGATCTCGAACTCCTCGAACAGCTCCGTCCGCTTCTCGGCAAGACGGTCGGCCAGCTCCGGCGTGATCGTCACGGGACCCTGGTCCTCCGCGGACCCCGGTTTCGGCTCGTCGTCTGACATACGGTGACCAACGCGGGTCCGTTAGAAAGGCCTGTCGGGGCGGAGGGAGGGTGTCGTCCGACAGCGGACGATGGGGCGTCGGTCCAGTCACCCGACGACCGCGCCGAGGATCGGGGAGAGCGCGAACGCCGCCACCGTCAGGGAGACGGCTCCGAGGACGACCGGCACCGCCGACCGGCCGACCAGCCGGAGCGCGGTCCGGCGTGCATTCGCGTCGCCGACGACGAACGGAGATCCGCCGTCGATCCGCGCTTTCACCTCGCCGACCGGCGCGTCCGGAAAGGCAGTCGCGTCGCCGACGACCGTCACACCGTCGCCGGGACGGAGGACGCGCTGGCGGTACCGGCGCTCGGGGTCGTCGCCGATGGTGAGCGGGCCGAGCGTCCACCCCATCTCCGACTCGTCGACTGCCTCCACCGCGTCCGTGAACCGGCGGACGCGCTCGGGTGGGGTCTCGTCGGCCGCGATCTCGATGTCCTCATCGACGCCGAACGCGAAGTCGGCGGCCGCAGGGTCGACGCGAACGCCGACGCCGTCGACGACGACGCGAAACGGAACCCCCGCCTCGCCGGAGTCGATCGAGACCCACGAGCGACCTTTCCCTTGGCTGCGATACTCCGACACGTCGTACGCACAACAGAGGCACTGCTCGTCGGAGAACGGGGCGGGGAGCGTTTCGGCATCTTCTTTGTCATCATCAGATCTCCCGTGTGCGCCCGACGCGATTTCGGCGCGCCCGGTGACCCGCACTCGGCGGTCGCCGGCTTGCAGTGACCGGGGATCAGTTGCGGTTGCGCGGGCGACGCGGAGCGCGTCGAGGGAGCCTCGGCCGCCGCGGGCGAGGAACCCGAGGCTGACGAGCAGCGCGGCGACGCCGATCAGGGTCGGGAGGGGATCGATCGTCACCCGGAGCGGAGTCGGGTGGGCAGCGAGCGTCGAGTGGAGGGACATGCGTCAATCGGGTTTCGAACGGCGGAGGGAAGGCGTGTCGGTTGCGGTCGCGCTCGGTCACCGCTCGGTGACGACGTGCGGTCGCGTTACCGGTCGCGCTCAGAGCGCCCGCGCGACTCGTCGGCGTTGTCGACGGCGTCGGCGTAGCGGTCGAGGAACTCCTCGCGGGAGAGCCCGTCCGACTCGATCGAGGTGATTAGCGATTCGAGCCCGTCGCGCGGCTGGTGACAGATCTCATTGTCGCAGTCGGTACAGAGGTACTCGAACTCCTTGTCGCGCCGGTTCCAGCGGTCACCCTCCTTGTCGTACTCACGTGCGTCCTCGCGCAGTACCGAGTCACCACACGTGATGCAGATCACCGTCCGCCGGTCCCGGCTCTTCCGGGAGCGCCACATATCCATCCACTCGGACCCGGCGTACTTAGCGTTTGGTGCGCGGCAGACGCTCGTCGGACGGGGAGCGGCTTCGAACCGATCAGTCTCCGCCGAACTACACTACTAATACCGTGGCCCCGTTTCTCCCGGGTATGCCGATCACGGAATCTGACCTCCCGGGCGTCGGGAAGAAGTTCGAGATCAACCTTGACGACGGCGAGATGGTCGTCGTCATCCACAATACGGGGAAACGTGAGGTGTTCCGCCGACCCAATCCGGACGCCGATTCCGAGAAGGTGTTCGAGTTCAGCGACGACCTCGCCCGGACGATCGGGTCGATCATCGAGGGGGCGCACTTCCAGCCGGTCGAGCCGGCCACCCAGGAGACGACGCTGCCGGGCGGAATCCTCCTTGAGTGGTACGAGCTTCACCCCGGCTCCCCGCTCATCGGTGAGACGCTGGAAAGCGCCGACATCGGGAACCGAACGGGGCTCGCAGTCGTCGCGATCCAGCGCGACGACGAGGTGATCGACAGCCCGGGGGCCCAGACGACCCTCCGCGAAGGTGACACGCTGATCGGGGTCGGGACGCCGGAGAACTGCGAGGCGTTCGAGGAAATTCTCACCGGATGAACGGCGGATTCAGCGTGATTTTCTCGGTCGGCGGCGAGGTGAGCGTCGGTGGCTGAGGCCCTCCTCGAACTGGGGGTCATGTTCGCTGCGATCGCCGGCGTCGGCGCGCTCGCGAACCGGCTCGGCCAGTCGGTGATCCCCTTCTACATCGTCGCCGGAATGGTCCTCGGTGAGTTCGTGCTCGGCCGGGTCGCGCTGCCGGTCGTCGGCACTACCTACATCCCCGAGTCGGAGTTCATCGCGATCGGCGCGGAACTCGGGATCGTCTTTCTCCTCTTTTTCCTCGGACTGGAGTTCAACCTCGATCGGCTGCTCGCGCGGCGACGCCAGATCGGGACGGCGGGGACGATCGACCTCGCGAACTTCGGCGCCGGGTTCGTTCTCGGGTGGCTCGTCTTCGGCGCCTTCCTGCCGGCGTTTCTGATCGCCGGTATCGTGTACATCTCCTCGTCGGCGGTGATCACGAAGTCGCTCATCGACCTCGGCTGGATCGCCAACGACGAGGCGGAGCCGATGCTCGGGACCCTCGTCTACGAGGACCTGTTCATCGCGGTGTACCTCGCAGTCGCGTCCGCGATCGCGCTCGGCGGCGGGGACGTTGGGGCAGCCGCCGTCGACGTCGGGATCGCGATCGGGTTCATCCTCGGGCTCTTGGGCCTCGTCCAGTTCGGCACGCCCGCGTTCGCTCGGCTCGTCGACACCACCAACCGGGAGTTCATCGCGCTCCGGTCGATCGCGACCGTAGTGCTCGTCGCAGGCGGGGCGCTCGCGCTCGGCGTCAGCGAGGCGGTTGCCGCCTTCTTCGTCGGGATGGCGTTCGCCTCGACAGATCACACCCACGAGATCGAGACGCTGCTCGAACCCGTCAGAGACACGTTCGCCGCGGTGTTCTTCTTCTGGATCGGCCTCGTCACCGACCCGCTGCTGTTCGGCGGGGTGGCGGCGCTGATCGCGCTCGCGGTGATCGTGACGACGCCGACGAAGCTCATTACCGGCTTTCTCGCCGGGCGTGCGTTCGATCTGAACGCCCGCCGGTCGACTCGCGTCGCGCTCGGAATGACCACCCGCGGGGAGTTCTCGCTGATCATCGCGACGATCGCGGTGACCGCGGGGGAGGCCGGCGCATTCGACCCGGCGCTCGCGGCGACGATCAACGCCTTCGCCGTCGGCTACGTGCTCGTGATGGCGATCCTCGGCACGACGCTGATGCAGTACTCCGAGCCGTTCGAGTCGGCGGTGGCCTCGTGGCTGGATCGATCGGAACCGGCAGGTGACGGAGAGAGCAGTGGATAGACCGCCCGTGTCTCGGTGATCGACCACACATCGGTCGCGACCGGTTTCAACGAGCTCCTCGATCGCTTATAAACCGTTGCCGGCGCGGTACTCCCTTATAAACAGTCGCCGGCATCGCTACGTCACGCCGGCGTCGTTATGTCATGCCGGCGTCGCTACGTCACGCCGCCCTCGCTCGTCGCGTACGCCTTGTGTGCGCCGGCGTCGAGGATCGCCTCGATCTCGTCGATGACGGCCAGCACGTCGGCGAAGGCGGTGTACGACGCGGCCGGACACACTCGGACTACGTTCGGCGGCCGAAAGTCGACCACCACGCCGCGGTCGGTGAGCGCCTCGCTCAGTCGCTCCGCGTCGGGGTGTTCGAGGGCGACGTGGCCGCCACGGGCCACATGTTCGCGGGGCGTCCCGACCGCGACCTCGGGGAGCCGGTCGTCGACCAAGGCGATCAGGAAGTCCGTGAGCGCGAGCGACTTCTCACGCAGGCGGTCGATTCCGGCCTCCCGGAGCGTCTCGACCGACCCCTCAAGCGGCGCCGCCGCGAGCAATGGCGGGGTGCCGATCTGCCACGCACCCGCCGAGTCGGCGGGGGTGTACTCCATGTTCATCTCGAACTGAGTCGCCTTCTCGTGGCCCCACCACCCCGCCAGCGCGGGCGTGAGCCCGTGGTGGCGCTCGGCGACGAACAGCGCCCCGATCGAGCCCGGTCCGGCGTTGAGATATTTATACAAACCGAGGAGAATACCTGACCCTTCAGGGTCAGGATGAATCCGACAACGCCTCCACAACCCGCCGTCAATAGCAGCCCGGATATTCCACCGTTCTCAACCCCAGACTTTACAAGAAAAGCTAGTATAAATGCTTATACAGGCGTTCAGAATGCTGGAGGTCCACCGCACCCATCAGGCAAAAATCCTCAACCACTCACAGGGAGAGGAATCGCTTGACCGGCACGGGTGGAGCGCCAGCAAACTCTGGAACGTCGCGAACCACCACTCCCGAAAAGTCTGGAAGGAGACGGGCGAGATTCCCGGTCACGGCGACCTCAAAGACGAGTTGAAGACGCATCCAAAATACAACGGACTCCATTCTCAGTCCAGTCAGCGCGTTCTGGAGGAACTCGCTGAAGCCTTCAACTCGTGGTACGGCTCCGACGACGATCGGGACAATCCACCCGGCTATCGGAAAGAAAACTACTACGACGACCAAGGCCGTCGCGTCCACGAAGAACACCCGCGTTCCACTGTGACGTGGAAGCAGAACGGCATCAAACACGACACCACAAACAACCGTGTTCGCCTCTCAAAAGGTGCGAACCACAAGGAACACCCGAGAGCGTGGGAATACATCCTTGTCGAATACGAGACACGCCCCGGCGTCACGGTCGAGAACCTACAGCAGGTTCGTGCTGTCTACGACAGCACAAAGGAACGCTGGGAACTCCACCTCGTCTGCAAAGACGAGATCGAGACACCCAACGCCCCCGGCAACGAGACGGCAGGTGTCGACCTCGGGATCAGCAACTTCGCCGCCGTCGCCTACAGCACCGAAGACGCCGACCTATACCCCGGCAACCGTCTGAAGCAAGACGGCTACTACTTCCCCAAGGAGATCGCCAAGTGCGACGACAGCGGTGGTGACAGGGCAACTCGGCTCCATCACAAGTGGGCGGAACGCCGCACTCACTTCTTCCATTCCTTGGCGAAACACATCGTCGAACGGTGTGTCGAGAAGGAAGTAGGACGCATCAACGTCGGAGACTTGGAAGGGGTCCGTGAAGATGAGAACGGCAGCTCGAAGAACTGGGGCAAGCACGGGAATCTCGACTTACACGGGTGGGCGTTCGACCGCTTCAGCTCGATTCTCGAATACAAGGCGAGAGTCGAGGGAATCGAGGTCTTGGAAGTGTCTGAGCGGGATACGAGCAAGACATGTTGCACATGCGGGAAAACAGACGACTCACAGCGCGTCCACCGCGGTTTGTACGTCTGTGATGAGTGCGACGCAGCGTTCAACGCCGACGTGAACGGGGCGGAGAACATCCGTCTCGACAGCAACGAAAGTAACTCCGAGTCTGCACCCGATTTGGGTGGAGATAGGAGTACCGGCTGGTTGGCACAGCCCGGAGTCTATCTTCACGACCTCTCTCGAGGATTCCAACCTCGGACAGAGGTGGTAGACTGCAAACCCTAATATCCCAATCCAGCGGTGCGGTGCCGTGGGATTCCCGCGTCTTCAGGCGCGGGAGGATGTCAAACGTGCACCAGACCGCGAAGTCGACGCCGGCGTCGCCGAACGCGTGCGGCACCGCGCCCGCGGAGTGCGCCGCGTCGAACCCCGCGTACGCGCCCGCCTCGTGGGCGGCCTCGGCGATCCGAGCCACGTCGAACAGCTGCCCGGAGCGGTACAGCGCGGTCGGCATGAAGACGATCCCGATGTCGTCGTGTGCCGCCAGCGCGGCCTCGATGTCACGGGAATCGATCGTCCGCCCGTCCCGGCTCTCGACGACGCGGAGCTTCTCGTCGGGGCCGATTCCGCGCTGCCGCAGTTGCGCGCGGATCGCGTAGTGGTCGGAGGGGAAATCGAGTTCGTTGACGAGGACGGCGGGATCGGCCTCGGAATCCCCCTCCGGCGCCCACGTCCCGTCCGCCCGCTCGAAGCCTTCACGCACCGGCCCGTTCCCCGCCAGTAGCTCGTCGAGGAACGTCCCGACGAGCGTGTGGATATTCACCGTGATCGAGTTGCCGACGACGACTTCGCTCGGCTCGGCGCCGACGAGCGGCGCGAGCGCGTCGCCGAGCCGCTCCCCCACTTCGAACCACGGCGGGTCGGCGTCGGTCCACCCCGCGATCAGCAGGTCGCGCCACTCGTCGACGACGCGGTCGAGGCTCGCGAGGGCGGCGTCGCTCGCGGGGCCGAGCGAGTTGCCGTCCATATATAAGACGCCGTCGGGCACCTGATACCGGTCGGCGAACCCGGAGAGCGGGTCGTTGTCGTCGAGGCGAGCGGCGAGGATCGCGGGATCGGAATCGGCGGCGTCGCCGCCGAGACCCTCGCCCGCGAGCGCGTCGCGTGCCGGGGCGTACGGGTCGTCCGCCGCCGGCGCATCGGGGTCGTCCATACACGAGTGGGGCCTCGCCGGCGACTAAGCAGTTCCGGGGCGGTCGGTTACTTAAAAAGGACCGCGGGTCGCTACTCGACGATGTCGATCGCCGGCCGGCCGGGCTCCGCCTTGCGAACCACCGACTCGTCGGCGTCCGCGGCGCGCTCGACGCGGACCGGCGCGTCGAACTCGCGCTCGATCAGCCACGAGGCCGCGCGAAGGGCGTCGTACTCGTCGTCTCCCGAGAGCGTCTCCTGCAGCGCCTCGCGGTTCGCCTGCAGATCTTGGCCGTACGAGGCGGCGTCGTCGCCCTGTTCGCGGATATGCGGCTCCCCCATCAGCTCCGAGATGAGGTTGTCGGCGTCGCTGTCGATCGCGATCGAGAGCGCGTCGTACTTCCAGTCGGGCGCGACGACGACGTCGATCCGCTCGGGGTCCTCGATGCCGGCGACCTCGACGATGTCGCGCACGTCCTCACGGGTGTTCGCGACCAGCCGGCGGCGGCGCTCGACCGTCTCGCGGTCGACCGTCGCGGTCGGCCACTCGGCCTCGACGACGAACCCCTCGCGGTCCAGCGTCTCCCACAGCTCCTCGGCGAGGTGCGGGACGACCGGTGCGAGCAGGCGGACCGCAACGTCCAGCCCGCGCTCGTAGGTCTCCGGGTGCGGGTCGGCGTGGCCCCGGTAGCTCCGGAGCGTCCCCACGAGGTCCTGCGCCTCGCGGAGCGCGACGTTGAACGTCAGGTCGTCGTACTCCGCGCCCGCGATGGCGACCGCGGCGTCGACCTCGTCGGCGACGTAATCGTCGATCGTGTCGCGGTCGGCGTCCGAGCTCGCGGTCTCCGCCTCCCCCGCCGCGTACTCCTCGACCAAGTCCGTCAGGCGCGCCAGGAACCGGTGCGTCGACTTGACGCCCTCCTCGGCCCAGTCGAAGTCGCGCTCGGGCTGGGCCGCCTGCATAATGAACAGCCGGGCCGTGTCGGCACCGTACTCGTCGACGATGCGCTGGGGAGAGACCGTGTTCCCCTTCGACTTGGACATCTTCTCGCCCTCCAGCTGGACCATCCCCTGCGCCAGCAGGTTCGTGAACGGCTCGCGGTGTGCCAGCCCCTCCTCGTCGGCTAACACCTTGGTGACGAACCGCGAGTACAGCAGGTGCATCACGGCGTGTTCGATGCCGCCGACGTACTGGTCGACCGGCATCCAGTCGTTCGCGCGGTCCAGGTCGAAGGGTACGTCCTCGGCGCCGGGCGAGACGTAGCGCAGGAAGTACCACGAGGAGTCGACGAACGTGTCCATCGTGTCGGTCTCGCGGGTGGCGGGCTCGCCGCACTCCGGACAGGTCGTCTCCTTCCACTCCTCGGCGGCGTCGAGCGGGTTCCCGGTCGTGTTGATGAACTCCGGCAGCTCGACCGGCAGGTCCGCTTCCGGCACCAGCACCGAGCCGCAGTCGTCGCAGTGGACGACCGGGATCGGGGTCCCCCAGTAGCGCTGTCGGGAGATCCCCCAGTCGCGCAGGCGATACTGGGTGGTCGTCTCGGCGCTTTCGATGTCCTCTGTGAGCCGCTCGCGGGCCGTCTCGCTGTCGAGGCCGCTGTACTCGCCGGAGTCGATCACGACGCCGTCGTCAGTGAAGGCGCCCTCGCTCACGTCCGGCGCGTCGGGAATCGTCTCGCCGTCCCAGTCCTCGGGCTTCGGGGCGATCACCGGCTTGATCTCGACGCCCATCTTCTCGGCGAACGCGTGGTCGCGGTCGTCGTGGCCGGGCACCGCCATCAGCGCGCCCGTCCCCACGTCGGAGAGGACGAAGTCGGCGACGAAGACGGGGATCTCCTCGCTCGTGACCGGGTTGGTGGCGGTGAGGCCGGTCGCGACGCCGTTCGGCTCGTCGCCCTCGGGGTCGGCCTCCTCCTCGATGAAGTGTCGCACGTCCGCGTCCGATTCCGCCAGCTCCTCGCTGATCGGGTGGTCCGGCGCGAGCGCGAAGAACGTCGCGCCGTGGATCGTGTCCACGCGGGTGGTGAACGCCTCGACGGGGCCGTACTCCCGCGGATCGGTCCCTTCGCCGCGTCCGTTCGAGGCGCTTCGCGCCTCGCTCACTTCGAAGTCCAAGGTCGTCCCGTGCTGGCGACCGATCCAGTTGCGCTGCATCTGGCGCACGGAGTCGGGCCACCCCGCCAACCCGTCGATCGCCTCCAACAGCTCGTCGGCGTACTCCGTAATCTCCAGGAACCACTGGTCCAGATCGCGGGTCTCGACCGGGGTGTCACACCGCCAGCACAGCTCGTCGTCCCCTTCCACCTGCTCGTCGGCGAGGACGGTCTCACAGGAGGGACACCAGTTCACCTCGGCGTCGCGGCGCTCGACGAGCCCCGCCTCGTGGAAGCGGCGGAACAGCCACTGGTTCCACTGGTAGTAGTCGGGGGTACAGGTGGTGACCTCGCGGTCCCAGTCGTAGCCGAACCCCATCGACTGCATCTGCCCTTTCATCGTGTCGATGCAGTCGAACGTCCAGTCGCGGGGGTTCGTGTCCCGCTCCTTGGCGGCGTTCTCGGCGGGGAGCCCGAACGCGTCCCACCCCATCGGATGGAGCACGTCGTCGCCGCGCATTCGGCGGTACCGGGCGTACGCGTCCGTGATCGTGTAGTTGCGGACGTGGCCCATGTGGAGCTTCCCGGACGGGTACGGGTACATTCCCAGCACGTAGGTGGGATCGTCCACCTCGTCCGGCGTGCGATACACGGAGGCGTCGTCCCACGCCTCCTGCCACCGTTTCTCGACCGCAGTGTGGTCGTAACTCTCCTGAGACATCTGCTTATATACTCGTGGAGGGGTCGGCGTCGTATAGCTTTCCATCCAGTGTTTCGGTATGACACACCCCCTCGTGGGCGGTGGTCGAACCGACGGAAGTACCGCCGTCGACGACGAAAACGACCGTCTAGAGCTTCTCCGATTCCTGCGCCTGCTTGACGCGCCGCGTCGCCTGCTCGATTCGCCTGTCCGTCGCGTTCGCGAGACCGGGCGAGAGCCCCTCACGCGCCGCCGCGAGCCGTTCCTGAATCCGAGCGATCCGCTCGAGCACGTTCTCCAGTTGGCGATTGGTTCCCTCTTTGTCCCCCTCACGGGCGCGTTCCTCGGCCCGCTCGGCGTTGTCGACCGCGGCGGCGAGGGCGCGTTCGAGCCCGTGTATCGCGTTCGACGGTCCGCCCTCGGAGCCATCCGAGCCGCCGCCAGAACTCCCGTCGTCGCTATCGTCGTCGCCGCTTTCGGCCGCAACCGCCGCCACCTCCGCCCGCGTCTCCTCGGCCACGTCGGCGACGAACCCGGCGAGCGAGGCCGCGCCAGTTTCGGGCCGGTCGATTCGGATCGGTTCACCGGATCCCGCGGCCTCCGGGGCCGGCTTAATGCGATAGGCACCGATCTCGTCGTCGGCGTCGCGCACCTCGGTCGTGTACGCGCCACCGGCATGGACGTACACCGCGTCGCTCCCGTCGACCGCCGAGTCGTAGATCCGACCGGCGAAGTCGTCCTCGACCGCCGTCCGTGTCATGTCGATGTCGCTTTCGGCGTCCGACAGCTCCACCTTCGTCGCGTTCTCGCGAGCGACGAGTGGAATCTCGCCGTCGACGCCGGCAGTCGTAAGGGGCTCGTCCGCCGAGACCGCCAGCTCCTCGCTGTGGGGCGCCTGCCCCGCGCCATTGACCGTCAGCCGGTGGTCGCCCTCGGGGATCCCGTTCGCGACGGCGATTCCGCCGCCGAACGTGGGGACCGCTTCGGGATCGCTCTCGATCAGGACGAACGACTCGGTGATCGCGTCGGTCGTCGTCAGCCCCTCGCCCTCGGGGGCATCGTCGCTTTCGACCGCCCGCGTGACGCGGGCGACGACCGCGTCGAGTTCGGCCGTTGCGCCGTCGCCGAACGACTCCTCGGCCGCGATGGCGTCGTACCGCTCGGCGAGCTCAGCACGGTGGTTCCCGGCGGTCACGTCGAGCGCGGGGTTCTCGTACCGCGGCTGCTTCCACGGGATGCCCGTGGTCGTGATGTGGCTGGCGACGGCATCCTCGACAATTTCCGGGACCGCGAACTCGTAGCTGAGCTGCGGGCCGGTGAACGCGGTGATATCCTCTAGCTCGGCGCTCTGGACGAGGTCGTACCCGATCACCTCGTCGGCGGTCCGGTCCGCGAGCTCGTCCTCGCGATCGGCGTGGCGGAAGGCGATTCCCGTCTCTCGGAACGGAAGGTCGGTCGGGGGCGATCCCAGTGCGTCGAGCGATCGAATCGTGAGCGCGCCGTCGACCAGCGACTCGACCGAGACCGACGGGAGGTCCGGGTGATCGTAGAGCGGTTCGCCCTCGTACTCGGGAACGACGAACGGGAGCCGCATCCCCTCGTCGCGGGGGAGCCCGTACGCGATGGGAATCCCGAGGAGGTCCTCGACCGTGTCGATCGTCGTGTTCGTGATGTCCGCGAGCAGCCCCTCCTCGCCGACGCGCTGGAACTGGCCGGGGTTCTCGTTGACCGAGAGGGTGCTGGAGTGCGAGCCTAGCTCGGAGAGGACACGCGGGATGGCGTCGGGGTTCGGATCGAGGAACTCGTTGTTCGGCACGCTGCGGGAGTGCGAGCTGGCGACGTACAGTTGGGGGTCGCCCGTGTCGAGGTCGACGAAGACGTGGAGCACTTCCCAGTCGTGCCAGTGGAAGTTAGCCGTGAACTGGTCGAACGCGGAGTAGAGCCAGAACTGGACGACTGCGAGGGGTGAGTCCTCGTATTGGACCCCGTTGTAGAAGACGGTCGGGTTCGGCGGTTCGCCCGCCTCGTCGTACCGCTCGTGGTAGCCGTCGAACGCCACGAACCCGTCGACAACGGTCTCGTCGTCCTCCTCGACCGTATACGGTCGCGGATCGGTCGGGAACCACGGCTCCGCGGAATCGAAGAACAGCGTCGGCGCGAACCGGGTCGCAAGCTCGTCGAGCGTCTCCGGATCGAGGGTATCTGTGGCGGCGTCGTCCGGCTCCGAGCCGGAACAGCCCGCGAGCGCGGCGCTCCCGGCTCCCGCGAGCGCGCCGAGGACGGTCCGACGGGCGACGCCGGATTCGGGCCGATCGTCGTCGATGTCGGACCGATCGTCGTCGATGTCGGACCGATCGTCGTCGATGTCGGACCGATCGTCGTCGATGTCGGACCGATCGTTGCCGGGGGAGGCGCGATCGGTCACGGGTGCACCTTCGCGCCGTCCGTATGTAGGGCGTCCGTCCGAAACCGCGGCTCCGGATGCATTTCACTAGCTCACGACCACAGCGGCGAATAAGTCTTCTGACAGACGGACCGAGCCACCGGGAGAAGGTATTTGCGGCCAGCAGTCCGACCTGAAGTATGGACGGCAAAAGGACCCTCTACTACGCGGCGATCGCAATTGCGGTATTGATCGCTCTCTCTGTCGTCGGGACGATCATCTCGCTCGCAATCGGCGTCACCGTCTGGATGGTCACGTGGGCGATCCGACTCGCCGTGCTGGCTGGTCTTGTCTACGTCGCGTACAAGGCCGGCTCGTGGCTCCTCGGTGACGACAACGCCCCGTCGATCGACTCGCTCGAACGTTCTCGGGGCTCCACGTCGGCGTCGGCTGGCGACACCTCAGAGAGTCGGCAAGACCGGCTCCGCCGGCAGTACGTCGAGGGACAGATCAGCGAAGCGGAGTTCGAGCGTCGAATCGCGAGCGAGTTGGAGACCGAGGAGTTCGACGACATCGATCGGGAACTCGAACGGGAACGGTAGGGAGCCGTCGGTAATTAAAAACGGTCTCGAAGCTCCTCACGCAGGTCGTCGAGGTCGAGGTCCTTCATCGCGAACAGCACCAGCAGGTGGTAGACGAGGTCTGCGCTCTCGTAGGTGAGTTCGTCGAGGTCGTCGTCTTTCGCCGCGAGGATCGTCTCCGTTGACTCCTCACCGATCTTCTCTAAGACGGCGTTCTCGCCCTTTTCGTGGGTGAACAGCGAGGCGGTGTACGACCCCTCGGGCAGCTCCGCCTTCCGCGACTCGATGGTGGCGAACAGCTCGTCGAGGACGTCGTCGGGGGGGACCTCCGGATTCTCGTCGTTTTCGGCGTCTGAATCGCTCACGCGACCACCTCCTGCTCGGGGAAAAAGGCGAGGTCGTGGATCCGCGAGTCGTCGGTGAGCTCCGGGTGGAACGCGGTGGCGACCACCGGCCCGTCCCGAACCGCGACCGGGCGGCCGTCGACGGTCGCGAGTACTTCGACGCCTTCCCCCACGTCGTCGATGAGCGGCGCACGGATGAACACGGCGTGGAACGGCTCGTCGAGCCCGGTCATGGGGATCTTCGCTTCGAAGGAGTCTTTCTGTCTGCCGAACGCGTTGCGGTCGACGGAGACGTTTACGAGCCCGAGCGCGTCGACCCGGTCGTCCTTCGCGTCCCGCGAACAGACGATGAGACCCGCGCAGGTGGCGAGTACGGGCTTTCCGCTCGCGACGTGCTCGCGGATCTCCTCGTCGATCCCCTCTCGGCGGATCAGCCGCGAGATGGTCGTCGACTCCCCGCCCGGCATGAGGAGCACGTCGCAGTCAGGGACGATTCCCGCGTCCCGGACCTCGACCACTTCCGCGGGCTCGCCGTGGGCGGCCGCGGCGTTCTCGACGGCGGCGGCGTGTTCGGCCACGTCCCCCTGGACGGCGATGACGCCTGCTTGCATAGGAACCGGTCGGTGGGGGACGGGCAAAAAGGGCGCGCTACGGAGCAGGAGATGCGGAACGCTGACAGCGGAGAGAGAACGGTGAACGGAAACGAACACCCGGACCGGCCGGCCTACGCGACCGTCAGCGAGAGAATCTGTACGAACACGCCGAAGAGGACGCAAAACGCGAGGACGGTCTTCGGGTCGATCGCGATCGCGTCCCGGTCCTCGCTGTCGAAGTAGCGGACGAGGCCCGCGCTAGACATCAGCCCGCCGGAGTTGGAACCACTGCTCATGCCCGAGAGTGCGCCTCGCGGCGTTCTAAACGTTTCGTTCGCCTATGGGTGCGGAACCGCTTCGAAGTGGGACGCTGAGAGCGACGACCGCGGTTCGACGCCGGAACGTGCACAAGTGGGAAACCCTTATGCGCCGCCCGGCGGTAGGTTGCGCCGGATAATGACTGTTCGACTGCTGGATTTTCACGCTGACTGGTGCGGCCCGTGTAAGACGCAGGACCCGATTCTGGAGGAGATCCAGGAGGACCTCGGCGACGCCTTCGAGCTCCAGAAGGTGAACGTCGACGAGGAGCAGGACGTCGCCAACCAGTATCAGGTGCGCTCGCTACCAACCCTCATCATCGAGAACGACGAGGGCGTCGTCGACCGGTTCGTCGGCGTCACCCAGCGCGAGGACATCGAGGCCGCGCTCTCCGAAGCCGGCGCGTAACGGTCCGCACCACCGCCGTTCGAGAACATTACGGACGATCGGGAGGCTCAAGCCGGTCCAATTTGACCCGCTGCGTCTCGCAACCTTTTACAGCGTCGGCCCGTCAGTAGTGGTATGGCCAGTTTCGACGCCGCGGAACGCCGCAACCTTGACCGACACATCTGCATGCGCTGTAACGCCCGCAACTCCCCCGACGCCGACCGGTGCCGCAAGTGCGGCTACACGAATCTCCGCCCGAAGGCGAAGGAACGCCGCGCGGCGTAGATCGGTCGCCGATCGGCCCTCGTTTCTCCTGCAGATCGCCTCCCCGAGCCGTCGGTACGAGCGATCGGTGTTTCGTCCGCATCGTCGCCACGCCGCGTCACACCTCTGTCACGCGTTCACACGACACATTCGGTTGCTGTAGATTTTTGCGACGACGGTCACAATCGTTCGGACGATGGATCCAACACTCGACGAGATCGACCTCGATACGGTCCGGCTCGGCCGAACCGGCCTCCGGACGAACGAGTTCCAACTCGGCACGTGGCGGTTCGGTCGCGTGACCGAGGCGGGCAACGTAGAGATCGACGAGGCCCGCGCCCACGAACTGCTCGACGGGTACGAGGCCGCGGGCGGCCGCTACATCGACACCGCCGACGTGTACGGCGGCGGCGACTGCGAGCGCTGGATCGGCGACTGGCTCGCCGAGCGCGACCGCGAGCGCTACACGATCGCGTCGAAGGTGTACTGGCAGATCCGCGACGGCGACCCGAACAGCCGCGGCACGAACCGCAAGAACGTCCGCCACCGCGTCGACGCCCTCCTCGATCGGCTCGACACCGATTACCTCGACGTGCTCTACATCCACCGCTGGGACGACGAGACGCCGGCCCGCGAGCTGATGAAGACGCTCAACGGGCTCGTGGAGTCCGGCAAGGTCCACTACCTCGGCGCGTCGACGCTCCGCCCGAACGCCTGGAAGGTCGCCCGCGCCAACGAGATCGCCCGCAGCGAAGGCTGGGAGCCGTTCAACGTGCTCCAGCCGCGATACAATCTCGTCGACCGCGAGATCGAAGGGGAGTACTTGGAGTTCGCGCGCCAGCAAAATCTGGCCGTTTCCCCGTGGAGCCCGCTCGGTCAGGGGTTCCTGACCGGGAAGTACGACCGCGACGAGGACCTCCCCGAGGAGTCGAAGGCCGCCGAGTCGAGCCGCTTTCAGGAGGCGTACCTCACCGCGGAGAACTTCGACCTCCACGACGAGCTCGACGCCGTCGCCGAGGAGGTCGACGCCACGCCCGCACAGACCGCGCTCGCGTGGCTCGCCCACCGCGACGGCGTCACCGCGCCCATCGTCGGCGCGCGCACGACCGCCCAGCTCGCGGAGAATCTCGCGGCCGCTTCGATCGATCTGTCCGACGAGCAGGTCGACCGCCTGACTGCCGCAAAGTCCGGCCCGTACGACGGGCTGTAGGACGGGCTCTGACTCCGCTCCCGCCCTGATTCGGGTGCCTACCGCTCCGCGCAGTACTCGACGAAGTTCCGCAAGATGCGGAGCCCCGTTTCCCCGCTCTTCTCGGGGTGGAACTGCGTGCCGAACACGTTGCCCGCCTCGTTGGCGACGACGGCGGGGAAGTCGACGCCGTAGTCCGCGGTTGCAACGACCGCGTCCGGGTCGTCGGGCTCGGCGTAGTAGGAGTGAACGAAGTAGGCGTACTCACCGTCTACGCCCTCGACCAGCGGGTGGTCGCGTTCGACTTCGAGCTCGTTCCAGCCCATGTGCGGGACCTTCCGATCCACGTCGAACCGGACGTTGGTTCCGGGGACGAGATCGAGACCGGTCACCTCGCCTTCCCCCTCGTGGTCGGCCTCCTCACTGGAGGTGAGGAGCATCTGCATCCCGAGACAGATCCCGAAGAGGGGACGACCGGCGTCGGCGTGGTCGGTCAGCGCCTCGCGAAGCGGACCGGCGTTCTCCATCCCCTCCCGGAACGCGCCGACGCCGGGGAGGACGACGCCGTCGGCGTCGGCGAACGCCTCGGGGTCGTCGGTGATCTCGACCGACGCGCCCGCCCGCTCTAACCCGCGGGTCGCAGATCGGAGGTTCCCGAGGCCGTAGTCGACCAGAACCACGTCCGCCAGCGTCTCCGCGGGCGGTTCGAAGGTGCTCATACCTCCTCTCGGAGGGGGACAGAAAAGTCGGTTTCCCTTGTGACAGTCGGCGGGCGACGGACAGCGTCGGGGGTGGCCGTCCGACCGGTCACTTCAGCATCGAGTCCGCCATCCGGCGCGGGAAGCCGGTGACGAGCTCCCAGATGCTCATCTCGACGTCGTCGGAGCGCAGCCGCGACCGGAGTCGCTGGCTGAACAGCTCGACGGAGATGATGAGCAGGAAGATGGCGAGCAGCGTCGCCATCATCTCGGTGAACCGCAGCAGGTTCTGCTGGGACGTGAGGACGTAGCCGAGTCCCCCCGCGCCGATGACGCCGACGGTGACGCCGATGCGGACGTTGATCTCGAAGATGTACAGCGTCCACGCGATGAACGCCGTTCGGACCTGACTCAGCATCCCGAAGAAGACGATCTGGGGCTTGCTCGCCCCGGTCGTGCGCATCGCCTCGATCGGCCCGTCCTCGATCTCTTCGAGCTCGTCGACGAACAGCCGGCCGAGGTTCCCGATCGTGTCGAACGCGATCGCGATCGCGGCCGAGGCGGGACCGAGCCCGAGGAACGGGATGAAGATGAGCGTCCAGATGATCGCCGGGATCGCCCGGATGAAGGACATCGTCCCGCGGAAGATGAAGTTGAAGGGGAACGGGGTGACGCGCTCGGAGCCGAGCGTCCCGAAGACGAGCGCGAACGGGAACCCGAGGACCGTCCCGACGAACCCCATCGCGAGGGTGATACCGGCCTCTCCGAATATCTGGAAGATCCCGAGTTCCTGGAAGAAGAACACGTAGATGTCCGTCGGGTTCGGGGGGAACTGGAACAATAGCCTGCCGATCTCGGGGTCGTACAGCAGGTTTTCTTGTCTGATGAACTGGATGTACTGGCCGAAATCGAGGAACGGGATCACGCCGAAGTAGTTCGTGATCGGAAAGAAGCCGGTCAGCGACTCGGTGAACGTCTCGAGGCGCGCGTCCGGGTTCAGAAGCTCCGTCGCGGCGAACGCCTGCAGCGTGGCGAACGCGAGGAACGCCAGCAGTCCGGTCCACCCGAGCGCCCGACGGCGACGCGTCCGCTTGATGTTCTCGAACTGTTCGGCGATGCGATTCGGAACGCCGGAGCCGTCGGCGTCGTCGATCGCGCCGGATCCGGCCGTCCCGTCGGAGGTCGTTGTGTCTTTTGTCACTCGTAGATCAGCTCCGTTCTCGTCACGTCGTCGCGACCTCGTCGGTCGCCTCGTCGCTGTCGCCGTCATCTCGGACGAACATCCCCTCAGTGTCGATGTCGCCGTAGAGGTCGTCGATGACGTCGATCGTCAGCTCGTCTCGGTACCCGTCGAACACCTTTTTGCCGTCGCGCAGACCGATGAAGCGGTGCCCGAACTTCCGAGCGATATTCACCTGGTGGAGGCTACAGAAGGTCGTCAGATCGCGGTCATTGGAGGCGGTCCGGAGGTAGTTCATCACGCTCTGTGCGCTGCCGGGGTCGAGGCTCGCGACCGGCTCGTCGGCGAGCAAGACGTTCGGCTGCTGGACGAGCGCACGGGAGATCCCCACCCGCTGCTGTTGACCGCCGCTCATACTTCGCGCCTTCTGTTCGGCTTCGTCTAGGAGGCCGACCGTGTCAAGCGCGTCGAGAGCGCGGTGTTTCTCCTCAGGATCCTGTAGCTGGAGGACGCTGGAGAGGAACCCGGAGCGGTGCACGCCCCCGGAAAGCGAGTTCGAGTACGCCGTCATGTCGCCGATGATGTTGTGCTGTTGGAAGATCATCGCGACCTCCGGGCGGGGCTCGAACATGGGCTCGCCGTCGATCAGGATTTCACCGTCCGTCGGGGAGAGCAGCCCGCTCAGCGTCCGGAGCAGCGTCGACTTCCCGGATCCGGAGACGCCGAGCACGATGACGAACTCGCCTGCGGGGACCTCGAAGGACACGTCGTCGAGCGCGACCGTGTCGCCGAATCGTTTCGTAAGACCGTCTACTTCGATGTAAGTCATAGCGAGAGAGTGTACGTAGCCGCTCAGCCTAGAGTTCGTTCCACTCCAAGCCGAGCTCTTGACCGAGCTGCGCGACGGGGTCGTAGTCTTCGGCGCTCGCTTCGACGACGCCGCTGAACCAGAGCGCGTGCGCCTCGACCAGATCGAGGTCCTCCCGCTGGTCCTCGCTGAGCTCGGACTCGTCCATGTCGAGGATCTCGGGGTCGATGTTGAGTGCCTCGGCGATGTCAGCCTGCGAGTCGTGCTCGAACGCCTCCTGAGGCGCGTCGATCATCAGCTGTCGGATGTCGTCTTTGAGCGACTCCTCCCACGCGGCGTTGCTCACGATCGGCGCACGTGGGATCGGGTCGGAGACGGCGAGTAGCTGGAGTTCGGGGTCGTCTTCGCCGGCGCCGTCGTACTCGGCCGAGATGTCGACGAACTCCTGTGACATCTCGTCGAACTGCTCCTGCGGGACGTGTGACGCCGTGGAGAAAGCGCCTGTCCCGGCGGCCGCGATCCGGTCGTCCTGAATGAGCTGTTCGCGGGCGGTCGAGTGGTCTGAAGTCCGGAGCTCGAAGTCCTCGGGCGAGCCGGAAGGTGCGCTCCCGATGTCGATCCCCGCGTTGCTGAGCATGTACAGCGGGAACAGGGTCCCGGAGACAGAGGTCGGCGCGGCCGACGCGAAAACCTCGCCTTCGAGGTCGGCGAGCTCTTCGATGTCGCTGTCAGCCGTCGTCGTGA
Organism: Halorubrum lacusprofundi ATCC 49239; assembly: GCF_000022205.1. Lineage (NCBI taxonomy): Archaea > Methanobacteriati > Methanobacteriota > Halobacteria > Halobacteriales > Haloferacaceae > Halorubrum > Halorubrum lacusprofundi. The sequence continues at coordinate 398,913 of NC_012029.1, forward strand.
TGAGCGAGAAGTACTTTTCAGCGCCGTAGGCCACCCGCATCCCCGTCACGTCGAGCTGATCGGGGATCTGCGCGACCGCGCCGGGCGAGGTGTCCGCGAAGACCCGGTCGCCCTCGCTCGCGCGTCGGAGCTCCTGTGCCGTCCCGGAGTAGCTCGCGGTCGGCTGTTCGATGATCTCGATGTCGGCCTCGGACTCGAGGTACTCGAACATCGGCTGGTACTGGACCTGGATGTCGATCTCCTCTTCCGCGGGGTTCATCACCCACGTGACTTCCGTCGCCGAGTTCCCGGAATCACCCGACGTGCCGCCGTCGGAACAGCCGGCGAGCCCGACTACCCCAGCCGCGCCGGCCGTTTTGACAAACGTTCGCCGATTCGCCGACCACCTGTTGTCGGACATACAGTTGTGCTTTCTACTCTCATGGTATATTATTTTCTATGTTTCATATACAGCGCTACTGTGACGGACGTTCGCACTCATTTCACCGGCGATCCGGTCGTTTCAGAATTCTCCGAGCCGCGACTGACCGCCCGACCCGGCGCCGGCGGTCCCGCTCAGCTCGCCCGCCCGCGCGATGGTCTCGAAGAACCCGTCGCGCTGGCTCCGGTCGTACAGCGTCGCCGCCGGGTGGACGGAGAGCAACACGCGCCGTGAGGCGCCGGCGATCCGCACGTCGACGACCTCGCCCGACTCCGAGGTGATCGCCACGGATCGGTCGAGGAGGTGCTCACTCGGCACCTTCCCGAGGGTGACGATCAGTTCGGGGTCGAGTCGGTCGATCTCGGCGTCGAGGTACCCGCGGCAGTTCGCCAACTCCTCGGTCGTCGGGTCCCGGTTGTCCGGCGGGCGGCACCGCACGCAGTTCGTGATCCGCACGTCCGCCCGCGCGAGTCCGGCGTCCCGGAGCGCGTCGTCGAGCACGTCGCCGGACCGCCCCACGAAGGGCTCGCCCCGCTCGTCCTCCTGTGCGCCCGGCCCCTCGCCGACGAACAGCAGGTCCGCGTCGGTCGGGCCGACGCCGTCGACGATCCGGCTCCGCGACTCGACGAGCGCCGGACAGCGCTCGCAGGACGGCACTCGGAGGTCCCCGTCGAGCGCGTCCCCGTTCTCGGTCATGGATCGAGGTGCGAGCGGGGTCGACATAAGTCCGTCCGCCTTCCGACGACGTTTCGGTTGGGTAGTGTCTCGATCGTGTGGCCGGTGTCCGCTAGTTATAAGAGGTTGCTAGTAGATCGACGGTGAACACTTCCAAAGCCCCAGCCGGGAGACGCTTCGCGCCTCTGGCAGCCGGCGCGTAGCGCCGGCGACCTCGCACGCGCACTTCGTGGCCGCCGATGGCGGCCACTCAGAGGCGCGCCACTGCAGTTTCTTTATAAGCTACGTCCCTCCTCTCCATCCCGCTTCTCCACGACGATCGCCCGCAGGTCGTTGACGTTCGTTCCGGTCGGACCGGTCCGCAGGAGCGCGCCCGCGTCGTCGAAGAGTGGGTACGCGTCGTGGCGGTCGAGGGCGTCGCGGGCGGCGTCGGGGTCGAGCGTCGTCGCGTCCGCGATAGCTCCGGCGGCGTCGGTCGGGCCGTCGAGCCCGTCGGTGTCGGCGCTCGCGACGACGACTCGGGGGGCGCTGTGGCCGTGGCCGTCGTCGTCCCCTCCTCCGCCCCCGCCTCCGTCCCCCAGCGGGCCCTCCGCGAGCGCCAGTCCCGCGCTCGCGGCGAACTCCGCGTTCGGGCCGCCCGTCCCCGGATCCGCCGCGTCCCCGAGCGTGACGGTCGTCTCGCCGCCGGAGAGCAGCACGGCCGGCGGCTCGATCGGCGACCCGCGGGCGGCGCACTCCTCGGCGATCGCGGCGTGGGTCGTCCCCGCCTCGCGCGCCTCGCCTCGGACGCTCGCGGACAGCACCAGCGGCTCGTACCCCCGGTCCGCCGCGGCGGTCGCCGCCGCGTCCAGCGCGGTTCGCCCGTTCCCGACGACGAACGCCGCGCTCCGGTCGAACGCCGGGTCGCCCGCGGTCGGGGTCTCCGGCAGCTCTCCGTCGGCGCCTGCACGGAGGCGCTCGCGCACGCTGTCGGGGGCGTCGAGGTCGTACCGGTCGAGGACCGCCAGCGCGTCCGCGTACGTCGAGGGGTCGGGGACGGTGGGCCCGCTCGCGATCGTGTCGAGCGGGTCGCCGATCACGTCGCTGACCGCGAGGGTGACGGTCGTCGCGGGGGCGGCAGCGCGCGCCAACTGTCCGCCTTTCACCGCCGAGCAGTGCTTCCGAACCGCGTTGATCTCGTCGATCGACGCGCCCGACGTGAGCAGCGCCGACGTGAGCGCGCGGAGATCGCCGACCGAGATGGGGTCCGCGGGCGCGGCCAGCAGCGCGCTGCCCCCGCCGGTGATGACCGCGAGAACGAGGTCGTCGGGGCCGGCGCGCTCGGCCGCGTCGAGGACCCGCCGAGCGCTCTCGACACCCCGCTCGCTCGGCAGCGGATGATCGCCCGGGAGCACGTCGATCGTCGCGGTCGACGACGGGTCACTCGCGTCAGCGCCCGTCCAGTCCGGGGGGTCGTCCGTAACGACGATCCCCTCGTCGATCTCTCGGTCGCTCCGGCCGAGCGCGCCGGCGACCCCCGCCGCCGCACCCGCGGTCGCCTTCCCCGCCCCGAGGAGGACGACCCGGTCGTACGCGTCGAGGTCGTACTCGCCGCCCGCGCCGTCGACGCCCTCGATTCGGAGGGTCCCGTCTCGGACCGAGACGGCGTCGCGGATCAGCCGCTCCGGGAGCGCGGCCTCGATCCCGGCCGCGAGGCAGTCGAGGGCCGCCTCGTGTGTCGGTGTCCGAGCGAGTCGCTCGCGGTCGCGAAACGTCACGGCGTCGTCGATCGTCTCGGCGTCATCGGTCATGGCGGTGGCTCTCGGCGGAGCGACATATATCCGGCGCGGGTAGGACGATTCGGCCGGCGGGATACGGCTACCGCTCCCTCGTCGCCTCCCGGTGCGCGCTCGCCGCGATTGCGGCGATCCGGAGGGGCTCCGGCCGGCGGAACCCCTCGCGGACCAACCCGCAGACCGCGGCGGCGGCCTCGTCGACGTCGATCCCGACCGCGCGGACGAACAGTGGTTCCGGGGCATCGCTCGCGGCCGAGTTCCACTCGTCGCGCTCCACCCGAACCCGAGGCGGCAGGGACCGATACGTGTCGAGCCGCCGCGCGAGCGCCTCGCCGTCGAACGCCTCGCGGAGCGCCGGTTCGAGCCCGGGGCTCTCCTCGTAGCTCACGGCGTACACCGGTCGGTCGAGAGCCTCGTGAAGCCGCGACAGGTCGAGGAGGTTGAACCACGCGGGCGCGATTCCCGCCACGGCGACATGGCGCACATCCTCGCGCCTCAGCCGGTCGAAGAGCGCGATCGCGGCGTCGGTCGCGTCGGTCCCGCCAACGGTGCAGGTCTCGAACCCGAGCCCGTCGAGGGTGCCGTCGGCTCTGACGACAGCCCCAGCTAGGCGACTGGTTCGGTCATCGTCTGAGAAGGCGATACCGAGCGTCCGGCTCGGCGGTGTCACCCGATCAGGTCTCCTCGGATTTGATCTCCTGGAGTCGGTCGAGCAGCTCGTCGTTCGACGCACCGGGTTCGTAATCGACCGAACCCTCGTGTACCTCTTCTGCGGCCTGGACTCCGTCGTCGTCGTCGAAATCCGCATCCAGGTCTTGATTCTCCTGTTCGGATTCATCGTAGCTTCCGAAGCCCATATGTGAGTGAGACTAACACGCCACGAGGCATAAATCCCCGGGCGTTCGGGAGATCCCGCCGCCCCCGTTCCCGCGGGGACTGCACGTTTTTCCCATCGGGCGCCCTTCGTGCGCGTATGGAGCCGATCACCGTCACTGCGGACGCGGAGGAGTTCACCTGCAACGCGTACCTCGTGTCCGGCGAGGCGCCGACCCTCGTGGACGCCGGCACGATGCCGGGCGTCGACGACGTTATCGCCGACGCGCTCGACGAGGCCGGCGTCGACGGGCTCGACCGCGTCGTGTTGACCCACCAGCACCACGATCACGTCGGCCAGCTCGACGCGGTGCTCGACCGGTTTGACGCGACGCTTTACGCCAACGCCGCCCACCCGCGGCGCGACGTGGCGATCGGCGACGGCGACGAGATCCTCGTCGGCGACGAGCCCTGCGAGGTCGTCGAAACGCCCGGCCACGCCGCCGACCACATCTCGCTGGTCGGCGACGACCGGGTGTACTCCGGCGATGTGGTCGTCTACAACGACGGCGCCTTCGACGACGGGTCGTTCGGTCGCACCGACATGGCGGGCCAGTCCCGCGAGGTGCTGATCGAGAGCCTTCACACGCTCCTCGACCGCCTGCCGGACACCGCCTCGGCGATGTACCCGGGCCACGGAGACGTCTACCGCGCGAGCGACGGCCCCGACACGGTCCGCGAGGTCATCGAACGCGCCACCGAGCGCGCGGAGCGTCGCGAGCCGAAGTACCCGGACGAGTAGCGCTCAGAGGAGACAAGTAGCGCTCGGGCCAAACGAGTAGCACTCGGACCGCACAAGCGAGCTGACGACTGTTTATAAGCGATCTACTGTAGAGTCGAAGTAGTATTTATAAGCGAACCGTCGGTCGTCGAGCGGCTCTCCCGCACCCCATTCCGCACGACCACCCGCGATCGTTCGTTCCCGCCCGAGACGGTCGCTACTCCGCTAACGACAGCGACGCGAGCAGGGACTCCAGTTGCACCTGCTCGTTGGCGCCCTCGGCGATCCGGTAGTCGGCCTCGCCGATCCGTTCCATCAGCGCCACCGCTTCGCGCTCGCTCAGGTCGAACTCCCAGACGGAGCGATGGAGTTGGTCGATCACGTCGCCGCCGGCCATCCCCGTCTCCGTGAGGAGGGTATCGAGCGTCGCCCGCGCCCGGGTGAAGTCGCCGTGTAAGGCGTTCGTCACCATCGACTCGATCTCCTCCGGGCGAGCGGTCGCCGTGATCGCGTACACCGCCTCTTCGTCGACGATCTCGCCGGTCGTCGCCGCCGCCTGCAGGGAGTTGATCGCGCGACGCATGTCGCCGTCCGCGGCGTACACGAGCGCGTCGACGCCCTCGTCGGTCACCTCGATCCCCTCCGCCGCGGCGATCTCGCGGGTCTGCGCGGCGACGGCCGCGTCCGAGAGCGGCGAGAAGCGGAAGACGGCGCAACGCGACTGGATCGGGTCGATGATCTTCGACGAGTAGTTACACGAGAGGATGAAGCGCGTGTTGTCGGAGAACTGCTCCATCGTCCGGCGAAGTGCTGCCTGCGCCTCATCCGTGAGCGAGTCGGCCTCATCAAGGAACACGATCCGAAAGTCGCCGCCGAACGACGAGCGCGCGAACCCCTTGATCCGATCGCGCACCACGTCGATCCCGCGCTGGTCGGAGGCGTTGAGCTCCAAGAAGTTCCCGCGCCAGTTGTCGTCGCCGTACACCTGTCGAGCGATGGCGGTGGCAGCGGTCGTCTTGCCTGTACCGGCAGGCCCCCCAAAGAGCAGGTGGGGGATGTCGTCCTGCTCGATGTAGCTCTGGAGCCGTTCGACGATCGCCTCCTGCCCGTGGATGTCGTCGAGCGACTGGGGTCGGTACTTCTCGATCCAGATCTCCCGACCGGTCGCGGTCGCAGCCGTCTGCTCGTCGGCCTCGCTCATGGCGGATCGGAGGTGTGGCGGGGTGATAAACGCCCCGAGAACGGGACGCGCTCGGTGCGGCTCTCTCCCCGCGTTCCCTACATCCGCCGTCGGATCGCCTCGTAGAACGCCGCCACGGCGTCGACGTCGGCCTCCGCGTCTCGCAGGCGTTCGCGTGCGTCGGCGTCGATATCGGGCGCGAGTGCGATCGCCGCGGCGCCCGTCGCGACGGTCTCGGTCCGCCAGTCGACGTACGGTTCGCCGATCCACGTCGGTAGATCGGCGCGCAACACGGCGTTCCGCCAGGCGAACTCCCGGCTCCCCTTCAGCCCGAGCAGGGCCAGCCGATCGTCGAGGGGATCGAGCAGCCGGTCGACACCCGCGATCTCGACCGCGGCGTACGTCTCGACGAGCGCGTCCTGCACGGTCTGGACCAGGTGGGCGAGGATGGCGTTTATGCGGTCGTGGTCGGCGAGTTTGCCATCCCGATCGGGATCGATGCCCACGTCGCCGAGCGTGTACGTGAGATCGTAGGTGATGTGCGCGTTGATGCCGAGCAGGGCGTCCTGTGCGACCAGCGCCTCGCTCCGGGCCGCGGCGGCAAAGGCGATCAGCCACGGGCGCGGGAGCGATTCGAAGGCCCGCCGCTCAAACGCGACCAACGCTCGGCGGTAGCGCTCCGCGAAGGCGACGAGGTACGACGCGGCCCACTCCGAGTCGAGGAACGCGCCGTCGTCGATCGCGGTCTGGACGGTCGCCGTCATCCGGCTGTACACCGTGAGAAACACCGCCCGCCGGTCCCCGCGCTCCCGGAGGTACGACTCGGTCCGTGCCAGCCGTTCGTTGACGTCGGAGACGGACGCGAACGGTGTCGCGACGAGATCGAGCAGCACCGCGTCCGACTCGTCGCCGGCCAGTTCCGCGGCGACCGCGTCGGTCTCGGTGTCGACCGTCCGCCAGACCCCGGCGAGCAGGGCGCTCACTTCCTCGGCGGTCGGAACGGCGGCGCGGATCGGACTCATCGTGAGTCGACGGCGACTACGCGAACTCGTCGATGAGTTCAGGAACGACCTCGAACAGGTCCCCGACGATCCCGTAGTCGGCGATGTCGAAGATTGGCGCGTTCGAGTCGGTGTTGATCGCGACGATCGTGTCCGATCCCTTCATGCCGGCGACGTGCTGGACCGCGCCCGAAATCCCGACCGCGATGTACACGTCCGGCGTGACGACCTTGCCCGACTGCCCGACCTGTCGGTTCTTCGGGAGCCAGCCGTTGTCGACGATCGGCCGCGACGCGGAGAGCGTCGCGCCGAGCGCGTCGGCGAGCTCCTCGACGAGCTCGAGGTTCTCCTCCTCCTCGATGCCGCGCCCGACGGAGACGAGCACGTCGGCGTCCGCGATGTCGACATCGCCACCGCCGACCTCCTCGAAGCCGGTGACGCGCGCGCCTGACTCCGGATGGTCGACCTCGAGGGACTCGACCGTCGCGTCGCCGACGCCCTCCGCGGGCGCCCACTCGCCGCCCCGGACGGTGAGGACGAACCGGTCGCCGGCCACGTCGACGGTCGTCTCCACCTTCGAGCCGTACATCTCGCGGGTGGCGGTCAGGCCGTCGTCGTACTCGAAGCCGATCACGTCCGTCACCAGCGGGAGGTCGTGCGCCTCGGCGACGGCGGGCGCGTAGTCCAGCCCGTTGACCGAGTTCGGGATCACGACGGTCCCCGCGTCGATCTTCTCGAGCAGCGCCCCGACCGCCGACTGGTAGACGGTGTGATCGAACTCCTCGCCGTTCGCGACCGCGTGGACCGCATCGACGCCCTCGCGGTTCAGGTCGTCGGCGAACCGGTCGATGTCGCCGCTGATCACCGCGACGTGAAGGTTGCCACCCCGCGCGTCGGCGATCTCGCGGCCGGCCGTGATCGCTTCGTAGGAGACGTCACGAAGCTCCCCGCGCCGGTGTTCCGAGACGACGAGCACGTCGGACATCACGCGCTCACCCCCTTCTCGCGGAGGACCTCGGCAAGGCGCGACGCGCTCTCCCCCGCGTCGCCGTCGATGATCTCGGCGTTCGACTCGCTCTCCGGCTCGTACATCGAGGTGATCGCCAGCGCGCTCTCGACGTCGTCGGCCGACAGCCCGAGGTCGGCGAGGTCCTTCGCGTCGATCTCCTTGCGCTGCGCCTGCCGGATGCCCCGGAGGCTCGCGTAGCGCGGCTCGTTGAGTCCGGTCTGGACGGTCAACACGGCGGGGAGATCAACGTCGGTCAGCTCCTCGATGCCGCCTTCGAGCTCGCGGTGAACGTGTGCGACGCCTGCGTCCGCGTCGACTTCGAGGTCGTTGACAACAGCGGCGTGTTCGAAGCCGATCCGCTCGGCGAGCGCAACGCCCGTCGCTCCGAATCCGGTATCTGCAGCCTGTACGCCGCCAAGAATGAGATCGGGCTCCTCCGCGTCGACGACCGCTTCGAATGTCGTGACTTTCGCGGCCACGTCGGCGAACCCGGCCTCGAAAGCGTCGTCCCAGACCCGCACGGCGCGGTCGGCCCCCTTCGCGAGCGCCATTCGGATCGTTTCCTCCGCGCGCTCCGGACCGATGGTGACGGTGACAACCTCGTCTGCGATCCCGGCCTCGGCCAGCTGTACCGCCGCCTCGATCGCGTAGTCATCCCACTCGTTGAGGTCGTACTCGAGGTCGGACGCTGCGATGTCGGTATCCTCGATCGCGAAGTCGTCGTCCGGCTCTGCAACCTCCTTGACTGTCACCAGAATTTTCATGATCGATACTCCGTCGTTCGACCTGTAAGAGCTTTCGGAACGCCTCACCGCGGGTTCGGGGTTTCCGTTCCGCCTCCCGACATTTTGGCGGCAGTCTCAGGCCTCGGATTCGCTGCTCTCGCCGTTGTCGCCGTCGGGCGCCCCACCGTCATCCGGGATCGAGATCAGGTTCTCGCGCCCCAGCCGGAGCTTCTCCACGCGGCCCAACTCGGCCATCGCGGAGAGCAGCTGTGACACCTTCGCGTCCGACCACCCGGTCTTCGCGACGATGTCGGCCTGTCGCATCCGCCCGCCGTTATCTTCGAGGAGGCGCTCGACGCGCTCCTCGTCGGACAACAGCGAGAGGTCCTCCGCTTCCGCTTCCTCTTCCGCGGCCGCCTCACCGCCGTCGGCCCCTGATCCGTTGCTCGCCGAATTTGGATCGGTGGGATCGCCGGTCACGGCGTCGAGCCGTCCGTGGTCGGTGCGTTCTCCCCCGCCGCTGTCGACGGTGGCCTCGTCGACGCTCCCGCTCGCCGCGGAACCGGGGCTGCCGTCCATTCGCCGGTAGCCGACGATGCTCCCAGCGATGAGCACCGCGGCGATGACGATCGCAGCGGTGAGCATCGTCCACGGCGGAGCGATCGTGCTCGCGGGCCCGTAGACGATCACTACGGGATCGCCTCCCTCGAACGTCTGGGGCCCCTCGATGATGACGTCGCCGTCTGAAAGCTGTGCCACGGCCGTGCTCGGCGTCCCTGTGACGGAGTACCCTTCCGGCGTCGCCACCTCAAGCGTCTGTCTATCCTCCAGCGAGAGGAGCCACGTTCCGCCGTCCGACGTGGTCAGTGCGTCACCCAACACCAGGTTCTCACCGTCTTCTTCGAGGAACTCGGTCCAGACGAACGTCAGTCGGAGTTCGCCGACCGCCGCCGTCTCGGCACTCGCCACGTCGAACGACGAGGGGTCGTCGTGGGTGACGACCTCACGATCGACGTTTTCGATCCGCATCGTCCGGTCGAGGTTCTGGCTAGCCTGGCGGGCGAACCCCTCGAACAGCGTTGCGTCGGGACCGACCTCGCCGTCCCGGAATCTCTCGCCGACCGAGTCGAACGCTGCACGGTCGCGCTCGTCGCTGAGTGCGTACCTGACTGAGACGGTCCACTGGGCGTCGCCGTCCGAGGTCGGCTCGATCCGGATCCGCGTCGCCGTGTTCGGATCGAACGGTTCGTCGATCTGTTCGACTATCGATGGATTGACCGTCGATGGGTTGATAACCGATGGGGTGGCCGCCGACGGATCGGCGTCGAGAGAGGGCGAAGACGAGGGCGAGGGCGCGCCCCCTGCGACGGGCGCGACGCCGCTCGCCACGAGCGCGACGGCCACCAACCCGACGAGGAGAGCGCGAGACGGGGCATTCCGCATACAGATCACCGCACTCAGGCGCCGGGCAAAACGCTTTCCATCGTTTGTTTTGACCGTCCGACGTGCGTCGTCGGTGATCGATCAGGATGCGGTCGTCGACGGATCGCGTCGGTTCATTGAGGTGGCTTTTTTATATCGCGACGCAAATCAAGGTGGTATGAGAGCCCTCCCGATATCCCTCTCGGTGCTGCTTCTGCTCGCGTCGATCGCCGGCGCGGTGTCGCCGGCGGCCGTCGCGGGAGCGGTCGCCGACCCGGTCGGTGAGGGTACCGAATCGGTCGCCGGAAACACCGAACCGGCCGCTGCCAGCGTAGCTCCGACCGTCGAGAATGCCGCTGACGCGCTCGACGGCGCCGACGGGGACCCCGACCGCCCGCAGGTCGACGCGGAGAACCTCACCTTCCGGACGTTGTCCACGCCGATCGGTGTCGCCACGCGCGTCGAATCCGGGAGCCGCGGCGCGAACCTCGGCTCGTCGGTCGGGTTCGCCGTCGGCGAGACCGATGCGGCCATGGAGACCGCGGCGGTCGTCCAGCGGATCGAGGCCGCCGAGACGAGCGTGGAACGACAGCGCCGGATCCTCGCGGCGATCAACCGCGTCGAGCGTGACGAGGTGACGCTCAACAGCCGACAGACGGAGGCGTTCAGCGCCCACGCGGCCGGCAACCTCTCCGACCGAGAGCTCCTCGACGAGCTTGTCCGCATTGCTGCGACCGCCCGTGAGTACGACGAGCGGCTCGACGAGCTCGACGCCCTCGCCGAGGAGACCGACGGATTCAGTTCCCCGACCCGGCTCGACGAGCTTCAGGTCGCGCTACAAGTGTACGGGGGTCCCGTCCGCGACTACGCGCTCTCGACCGCGCGCGGCGCGACGCCTGCCACCGATGTGTACGTCGAGTCGAGCAATCGATCGATCGTGTTAGCGACGGTCGTCGACGGGGAGTACGTTCGCGAGGTCTTCCGAGTCGATCGCTGGGACCGCGGAGGCGGCTCGATCGGCAACGACGAGGCGATCAATGCCACGTCCGCCGCCTACCCCGAGACGGCGTCGCTCCGCGAGCCCGACGCGTTCGGCGCCGGCTCGGTCCAGCGGATCACCATCCCGCACGATTTCGGACTCCTTCGCACCTTCGTCAGCGGCGGCACGGAACAGGTGTTCGTCGAGCACCAGCGGATCGCGCTCGGGGCGTTCCCCGACACCGAGCCCGTCTCCGTGAACGGCGACGGCTTCAACGTCACCGTCGACCGCAGCTACGCCGGCGGTCCGGTGACGGTGACCGTCCGCAACGAGGAGACCGGCGAGCCCGTCTCCGACGTCACCGTCACGAAGAGCGTCGGCGACGGCGACAGTCAAGCGATCGGTACCACCGACGCGGACGGCATGGTCCGGACGCTCTCGCCGGCGGAGTCTTACCGGGTCACCGTCGTCGACGAGCCTCGCGCCGTCTTCGTCGACAACCTCCAACCCATTGCAACGCCGCGACCGGTCGACGACGAGTAGGGTCTCGTCGTCGCCCCGGTCGCAGCCCCTGACGTTTTTCCCGGATCCCGCGGCAGTCGCCACGTGCCCATCGATACCGATGCCGATCTCCTGCCCAGCGGCCCGTCCGCCGATCGATCCGAGCGCGCACTCGCGCCGGTCGCCAGCGTCCTGCTGCTCGCCATCACGGTCGTGCTCGCGGGCGGCGTCGTGACCGCGGCGATCGACACCCCGGCTGAGCCCGCGCCGACGACCTTCCTGTCGCTGTCAGCGACTGACGACCGGATCACGGTTACGCACCGCGGCGGAGATGCGCTCGACGCAGCCGAGTTGGAAATTCGAGTGCGCATCGACGGCGAATCACTCGCCCGGCAGCCGCCGGTTCCGTTCTTTTCGGCGGCAGGGTTCCACCCCGGTCCGACGGGCGCGTTCAACGCCGCGACCGACGGCGACTGGCGGGTCGGCGGGTCGGCGTCGTTCCGGGTCGCGGGGACGAACGATCCAACCCTCGAACCGGGCCGAACGGTCACCGTCGACGTTTCGGTCGACGGGCGACCCGTCGCGACGCTGGAGACTGTCGTCGAGTCGGGATAGCGGCGGAGGGAGGTGCGTTCGAGCGCCGCGCCGCTACTCCTCGGAGACCCGCGCGACCGTCGTGATCGCGCGCGGGCTTTGCGGGCTCGCTCGCTGGATGTGATGTTCGTACGCCTCGTAGCCGGCCGCCTCGAACATCCGGTCGGCCTCGTCCTCGTCGTAGAAGAGCATGATCGCGTCGGCGACTCGCTGGAGGACGGGGTTATGCGGGTAGTCGGGCCCGACGACGAGCACCTGACCGCCCGGCTTCGCGACGCGGCGGAGCTCCCGGAGCCCCTCGATCGGGTTCGGCCAGTACTCGATCGACCCCGAGGACCAGACGATGTCGAACGTGTCGTCGCGGAACGGGAGCCGCTCGGCGTCGCCTCGGTAGAAGTTCACGCGGTCGTGTTTCCCGAACTTCTCGAACGCCTTCTCCATCTGGTGGACACTCTGGTCGAGTCCGTGGACGTCGTCGGCGTGTTCGAGGATCCCCTCGGTGCCGAACCCGGTGCCACAGCCCACGTCGAGCACTTTCGGATCGTCACCGAACTCCAGCCACGAGAGCGCCTCCGTGCGCATCTCCTCGGTCCAGGTAAACCGGTTGACCTGGTCGTACACCTTCGAGAGGTATTTGTAGAACAGGCGGGCGTTCGACTTGTTCTCGAGGATCCCCATTTACCGCTTGGTTGGGTCGCCCGCCCCATAACGACACGGATCCGTGTGGCCGTCGCGGTCGGCGGGGCAGGGGCGGTCGGCGAGATGAGCATGGAGACGGCGTCCTCTCCGTTATCCGATGCGCTCCCCCGTTCCGACCGGTTTTTCCGCTCGCCGCCCGACCGTCGGGTATGGAACCGACGACGAGCGGCCGCTTCCGCGTCCACGACCGCCGCCCGCGTCCCGACATCGACGGGACCGGTCCGGCCGATCCTCCCGAGGAGTTTGTCCTCGTCGACTACCCGGAAGCGCCGATCGACCCGACCGCTCCCGACGCCGGGGACCGGTTCGACCCGCTCTACGCCGCCGCCGAGGGGTACGATGGAGACATGGCTGACCGCGTGGCGTCGCTGGAGCCGGGATTCGTCGTCGACGCGACGCTGGCGTGGACCGACGGCTCGGCCCGCTTCGCCGATGTCGAGGTCGTCCGCGAGAGCAGATTCCGGTTCGCGGACGACGTGGACGGGATGTTCGAGGCGGCCGTCGACGCGTGGGACCAGATCCGTTCCGCGGGAGAGGCGGTCGGCTCGATCACGACCCGGTCGAACGACGGCGAGCCGAACGGGGCGCTATACCTGTTCGCGGACGCGCCGGGAAGCGACGCGTTCGCCGACCTCCGGTCGGGTCGGCTCCCGATCGAACCGCTCGTCGCACGCGTCAACGAGTCGCGTGAGGACGACGGCCCTCGCGAGGTGTTCGTCCTCCGTCCCGCCGCGCACGACTTCGTCGCCGTCTATGTCGTCTTCGACCGAGAGGGCGTGTTGGCCCAGACGGTGCGCGACACCTACGACCTCGGTCCCGGGCTCGCCGCCGGCCTCGACGGCGGTGCGCTCGACGCGGCCAAGGCGGGATCGGACGGCGCCGAGGACGGCGCGGACGAGAGAGATGACGGCAAGGACGGCTTCGACGCGCTCGATCGGCTGTAGTCGTCGCGCGCTGTAGCCGCCGCGCGCGGTCTCGCTCAGAGCCAGTCGGCATCCGGATCGACCCGGCCATCGGGCGTCTCGCCGTTGAGCACGGCGGCCACGTCGACGGCGCCGCTTCGGTTTAAGTCGTCGCGGGCCGCCTCGCTGTACCACGCCGCGTGCGGCGTGACGATCGTGTCGTCGCGGTCGACGAGCGGATCGTCTTCGGGCGGTTCCTCCGCGAGCACGTCGAGGCCGGCGCCCTTGATCGTCTCCGACTCCAGCGCGTCGAGCAGCGCATCGGCGTCGACGACGGGCCCGCGACTCACGTTGACGACCACCGAGCTCTCGTCGAGCCGAGCGAGCGCGTCGGCGTCGACCATGCCCCGAGTCGCGTCCGTCAAGGGGGCGTAGACGCCGACGTGATCGGCCCGGTCGAACAGCTCGTCGAAATCCGCTTTCTCGACACCGTACTCCGCCATCTCGTCGGCCTCGACGAACGGGTCGTAGGCGACGAGATCAGCGTCGAATCCGGCGATCTGCTCGGCCGCGCGCCGGGCGATCGGGCCGAACGAGACGAATCCGACCGTCGACGCGCTCACGCGGCGGATCGGTCGTCCGACCTCCCAGCTCCAGCCGTCGTCGACGACGTGATCGTCGTACGCCTTCAGCGACCGCAGGCAGGCCAAAAGCAGCGAAACGGAGTGAATCGCCACCTCGTCGGTGCAGTAGTCCGGGGCGCGAGTGACGGTGACGCCGCGCTCGGCGGCGGCGCCCACGTCGACGTTATCCACCCCAACTGCGGCCCGGACGACGGCCCGCAGGTCGAGCCGGCCGAGCGCCTCGTCGGTGACGGGCGTGTCGATGTCGGTCACAACCGCGTCGGCGCCCGCTGCCGCCTCGATCAGGCGCTCGGTCGACCCTAGTTGGGCGACCTCAATCTCGACGGGCTCGTCAACTGCCTCGTCGAGGACCTCGCGGTACGTCTCCGGATCGATCATCGGGAACGCCGACAGCACGACTTTGGCCATGTACGGTCGTTTTCTCTCCCATCACTTGACGGCTTTCTCGCGTTTTCAGGTCCTGAGACACCCATTTTCGATCGTGATTATCATCCGGCAGTCGATTTTGATTTTCGATGGCTCTTTGCGCGCGCGCTCGCTAGGGCGTTCGTGAGCGACGACAGTTCAGCAGACCGGTCGACCAAACCGCCGATGCTCGTGCTCTTAGAGTCACTGGCGTTCTACCGGAACGCCCGCGTTGGGCTCGTCGTCGGCGCGCTCTTCGCGGTCCTCCTGTACGGCGTCCGGGCGCTGGAGCTACTCGGTCCGGTGATCGACATCCGGGACTACCCGCTGTTCGGTCCAGACGTGTGGTTCCTGTTGCTGGCGTTCGTGCTGGCTGCGACGTTCGCGCTGCTCGTCGCCATCGGGCTCACCGTCGTCGAAGCGGTCCGAGGGGCGCGGGACCTATCGGCGGAACGGAGCGAGGAGAAGAGTTAGAGCCGCGGCGGTCAGTCGGCGGTACAGGAGGCCTCGTTTTCGTCGCCGGTGAACTCCTGTGCGGGCTCGGTCAGCTTATAGAGTTTCTGCCGGGCATCCGCGAAGTAGACATCCTCGTCGACGACGTCGATCCCCTCTAACCGTTCGAGCGCGTAGCGGACGGTTCGAGCCGACAGCATCGACTCCTGGACGATCCCCTTCTGGGTCAACGGTCCGTTGTACTCGAGCACCTTGAAGACGAGCTTGGCGCTCGGCGGGAGGTCGTCGAGTCCCTCCGTTTGGGTTCCTTCCATCGTTACGAATCGAAACCGCACATCGTCATAAATGTTGATGCGTCACCGCGCTCAATCGGGTGTTTTCTCGCAGTAGAAGGCAATTGTTGCTGGTTTATGACGCACTCACCGGTAACATTTACTGGTAGTTGGCTGTAGACTGACCAGTCAGTCAGCGATGGCGCTCGCGCGCGCTCCGTTGCCGACGCTCTGCGGGGTCGATCTCGGACGGCGTCTCGGTCGCTCGACGTGAGCCGGACGTGGCTGTCCCGGTCGGCGGCGCTCCGAGACGGGCCGCCCGGCGGAACGAACGGCTTTTCACGTGCGCTCGCGGATCGACTGGTATGAGCGACGACTCGGGGATATCGGGCCATACCCGAAGCGTGGTCGTCACGACGATCTGCAGTCTCGCGGGGATCGCCGCCGGCGTCATCTCGGCCGTGTATGTTGGGACGGATCCGGTTGACGCCGCCAGCACTACCCTCGTGCTGGTGCTGGGCGCGTTCGTGCTCGCCCAGTACCCGTTGTACAAGATGATCGGCGTCGGCGACTTCGGAGTCAAGGACAACCTCTACGTGGCGTTTCTGACGTTCACGCTGTGGTTCATCAGCTACACCGTACTTGCGACGTCCGGCGTCGAACTGGTGGTCTGAAATGGCGGACGACAGCATCGCGGTCGTCGACCTCGATCGATGCCAGCCCGACCGGTGTAACTACGAGTGCGCGAACTACTGCCCGCCAAACCGGACGGGCAAGGAGTGCATCACGAAGCGCGGCGAGGACGCGGCCGAGGGCGACCCGGACCAGATCCACATCTCCGAGGAGATCTGTCTCGGAGAGACCTGCGGGATCTGCGTCGAGAAATGCCCGTTCGACGCGATCGAGATCATCAACCTCCCCTCCGAACTCGACGAGGAGCCGGTCCACCGCTACGGCGACAACGCCTTCTCGCTGTACGGGCTCCCGACCCCGAAGCCGGGCAACGTCACCGGCATCCTCGGTCCGAACGGGATCGGGAAGTCGACGGCGGTCCACGCGCTCGCCGGCGAGATGGTCCCGAACCTCGGCGACTACGAGTCTGAGGGCGACTGGGAGCGCGTGCTTGACCGATTCCGCGGCACGGGGCTGCAGAACTACCTCCAATCGCTGAAGGAGGGAGATGTGACGGTCGCGCGGAAGCCGCAGTACGTCGACCAGATCCCGAACCAGTTCGACGGCAACACCCGCGAGCTGTTGGAGCGCACCGACGAGCGCGGCGCGCTCGACTCCCTCATCGACCGGCTCAACATCAGGCCGGTGATGGACCAGCCGATCGACTCCATCTCCGGCGGCGAGCTCCAGCGCGTTGCCATCGCGGCGTGTCTCGCCCGCGACGCCGACTTCTACTTCCTCGACGAGATCACGCCGTACCTCGATATCGGCCAGCGGATGATCGTCGCCCGGCTCATCCGCGAGCTGGCGGACGACGACGCGGCCGAGCGCTCGATGCTCGTCGTCGAGCACGACCTCGCCATCCTGGACCTGCTCGCCGATACCCTCCACGTCGCGTACGGGGAGCCCGGCGCGTACGGTGTCGTCACTGACCCCAAGTCGGTCCGAAACGGGATCAACGAGTACCTGAAGGGATACCTCGACAACGAGAATATGCGGATTCGGCCGTCCGCGATCACCTTCGAGGAGCACGCCCCACGGGTCTCTTCGCGGAGCGAGACGCTGATCGAGTACCCCGAACTCTCGAAGTCGTACGGCGACGGCGAGTTCGAACTCCACGTCGAGGGCGGCGAGATCAACCGCTCCGAGGTGCTCGGCGTCGTCGGCCCGAACGGGATCGGGAAGTCGACGCTTGCGAAGCTGTTCGCGGGCTCGTTGGAACCGGACGAGGGGGAACTCGACTTTGCACTCGACATCGCGTACAAGCCGCAGTACATCGATATTGACCAGCCGATGCGCGTCGACGTGTTCCTCTCCTCGATCACCGACGACTTCGGTAGCTCCTACTGGAACACGGAGATCGCCCAGCCGCTCCAACTCGATCGCGTGATGGAGCAGAACCTCTCGGACCTGTCGGGCGGGGAGCGCCAGCGCGTCGCCATCGCGGCGTGTCTCTCCGAAGACGCCGATCTGTACCTTCTCGACGAGCCCTCTGCGCACCTCGACGTGGAACAGCGGGTGCGCGCGACGACGGCGATCCGCCGGTACGCGGAGAACCACGACGCGACCGTGATGGTGATCGACCACGACATCTACATGATCGATCTCCTCGCAGACCGCCTGATGGTGTTCGACGGCGAACCGGCCGAGCGCGGGCACGCCACGCCGCCGCAGGAGATGCGCGACGGGATGAACGAGTTCCTCGCGGACCTGGACATCACCTTCCGACGCGACGAGCGGACGGGCCGTCCCCGGATCAACAAGCCGGGCTCGCAGCTCGACAGCTCACAGAAGCGCGACGGCGAGTACTACTACTCGGGGTAGTCGTTCGGTCGAACTCCTCCGATTATACAACGTGCGAGGCGAAAGCCGCGGCTTTGGCCGTGGAAGGAGGCCAAGGTAGGCCGTCCGCCTCACAGTTCATCATCTCACGGTGAGAGCTTCGCGGCTGTTACGGTGTGTATACTAAACCCTCTCCGGTGTGCCCACTCCGTGAATGCAGTTGGTCCTCATCGATTCGTCGTCGAGTAGCGGCCGTCAGTCCGTCACACCGTCTCTCGCGTTATGAATCGGTCACAACTCCTACCGGCGCTGATAGCGCTGTTGGCGATCACGTCGCTGAGCGTCGCGTCAACGACGCTGGAGACGAGCCTGACGACCGATCCGGACGAGGAGATAAACCCGAACTGGGAGAGCCTGCCGATAGGCCAGGACGACGCGGCCGCGATTCAGGAGTCCATCGAGGGCGGAGGCGGGGAGAGCGACGGTGGGGGCGGTAGCGGTTCCACCGACGCCACGGGATCCGCGACCGATGACCGCTCGCTCTTCGATCGCCTGATCGCGCTGTTGAGTCGACTCTTCCGTCTCCTCCTCCCGATCGCGGCGGTTCTGGCGGTGGCCGCGCTGGCGTATCGGTACCGTGACCTTCTGGCCGACCTCTTCGGGCGCGACTCCCGAACGACCCCTGCCACCGAGTCGCGACCGACGGCTGAACGCTGGCCCGGAACGACCCCCGAACACGACGTGGACCGGGCCTGGGTGGAGCTGATACGCCGGCTGAACCCGAATCGACCCGAGACGACGACCCCAGACGAGTGCCGCGCGCTCGCTCGCGTTCGAGGCGTCGATCGCGACGCCGTCGAGTCGATCGTCTCCGCGTTCGAGCACGTGCACTACGGCGGACGCTCGGTCGACGCGGAGGCCGACCGGGCTCGCGACGGGCTCCGCGCGCTGGAGGACGACGTGAAATGACCGACCGAACCGTCGATCGCGACCCCGCGACCGACTCGAGCGATGCGGATACACGCCGAATCGGCGCTGGGGGGCTGCTCGCCCGCCTCGGTCGAGTGGCCCGCGTCCTGCTTCTCCTGGTGGGGGTCGCGACGCTCGGTGTCGGACTGCTCGTCGCCTTCGATCCGGAGACTGAGGGCGTGCTCCGGATCGACGCGGCGATCGAAGCCCTCGGGAGCGATTACGTGGTGCTGGCAGTGTTCGGTCTTCTGGCGGTCGTCCTCGCGTTACTCCTCGTGGCGGCACAGCGCGTCCGCGGCGTCAGCGAGGCGACGCCGCCGGCCGTCGAGGGCGTCCTGACGGCGTCGTATCCCGGTGCGTCGTTCGACCACGCCGGTGGTGGACGACTGCGTCGGTTCCGCTCCACTCGCTCGGCAACCGACCGTCGCCGTCGGCTCCGGGAGGCGGCGGTCCGCGCGACGATGCGCGCGGAGGGCTGTTCGCGGACCGACGCCGAGCGTCGTGTCGACGAGGGGACCTGGACGAACGACTCCGTCGCCGCATCCTCCCTCTCCGCGTCCGGACGCGGGGTCCTGGGCGGTACCCTCTCCGCTTTGGAGGTTACCCGTGACGGCGATCCGGCCGATCGTACCGTTGACGCCATCCTGGCGAAGACGACCGGCAAGAGATCGGTGGTCCGGGGTAGTGATCGGGACGGGAACGAGGACCTGACTGCGGCAACCGTTCGGAACTCGGGCCGGGGTACCGACCGGGACGCGGATCGGGACGCCAACCGAGCTTCGGACCGCCGCTCGGACGAGCGATCGACAGCGCAGGAGGGAGCCCAGTGACGCCCGATATCGCCGCTCTCCGTCGCTGTCTCGGTGGTTCAGAGCGTCCCGAACGAACCGCAGTCGACGGGGGATCCCGGTGGGGCTCCGCGGCCAGAACCGACGGCGGGGCCACAGCCGAACCGGCGTCCGAGACGAACCGACCGTCAGCAGTTCGGTGGACCGGCCGCTGGCGGGGGATCGCCGCCGTCACGCTTCTCGCGGTGGCGATCGGCGTCCTCGCGAAACGGCCTCCGTTGTTGCTGGTCGGCGCTCTCACCGGCGCGTACGTCGCCTACCCGCGTCTCACCGCGACTCCCAACCCCGATCTGTCCGTCCGACGGGAAATAGATCCGGCGTCGCCGGCGGACGGGGAGTGGGTGTCCGTGCGGACGACGATCACGAACGAGGGAGACTCAGCGCTCGCCGACGTCCGAGTCGTCGACGGACCCCCGGCGATGCTCTCGGTCTCGGACGGATCGCCGCGATGTGCGACGGCGCTGCTCCCGGGTGGTGAGGTGACGATACGCTACGAGCTCCGGGCGCGCCCGGGTCGTCACGCGTTCCAGCCGACGACCGTGCTCTGTCGCGACGCGAGCGGGTCGGTAGAGGTCGAACTCTCACTCACTGCGGCCAGTTCCTTCGAGTGCGAAGCGGAGATCCCGACCGTCCCGCTACGCGCCCAGACCGGTCACCATCCGGGCCCGCTGGTCACTGACGACGGGGGCGAGGGGATCGAGTTCCACTCCGTCGAGGAGTACCGGCGCGGGGACCCCGCGAACCGGATCGACTGGCGACGATACGCGCGGACGGGCGAACTCACCTCGATGACGTTCCGCACCGAACGGCTCGCAGAGGTAGTGGTGTGCGTGGATGCACGACCCGCGTCGTATCGAGCCGCGGACGCGACCGAACCCCACGCGGTCGCGCTCGCTGTCGACGCCGCCGGCCGAATCGGCGACGCGCTGTTCGACGCGAATCACCAGGTCGGCCTCGCCGGGTTCGGACGGCACGTTTGCGTGCTTCCGACCCGGAACGGTCCCGATCACGCCAGCCGGTTCCACCGTCGGCTGGCGACGGATCCGGCCTTCGGGCTGGATCCGCCGGAAACGGCACGCACGACCGATCGTGAGGGCGGAACAGCTCTGCCCGGATCCGTCGCTGGGGACGGACCGGACGGCGGTTGGGTGACGAGAGGTGATGGGGCCGACGGGCCCGACGGGGCCGTCCCGGTCGACACCCAGCTGTCCAGAATTCGGGCCGAGATCGGGGCGAACACACAGGTCGTGTTGATCACGCCGCTGTGTGACGACGAGGCCTCCCGCATCGCCCAGCGGTTCGAGAGCGGTGGGACCGCCGTCAGGGTTGTCAGTCCGGACGTCACCACGACGGAGACCGCGGGGGGACGGCTCGCCCGGCTGGAGCGAACGCATCGGCTGAGCATGCTACGGAACGCCGGTATTCCCGTCGTCGACTGGACACCCACCCAACCGCTGGGCGCGGCGATGGCGGCCGTCGAGGGGTGGGGTCGATGACGGCGTCAGATGCGACGGGACCGGCGACGGTACCCGACGGAGCAACCGCTCGGTTCGTTCGCCGACCGGCGATCACGAGCAGCGTCGTTGCCCTCGCTGCCGGCGGCGTTGCCGTGGCGCTCGTCGCCGACACGGCCCTCCAGCGGGAGATCCTTCGGCTTGCCGTCGGCGGCGCCCTCGCCTTCGGGATCGGTGCACGACTCGTTCGTCACGGTGGGACGGCCCTCCGGGCTCTGGGTGCGCTGATCGCGCTCGGTGGAGGTCTCGTCGTTCTCGTCGCGGTGGGACAGGCGGCCACGCAGTCCCCGCAGGTCACCCACCGGGTCGAGTTGCTTCCCGGGATTGTGGGTATGTGGACGCTCTCCGCGGCGCTTGCGCCGGTCCGGTTCCGGTGGAGTCGGGCCCTGATAGATCTCGGCGCCGGCTTCGTGTTCCTCGGCGTGCTCGTGACGGGGGTGACACAGGGGGTGGGCACCACCGCGCTCCTGCTCGCGGCGCTCGCGACGATCGTCGCGCGGGACGCGGCCGAGAACGCCGTGTCCGTCGGTGGACAGATCGGCGGTCAGCGCGGTGCGAGGACCGTTCGGGCCGAACTCGCTCACGTGGGAGTCGCCGCGAGCGTGGGCGCGGGCGCCGTCGTGGTCGTACTCGGGGTGGCCCGTCTCGACATCGACGGCCTCCCGTTCGGCGCGCTCGTCGCGCTCATCGTCGGCAGCGTGGTTCTGGTCCTCGGCTCCAATCGATAGTCCGCGCTCGCCGGTTGGCGGGTCGGCCGGGAACGATGGGGGGGTGCAGTCGTAACGCTCAGGCCCGCAGCTGCGGCATCGGTATCTCCGAGAGAATATCGTCGACGATCTCCGTCGTCGAGACGCCCGAGACGCGCGCGTCGGGGGTCACCACTATCCGGTGGGACAACGCGGGCGGCGCCATCGCCTTCACGTCGTCTGGCGTCGCGTAGCTCCGACCCATGAGCGCGGCGTGGGTTCTCACGACCTCGAAGAACCGCTGGATACCCCGCGGCGACACGCCCGTGTTCACGCGCTCGTCCGTTCGCGTCGCGCGGGCGACGTCGACGAGGTACTGCCGAACGCCGTCCTCCACGCGGATCGACTCCGGAGCGCGCCGGAGCTGAGTGAGCGTGTCAAGCGAGCAGACCGTCCGGACCGATGGCGAGGAGGCCTGGCGGCCCGCGCGGCGGTCGATCAGTTCGAGCTCGCCGGCTCGGTCGGGGTAGCCGAGGCTGGTCTTGACGATGAATCGGTCTTTCTGGGCGGCCGGGAGTTCGAAGGTCCCCTCCATCTCGACGGGGTTCTGCGTGGCGATGACGACGAACGGGTCGGGGAGGGGATGGGTCTCGCCGTCGACGGTGACCTGGCCCTCCTCCATCGCCTCGAGGAGCGCCGCCTGGGTCTTCGGCGGGGCTCGGTTGATCTCGTCCGCGAGCACGACGTTCGCGAACACGGGCCCGGGCTGGAACTCGAAGCTCTGTGTTTTCTCGTCGAAGACGTTCGAGCCGATGACGTCAGACGGTAACAGGTCGGGGGTGAACTGGACCCGCGAAAAGGAGACGTCGACCGCGTTCGCGAACGACCGAGCCGTGAGCGTCTTTCCGGTTCCCGGGACGTCCTCGAGCAGGATGTGGCCGTCGGAGAGCAACCCGACGAGAACCGTCTTCAGCGTCGATCGCTCGCTGACCACGACCGAGGCGATCCCGTCGAGGATTTGGTCACTTCGTTGCTGCACAGTCGCAGGATCCATACCGATCGGAGAGACGTCGGCCCGTTGGTTATGGTCCTGCTAAACGCGGGTTCGGTCAGCCTAACCTGCCGCTTCGGTCGAACGTGTGGTGTCGTCTCACATGGATTTGTCGAAGCACTCTCATCGGTTTTCGAGGCCACGGATCCGTCGTACCGAAGCGATTAAGCACAGAAGCCGCAAACGACCGAGTATGCAACACCTCATCATTCGCGGCGACCCCGGGATCCGGCGGGACGCGGTGATCGAGTACGACGGCGAGGAGCTGGTGTGTTTCGGAATTAACGTCCAGGGCGGCTGGCACGGCCCGGACGAACCCCAGCTCTGGTGTACCGTCGGCACCGAAGACGAGCGCGAGGCCTACGACAAACGCGAGTACGTCCCCCACTGGCTCGACGTCGACACGGTCGACGCCGAGGAGCTCGATGTGATCAAAGCGAAGGGCGAGCTGTCGGTCTAACGGCGCCGTATTTCTGCGGGTTCGTATTGGTTCCTCCTCCCTATACCGGCGGATCGTCCAGCCACGCCTCGATCGCGCCGGCCATCGCGCCGCGACGGTGAATCGTCCTCGCGTCGGGGTCGACCACGGTGCTCTCGGTGCCGGGCGTCTCGCCGTCGTCGATGACGACCGCGACGCCTTCGCGGATCCGGTCGTCGAGGTCGTCGGGGTGCGTGACGCTCCCGCGCCCGGAGACGTTCGCGCTCGTCGCGGTGAGCGGTCCGGTCTCACGAAGCAGGTCGCGGGCGATCGGATGGTCGGGAACGCGCACGCCGACGCGGTCGCTCCCGGCGGTGAGCGCGTCCGGGACCGGGTCGCCGCGCTCGACGACCACGGTTACTGGGCCGGGGAGGAACGCCCGGGCGAACGCGACCGCGAACTCGGTGGGCTTCGTGTAGCGGAGCGCGGCGTCGACGCTCGGGACGCCGAGCGAGAGCGGGTTCGAACGCTCCCGCCCTTTTAAATCGAACACCCGTTCGACGGCAGTGGGATCGAGGGCGTCGCCGCCGAGCCCGTACACCGTCTCCGTCGGGTAGACCACGAGGTCGCCGTCGGCGACCGCCTCGGCCGCTCGTCGGAGGGTGTCAGTGTCCTTTGTCACGGGAATCCGTTCGTGACGGTCGCGAAAAAGGGTGACGTGTGGGGGAATAGCGTGCGGACAGCCGGGAGTGCCGCTCCGGATCAGTCGACGAGCCGATCGATCGCGCCGCCGATGGCCTCGGCGTCGGGGAACTCGGGGTGTTCGCTTGCGACCCACGCGTACTCGACGGTGCGGTCGGCGTCGAGGAGGAAGACGGCCGGGCGCGTCTCGGCGATCCCGGTCATGCCGTCGATATCGTGTGCGAGGCCGTACGCATCGATCACGTCCGCGCCGGGGTCGGAGAAGATCCGGACGCCGTCGGCGCGCTCGGCGAGCAGGCGCTTGTGGGCGTACGGTGTCGAGATCGAGACGCCGAGGATGTCCAGGTCGTCGGCCCAGCCGTGGTCGTCGATCGTGTTGTAGAGATACGTCGCCTGAAAGGCGCCGTCCATCGGGTGGAACAGCAGGAGCGTCGGCCCGTCGACGGCCTCGCTGAGCGCGCGGTCCTCCCAGTACTCCTCGCCGACGAGCGGTCGGGTGAAATCCGGCGCCGCGTCGCCCTCGGCGACGTGGTCCGTCTCGGGCAGCGAGACGACGTCGAAGTCGACCATCTCAGGCACCTCCCTCGGCGTAGGTGGACTCCAGGTACTCCACGATGTTCGCGCTCTCGGACATCGTCACGCCCGTCTCGGGGTCGACGATCGCCGGCACGCTGCGGGCGCCGGAGACGCGCTTGACGACGTTGCGCTCGGAGTGCATCGGCTCGACGTACCGCGACCGGTACTCCAGGTCGAGTTCGTTCAGCATGCGAACGACGCGCTCGCAGTAGGGACACGCCTGCAGTCGGTACAGGGTGATCGGTGATTCGCTCATGTCCCGCCGTTCGCCGGCGAGACGGGTAATCGTGTCGACGGCGGTACTCCGGGGAGGCGACCCCGCGAACCGCTCGTTTCGGTGTTCGTTGATCGCCTGAGGGTACCGAGAGTGCTCGTGCGTGCTCGATGCTCAGCCGGCACAGCGGGTATCCGAAGGGAACGCTTTAATCGCGGGGCGACGGAACACAAACGAATATGGGCTTGTCGTCTAGCGTGCCGGTGGCCGACCTCCTCCAGATACCGATGCCCGGCGACGGCGTCGTGCTCGCTCTCGGCGTCGCCGCGATCCTCTTTTTGATCGGGCTGTCGGCGTTCTTCTCCTCGTCGGAGATCGCGATGTTCTCGCTACCGCAACACCGCGTCGACAGCCTCGTCGACGAGGGCGTAAAAGGGGCAGAGACGATCCGCGGCATGAAACAGAACCCCCATCGCCTGTTGGTGACGATCCTCGTCGGCAACAACATCGTCAACGTGGCGATGACCTCCATCGCGACCGCGCTGTTCGGGATCTACCTCTCGCGGGGGGAGTCGGTGCTGGCGACGACGTTCGGCATCACGACGCTCGTGTTGATCTTCGGCGAGAGCGCGCCGAAGTCGTACGCCGTCGAGAACACCGAGTCGTGGGCGCTCCGGATCGCCCGCCCGCTGAAGCTCTCCGAGTACGCGTTGTACCCGCTCGTCGTCCTCTTCGATTACATCGTCAAGGGTATCAACAAGATCATCGGTGGCTCGGCCGCCATCGAGTCGACGTACGTCACCCGTGACGAGATCCAAGACATCATCGAGACGGGCGAACGCGAGGGCGTCATCGAGGAGGAGGAACGCGAGATGCTCGACCGCATCTTCCGATTCAACAACACCATCGCCAAGGAGGTGATGACGCCCCGTCTCGACGTCACCGCGGTGGCGAAGGAGTCCTCGGTCGAGGAGGCGATCGAGACGTGCATCCAAGCGGACCACGAGCGCGTCCCCGTCTACGAGGGGAACCTCGACAACATCATCGGCGTGGTGACCGTCCGGGATCTCGTCCGCGAACTGCGCTACTCCGAGGGTGAGCCGTCGCTGGAGCGCGTCGTGAAGCCGACGCTGCACGTCCCCGAGTCGAAGAACGCGGACGAGCTGCTCGCGGAGATGCAGGACAACCGCCTCCAGATGGTCACCGTCATCGACGAGTTCGGGACCACGGAGGGGATCATCACCTTAGAGGACATGGTCGAGGAGATCGTCGGCGAGATCTTGGAGGGCGACGAGGAGGCTCCGGTGGAGTTCTTAGAAGACAACGTCGCCGTCGTGCAGGGCGAGGTAAACATCGACGAGGTCAACGAGATGCTCGGGATCGACCTCCCCGAGGGCGAGGAGTTCGAGACGCTCGCCGGCTTCGTGTTCAACCGCGCCGGGCGCCTCGTCGAGGAGGGCGAGGAGATCGAGTTCGACGAGATCCGGATCCGGATCGAGCGCGTGGACAACACCCGGATCATGTCCGCGCGGGTCACCGTGCTCGACGGCGCGGAGGCGGCCGACGTGGTCGCCGAGGACGACGCGCTCGAGTCGAGCGGCGAGCCCGAGGCGCCTCCGAACGACGCGGAGTGAGAGTCGGACGCGACCAGTGGGAAAGCGGTGAGGAGTTCTGCTGATTCGGTCGATTATTTATAAACGGCTGACGGTGACTCCGCAGTGAAGGTATCGAGAGCCCCAGTCGATCGCCGATACGTTGTTGTCAGCGGACCGACCATGAACATCTCCAAAGCCCCAGCCGCGACGACCTCGCGTGTGCTCTTCGCGCCCGATGGGCGCTCACAGGCGCGCGCGCCGACCGCATTTCGATTTATAAGCGGCCGTCGCGGTCTGTCGACTCCGTCGTTCATCGACACGATCCGAAACCGGCTCTCAGCGCGTTTTTGACTTTTAAACCGCGTACGCGCGGGCGGCCGCGACGAGCGCCTTCCGGTAGTCGCTCTCGGAGGGGTCGGGGCCGAGCGCGAGGAACCGCTCCTTGAACGCGTCGACGTCGACGGCGTCGGTGTCGCTGCCGGCCGCACGCGCGAGGTCGTAGATACGGTGGTTCGGGCCGGCGATGTCGTGGCGCTCGACGAGGGCGAGCGCGAATGCGGCGTTGACCGCGGTGATCTCTGGGTCCGCGCCGGCCGTGACCGGCGGGGCGCCGTCCCGGGAGACCTCGGGGCGGTCGGCGACGGCGGCCGCGAGGGTCGATTCGAGGAAGCCGAGGAGCTTGTCTGCAGGCGCGACCGAGAGCGTGATGTCGTCGGCGTAGATATCCTTCATGTGGTTCGCGATCTGGTAACAGTGCGCGAGCTTGCGGCGCTCCACCGTCTCGCCGGAGAGCCCGAGGTACAGCGCCTCCTCGGTCGACTGGACGTGAGAGGCGTGCCCCTCCTCGTAGCGGGCCATGTGCGACAGCTCGTGGACGGCGAGCTCGCGGGCCATCGCGCTGGTGGCGGCGCGCTTCGAGACGTTCAGGACGTGGTAGCCGTCGTAGTGGCCGGCCCACGTCCGCTCGTCGGGGTCCTCGCGCACTTTCACGTGAACCGGGTCGTCGAGGGACCACTCGGTCTCGAACAGGTCGGCGGCGCCGAGAAACGGGTCGGGGGGGACATCCCCCTGCACGCGGAGATCCATGCGTATAGTTCTCACGGGAGCGTCGGGTAAGTCTCTTGCGTCCGTCGAAGGCTTTTGTTGCCGCGCGTCGAACGCCGAACCATGGAGACACGCGTTTACGCGGCCTACGACGATGGGCTCCGGATCGTCGACCCCGAGACGGGGACGGTCTCACACCGGCTGGCGGACCGCGCGGTCGAGTGTCTCTCGGTCGTTTCGGGTGGCACCGAGTCCGGTGGGACGGGCGGCGACGGCGAGTGTATCGACGGCGACGGGAGTGGGGGAGACGGGAGTGGGGGAGACGAGAGCAGGGGAGACGAGAGCAGGGGAGACGGGTCCAAGAGAGACCGGTCCGCCGGGGCCCGCGTGCTCGCCGGGACGTTCGACGCGGGGCTGTTCCGCTCGACCGACGGCGGAGGGTCCTTCGAGCGCGTCGCCACCGAGAGCCTCGGTCCGGGCGGGTCCGGATCCGAGGCGGTCACCGCGGTCGCGACGAGCCCGCACGACCCCGAGGTCGTCTGGATCGGAACGGAACCCTCGCGGGTGTATCGGTCGACGGACGGCGGCGAGACCGTCGAGCGAATCGGGGGGCTGACCGAGGTCCCCTCCGCGTCCGAGTGGTCGTTCCCGCCTCGACCCGACACCCACCACGTCCGGTGGATCGAGCCGTGTCCGGCCGACCCGGAGCGGTGGTTCGTGGGCGTGGAGGCCGGGGCGCTGGTCGTGACGCCGGACGGCGGGGAAACGTGGGTCGACCGACCCGAGGGCTCACGTCGGGACAACCACGCGCTCGCGACCCACCCGGACGCGCCGAATCTGGTGTACGCGGCCGCGGGCGACGGATTCGCGGAGAGCGGCGACCGCGGCGACTCGTGGCGGGTCGTCGACCGCGGGCTCGATCACGGGTACGTCTGGGGGCTCGCGGTCGACCCCGGCGACCCGGAGACGGCGCTCGTGAGCGCGGCCTCGGGAGCGGGTGCGGCGCACAGCCGCGGCGAGGCGTACCTCTACCGACGATCTGTGGGTGGAGACAGTCGGAGAGACGATCGGGGGGATGATCGGGAAAATGGCCGAGGAGATGATCGGGGAGACGGAGGGAATGGCCGGAGCGCCGCGTCCGACTCGGGCCCCCGCTTCGAACGCCTCGACGACCGGGGGATCCCGACCGGCGAGGGAACGTACCGGGCGGTCCTCGCGAGCGGGCGGGCGGACGGGACGATGTGGGCGGTGCACAACGAGGGGCTCTACCGGACCCGCGACGCCGGCGAGTCGTTCGAGCGGGTTCCCGCGGACCTGCCCGCCTCGCCCGCGCGGGCGCTCGCGATCGAGTAGAACACGAAGAACACGAAGAACACGAAAACGAAAACGAATCGGCGGATCGAATCGGAACGAACCGGAGCGGTCCGGCTCCGGGACTACTCGCGGACGGCGCCGACGACGAGGTAGACGATCGGGGTGTCGAGGACGGCGATCGCGAGTTTGAGGAGGTACTGGCCGAGGCCGAGCGCGAGGAGGACGCTCGCCGGGAGCGGGTCCCCGGAGCCGAGCACGAGGGGGGCGGCGTAGAACGCGACGCCGACGAAGATCGCGGTGTCGATGGCCTGACTGCTGGCGGTCGACGCGATGTTGCGCAGCCACAGCATGCCGCGGCCGGTGCGGTCGCGGATCGCGTGGAAGACGACCACGTCCCAGTTCTGGCTCACGACGTACGCGAGCAGGCTCCCGGCGACGACGTTGGCCGCGGGGCCGAGCGCGGTGTCGAAGGCGGCCGCGATCTCGGGGTCGATCCCGGGCGCGGCGAGGGTGGACCAGACGAGCGCGAGCACGAGGAAGTTCGCGAGGAAGGCGACGTTGACGACCACCTGCGTGGCGCGGCGGCCGTACAGCTCGGCGTAGCAGTCGGACGCGAGGAACGTGAGCGCGTACGCGAGCGCGGCGCCCGGCAGCGTGATCTCGGGGCCGACCACTGGGAGCGCGAACGGGAGCGGGAGGGCGATCACCTTCGCGGCGGTGAGCTGTGCGGTGGCGAGCGCGACGACGAACAGGGTGATCAGCCCGACCGCGGCCACCGCGGAGCGGTCGAGCGGGTCGGCCGCGAACGGCCCCTCGCCGCCGGCGGCCCGAGCCGTCCCCTCACTCATCGTCGCCTCCGGCGGGGTCGTCGCGGTCGGTGGCGTCGGCGGCGCCCTCGGCCGCCTCGTCGGCGAGTCGGTCGTGGCGCGCGTCGATCTCGTCGAGCACGTCGAGGGTCTTGCGGATCGACGCGCGGACGGCGTCGCTGCGGTTCACGAACTTTCCGTCGTCGCCGACGTGGCCGTCGAGGTCGTCGAGCAGTTCGCCCGGGATCTCGACGCTGATCTTTGGCATACCGCTCCGTCTCCGGCGCGGACGTATGAGTGTTAGTATCCGAGTATTCGTCAGGGAGTATTGCAGTCACCCCCGATCCGACCGGACCCGACACGCGGGCCGCGTTCGCGGCGTGTGCCTCTGCGGGTCTCGGTGTCGATCGCGGGCGGGCGACCGGGGGAGTCGCCGTCGACGCCCGGAACGCGCAGCAAATTCGCGCGGTTCCGGCGTCGAAAGGGAGCGTGTGGCGCGGCCGGACGCGACCCCCTACCCGAGGCGGTGGCGCGTCCGGGCGCACCCGGGAGTATCTACGTCCCCGACCGCCCTAAATACCCGGCGGCTGGGCGGTGTCGACGCACAGGGAGGTTCCCAGTCCCCACTGCGCGCAAGCATCGCCGACGCGGATTCGCGGCGATCCGGCATTTGTTCGGGGTCGATCGCGGTCACAGCCCGTTCGATCGCGAGCCTTTATACCACGATCCGCTGTCCGGTAATCCCGGCTTAAACAGAGATCGTCCGCCTCAGGCCTTCTCGCGTGGTTGTTACGGGTTAACACACGATGAATACCCCACAAAGCATTTATATTGACCGCTGTATGTTTCGCTTGCAACCCCTACCCAAATGACTGCAGTACTAAGTACCGAGAACCGAGTCCGGTCGCAATTTGATGATGATGTTGGCGGCGACGAAGATCGGGCGTGGATCGAAGGTGACGGGAAAGCTGCTGTGGTCGATGCGAAACACAACACACAATGACAAACGACAATAATACACGTAAGAAGGCCAGTGCGGTCTTCTTCGCGGCGATCATGGTCGTCTCCATGGTCGCAATTGGTTTCGCTGCTGCTCCGGCAGCAGCCGACCTTGATGGTACAAACAGTACCATCGACTCTGCGGCCGCCGAACCCGTGACGGCTGGGTTCGACTCGTCAGAGCAGGACGTACAGGTAAAGGTTACAATTAGCGACAATGCCAGCGACAACGTGACTGTCGACCTCTCTGAGGCGGCAGACGTGGAAGCTGTTCCGTCGCTACAGGACGTAACCATCTCCCCCAGTACGACTGGTAATGTTAACCTCCTCGGCTCGGAGTTTGACGAGAGCACGAACGTTCTCGAGTTCCAAGTCAAAGGTACCACCGCAGGAGACGACGTCGCAACAGTCACTGCCTCCTTCGAGCACGACCTCAGCAATGTTGAAGGTCCCGCCGGTACTACAAACCGGCTGAGCTACAGCGTTGGTGCAGGCACTGAAACGGATTCCACGATTGCTAACTTCGAGGTTTACTCCGCTGAGGATGTCAGCCTTGACGCACCGCTCACCGAAGACAATGTGAACTCCGCGGATTTCACAGTCTCGCACCCGGCTAACACTCCGGTCGCCGGTGATGAAGTTTCACTCTTCATCACTGGAAACGATAATTCGACTGTTGTCGATCCCACTTCGGCTACCACAGACGCAGACCCCACAACCTTCACGGGTGTCAATCTGGACAGTCAGGGAATCGCTTCCGGTGCTGGCGACGAGATCCAGTTCCATGCTGTGTTGGCGGCTGACGCCGACAACGGTACGAGCGGATTCGAGGCCAGCTTAAATAACGTTCAGGCTGATGGTACCGCCACTGTCGATGATTCTGATGCGGATATCATCACCGATAGTGATTGGGACGGTTCGCAGCTCTGGGAAGGTCAGACAGTTACTGTTGACCTTAGTGGCAGCAATGTTGCTCCCGGTGACGAGGTCACCGTGCGAGAGGTCACTAACCGCAATGGTAACGGGTACGCGACCAACACGCGACTAGCCCGCTCCCTCACCGTTAGCGGTGATCGGACGATCTCCATCGAAACGGATCGTCTCCGTGGTGAAGCCGAATACGTCCTTCGGACGTCTAACGGGCTCCTAGCAGCCGGAACGGCCGGCGCTGGTACTGACGGAGAGTTCAGGATGGTTCTTGGTGTATCCGACATCGCTGAGGCGCAAGTTCTCACGCAGGACCTCTCGGCAGAGTTTGCTGAGGATGAAGCGAACAACGACGAGAAGATCGACGTCGACGTTGCATCGCTGCGTAGCGAATTCGACGTTGAAGTGAGCGGCGACCTTGACGACAGCGAGCTCTCCGAAGAAGAACTCGAGAACATCTTCGACGACGAGAGCGCAACCGGCCTCGACGACGGCGACGATGACACGGTGCTCATCGAGGACGTCCAGGACGGCGAAGCCTTCGTTGCGAACTTCACTGATGTTGACGGCGGCAACTACTCCTTCGACTTCGACGTCGAGGACACTACGGCCTCCGACACCGACTCGATCGAAGTGACCGAGCTCGGCGAGGGTGAACTCACCCTTGGTGGCGAGAGCATCGTCACCGAACAGCAGGGTGACGTCGCGAACATCACCGTCACCTTTGACGGTACCGCTGAAACTGGTACGCTCCTCGTCGGCGACGAAGACGATGTTGGCTACCAGGGTAACATCACGATTGACTCGAACGGCGAAGACGAAGTGAACGTCCTGTTCAACAGCTACGCCGCGGGTAGCTCCGGTAACGGGACGGTCTTTGAGCTCGCGAACCCGGACGACACGGACGCTGAGCTCGACAACTTCCAGCAGAACCAGATTTCCGACGTCCTCTCCGATGGCGACTACACGCTCTCGGTGAGTACGTCGAGCGACTACGACGATACGCTGGACGATCCCGACACGATCGGGACGCTCGTGCTCGAACAGCGCGCGACGACGAACCAGCAGATCTGGACGACCTCTGAAGGCACCGTCACTGACATCGTCGACGCAGCAGATGCCGACGATGAGGACGGGCTCGAAGAGCTGAACTCCCAGATTGAGGGTGACAACGTGACCCAGGCGAGCACGATCGCCGAGGGCGACTACGTCATCCACCAGATCGAGGCGTCCGGCCTGTCCGGCCTCCTCGCGCAGTACGACGACGACCCGACCACCGCGCTTAACGATGCAGTGACCGACACCGGCGCGGGTATCGGCACTGCAGTGACCGACACCGGCGCGGGTATCGGCACCAACGACGGTGCGCTCAGCCTGCGTGTCCGTCAGACTCAGGCCTCGACGACCGCCAACCAGGATCCCGCTGAACTGCAGAGCAACATCCTGGGTAACATGACGGTCTTCGCAGACGAGGAGACGAACAACTACTACGTCGTCTACGACCTCGACGACACGTCGGCTGAGGATGGCGAAGCGTTCGACGCACGCTTCCGCGTGCAGGACGATCGCCTCCTCAACCCGTCTGACTCGGACCGTGACGCTCTCTCGACGAACGAGCTCACCAACGAGTACTACCAGAGCGTGACCGCTTCCTTCGACGTGGCAGAGCGTGAATTCGAGTTCGACCAGGACCCTTACAACGTGACGAACGCTGAGGGTCAGGCCGTCTCGGGCACCTCGAACGTTGCGCCCGGTACTGAAGTGAACGTCCGCCTCCGCTCGGCGTCTGGTACGAGTCCCTCGTTCATCGAGACGAGCGAGGGCGTGCGTGTCAACGCTGACGGCACGTGGATGACTGAATTCGACTTCAGTGACACCTCGGTCGGTGACGAGTACACGTTCACGGTCCGGCAGACGGGCCTTGACGAGAACCCGTCCGTCGACGGTACGGTCATCGAAGCAGTCGATGACGGTACCGACGATGGTGACGACGGCAACGTGACCGACGGTGACGACGGTGACGACGGTAACGTTACCGACGGTGACGATGGTGACGACGGCAACGTCACTGACGGTGACGACGGCACCGACGATGGTGACGACGGAACCGACGACGGTGACGACGGCTCCGACGATGGATCCGACGGCTCCGACGGCGGTGACGACGGCGGCGACTCCGAAGACGGCACGCCCGGCTTCGGTGCGCTCGTCGCTCTCGTCGCCCTCATCGCGGCTGCGCTCCTCGCGACGCGGCGTAACGAGTAACGCACCTGCGACGCTTCACACTCGCTAACCACCGGCCCTCACGGGCCGACTCCTTGCGGTTTTTCTTTATGACGCTCCGCCTCGACCGGTGAGCGACGGCGCCGCGCAGCGCCGCCCGCACGACGCGGTGTCGGGCTCGGGATCGAGACCCGACTCGCGACGCTCGCCGCGATCACGGACTCGACGACGACGACGACACGATCGAGTCGATCTCGCGAGCACTTCGGCGTCGACGACGTCGCCGACACCCGACCCTGACCGATCGCCGAGTGCCACCATTCCCCACGCGACCGCCGTTGCGAAGCGGTTAAGGGCGAACCGCGGGAAATACGGGTAACTCGCTGGTGCGGACACAGCGGGCACTCGCCGCCGGAGCCGGCTTCGACGCCGCGATGGCCGTCGACGCCGCGCCCCGGGACGAGACGACATGTGGCCGCTTCGCGGCTGAATCGCAACCGTCCGCGGACAACATATGGCACGAAGTTTCTACTCGCACATCAAGGAGGCGTGGCGGTCCCCCAAGGAGGGGAAACTCGCAGAGCTACAGTGGCAGCGCAAACAGGAGTGGCGCGACGAGGGCGCCATCGAGCGCATCGAGCGCCCCACCCGCCTGGACAAGGCCCGCGAGCTGGGCTACAAGGCGAAGCAGGGCGTCGTCGTCGCCCGCGTGAGCGTCCGCAAGGGCGGCTCGCGCAAGCAGCGACACAAGGCCGGCCGCCGCTCGAAGCGGCAGGGTGTCAACCGGCTCTCGCGCCGCAAGTCGATCCAGCGCATCTCGGAGGAGCGCGCCTCGCGCAAGTACCGGAACCTCCGCGTGCTCAACTCCTACTGGGTCGGTGAGGACGGCTCCCAGAAGTGGCACGAAGTGATCCTGGTGGACCCGAACCACCCCGCGATCGAGAACGACGGCGATCTCGGCTGGATCGCCTCGGACGACCACAAGGGGCGCGCGTTCCGCGGGCTCACCTCCGCCGGCACCAAGGGTCGCGGCCAGCGCACGCGCGGCACGGGTACGGAGAAGACCCGCCCGAGCGTCACCGGCAACGACCGGCAGGGCAAGTAAGCCCGCTGCGGTTCCGACCGACTTCTCTTCGTGTATCAGTCGCGTAGTGGCGACGTCGATGTCGTCGAAGCGATCCCCGGCTGTGGTGAGCGAGTGACGAGCGCTGCGGCTGTCGTGATCGACAACCCCGCGGTGGACTTCTCCAAAGTCCCAGTCGCTCGCTTATAAGTGGCTTCCAGCGGATCGACGGTGAAGGTCTCCAAAGCCCCAGCCGGCGAGGACGGCGCACGCTCGCTGCGGTCCTCAGTCACTCGCTCTGCTCGTTCCCTGCGGTCCTTACGTCGCCTGCGCCGTCCTCGCCGGCTGCCCCTTTGAGTCCCACCCCACCCCGCACAGCACCGCTCCGCACCTCACACCTCCCCAGCCTCGTCGGCCACCCTCCGCGTTGCTCCGGGTGGCCGACTCCCTCGCACCGGCGACGCCACCGCCTCGTTCTTTATAAGTGATCGTCGCTGTTCTTGTACTGACCGCTGCTGGAACAACTGACCCGACTGCTACGGGCTTCAACAGCGCCAAAAAAACGAAACCGGAGAACGCGAGCGTGCGTGTTCGATTGCGGTGCGCGGTCGGAACGAGGCGTCTCGAGAGTGTAATTGACATCCTCCCCGCGCTAAAGCGCGAGGATTCCTCCGTTGAGGGTTCGGCTACCGACCCACGGAGGCAACTTGCGGGTTCGTGCGCACTTCTTTGGGACTTTCGTGAGGGTATAGTTTCCCCGACCAGTCGTGGTCGTCCCACTCGAATCGCACGGGCCGTGCCATCGGCCTGATTTCGCAATTGCTGTTTTCCCGAAGGAACGTCTCTGACGCCGTGAGGTCGGCGTGCCCCTCGAAGCCACATGGACACGTCAGCGTATCCTCGTGGCGAACCGTCTTCTCGTGGTCGCCACACTCGGGACACGTCTGACTCGTCCACGCTTCCGACTCGGTTTCGAGGCTGATGCCGTACTCCTCACAGACGCACGCGAGACGGTGGATGAACTTCTTGAACGCCCAGAAGTTGTGCGTCTTCTCGTTCACCCTGACCGACCAATGCGCTTCCAGCACGTCTGTCAGGTCGCCCACGTACACCGTCGCCACGCCCTCATCGTACAGCCGTTCAACGAGGTCGCGCACCAGCGCGTTCTGTGCATGGTCACGACGCTTCGTCCGCTGTCGGTACAGCCGTCGAATCCGATTCGAGGAGTAGCGACCCTCTCGGAGTTTCGACTGTAGGCGGGGCGATTTCGTCTGTCGTCTCGCGGAACCGTCCGAACAACTCACGACCGTCGTAGAGGTACTGGTTCCCAGTAGTCGTGGAACACGCGACGAGATTGTTCGCTCCAACGTCGAGGGCGGCTTCTTCCGAAGCCAGTGGTGAATCCAGTCGAGAATCAGGTACGGTGACTGGTTGAAAAGCCCTGAACGTGTCGCTAACCTCGTCGTACTCAAGTTCCAGACGACCCTGTTTGCCGTCCCACTTCGGGTTGCCTCGGACTTCGAGGCGGAGTCGTTCGTGGTAGCCGAGTCCGTATTCGTCTTTCAGTTCTTGCCCGACAGGGATTTCGAGACGGCTACGTTTCCCCCACTCAATCGTGTACTGGTTGCATCGGATGTAGGTACGGAGTTCGCGTCCGTCCTCCTCGTTGCCCCAGTACGACGGTGGGTTGGCGTACTCGCCTTTCTCCTTGAGGGCGAAGAACGACCGCCACGCTTCGCTGTTCTTGCGCGTGACCTGTTGAACAGTCGCGCTTCCGACGACGCCGTTGTAGCGTCCTCGGTACTCGGGAGTGTCCCACACGTCGCCGTCACCGAAGTAGTTCTGACGACGTTCGTAGGTCAGTTCGTTCCACAGAGAAGCGGATGCATCGAGTAGCCGTAGGAGGCACTCTTTGTCGTTCTCGGTCTGTGGCACGACCTCAAAAGTGTTGGCACGCTTCATTCGTCGTCACCCTCCTGTTCAGCGATGTACTGTTCGACAGCGCCCTTCGAGGCGCTTCCCGCTGTTCCGACGTAGTACGAACGAGTCCACTTCACGCGGTCGTCGTACCGCTGGTTGTACTTGCGGGCGGAGATGCCCTTCACCCAGTTGACGATGAGCGACGGGGCGTTCTTCGGTGGACTCCCGATGAACAGGTGTACGTGGTCGGGCATGACCTCGGACTCGGCCAGTTCGAGGCCCTTGTCCTCACAGATTTCCGCGAAGATGGATTCGAGACGTTCCTTCGTCTTCCCCGTCAGGTGCGAACGCCGATATTTCGGCACGAACACTATGTGGTAGTAGAGTTCGTATTTCGCGTGACGGGTACTCTTCACCATCTATGCATACTATCACGGTCGGACGGGTTAATGATTGCGTTGGAAACCCCGTCTATGCCATCGTCGGCGGTTGAATACTGTTGGTCGGCTTCATCCCCGCCCTGAAGGGCGAGGCTTTCGCCTCGAATTTTCCGTAACCTACCGAGTGGTTACATCGCACCGCCCATACCGCCCATGCCGCCCATGCCGCCGGCGGGGGCGCCGCCCTCGTCGCCGTCGCCGCCGGTCGACAGGTCGCCCGCAGAGATGATGTCGTCGATTTTCAGCACGAGGTTCGCGGCCTCGGCGGCGGAGGCGATCGCCTGCTCTTTCGCGTGAGCCGTCTCGACGACGCCGGCCTCGGTCGTGTTCTCGACTTCGCCGGAGAAGACGTTCAGTCCGGCCTCGGTGTCGCCGGCCTCGTGGGCCGCGCGGAGGTCGACGAGCAGGTCGATGGCGTCGAGCCCGGCGTTCTCGGCGAGCACGCGGGGGATCAGTTCGAGCGAGTCGGCGAACGCCTCGACGGCGAGCTGCTCGCGGCCCGAGACGGTGTCGGCGTAGTCGCGCAGACGGCTCGCGAGCTCGACCTCGATGGCGCCGCCGCCGGGGAGCGTCCGCCCGTCGGAGACGGTCGTCGAGACCACGTCGATGGCGTCCTGGATGCCGCGTTCGAGCTCGTCGACGACGTGCTCGGTGGTGCCGTACAGCAGGAGGGTGACGCCGTGGGCGTCCTCGCCCTCGACGTAGAACAGCCCCTCCTCGGTGTCACGGCTGACCGTACCGATCGCGAGGTCGTCGGCGGTGAGCGAATCGAGGTCGCTGACGATGGGCGCGCCGAGGACGTTCTTGAGGAAGGTCAGGTCGGACTTCTTCGTCCGGCGGACGGCGAGGATGCCCTCCTTCGCGAGGTAGTGCTGGGCGAGGTCGTCGATCCCCTTCTGACAGAAGACCACGTCGGCGCCAGATTCGACGATTTTGTCGACTTTGTCGCGGAGCTGCTCTTCTTCCTGATCGAGGAAGCGCTGGAGCTGGTCGGGCGACTCGACGTTGACGGCGGTGTCAACGTCGGCCTCCTCGACCTCGATCGGGTCGTTGAGGAGGAGGACGTTCGCGTCCTCGAAGTCGGTCGGCATGTCCTCGTGGACCGGGTCCTTGTCGATGACGGCACCCGAGAGCAGGCGGGACTGTCCGGCCGCGCGGCCGGTGCGCGTCTCGATGTTGAGGTTCGCCAGATCGACGACGTGCGAGCCGTCGTCGGCCTCGACGGTGACGCCCTGAATCGCGCGGACGACGAGGTCAGCGAGGGTGTCCTTATCGAGCTCCGCGCCCTTGCCGGTCATCGACGTCTCGGCGACGCTTTTCAGGGTCTCGGTGTCGTCGGGGTCGACCTGTGTGGCGACCTCGTCGACCTGCTCGCGGGCGTACTCGCTCGCGAGGTTGAAGCCCTTGATGACGGCCGTCGGGTGAATATCCTGTTCGAGAAGGTCCTCGGCGTTCTTCAGGAGCTCGCCCGCGATCGCGACCGCGCTCGTCGTGCCGTCGCCGGCCTCGTCCTCCTGAGTCTGGGCGACTTCGACGATCATCTCGGCGGTCGGGTTGTCGATGTCCATCGTCTGCAGGATGGTGACGCCATCGTTCGTGATGGTGACGCCGCCCGTCGAGTCGACGAGCATCTTGTCCATCCCTTTCGGCCCGAGCGTCGAACGTACGGATTCGGCGACGCCGCGCGCCGCGGAGATGTTGTACTCCTGTGCGTCCTTGTCCTTGACGCGCTGGGCGTCGTCGCCCATGATGATCATCGGCTGACCCTGCTGCATTCGCTGGCTCATACAACGTTTGATTGATTGTGATTCTATATAAATGTGTCGTTGATTGCTGTTCGATCGAGATCGCGGAACCGTACACGAACAGGCCAAAAACCGCCAGACTCCGCGGCTTTCGAACGACATTTGTGTGTATAGTTAGCATGCAACTTTATCACGATTGTATACCCCCATGCGGGTCGTTTATATATTCATTTGCGCCGATCGATGAGTGTCCGTTCGAGGCGTTGCGAGCCGCTACTGTCGAGCGTGTTATTGTCGAACGTCGCTGTCGGATGTCGCTGTCGGATGTCGCTTTTGCGACGTCGCTATCGGTGTTTCGGTGTGAATTACCGAACGAGAACGGAAACGTGCGGTCGCCCGCGAGCGGTCACCGGTCGCGCTCGTCGCTCCCGGTGAGGTACTGCGAGTCGATCTCGTCGAGCGTCGGTTCCGGTGGTTCGTCGGCGGCGTCGAGCTCACGTCGGTTGAGGCGGCTCTCTAACTGCCGGCGCTTGTTTCTCCCTTTCCGCTCGCGACCTGCTTTCGTGTCTGGCATCGTCATCCATGTCAACACTACCCATACTAATGAGTCTTGTGTCGGTGTATCGAAACGTCTGTGACGTGACCGAATGGCACCGCTGCGCCGGGCTATGAGTGCGAGATCCTCAAAAAGCGCCAGACGAAGGGAGTTGAGCCCCAGTCGTTCCGCTCGCTCCGCTCGCGTCACTCCCTGGTTCAAATCCGCTGGTGCTTTTGCTGTCGCAGAACTCACTCGTCGCTCCGCTCCTCGTTCGTTGTTGCGACAACAAAAACGCCAGGAGAGGGATTTGAACCCCCGATCCCAGAAGGGAACACGCTTTCCAGGCGTGCGCCTTACCACTCGGCCATCCTGGCTCGGTCTGAGATAATTCGGTGGGACTGTTAAGTCCTTCTTTTCGCGTGGAGTCGGTACTCGGTCGCGTACGCGATCCCGCCGGACGCGACGACGATCGTTCCCGCGAGCGCGAACAGCCCGACGTACCCGAAGGGGAGATCGCCGTCGACGAGCAGGTACCCCTGCGCGAGCACGAGGAACGCGAACCCGCCGACAAGTCCCCACAGGGCGGCGGATCGCGCCCTCGCCGGACGGGTCGCCGAGACACCGGGCGAGCCCGCGGTCCCTTCGTTCCCGTCCCTCTCTTGTTCGTCGGCCCTGTCGGCCCCATTGGCCCCGTCGGCCATCTACTCGGCGACGGCGACGGCCTCGATCTCGACGCCGACGCCCTTCGGGAGCGCGCCGGCCTGCACGGCCGACCGGGCGGGCGGCGATTCCTCGAAGTAGCCCGCGTACGTCTCGTTCATCTCGTCGAAGTCGTCGATGTCGGCGAGGAAGACGGTCGTTTTGAGCACGTCCGCCGGATCTGCGCCCGCCTCGTCGAGCACGGCCACGAGGTTGTCGAGGGCCTGCTCGGTCTGTTCGGCGATCGACGCGTCGTCGAGGAGGTCGCCGTCCGGCGTCAGCGGGATCTGGCCAGCTGTGAACACGAGGTCGCCGTTCGTCGTCGCCTGACTGTACGCGCCGACCGCCGCGGGGGCCGCGTCGGTGTGAACTGTCTCCTTCATACGCGTTCGCCTTCGACTGGCGTCCCTAAGAGTGCCCGGGGAACGCGTCTCTCTCCACACCACCGTTGCCCCTATATCCTTTGCGTGCTAACACACGGCATATGACGGGAGCAGACATCGCCCCGGTCGTCGCGATCCTCGGCGCGGTGGCCTTGATCAATCTCGCGTTCGCGTGGCTGTTCACGCGCGGGGACCGCGATCCGGCCGACTTCCTCGGGTCGGCGCGCGAGGTTCCCGAGGACTCGACGGCCGAGTTAGAGCGGGACAGCGACCGTGGGCCCGACCGCGAGCCCGAGCCCGGCCCGGACCCGCCCCGCGACGGCGCGACGGACTTCACGGTGAACGCGGGAGAGTCGGAGCCGACGGGCGACCCGCCCCCGCTCGACACCGACGGCGAGACGGTCGTCTGTCGGCACTGCGGCGCGGCGAACCGGACGGGCTACCAGTACTGCCGCTGGTGCGTCCGCTCCGGCTTCGTCGACGACGGGTCCGACGGGACCGCGGGGGCGGCGATGACGAACCGGTCGCTGTGAATCAGTCCGCGTCGACGCGACACCCGCCCGAGTAGTCGATCCCCTCGATCGTCTCGATGCCGTCGTCGCCACAGACCGGGCAGTCGGGGTTGCGCCGGTACGGCACGGATTCGAAGGTCATGTCCATCGCGTCGTAGAAGAGCACGCGCCCGTCGAGCGTCTCACCCGTGTCGAGCAGGAGTTTGATCGCCTCGGTGGCTTGAATGCACCCGACCGTCCCAGGCAACACACCGAGCACGCCGGTCGTCGCACAGTCGGGCACCGTCCCCGGTTCCGGCGCCTCCGGGAACAGACACCGGTAACAGGGGCCGTCGGGAACGAGCGTCGTCGCCTGCCCCTCGAACTTGTAGATCGCGCCGTGGACCACGGGAAGCCCCTCGATCCGGGCGGCGTCGTTGACAACGTATCGAGTCCGGAAGTTGTCCGCGCAGTCGACGACGAGGTCGTAGCCGGCGAGCAGGTCGCGGACGTTCCCCTCGTCGAGCCGCGTCTCGTACGTCTCCACGTCGATGTCGGGATTGAGCCGGTCGACGTACCGCGCCGCCGACTCGACCTTCGGCTCGCCCACGTCGGCGTCGCCGTGGATCACCTGCCGCTGGAGGTTCGAGCGCTCGACCACGTCGCCGTCGACGATCCCGATTGTGCCGACGCCCGCGGCCGCGAGGTACTGGATGACCGGCGCGCCGAGCCCGCCGGCGCCGACCACGAGCGCGCGTCCGTCGAGGAGGCGCTTTTGCCCCTCCGGGCCGACCTCGTCCATGATCACGTGTCTGGAGTACCGGTCGAGTTGGTCAGCGTCGAGCGAGAGACTCATGGGTGAATATGGGCGGTGAATCGGTATAATCGTGTTCCCGTCTCTCTGCCGTTCCGATGTTTGGGGGTGTTCGAGGCGTTCGAGGTGTTCGACGCCCCGCGGACGGTTTATAAGTAGTCGCCCAGCAGCGGCTCGACGCGCTCGCGGGTGTCCTCCGGGATCGCTTCAGTAGGCGTGTTGACGGTGCCTTCGAGCGATGTGTGGGCGTCGCACTCCAAGCCGTCCGGGAGCGTCCGCACGGCCTCCTCGACGGCGGCTTTGATCGCCTTCTGATTCTGTTCGGCGTTCTCCAGTACCTCCGCGAGCGTCACCTCGCTGTCCGCCTTCCACACGTCGTAGTCGGTGACGCCGGCGATCGTCGCGTACGCGATCTCCGCCTCGCGGGCGAGCTTCGCCTCCGGGATCGCGGTCATGCCGACCAGGTCCCACCCTTGACTCTTGTAAAACTCCGACTCCGCACGCGTCGAGTACTGCGGGCCCTCGATGCAGACGTAGGTGCCGCCCTTCACGACGTTCGTGTCGTCGGCGGTGTCACCCTCCCCGTCGCCGCCGACGGCCGACTCCGCGGCCTCGGTGAGGTGATCGACCAGCTCGGGGCTGTACGGGTCCGCGAACGGCTGGTGGACGACGACGCCGTCGCCGTAAAAGGAGAGGTCGCGGTGCTTCGTCCGGTCGTAGATCTGATCGGGAACGACGAGCGTGCCGGGCTCCAGTTCCGCTTTCAGGCTCCCCACCGCGTTCGACGCGAAGATGTGCGTGACGCCCGCCTTTTTAAGAGCGTACATGTTCGCGCGGTAGGGGAGGTCGGTGGGCGAGACGCCGTGGTTCGAGCCGTGCCGCGGGAGGAAGGCCACTTCCTTCCCCGTGTCCCCGAACTCGCCGATCGTGATCGCGTCGCTGGGCTCGCCGTAGGGCGTGTCGTACTCGACCTCGCGCACGTCGTTCAGGGGCAGCGCCTCGTAGATGCCGCTGCCGCCGATAAAGCCGATGGTGCTCATACCCGGAGTGCGCCCGCTCGCTACTTATAAGGAGTGAAAGGGGAGCTACAGCAGCCACCGCACCGCCGCGAGCGCGAGCGCGCTCACGACGAGCAGGTGGACGAGGACCGCGCCGACGGCGGCCCCGCCGACCTCGCGCATCTCCCGGAGCCGGATCGAGAGCCCGAGGCCGACGAACGCCAGCGTGAAGAGCGCGTCCGACACCCGTCCGATCGACTCCAGCGCGGCCGGCGAGAGGAGCCCGCTGTTCGCGACCGCCGCGACCGCGAGGAACCCGAGCAGGAACTTCGGGAACTCCGCCCACAGCCGCCGCACGCCGGGCTCGGTCGCCGACCGCGCGGTGTACGCGAGCGAGTAGGCGATCGCGACGCCCCCCAGAAGGGAGTTGCGCGCGAGCTTCGTCACGGTCGCCCACTGGCCCGCCTCCGTCGAGTGCGCGAACCCCGCGGCCGCGACGGGGCCGGTCGAGAACATGCTCACGCCGGCCCAGACGCCGAACTGGCGGCCGGTGAGTCCGAGCCACTCGCCGGCGATCGGGAACGCGACGAGCGTGACGGCGTCAAAGAGGAGGACGGTCGCCGCCGCGAACGTGATCGCTGACCCCCGCGCGTCGAGCACGCGCCCGATCGCGACGACCGCGGAGACGCCGCAGATACTCGCGCCCGCGGCCAAAAGCGAGGGCGTCGTCCCGTCGAGCCGGAACAGACCCCGAGCGATCGCCTCCGCGAGCAGGAGTCCGCCGCCGACCGCGACGACGACGAGCCCGAGCACGGTCGGCCCCGCGGCGAGGAACTCTTCGATGACGACCGCCGCGCCGAGCAGGACGATTCCGGTCTCCAAGAAGAGCTTGTCGACGCCGACGCCGGGCTCCGCTGCGTCCGGCGTCCCCGCGGTGTTACCGACGAGCGCGCCGATTCCGACCGCGACGACGAGTGGTTGGAGCCCGTCGACCGCGCCGGCG
Organism: Halorubrum lacusprofundi ATCC 49239; assembly: GCF_000022205.1. Taxonomy (NCBI): domain Archaea; kingdom Methanobacteriati; phylum Methanobacteriota; class Halobacteria; order Halobacteriales; family Haloferacaceae; genus Halorubrum; species Halorubrum lacusprofundi. Next base: position 442,598 of record NC_012029.1, read on the forward strand.
ATGAGGTGCGAGAGGATCGCGCCGACGGCCAGAAAGGCGATTCCGGGGAGGTACGGTCGAGCGGCAGAGATGACTCCCATCAGAAGACGCCCGCGACCTGTCCCGCGACGTGGGCGGCGACGACGGCGAGCCCGAGCACGAGCGCCTGCCAGCCGCGGTCGAGTGCGAGCCACCGATCGACGAGCGGGGAGCCGGTCCGGGCGGCGGCGTCCGGCCGGTCGCCGGTCCTGTCCGCCCGATCGCCCGGCCCGTCGGCGGCGTCCGATACCATACGTGGGGATCGCCGCGCTCGCTATATATAAGGTCGGACTCGGGGCGTTTCGGGAGGAGAACAAGCTGAATCGCGCCGGGGAAGGACCGAAAGAGGCACTTCGCGGGGCGGTGTCATGTCCACAACTAATGCCCACCACCCAGATCAAAGATCCCGTCCACGGCTACGTCGAGCTCCCGGACGCGCTCGTCGAGGGCGTCGTCGACACCCGGCCGTTCCAGCGGCTGCGGTACGTCCGCCAGCTCTCGGCGACGCACCTCGTGTACCCGGGCGCGAATCACACCCGGTTCGAGCACTCGCTGGGCGTCTACCACCTCGGCCGAACCGTCTTCGAGAACCTCCGACAGCAGTCGTACTTCGCACGGGAGGCGACCGTCGACGAACTGGAAGAGATCCAGCGCACCTTAGAGTGCGCCTGCCTGCTCCACGACGTGGGCCATCCGCCCTTCTCGCACCTCTCCGAGGGGTTCCTCGACGAGGGGGTACTCCGGGAGCGCGTCGCGGAGACGGGCTTAGTCGACGCCTTCGACGCGGCCGGCGTCGGCGGCGCCCCGCTCCGCTCGGCGAACCCGCACGAGCTACTCGGCTGCGTGATTATCGTCGAGGAGTACGGCGACGCGCTCCGGGCGTTCGATGTCGACCCCTTCGAGGTGTGCGCGTACGTGCTCGGCTACAGCCTCGCGTACGAGCGCGGCGAACCGTGGCAGTACGGGGTCGGCGCCCAGCTGCTCCACTCACCCATCGACGTGGACCGGCTCGACTACATCACTCGGGACAACTACATGACCGGTGCCGGCGTGTTGAGCTTCGACGTCGACCGTATGGTCGACGCCTACACCGCTCACCCCGAGGAGGGCCTGGCGCTCACCGAGAAGGCGCTCTCGACCATCGGCAACTACCTCGAAGGGCGGATCGCGCTGTACATGTGGGTCACCCAGCACCACAAGTCGGTGTACGCGAACCGGCTCCTCCAGGCGATGCTCGGCGAATACGCCGCCGAGACCGGCGAGAGCCCGGTTACGGTCAACGGCGTGCTCTCCCGAGAGCTCGACGACAATGCGGTGCTTGAGCGCCTCCGGATCGCCGCCCGCGATCGCCCCGATTCGACGCTGGCGTCGATGTACGATCGCTTCCGGGGGCGGCGCTTCCCGGCCACCTGCTGGAAACACCGGATCGCGCTCGCCGACCGGGTGGGCCGAGACCTCGACGGCGACCTCGGCGGGGACGGCGGCGAAGCCCTCGACGAGTTCACGGCGTGGCTCACCGAGGGCGACGATCGGCTGGAACGACTCCTCGCCGACGCCCTCGACGTGCCGGTCCACGAGGTGTGGATCGACCGGTCGTACGTGCCGGCCTACGACCCCGACGAACTGGAGGACATCCCCATCGCGTACGGCGGGACGACGCGGTCCGTCGGCGATTGGGGGCTGTACGGCGACCGCGCGTTCGACGTGCCGATCCCCTTCGTGTTCGTCCCCGACGGGACGAAGCGGCGGGCGATCCGCGTGCTCACGGAGGCGTTCGAGCGGGAGGTCGGGGAGACGAAGCAAGCTTGACATCCTCCCCGCGCTAAAGCGCGAGGATTCCTCCGTTGAGGGTTCGGCTACCGACCCACGGAGGCAACTTGCGGGTTCGTGCGCACTTCTTTGGGACTTTCGTGAGGGTATAGTTTCCCCGACCAGTCGTGGTCGTCCCACTCGAATCGCACGGGCCGTGCCATCGGCCTGATTTCGCAATTGCTGTTTTCCCGAAGGAACGTCTCTGACGCCGTGAGGTCGGCGTGCCCCTCGAAGCCACATGGACACGTCAGCGTATCCTCGTGGCGAACCGTCTTCTCGTGGTCGCCACACTCGGGACACGTCTGACTCGTCCACGCTTCCGACTCGGTTTCGAGGCTGATGCCGTACTCCTCACAGACGCACGCGAGACGGTGGATGAACTTCTTGAACGCCCAGAAGTTGTGCGTCTTCTCGTTCACCCTGACCGACCAATGCGCTTCCAGCACGTCTGTCAGGTCGCCCACGTACACCGTCGCCACGCCCTCATCGTACAGCCGTTCAACGAGGTCGCGCACCAGCGCGTTCTGTGCATGGTCACGACGCTTCGTCCGCTGTCGGTACAGCCGTCGAATCCGATTCGAGGAGTAGCGACCCTCTCGGAGTTTCGACTGTAGGCGGGCGATTTCGTCTGTCGTCTCGCGGAACCGTCCGAACAACTCACGACCGTCGTAGAGGTACTGGTTCCCAGTAGTCGTGGAACACGCGACGAGATTGTTCGCTCCAACGTCGAGGGCGGCTTCTTCCGAAGCCAGTGGTGAATCCAGTCGAGAATCAGGTACGGTGACTGGTTGAAAAGCCCTGAACGTGTCGCTAACCTCGTCGTACTCAAGTTCCAGACGACCCTGTTTGCCGTCCCACTTCGGGTTGCCTCGGACTTCGAGGCGGAGTCGTTCGTGGTAGCCGAGTCCGTATTCGTCTTTCAGTTCTTGCCCGACAGGGATTTCGAGACGGCTACGTTTCCCCCACTCAATCGTGTACTGGTTGCATCGGATGTAGGTACGGAGTTCGCGTCCGTCCTCCTCGTTGCCCCAGTACGACGGTGGGTTGGCGTACTCGCCTTTCTCCTTGAGGGCGAAGAACGACCGCCACGCTTCGCTGTTCTTGCGCGTGACCTGTTGAACAGTCGCGCTTCCGACGACGCCGTTGTAGCGTCCTCGGTACTCGGAAGTGTCCCACACGTCGCCGTCACCGAAGTAGTTCTGACGACGTTCGTAGGTCAGTTCGTTCCACAGAGAAGCGGATGCATCGAGTAGCCGTAGGAGGCACTCTTTGTCGTTCTCGGTCTGTGGCACGACCTCAAAAGTGTTGGCACGCTTCATTCGTCGTCACCCTCCTGTTCAGCGATGTACTGTTCGACAGCGCCCTTCGAGGCGCTTCCCGCTGTTCCGACGTAGTACGAACGAGTCCACTTCACGCGGTCGTCGTACCGCTGGTTGTACTTGCGGGCGGAGATGCCCTTCACCCAGTTGACGATGAGCGACGGGGCGTTCTTCGGTGGACTCCCGATGAACAGGTGTACGTGGTCGGGCATGACCTCGGACTCGGCCAGTTCGAGGCCCTTGTCCTCACAGATTTCCGCGAAGATGGATTCGAGACGTTCCTTCGTCTTCCCCGTCAGGTGCGAACGCCGATATTTCGGCACGAACACTATGTGGTAGTAGAGTTCGTATTTCGCGTGACGGGTACTCTTCACCATCTATGCATACTATCACGGTCGGACGGGTTAATGATTGCGTTGGAAACCCCGTCTATGCCATCGTCGGCGGTTGAATACTGTTGGTCGGCTTCATCCCCGCCCTGAAGGGCGAGGCTTTCGCCTCGAATTTTCCGTAACTCGCGACAGCGAGTGCAGTCGTCGACCGATGTAGTCGTCGACCGGGACAGTCGCCGGCCGAGTCAGTCGTCGGCTTCGGCGGTAGCGTGATCGTCGGCGCCGTCGTCCTCGGTCTCAGCGCCTGCCTCCGCGTCGGCGTCGACCCGTGGGAAGTTCTCGATCGTCGCCTCGCGGAACGCCGCCTCGTCGAACTCGTGGTCCTCGTCGAAGAAGTCGAGAACCGTGTGTACGTCGGTCATCGCGTTCTTCAGCGCGGTCGACGCGCCCGGCGAGGGCGTGATGTTGAACAGAACCCCGTCGCCGGTGATCTTCGCCTCGCCCATGTCGAGCTCCTTGGTCTCCGTATTGACGATCTGCGGGCGCACGCCGCCGTACCCCTTCGCGCGCTCGATGTCGTCGACGTCGACGCTCGGCACGACCTTCTGGACGTCCGGGAGGAACGCGCGCTTGCCGATCTCGGGGATGTCGTACACGAGGTTGCGCACGACGTAGGGGAAGAGGATGCGGTCCGAGAGGATGTTGACGTAGCTCAGGACCGACGCCGGCGAGAAGCCGAACACGTCGGCAAAGTCGCTCACGGTGGAGAGTCGGCCGCGTTCGAGTGCGGGGACGAGCTTCGCGGTGGGGCCGAAGCGCGTGACTCCGCCGTCGTGCACGTCGGCGTCGCCGTGGACCGCCGCGAACGGGAGCTTCTTCATCTGCAGCGTGTACACCTTCCCGTTCAACAGGTCGTCGGCGAGGAAGAAGCTCCCCGCGACCGGAAGCAGCGACATGTGCTCGCCGTACCCCATCTCCTTGGCGAACTGGAGGCTGTGGGAGCCGGCGGCGACGACGACCGCGTCGGCCTCGAAGTCGCCGTCGTCGGTCTCGACCGTGAACCCGTCGTACCCCTCGTCGACGTTCTCGACCGCGGTGCCGAGGTGGACGCCGACACCGTCCTCCTCGCGGGCGGCGTCGACGAACGACTTCGCGACCGCGCCGTAGTCGACGACATAGCCGTCCGGTGTCTGGAGCGCCTTGAGCGCCGTGGTCGGGTCGCGGCCCTCGACGACCTTCGGCTCTAGCTCCTCGATCTCCTCGCGGCCGATCTCTCGGAGCTTCGGGTAGAGGTCGCCGAATCCGTTTTGATGGTAGCGCTCTTCCAGCTTGGCGGCCTCCTCGTCGCCGACGCCGAGGACCATCTTGCTGCGCTTGCTGTGCATCTCCCGGTCCGGGTCGGTCCCTTCGAGGTAGCCCGCCAGCAGCTCGGCGCCCTCCTTGACCTCCTCGGCCTTTTCGAGGGTGTAGTTCGTCTCGATGTCGCCGAAGTGCAGCGTCTGGGAGTTGTTCGTCCGGTGGGAGTTGATCGCGGCGATCTCCCGCTCTTTTTCGATCAGCGTCACGTCATCGATGTCGGTGAACTTCGCCACCGTGTACAGAAGCGACGCCCCGCTTATCCCCCCGCCGACGATGATCAGATCAGTGTTCTCGGACATGCGTGGTGAAAGCTCTCACTCTTCAGAACGGGCTCGGTCGTTAACGTTCTTGCTATCTTCGCCGCCGATCCGGCGGTAGAGTCCCTACAGTCGTCGTTTTTGAAGTTCGACAACTGTCGTACTCGAAGCGACCCTGACGGAGGGCCCCGACGGGCTACGGCTCGTCGCGAGCGGTCCGGTACCGCTCGCGGAGCCGGGCGAACAGCTCCCGACCGGTCTCGGTTTGAAGGCGGGGTTCGGTCGTCGCGAAGAATTCGTCGAGGTCGTCGTACTCGCGGAACGCTCCCGGGTCGCCGCCGGCGGGGTCGTACCGGCCGCCGCGTTCGTAGAGCACCGCCTGTAGGCAGACGTCGAGCAGGTCACACTCCTTGACGAGTATCGCCTCGGGCGACTCGCGGGCCTCGTAGTCCTCCCACGCGTCGCGAATACGGTCTGGGAGCGCGCCCGCGAGGTCTTCCATCGCCGCGCGCTCGGCCGCCTCTTTGGCGGCGGCGTCCACCGAGTCCGCCGTCGAATCGGCGCGCGTCGCGGCGTCGCCGGTCTCGGCCTCCGCCACGTCGTGGACGACGGCGAGCCGGAGCGCGCGGTCGAGGTCGAGGCCGGGCAGGCCCTCCCGGAACTGGTCGCCGAGGGCCAACACGAGGTACGCGACGCCCCACGTGTGCGCGGCGACCGACTCGGGGGCGTCGACGCCGCGGAGCTGCCAGCCCGTGCGCCGCTCGTCTTTCAGCGCGTAAGCGTCGAGGAGGGCGTCGAGCGCGGGACCGGCGTCGGAGCTGTCGTCGTTCGGATCCGATTCGTCGTCCGCGTTCATCGCGGGGCGCTACTCGGCGAGCGTCCAGGCGTTCTCGCCGGCGCGGTCGGCCACGTCGCGGCGGACCATCTCGTCGAGCACCTCGTCGAGGCGGCCGGCCTGGGCGACCTCCATCTCGATGCGGCCGATGCCGTGGAACTCGTCGAGGTAGTGCCGAACGTCCTCCCGGTCAAAGACCGTCTGGTCGGCGCGCTCCATCGCGCCCTCGGTGAGGTCGATCATGTCTTCGAGGAAGTTCCACGGGTAGACGACCCACGTCCACTGTTCGAGCCGTTCGCCGACGAAGTCGGGCTGGAACTCGGAGGTACCGAGCAGTTGGAGCGTGGCGGTCCGGACCTCGCCCGCGTCCCGGTCGTCGACGTACTCCTCGGCGCGGCGGATCGAGCCGCCGGTGTCCGCGATGTCGTCGATGATCAGGACGTCTTTCCCCTCGACGCTTCCCTCCGGCATCGGGTAGCGGATCTGGGGCTCGTCGCTCTTCTCGGCGGCGCCGACGTAGTGTTCCATCTTCAGGCTCGTGAGGTCGTTGAGCCCGAGGAAGTCGCAGATGCATCGCCCGGCGAACCAGCCGCCGCGCGCCAGCGCGACGACCACGTCCGGCTCGAAGTCGGCGCGCTTCACCGCGTTGGAGACGTTGCGGCAGAGCCCGTAGATGTACTCCCAGTTGGTGAGGGTGCAGTCGAAGTCGTCCGGGAGATCGCTCATACGGCCGTTCCTCCCACCCGCGCGCTGATAAGGGTTTAGCAACGCTCCTCGAAGACGACGACCGGAGCGAGGACGACGCCGTGACCCACGCGGAACCGTGACCCACGTGCTGTGACCTACGCGGAGTCACCGCGGCGAGGCTGGGGCTTTGGCGGTGTTCGCCGTCGGTCCGTCGTCGACGATTTATAAGCAAGCGGCTGGGGCTTTGGAAAGGTTCTCGGCGTCACCGACGGCGACGACGGAGAGAGGAACCGCGAACACGAGAATCCATCCAGATCCACCAATAAAACACGCATCGTATCGGTCCCGACACGATTTAGGTGACCCGCCCGCAACGGGTCGGTAATGAGTACTCAGGCCGCGACGGAGGAGCGGACGGTCGTGATCGGGCTGGAGGTTCACGTCCAGCTCGAGACCGACACGAAGATCTTCTGCGGCTGCTCGACGGAGCCCGAAGAGGACGAGGAGCCGAACACGCGCACGTGCCCGACTTGCCTCGGGCTGCCGGGCGCGCTGCCGGTCCTCAACGAGGGCGCCGTCGAGGCCGCCGTGAAGATCGGCAAGGCGATCGACGCCGACATCCCCGAGACGACGACGTTCCACCGGAAGAACTACTACTACCCCGATCTCCCGAAGAACTTCCAGCTCACCCAGTACGACGCCCCGATCTGCCAGTCCGGCGAGCTTGAGGTCCGCGTCGACAGCGAGCCCCGAACCATCGGAATCACCCGCGCGCATCTCGAAGAGGACCCCGGGAGCCTCCAGCACGCCGGCGGCTCGATCGAGACCGCCACCCACACCCTGGTGAACTACAACCGCGCCGGGACGCCCCTGATGGAGATCGTCACCGAACCGGATTTCCGGTCACCGGCCGAGACTCGCGCCTTTTTGGCGAAGCTGGAAGAGGTGTTGGAGTACCTCGGCGTCTTCGACCCGACCCGCGACGGGAGCCTGCGCGTCGACGCCAACGTCTCCTTGGTCCCCGAGAGCGAGGTCGCCGCCGACGGGACGATCAGCGACGACGCCCTCGCCGACGTGAACCGCGCCGAGGTGAAGAACATCTCCAGTCACAAGGGCGCAGAGCAGGCGCTCGCGTACGAGGTCACCCGGCAGGAGAACGTCCTCCGGCGCGGCCGCGAGATCGAACAGGAGACGCGCCACTGGGACGAGGCGCGCGGCGTCACCGTCTCCATGCGCTCGAAGGAGGCCGAGAAGGATTACCGGTACTTCCGGGAGGCCGACCTCCCCGCGCTGGAGGTGTCGGACTGGAAATCGCAGATTCCGATCCCGGAGCTGCCCGACGCCCGCCGCGAGCGCTTCCGCGAGGAGTACGGGCTCGACCGCGAATCGGCCTCGAAGCTCACCTCGACGAAGGCGGTGGCCGACTTCTTCGAGGACGTGGCCGAGCAGTTCGACCCCGAACTCGCCGCGACGTGGGTCGCCGACAACCTCCTCGGCGAGCTCAACTACCGGGAGATGTCGATTACGGACGTGGAGGACCGCCTCGACGAGTTCAAACGCCTGATCGAGTTAGTCGCGGCCGACGAGCTCACGGTGAAAAACGCCGAGGAGATCGTCCTCCGTGAGATGCTCGACGCGGGCGAGGACCCCGAGACCGTCATCGAGCGCGAGGGGCTCGGCGTCGCCGACTCCGGCGAGGTCGCGGCCGCGGTCACGGCCGCCATCGACGACAACCCCGACGCCGTGAGCGACTACCACGACGGCGACGAGGGCGCGATCAACTTCCTCGTCGGACAGGTGATGCAGGCGACGGGCGGGAGCGCCGACCCGGGCGAGGTGAACGGGCTGCTCCGCGAGGAGCTGGACGGGTAGGTCGTCGATGCATGTCACCGTCGAGGTCGTCGGCGAGGGGACGGCGGAGTACGACCTCCCCGACGACGCCACCTACGCCGACCTCATTCGCGAGGCCGGCTACCATCCTCAGGAGGCGTCGGCGCTGGTCGACGGCTCGCCGGTTCCTGGCGACCGCCTCGTCGACGCCGAATCGGTCCGGCTGCTCAGGCTTATCAAGGGCGGATCGACGGGCGGCGGCGCGTGAGCGGGGAGGGCGACCCGTCCGACTCGCCCGACTCGCCGGACAATATCGAAATCGGGACGGCCTCACCCGACGACCGCCTCGATATTCTCCGCGTGCTCGACGCCGCCATGCTGGAGACCGACGCCGAGACCGTCGACGCCGCGATCGACGCGGGCGACGCACTCGTCGCCCGGTTTAAAAGAACGGACGCGGTCGTCGGCGCGCTGGTCGCGACGCGGCCCGAGTCGGACCGAGTTCACGTCGACGCCGTGGCCGTCCGGCGGGCGCGTCGCGGCCGAGGGATCGGCTCCGCGCTCGTCGCCGAGACGGTGCGGCGCGCCGAGCGCGACGCCGAGAGTGCGGTCGTCACCGCCGAGTTCGATCCGGAACTGAAGGGATTTTACATCGATTTGGGGTTCGCCGTCGACAGCGAACGCGACGAAGTCGAGACGGGCCGTTTGCGCGGTCGCTGCCCGGCCGGCGGTGGCAGCGCCGACGCCGAGTGAACCGGCGAACGACGCCGATAAACGGCCGGACGATCTACGACGGGGCAATGAGTGGAAAGGACGAGTACTACAACAAGTCGAAACAGCAGGGGTACCGCGCCCGGTCGGCCTACAAGCTGAAACAGATCGACGAGGAGGCGAACCTGTTCGAGCGCGGCGACACCGTCGTCGACCTCGGCGCCGCGCCCGGCGGCTGGCTGCAGGTCGCCGCCGAGGAGGTGGGAGAGTCGGGGACCGTCGTCGGCGTCGACCTCCAGCGCATCGACGACCTCGACGACCACGACGTGGAGACGATCCGCGGCGACATGACCGAGGAGCGCACCCGCCACTACCTGCGCGAGGCGATCGGCGAGCGCGGCGCGGACGTGGTGATCTCGGACATGGCGCCGAACATGACCGGCGAATACGCCCTCGATCACGCCCGGTCGGTCCACCTCGCGCGGCAGGCGTTCGACGTGGCCGAGGAGCTGCTCGCCCCCGGCGGCGACTTCGTCGTGAAGGTGTTCCAGGGCGAGGATCTGGACGCGTTCCGCGAGGACGTCCGCGCGGAGTTCGAGTACCTCCGGACGGTCTCGCCGCCGGCCTCGCGCGACTCCTCCTCGGAGGTGTACCTCGTCGCCAAGGGGCTGAACACCGCCCCCGTTGCAGCCGGCGACCGGATCGAGGTGACGGTCGAGGAGCGCGGCGACGAGGGCGACGGGATCGCGTACGTCGAGGGGTACTCGATTTTCGTCTCCGACGCCGATGTCGGCGAGACGGTGACCGTCGAGGTCGTCGACGCCAAGCCGCGGTTCGGGTTCGCGACACGCGTCGACGTGGGTACTCCCGATTCCGACGAGAGCGACGAGGGTGAGTGAGGCGCCGTGAGCGGTGACGGAATCCTCGGATCGCTGTCGCTGGTCGGACTGCTCAGCCTCTGTTGTATCGGGCTCGGCGGGATCGCGGGCGGCGCCGCGGTCGCGGGCGGAGGCGCCTCGGCGACCACGCTGGCGACGGGAACGACGAGTCCGCGCGGCGCGCTCGTCTCCGGGCTGGTTACCGCCGCGACGGTGTTTGTCGTCGGAGTGGCGTTGACATCCTCCCCGCGCTAAAGCGCGAGGATTCCTCCGTTGAGGGTTCGGCTACCGACCCACGGAGGCAACTTGCGGGTTCGTGCGCACTTCTTTGGGACTTTCGTGAGGGTATAGTTTCCCCGACCAGTCGTGGTCGTCCCACTCGAATCGCACGGGCCGTGCCATCGGCCTGATTTCGCAATTGCTGTTTTCCCGAAGGAACGTCTCTGACGCCGTGAGGTCGGCGTGCCCCTCGAAGCCACATGGACACGTCAGCGTATCCTCGTGGCGAACCGTCTTCTCGTGGTCGCCACACTCGGGACACGTCTGACTCGTCCACGCTTCCGACTCGGTTTCGAGGCTGATGCCGTACTCCTCACAGACGCACGCGAGACGGTGGATGAACTTCTTGAACGCCCAGAAGTTGTGCGTCTTCTCGTTCACCCTGACCGACCAATGCGCTTCCAGCACGTCTGTCAGGTCGCCCACGTACACCGTCGCCACGCCCTCATCGTACAGCCGTTCAACGAGGTCGCGCACCAGCGCGTTCTGTGCATGGTCACGACGCTTCGTCCGCTGTCGGTACAGCCGTCGAATCCGATTCGAGGAGTAGCGACCCTCTCGGAGTTTCGACTGTAGGCGGGCGATTTCGTCTGTCGTCTCGCGGAACCGTCCGAACAACTCACGACCGTCGTAGAGGTACTGGTTCCCAGTAGTCGTGGAACACGCGACGAGATTGTTCGCTCCAACGTCGAGGGCGGCTTCTTCCGAAGCCAGTGGTGAATCCAGTCGAGAATCAGGTACGGTGACTGGTTGAAAAGCCCTGAACGTGTCGCTAACCTCGTCGTACTCAAGTTCCAGACGACCCTGTTTGCCGTCCCACTTCGGGTTGCCTCGGACTTCGAGGCGGAGTCGTTCGTGGTAGCCGAGTCCGTATTCGTCTTTCAGTTCTTGCCCGACAGGGATTTCGAGACGGCTACGTTTCCCCCACTCAATCGTGTACTGGTTGCATCGGATGTAGGTACGGAGTTCGCGTCCGTCCTCCTCGTTGCCCCAGTACGACGGTGGGTTGGCGTACTCGCCTTTCTCCTTGAGGGCGAAGAACGACCGCCACGCTTCGCTGTTCTTGCGCGTGACCTGTTGAACAGTCGCGCTTCCGACGACGCCGTTGTAGCGTCCTCGGTACTCGGAAGTGTCCCACACGTCGCCGTCACCGAAGTAGTTCTGACGACGTTCGTAGGTCAGTTCGTTCCACAGAGAAGCGGATGCATCGAGTAGCCGTAGGAGGCACTCTTTGTCGTTCTCGGTCTGTGGCACGACCTCAAAAGTGTTGGCACGCTTCATTCGTCGTCACCCTCCTGTTCAGCGATGTACTGTTCGACAGCGCCCTTCGAGGCGCTTCCCGCTGTTCCGACGTAGTACGAACGAGTCCACTTCACGCGGTCGTCGTACCGCTGGTTGTACTTGCGGGCGGAGATGCCCTTCACCCAGTTGACGATGAGCGACGGGGCGTTCTTCGGTGGACTCCCGATGAACAGGTGTACGTGGTCGGGCATGACCTCGGACTCGGCCAGTTCGAGGCCCTTGTCCTCACAGATTTCCGCGAAGATGGATTCGAGACGTTCCTTCGTCTTCCCCGTCAGGTGCGAACGCCGATATTTCGGCACGAACACTATGTGGTAGTAGAGTTCGTATTTCGCGTGACGGGTACTCTTCACCATCTATGCATACTATCACGGTCGGACGGGTTAATGATTGCGTTGGAAACCCCGTCTATGCCATCGTCGGCGGTTGAATACTGTTGGTCGGCTTCATCCCCGCCCTGAAGGGCGAGGCTTTCGCCTCGAATTTTCCGTAAAGCGACGACTGCGTCGGAGCAGCGGCGCCGACGGCGACATCGACGGCGAGCGCTGATCGCGGTCAGGCGGCGCCGCCGCTCCGGACCCACTCGCGGAGTGTGAACCGGTCGTAGGCGGTCTCGGCGGCGACGGTCCACTCCGCTGAGTCCCACGCCGGGTAGAACGTGTCGCCCTCGTAGCTCCCCGTGACGTGGCTGAGTACCATCCGGTCGAGGTGGGGCTGGAACAGCTCGTAGATCCCGCCGCCGCCGAGGACGTAGACGGTGTCGTCAGCGGCGTCGGTGTCGTCGGCGTCGCTATCTCCCTCGTCGAGGATCTCCGCCGCGCGTTCGAGCGCCGAGTCGACCCCGTCGGCGACGACCGCGGTCGGAACGTCGACGGACTCGACGCTCCGGCTCACGACGATCTGGCGAGAGCCGGGGAGGTGGTCGCGCATCGAGTCGAAGGTGCGGCGGCCGAGGATGACGGGCGAGCCCGCGACGCGCTCGCGGTACTGCCGAACGTCGGCCTCGATGTGGGGCCACGGCACCTCGCCGTCCCTGCCGATGGCTCGGTTCTCCGCGAGCGCCGCGACGCTGACGAGTTGCACGGACGCCCTACGAGCGCGGGCGACAAAAAACCGGCCGGGCGGGGAGCGGGGAGGACGGGAAGCGGAGAGACGAGAGCGCCGCGCTACTCCCCGAGCCCGAGGAGGTCGAACGGATAGCCGTTGTCGTTGTCGTCGGCCTGCTCGTAGACGACGCGGGCGGCCGCCACGTCCTGGATCGCGAGGCCGGTGGAGTCGAAGACGGTGACGCCGTCGATGCCGGCGCCGCTCCCGGCATTGTCGCCCTCGCTCCCGGTCCCGGTCCGACCCGGACGGTTGCCGACGACGATCTCGCCGATCTCGCCGTAGATGTCGTCGTCGGTCAGAAGCCCTGCGGCGTAGGGGACGTTGATCTCGCCGGAGTGGGTACACTGCTCGTGGTCGTCGATGACGACGGTCGCGTTCAACAGGAGGTCGTCGGCGAGTTCGTGTTTGCCCTCGGCGTCCGCGCCCATCGCGTTGACGTGGGTGTGGTCGCCCACGTCGTCGGGGCCGACGATGGGGGACTCGACGGGCGTCACCGTCGAGAGCACGTCGCAGTGGCCGGCCTCCGCGATGGAGCCGGCGCGGACGTCGAAGCGGCCCTCGAAGGCGTCGATGAAGTCGGCGACGCGCTCCTCGTCGAGATCGCTGATCACGACCTCGTCGATGTCGCGCACCGCGGCGATCGCCTCCAGTTGGGTGTACGACTGAACGCCGGCGCCGACGATCCCGAGCGAGGTCGCGTCCGGGACCGCCAGCTCGTCGGTGGCGACCGCGGCCGCCGCGCCGGTGCGTTTCATCGTGAGCGTCGTGCCGTCGAGGATCGCCAGCGGGAACGCCGTCTCGGGGTCGGAGTAGATCATCGTCCCCATCACGGTCGGGAGGTCGTGGTCGGCGGGGTTGTCGGTGTGGACGTTCACCCACTTGATCCCGGCTGCGTCCCAGCCGGCGTCCTCGGCGGTGTCCTCGGTGCGTACGTCGAGGTAGGCGGGCATCGAGCGGAAGTCGCCGTTGTACTCGGGCAGGTCGATGTACGACTTCGCCGGCATCTTGGCGTTGCCGCGCTCGTAGGCCGTGAACGCGCCGCGGACCGCGTCGATGACGCGGTCCATGCGGGCGTTCTCGTCGACGTCGTCGGCGTTCAAAAGCAGCGTCTGCATGGCGCAAACTTTTCCGGAGGGGTACTTCAAGCCTCTTGAATCGGTGGCGGCCCGCGAGCCCCGATCCGAGTCAGACCATGTCGCCGCGCACCGACGCCCCCTCCTGTTCGGCCCGCCGTCGCTTGAGGGTCTCGGCGGCCTCGTTGGCTACGTTCTCGTCGGCGCCGAGCATGCCGAGCGCGGCGGAGAGCGTCGGCATCGCGAGGGAGGCCTCGCGGAGTCGGTCGAACGCCTCCTCGTCGCGGGTGCCATCGACCCACAGGCAGACGCCCCGCGGGTCGAGCACCTCCTCGTAGGCGTCGCGGGCGAGCGCCCCCTTCAGGCGCTGGCGCACGTTGTCCTCGAAGCTCGCGTTACACACTTCGAGGTGGATCGGCTCGCTGTCGTCGGGCTTCGCCCGACTGCCAGAGGCGCTCCGCGCCTCGCTGTCGTCGACCAGTTCGGCCGCGAGGCACTTCTCGGGGGCGGCGTACCCGTTGTCGCTCGTGCGCACGCGGTCAGGGTGCGCCTCGGCCCACTCGGCGTGTACCGAGGTGCCGACGCCCTTCACGCCGTACTCGGCCGCGAAGTTGGCGGCCGCGTCGCTATCGCCGCCCATGATCACGTCCTTGGTGAGGTACACGTCGAGCCGCTCGACCGGATCGAGTCCCAGTGCGACGTCGCCGAAGGCCCACACCTCGCGGACGGGGACCGGCATGGTCTCGCGTTCGACGCGGTCGACGAGGGTCTCCAGCCGGGCGACGGCCTGCTCGCGGTCCATGCAGGAGGCGTAGGCGGGTCGCGGGCAAACCGGTTTCGTTCGGTGGCGGTCGAGGTCTCAGATCCCGTCGAGTCGCTCCGCGATCGACTCCCAGTGGCTCCCCTTCCAGAACCAGCGCCCGCAGTCGCGACAGCGCCACGCGGGGCGGGTGTCGGCGGTGTCGGGTTCGGACTCGGGCGCCCCCGCCGTCCCCACGTCGTCGGGCACGTACTCGGGGCGGTCGTCGGGGTCGGCGCTGTCCGAGGCCGACACCCGATCGACTCGCCCGTTACAGGCGCCACAGCGCGTCGGCTCGTCGACGAGCGCGACGGGGGAGCCCGCGGCGGCGACCTCGCGAAGCTGGTCGAGCACGTCGCGCTCGGTGAGGAGGACCGCGTCCCCGGTCCGGGCGGCGAGTTCGCGATCGCGGGTGATCAGGGTCCGAGCCTCGGCCGCGGCCAGCGCCAGAACCTGGTCGTCCGCCTCGACCCCGCGGTCGAGCGCGTAGGCGGCGTCGTAGCCGCACATCCGGAGATACGTCGCGAGCTTCCCGCACATCGCGTCGAGGAGGACGCGCGGGGGTTCGTCATCGGCGGCCGCGCGGTCGTCGGTCGGCATCAGCCGTCGAGGAACGCCCGGATCTCGTCGGGGGAGCGCGCGTTGAGCACGTCCGCCGTCTCGGCCCAGCCGCGCCGGGCGGTGTGGACCCCGTACCGGGCGTTGTCGAGCTCACGGGGCGCGTGCGCGTCGGTGTTGACCGCGATCGTCGCGCCCGCGTCGATCGCAGCCCGGACCATGTCGCCGTCGGCGTCGAGGCGGGCCGGGTTCGCGTTCACCTCGATCGCGGTGCCGGCGGCCGCGGCCGCCTCGACCACGGCCGCCACGTCGGGCGCGATGCCCGGGCGGCTGTTGATGATCCGGCCGGTCGGGTGGCCGAGGATATCGACATACGGGTGTTCGACCGCCCGGATCAGCCGCTCCGTGGCGGCGTCGGGGTCCTGTCCCAGCGCGGAGTGCGGCGAGGCGACGACGATATCGAGGTCGGCGAGGGTGTCGTCGTCGGTGGTGATCTCTCCCTCCGCGTCGATGTTGGCCTCGATCCCGTGGAACACCTCGATGTCGGCGTCGGTAGGCTCGCCGGCTCCGCTCTCGCCGGCTCCGCCCTCGCCGGCCCAGACCGCTCCGTCGACCGCGTCAATCGCGTCGGCGACCGCATCCGCCTGCGCCGCGATCTCGGCCTCGTCGAGCCCCGTGTTGCCGAAGATCCCCGGGCCGGCGGCGTGGTCGGTGACCGCGTGCGCGTCGTACCCGCGCTCCGCGGCCGCCTCGATCATCTCCGCGATCGAGAACCCGCCGTCCGACCAGTCGGTGTGGGTGTGGAGGTCGCCGCGCAGGTCTTTGGTCTCGACGAGGTTGGGAAGCTCGCCCGCCGCGGCCGCCGCGACCTCGCCGTTGTTCTCCCGGAGTTCGGGCGGCACGGGATCCATGTCGAGCGCCTCGTAGACGCCGTCCTCGGTCTCGCCCGCGACGCGCTCGCCGACCCGCTGGCCCGCGTCGGGGTCGTCGACGTCGGAGATGTCGAAGAGGCCGTACTCGTTGAGCTTCAGGCCGCGGTCGATCGCGCGGTTGCGCACCGCGACGTTGTGGGCGCGCGAGCCGGTGAAGTACTGGAGCGCGGCGCCGAACTCCTCGCCGTCGACGATTCGGAGGTCCACCCGGGTGCCGCTCGCGCGAACGCTCGCCTTCCCGGTGCCGGCCTCGATCGTCGCGTCGGCCTCGGGCCACTCGGTGAACGCCTCGACGATGGGCTCGCGCGCGTCGCTGGCGACGAGCAGATCGATGTCGCCGATGGTGTCTTTCCAGCGCCGGATCGAGCCGCACACCTCGACCGACGCGACCGCGTCGAGGTCGTCGAGGTACGACAGGGCGGCGTCGGCGACCGGGCGCGCGTCGCCGAGGCGGGTGCGCTTCCGGGCCTCGCGCGCGAACGGGATGTTGTCGAGGATGTTCTCCTCTGTCTTCGCGCCGAAGCCGGAGACCTCGCGGATCTGTTCTGCCTCGGCTGCCGCCTCTAGTTCGTCGAGCGTCGTGATCCCGAGCGCCTCGTAGAGGCTGCCGACCGTCTTCGGACCGACGCCCTCGACCGCGGTCAGCGCCCCGATGTCGGCGGGGAGCTCCGAGCGGAGCGCCTCCAGCTCCTCGATCGATCCCGTCTCGAAGTACTCGACGATCTTCGACGCGATGGCGTCGCCCACGCGGTCGATCTCGGCGACCGCGTCCTCTCCCTCCCCGGCGAGGTTCTCGATCGGCGCGGTGTGTTCGCGGACGTTCTCCGCGGCGCGGCGGTAGGCGGTCGGCTTGTACTCGACGCCTGTCGCTTCGAGCAGGTCGGCGAACTCCTCGAGGAGGGCGGCGACCTCGTCGTTACGGCTCATTGCGTGACGGTTCGGTTGGCCGGTACTAATAAGTGAGAGCGATCGGGACGAACCAGTTGGACAGCCCTGTTGAAACCCACCGTGGGCGATAGTGTCACGCTCAATCGCTCAGTACAGACCGCGAAACGACAGATCACCCGACAAATACACTGCACTTCGCTCCGAGGTAGCTGCATACGTTACCAGATTATTTGTTATGAAATTCATAACATGTCAGGAAGAGATAAATCTATGAGGATTTATCAAGTCAGCTTGTTATATAGTCTCATGGGGATTTTAGATATGCTTGAAGGTGAGATGACAACGAAACAAATGGGAGTTATAATGATTCTCTACATGGTGGGTCTGGCGGCTTTTGGGGTGCTGGCTGTTATCGTGATACATGGTCTCGGATGGCAGTGGCTATAGAGAATCGCTGTAAGGCGGCGACGGACAACTGTTAAGTCAAAAGTTAAATAGAGGATCAGCGACACCCTATGTCGAATCTACTCCGAGCAATAAGCACTCTTAAGCGACCGGGTATTTCAATGATAATCCCTTGAAAAATATTATTTCAACGGGGCCAGTTGGGCGTATATAGACGATTGGCGGGAGATAGATGGTGACACTTCCAAAGCCCCAGCCGTTGTTTACCGAATCTCTCGGTGAATAGGAGTAACGGCTGGTTGGCACAGCCATCGACGTTGTTGTTTGACAAGGAAACAGATGCGTTCGCACCTCAAGAACAGGTAACGTCGTAAACCAAAATATCCCAACCCAGCGGTGCGGTGCCGTGGGAATCCTCGCGCTTCAGCGCGGGGAGGATGTCAAAAGCGATCGAATACTGCTCGGCGAACACCTCCAAAGTCCCACCCCGCCCCGCACAGCGCCTCACGCCTCTCCAGCCTCGTCAGTCGTCCTCCGCGTTGCTCCGGACGACCGACTCCAGCGAGGGACCGGAGGTCCCTCTGGCAGCCGGCGGCAAAGCCGTCGGCGACGCCACCGCAGATCGATTTATAAAGAGTCGAAGTCCCCCGGCCTCGAAGTGATCGATGGACAAGACATTTGTTCGATCTCACAGATCACCCGCGTATGCCCTCCCCGCTCGCTCCGCTCTCCGGACTCGTCAGTGGCCTCCTCGATCGCTCGCGCGCCGGTTTCCGATGGCTCAAGCCGGACAAGCAGGCTCTCACCGTCGGCGTCGTCGTCTTCGTCACCCTCGCAACGACCCTCGGAATCGTCGCGCTCGGCGCCGCCTTCGACGCGACGATCGACCGCGAGGTGACGGTCGACAACCCCGACTATCCGCCGGAGTCGACCTGTGAGACGTTCGGCGAGGACGGCGACTCGGTCTTCGTCGAGCAGTGCGACCGGCCGGAGCGGATCGACGTGGATGTCGGCGAGGAGCTGCGGAGCGCGTCGGGCGAGTACGTCGGCTACGCGCTGATCGGCGTGCCGATCTGGTGGGCGATCTTCGCGCTCGCGCTCCACGGCGGGGCGCGCCTCGCTGGGGGATCCGGCTCTCTCGGCGACTCGTTCGCCATCGCGGCGTGGGCGATCGCCGCGGAGGTGGCTCGGCTGGTCGCCGGGCTCGGCGCGATCTGGTACGTGCTCGCGACGACGACGGTCGAGGGGACCACGATGGAGTCGATCGCGACCGAGATCGTCGCGGCCATCTCGACGATGCAGGGGCCGCTTCTGGTGGCCTCCGCGGTCGTGATCTCGGTCCAGTGGGTCGTGGTCGTCGGCGGGCTGGAAGCCTACCACGACCTCGACCGAGGGATCGCGGGGACAGTCGCGGGCGTCCTCGCGGTGTTCGGGCTCCTGCTCGCAGCGGTGTGAGGGACGCCCCCGAATTCGAGAGTTTTTAACCCGGTCGGGGTCCCTCTCCCGACATGATCCTGTCGGACGCGGACATCCTCGACCGCCTCGCGGAGGGGGACCTCGTCGTCGAACCCCTCGACGACGTCGACCAGCAGGTCCAGCCCGCGAGCGTCGACCTGCGGCTCGGCGAGCGCTTCCTGGAGTTCCAGCGCACGAACATTCCCTGTATCCACCCAACCGAGGCCGACGAGGTCGGCGACTACGTCACGGAGACGCGCGTCCCCGAGGGCGAGGAGTTCATCCTCCACCCGGGCGACTTCGTGCTCGGGACCACCACGGAGCGCGTCGAGATCCCGCCGGACCTGCTCGCGACCGTGCAAGGCCGGTCCTCGCTCGGGCGGCTCGCGATCGTCATCCACGCCACCGCGGGGATCGTCGATCCGGGGTACAAGGGGCAGATCACGCTCGAACTGTCGAACCTCGGCACCGCGCCCGTCGCGCTCACGCCCGGGATGCGCGTCTCACAGCTCATCTTCACGGAGCTCAAATCGCCCGCAAAACGCCCGTATGGCGTCGAACGCGGCTCGAAGTATCAGGACCAGGACGGCCCGCAGGCCTCCCGAATCGGCTCCGATCCGGAGTTTCACAGTGACGAGAACCAGGCGGCGGAGCACGAGTCGTGAGGTTCATCGAGGAGGTCGTCGTCGACGAGTTCCTCCCGACGGTGCGCTCGATGCTGGCGGAGGACCTCCGCGAGCGCGGCTTCACCCAGCACGAGGTCGCCGACGCGCTCGGCATCTCGCAGTCCGCGGTCTCGAAGTACGCCCACGGCGACGTGGCCCGCCACGACCGGATCGTCGCCGATGAGCGCGTTCGCGAACTCGTCGAGCGCGTGGGCGAGGGGCTCGCGACGGGGGAGATGACACCGGTCGCAGCCCTCGCCGAGATCGAGGTGCTGATCCGCCGGTTGGAGGAGGGCGACCTCCTCGCGGACCTCCACGAGGAGGCGATGCCCGCGCTCGCCGACGCCGAGGTGGAGTTCGCCGTTCACGACCCGGACAGCGGGCTCCGCGAGCGCGAGCGCGTCCTCTCCTCGGTCCGGCGCGGGCTCCGCACCCTGACGAACGCCTCCGGGTTCGCCGGGCTCATCCCGAACGTCGGTGCCAACGTCGCCGAGTGTCTCGACGACGCGCGGACGGTCGACGACGTGGCGGCCGTGCCCGGTCGCCTCGTCGACGTGAAGGGACGGGCGATGGTCCCGGGCGAGCCCGAGTTCGGCGTGAGCGAGCACGTCGCGACGGTCCTGCTCGCCGCGCGTGAGGCGGGCGCGACCGCTCGCGGCGCGGTGAACGTGCGGTACGCCCCCGGAACCGTCGAGGCGCTCGCCACCGACCATCCGACGGTGGAGTTCGACCCCGAGCGACCGACCCGGGAGGCGGTCGTCGATGCGGTCGCCGACGCGGAGCGCTCGGGCGGCGACAGCGCCGACAGCGACACCCTCGTCCTCTACCAGACGGGCGCGGTCGGCGTCGAGCCGATCGTCTACGTGCTCGCGCCGACCGCCGCGGACGCGGCCCGAATCGTTCGCGGGCTGGTCTGAGCGCGGCCCCCGACGGCCCCGAACCAGCGGGCTTTAGGCCCGTATCCACGACACTTCGATACACACCACATGAGCCACGACGACTTCCCCACCGACGATCCGGCGGTGGTGACCTGTGGACTGCCGTACGCCAACGGCGACCTCCACATCGGCCACCTCCGCACCTACGTCGGCGGCGACGTGTACCGGCGCGCGCTCGAACGACTCGGGCAGGAGACCGCGTTCGTCTCCGGCTCCGACATGCACGGCACCCCCGTCGCGGTCAACGCCGAGCAGGAGGGGGTCTCCCCCGAGCAGTTCGCGCTCGACTGGCACGAGCAGTACGCCGCGACGTTCCCGAAGTTCAACGTCGAGTTCGACAACTACGGCCACACCCACGACGAGACGAACACGGCGGTGACCCAACAGCTCGTCCGTGACCTCGACGAGGGCGGCCACCTCTACGAGAAGGAGATCATGGTCGCGTACGACCCCGTCGACGACCAGTTCCTCCCGGACCGGTACGTCGAGGGGACCTGCCCCTACTGCGGTGCACACGCCCGCGGCGACGAGTGCGACGAGGGGTGCCAGCGCCACCTCGAACCCGGCGAGGTCGAGGACCCCGAATCGACGATCACCGGCAACCCCGCCGAGTACCGCGAGCGCACCCACCAGTTCTTCGAAGTCTCCGCGTTCTCCGAGTACCTCTCCGGCTTCCTCGATCGGCTGGAGGGGACCTCGAACGCCCGGAACCAGCCCCGCGAGTGGATCGAGCAGGGGCTCCAAGACTGGTGTATCACCCGCGACATGGACTGGGGGATCGACTACCCCGGCGAAAACCCGCAGGACCTCGTCTTATACGTCTGGGTCGACGCCCCGATCGAGTATATCTCCTCGACGAAGCAGTACACCGAGCGCGTCGGCGCCGACGCCTTCGACTGGGAGGCCGCGTGGAAGGAGGGCGCGAGCGACGCGCACCCCGAGGGCGGCGAGATCGTCCACGTGATCGGCCGCGACATCATTCAACATCACACGATCTTCTGGCCCGCGATGCTGGAGGCGACCGACCACACCGAGCCGCGCGCCGTGATGGCGAGCGGCTTCGTCACCCTCGGCGGCAAGGGCTTCTCCACGAGCCGCGACCGCGCGGTCTGGGCCGACGAGTACCTCGACGAGGGGTTCCATCCCGACCCGCTGCGCTACTACCTCGCGACCAACGGCGGGTTCCAGCAGGACGTGGACTTCTCGTGGGAGAAGTTCCGCGACCGCGTCAACACCGAGCTGGTGGGGACCGTCGGCAACTTCCTCTACCGCTCGCTGCTCTTCGCCCACCGCAACTACGACGACGCGCCCATCGCGGACGCGACGAGCGACGAGGTCGCCGAGCGGATCGAGGAGGCGATCGCCGACTTCGAGGCCGCCGTCAACGACTACTCCGTGCGCGCGGTCGGCGACGCCGTCACCGACCTCGCCCGGTTCGGCAACGAGTACATCCAGCGCAGCGAGCCGTGGAAGCTCGTGGACGACGACCCCGAGGAGGCCGCGCAGGTCATCCACGACTGCGTCGCGATCGCGAAGGCGATCGCGGTCCTGTTCGAGCCCATCGCACCCGAGAAGACCGAGCGTCTCTGGGACCAGCTCGGCGAGGACGGCTCGGTCCACGAGACCACCGTCGAGGCGGCCCGCGAGGGCCCCGCCGGCGACCTCGCGGAGCCGACGGAGCTGTTCGAGCAGATCGAAGACGAGCGCGTCGAGGCGCTCAACGAGAAGCTGGAGGCGCGCGCCGCCGAGGCGGAGGACGGCGACGAAGCGGACGAGGAGAGCGGCGACGACGGCGAGGCGGACGACGGCAGCGACGAAGCGGACGACGACACCACTGACGAACCCGACATGACCGACATCGAACCCCTCAGCGACGACCGCATCAGCTTCGACGACTTCCAGGAACTGGACATCCGGATCGGCCGGATCGAGGAGGCGGAGGGTATCGAGGGCGCCGACGACCTCCTGAAGCTCCGCGTCGACCTCGGCGCGGAGACCCGGACGATCGTCGCGGGGCTCAAACAACTCCACGACGTGGACGACCTGCCCGGAACGAAGGTCGTCGTGCTCGCGAACATGGAGAAGGCGGAGCTGTTCGGCGTCGAGTCGAACGGGATGGTGCTCGCCGCCGGCGAGGAGGCCGACCTCCTCACCACCTACGAGGACGCCGGGCCGGGGACGAAGGTGAAGTAAGCGAGAAACCGCAGTGCCGATCAGGCGATTTCGGTCTGACGGTCCGCCTGTGCGGCGAGGTGCAGGAACGCGATCGCGCCGAGAAAGAGGATCACGAACGGCAGCGTCGTGGCGTCTGGTTGTGCGTAGGAGCCCGCGACCGCCAGTGGGCTGACGCTCAGCCCGAACAGGCCGACTGCGTAGCCGGCTCTGTCCGGCCAGTCGGAGAACTGGAAGGTGCTCCCGAGCAGCGCCGTGTCGAACGCGAGGTAGAAGTAGCTCGCCGCGGCGTACACCGTTGCCGTCCCGGTCGCGACGAACGGGTCGGGAGTGAGGAACGCGTAGACGCCGATCGCGATCAAGAGCCCACAGACCGCGGCCAGCGGGAGGTCCGTCTGCATGGTCTCGGGTCGTTTCGTGTCGAGGTAAAACCCGGCGTACCGGATTCGGTCTCGGCGATCGGTCGGTACGGATCGGTTCTCTCCGGACGCGCGGCCGGGCGCTCCTGCGCCGGTTAGGCGTCCAGCACTTCGATCAGGTTCCCCTCCGGGTCCCTGACGAACAGGATCGTCGTCCCGCTTTCGGTCGTTCGCGGCGGGCTCAGCGTCTCCACGTCGTCAGCGAGGTCGGCGTAGAACGCCTCCACGTCGTCGACGGACAGTCCGAGGTGGGTCGCGCCGGGCCGGTTCAGTTCGGGGACGTCTCCCGACTCGCCGGTCGGATCGTACGCGACGAGTTCGACGATCGCGCCGTCGGCGTCGAGGTGTGCGAACTCGGCCGACGCGTCCTCGACGGCGACCGCCTCAGCGAAGGCGTCGCCGCCGACCGCGAACTCCGAGAGACGGTCGAGGCCGAACGTCTCGGTGTAGAAGTCGACGGCGCGGTCCAGATCGGCGACGGTGATTCCGACGTGGTGAGCGGTTGGATCGGACACGGTCCGTGGATCGCCGGTCGACGAGAAAACGGTGTCGGCCCCGTCGGTGAGAGATTTATAAATGGGTGACGGCGACTCTGCGGTGAAGACCTCCAAAGCCCCAGCCGCTCGGTAGTACGTGATCGATGACTCCGCGGTGAACACCGCCAAAGCCCCAGCCGCTCGGTAGTACGTGATCGACGACTCCGCGGTGAACACCGCCAAAGCCCCAGCCGCTCGGTAGTACGTGATCGACGACTCCGCGGTGAACACCGCCAAAGCCCCAGCCGCTCGGTAGTACGTGATCGACGACTCCGCGGTGAACACCGCCAAAGCCCCAGCCGCGACGACTCGTGCGACTCGTTGCGC
Organism: Halorubrum lacusprofundi ATCC 49239; assembly: GCF_000022205.1. Classification (NCBI taxonomy): domain Archaea; kingdom Methanobacteriati; phylum Methanobacteriota; class Halobacteria; order Halobacteriales; family Haloferacaceae; genus Halorubrum; species Halorubrum lacusprofundi. The sequence continues at coordinate 466,491 of NC_012029.1, forward strand.
CCTTCGGTCGCTCACTTCGTTCGCTCCCTGCAGTGCTTACGTCGTCGAGCTTCGTCCTTCCGGGAGACTTCGTCTCCCGTCTTTCCGCTCGCTACGCTCGCGGAAATCGCGACTGCCCCTTTGAGTCCCACCCCAACCGCACAGCACCGCAGCCTCAGGCCTCCCCAGCCTCGTCGCCGGCGGCTTCGCCGCCGGCTGCCCGTGGCGCTACGCGCCACGCTGTCACCGGACTACGTCCGGTTGCAAGCGAGAGCTTCGCTCTCGCCCTGTCGCTGGCGGCTTCTGCCGCCAGCGACTCCCTCGCGCGTGCACCTCGCGCCCTTCGGGCGCTCGGCGGCACGCGCCGCCGCAGTATTCGTTTATAAGTCGTCCTGTCACCGGATACCTGCCGATCGACGACCGGAAGCGACCGAGCGGTCCCGGCCGTTTATAAGCGTGACCGAGGTACCAACGGGCGATGACCCTCGGCCGGATCAGGGAGTACGACGTACTCGTGCTCACGTCGCTGATCTGGTTTCTCGGGAAGTTCGTTCGGTACGCGTTCCCGCCGCTGTTCGAGCCCCTGCAGGCGAGCTACGGGGTGAGCAACGCCGCCGTCGGAGCCGCGTTCTCGGGTTTCATGGCCGTCTATGCCCTCCTGCAGTTCCCGAGCGGAGCGATCGCCGACCGCGTCGGGGCCGTTCGGGTGATCGCGTTGGGCGCGGTCGTGGCCGGTGTCGGTTCCCTCGCGTTGCTCTTTGACACCCCCTTCGCGGTGCTGGCGGGGGCGATGCTCGTGATCGGCGCGGGGACGGGCGCGCACAAAACGGTCGCAATACGGCTGCTCTCGCGGGTGTACCCGGTTCGGACCGGGCGCGCGCTCGGCGCCCACGACACCGTCGGCGCGCTCGGCGGGGTGGCCGCGCCCGCGGCGGTCACCCTCTTCGTCGCCGCGCCGCCCGCGCTCGCCGGGTTCCTCTCTCGGCTCCCGGGCGCTGACTGGCGCGGCCTGTTCGTCGTCACGGGCGTCATCGCGCTCGCGCTTGCGGGAGCCTTTGCCCTCCGCGTTCCGGGTCGGCTCCCGGCTGACGCCGACCGCGGCCCGGAGCGAGAGGGGTCGGAGCCGGGCGCGAGCGACTACCTCGCGTTGTTCGAGGACCGACGACTCGCGGCGTTCGTGATCGTGACGATCGCCTTCTCGTTCGCGTACAACGGGGCCGTCGCCTTCCTCCCGCTGTATCTCTCGCAAGCGGCCGGGCTGTCGACCGCGACCGCAAATCTGCTGTACTCCGCGCTGTTCGCGGTCACCTTCGTCCAACTCGTCTCCGGCGACCTCTCCGACCGATTCGGCCGCTTCCCCGTGATGGTTGCTGCGCTCGCGCTCGCGGCGGCGGCTCTCGTCGGCGTCGTCGCGCTCGCAAGAGGGGAAACAGGGGCGGGACCGATCGTTCTCGGCGCTCTCGTCGTCGCGTTCGGGCTCGGTTCTCACGGGTTCCGCCCGGTCCGCGGCGTGTACCTGATCGAGGCGCTCCCCGAGCGACTCGCTGGTGGCGGGCTCGGCGTCGTCCGCACCCTGTTGATGGGTGCCGGCGCGCTTGCTCCCGCGACGGTGGGGGCGATCGCCGACGCGTCCGGGTTCCGACCCGCGTTCGGGCTGCTCGCCGGGGCGCTCGCGCTGGCGGCGGTCGCGGCGGCGGGGCTGTGGGCGACCGAGTGAGGGGCAGACCCGGAAGTCGACCGAAACGACCATTCCTCGCCCGCGCGACCCTCGCGTATGCACGTCGTCGTCAACGCGGCCCAGAGCGTCGACGGGAAACTCGCAACGCGGCGCCGGGAGCAGCTCCGGATCTCGGGACCGGAGGATTTCGACCGAGTCGACCGCGTCAGGGCGGCCGCGGACGCGGTGTTAGTCGGGGTTGGAACCGTCCTCGCGGACGACCCGCACCTCACGCTCGACGAGGAGGACCGACGCGTCGAACGGCTCCGGAACGGCCGCCCGGGCAACCCCGCCCGCGTCGTCGTCGACTCGACCGGACGGACGCCGACCGACGCCCGGATCCTCGACGACGCGGCGACGACCTACCTGCTCGTCTCCGCGTCGGCGCCCCCCGAGCGACGCGAGGCGCTTGCGGCCGCCGGTGCCGAGGTCGTCGTGGTCGAGGGCGGAAGCGGGACCGAACGTGAGAGCGAGAGCGACGGGGACCACGTCGACCTCGTGGCGGGAATCCACGCGCTGGCAGAGCGGGGCATCGACCGGCTGATGGTCGAGGGCGGCGGTGAAGTCATCTACTCGTGTTTCGCGGCAGGACTCGTCGACGAGCTTCACGTGTATGTGGGGTCGATGGTGATCGGGGGGCGTGACGCGCCGACGCTCGCCGACGGTGAGGGGTTCACCGAAGCGTTCCCGCGGCTCGATCTGGTCGATACCGAGCGGCTCGACGACGGAATCGTGCTCTCGTACGAGGTCGGAGACGGCACGCCGTAGGCAGGTCGTAGGGGGTAGATCGTAGGCGGCAGGTCGTAGGCGGCAGGTCGTAAGCGGCAGGTCGTAGGCGGCAGGTCGTAAGCGGCAGGTCGTAGGCGGCGAGCGCGGGGAAAACGACTGATACGTAGCGATGTGTGTCGGTGTGTGCGTGTGTCTGTGTATGATCGTGTGTGATCACTCACCACGGATCGGGCGGTATGCGGTCCGTGCTATCGGTTTACACCCGAATCACCGAAGTATTTATATGTCGGCCTGCGGTAGGATCTGGTACCAGAACGCCTCCGGCGCTGGTGGGATCGCACGCTGAAATGAACGGGAGCTCTTATGTACGGCTTGACGCACGACAGCGAGCACTTGCCACCGCCGGAGCGGTGATGGAGAGATAAAAAATGGTAACGAAAGAAGAAGTCATCGAACAGTACGATATCGAGGCGATGGACGAGGCGGACAACGTGGACCTTTCTGAGGACGATCTTGAGAACGGATCGAAGGGTCAGCTCATTAAACGCGCCGGGCAGCTGCGCGACCGACGGAACGAGCTGAACCAGATGGCCTCCGAGCGCGCATCCAACCGCGACGACCTCAACGCGAAGACCCGCGAGAAGGTCGATGAGGCCCAAGAACACCGCGAGAAGCGCGACGAGCTCAACGAGCAGGTCCAAGAGCACAAGGACAAGCGGAACGAGCTCAACGCCGATGCCAACGAGCTGTTCGACGAGGTTGAGGAGCTCAAACAGGACATGGAGCTCGGCTCCGGCAAGTCCATCGAGGAGCTCAAAGAGGAGATCGAGGACCTGGAGTTCCGTCAGCAGACGGAGGTCCTCGACGCCGAGGACGAGCGTGAGCTTATCGAGAAGATCGACGAGAAGCGAGAGAAGCTCGCCGAGAAGAAGGAGAAAGTCGACGACACCAGCGAGCTCGACGAGCTCGTCGAGGAGGCCGAGGAGGTCCGCTCCGAGGCGTCCCAGCACCACCAGAAGGTGACGGAGCTCGCCGACAAGGCTCAGGAGCACCACAACCAGATGATCGAGGCCTACCGCGAGGCCGACGACATCCGCGACGAGGCCGACGAGATGCACGAGCTGTTCGTCGAGGCCCAGGAGGCCGCCGACCAGCATCACGAGGACTTCGTTCGCGTTCAGAAGCGCCTGCGCGAGCTCGACAAGGAGGAAGAGAAGGAGCGCAAGGACGAGCGCGCCGAGAAGCGCGAGGAAGAGAAGGAAGAGGCCGAGGAGATCTATCAGAAGTTCAAGGAGGGCGAGACGCTCGACACCGAGGACCTGATGAAGCTCCAGAAGACCGGTCTGCTGTAGTTCGGTCGAAGCGGCATTTCTGCGGTTCTTTCGCGAGGCACCCAGCATCGGCTCCGCGGGTCACCGAATTGTTTATTGAGGAACGTTTTATCCGAAAAAACGCTCGTAAGCGGACGTGAAATCCGCATCCTCTTCGGCCGCTTCCTCCCACGCGGTGAGTCCACGTTCCGTAGCCGTCCCGGCGATCGAGTTATCGAGGAAAATCGCGACGATCCCTCCGACGGCCATACCCGTCGACCCGATGACGTAGATGGTGTTTGCGGCGACGTCGGCACCCAGAAGCGGGCCGACGAGGAAGCTGTCGGCCAGTCCCTGTTGAAAGGCGCTCGCGCTCCCGACGCTCCGCATGTACTCCGGGATGGCCAGCCCGGAGAAGAGCGAGATTCCGATGATGAAGATATTTCGCGACGAGTCGAGGTCGACGTACTTGAGGTTTGAGAGACCGACGCCGACGATTTGGGCGAACATTGCGATGTAGAGACCACCGATGATCGGGCTCGGAATCGTGGCGACGAGCTGGCCGAAATAGCCGACGAACCCGACGAGAATCATGAGCGCGGCACCGATTTGGACGACGTACCGTGAGGCCACACCGGTGAGACCGATAGCACCGATATTTTCGGAGTACGAGGTCGACCCGCCAGTACCCATCACCCCGGAGAAGACGTTCATGAGTCCTTCCATACCGATGCCGTGAGACATGCGCTCGCTGCTGGGGGCACCCATTCCGGAGAGACGGGCGACGGCATGGTAATCACCGATAGATTCGACGATCGAAGCGGCGACACCGGCGAGCATACCGATGACGAACGCGGGCGTAACGCTCGGCATACCCCACTGGAGCGGATAGATGGGATGGACCGGTTCGGCCGCCGCGACGCTTGCCAGATCGATGTAGCCGGGCGTGTCTGGCCCGAAGATCCCGAGGACCGATAAGCCCGCAGCGATTGCCCATGCGACGACGATACCGAGGAGGACCGGAAACAGCTGGAAGATGTTTGACCTCTCTCCGAGGTACTGTGAGAACAAAACGATAGCGACCAGCGTCAGACCGACGAGCCACCAGTTCTGATTGGCTGTCGCGATATCGGGCGAGTTGAACAGTGACAAGCCGATGAGTACGATGACCGGCGCGATAACGACCGGTGAGAGATATCTCCGCAACCGTCCGACGAGTCCGAGATAGCCGATCGCGACCTCGGCGAGCGCGGCGACGATGATCGCGCCTTGGAGTTGGAGCAGCGCCGCCCGCCAGGCGACGATACCCTCCGGCGGGTTCGCCGTCACGACGCCGATGACCGCGAGCGCGGGCGCGAGCATCGAGAACGGCGCTCCCTGCACGATCGGGTAGCGGTTGCCGAACGTCGTCTGCGCGAGTGTCGCGATTCCCGAGACGACGAAGAACGTGCCGACGAAACGCGGAACGACCGCGTCGGGCATTCCCATCGCACCCGCGAGGAGAAGCGGCACGGCGATGTTCGCGCCCACCATCGTGAGATAGTGCTGGACACCGAGAAAGAGTGACTTTCCGAGCGGTGGTTTGTCATTGATACCATACTGAACAAACGTATTTTCGTCCTCGTCCCCTGCCATCCTTGTGGCTTCGGTCATCACAAGGCTACAAAAATTCACTCTTTGGAGCGTTGACGGTCACCGGTCGCAACGTACCGAATCGGCGTTGCGACGAGTGGGTCTGCGACGACTTGCTCGTCTCCGACAGCATAAAACGACCACACGCCTAATCGGAGGCATGGAGCGCAACCCCCGCTCGAACGGGAAGAATCTTCTCGCGGCTGCGGTGATCGGCGCGACGGCGACAGTGGCGGGCAAGCGGCTCGTCGCTCGACTCACCCGCGGGCGGTTCGGCGAGACAGAGGAGTACAACACGGCGAAGGTGACGGTTTCTGGACCGATCCGGCGCGACACCGGCCGCCCGTCCCCGCTTTCGAGAGCGGGTGGGGCGACCGCCGACGACGTGGTCGAGCAGATCGAGGCGGCCGACGAGGACGAGGACGTGGAGGCGCTCGTCGTCGAGCTCAATACCCCGGGGGGCGAGGTGCTCCCGAGCGACGATATCCGGCGCGCGGCGGCCGACTTCGACGGCCCCACGCTCGCGTACGCTACCGACACCTGCGCGTCCGGCGGCTACTGGATCGCGAGCGGCTGCGACGAGCTGTGGGCGCGCGACGCGAGCCTCGTCGGCTCGATCGGCGTCGTCGGCTCCCGCCCGAACGCGGCCGGACTGGCCGACAAGCTCGGGATCTCCTACGAGCAGTTCACCGCCGGCGAGTACAAGGACGCCGGCGTCCCGCTGCGGGAGATCGAGGAGGACGAACGCGAGTACCTGCAGGGGATCATCGACGGCTACTACGAGCAGTTCGTCGAGACGGTCAGCGAGGGCCGAGACATGGACCCGGAGGCGATCCGGGAGACGGAAGCGCGGGTCTACCTCGGCAGCGACGCCGCCGAGATCGGACTCGTCGACGAGCTCGGCACCGAAGACGACGTTGAAGACCGGCTCGAAGAGCTGATCGACACGGAACCAGAGATCCACGAGTTCACGCCCAAGCGGGGACTCGCGGAGCGACTCGGTATCGGGGCCGAGCGCGTCGCGTTCGCGGCCGGCAGCGGCGTCGCGAGCGTGTTCACGAACGAGGGCGGCGACGTGGACGTCGAGCTACGGTAAGCCGGACGTGCCACAGGCGGGAAGGTTCGCGCTGATTCTCCGGCGACGGGGAGCTTTTTATCCGGTCGGATCGAGAGTCGAAATGTGACGACGCTGGTCATCTGTATCGACCGCTCCGGGGCGATCGGGCGGGCCACCAACGTCCCGATGCCGGTCGCCGGCTGGGAGGCGGTCCGCTCGCTCGTCACCGACGCCGGGCTCAGCGACCCGGAGGACGCCAGCGTCAACTGTCTGCTCGAATCGCTGCGGGTCGCTCGCGACCTCCGCGACGAGCGCGAGGAGGCGGTCGTCGCGGTCGTGTCGGCCGAAAGCGACACCGCGGTCGGCGCGGATCGCTCGATCGCCGCCCAACTCGACGACCTCGTGGACCGATACGACCCCCGGGCCGCGATCGTCGTCGTCGACTCCGCCGAGGACGAGCAGGTGCTCCCGATCGTGGAGTCGCGGATCCCGGTCGATTCGGTCGACCGCGTGGTGGTCCGGCAGGCCCGCGATATCGAGTCGACCTACTACTTGCTCAAGCAGTTCCTCGCCGACGAGCAGCTCCGGTCGACGATTCTCGTTCCGTTCGGGGTCGCGCTCCTGTTGGTGCCCGCGCTGTTCTACTGGTTCTCCGCCGGCGAGGCGATCGCGGGCGTCGCCGGGCTGCTCGGGGCCGCGCTCCTGTATAAAGGCCTCGCGATCGACCGGTTCGTCGCGGGGATGCCCGAACGGATCCGCGAGGCGCTGTACGCCGGTCAGGTGTCGGTGGTGACGTACGTCGTCGCCGGCGGGCTCGCGCTGGTCGGCGGCTTCTTCGGCGTGCTCTCCGCGTCGGCCCTGAGCGACGCCCCGGCGCTGGTCGAGGCGGTCGAGTTCACATACGCCGCGGTCCCGTGGTTCGCGGTCGCAGGTGTGACCGCAGCGGTCGGACGACTGCTCGACGAGCTGATCCGCGGCGAGGGAATCCGAACGCCGTACCTCAACCTCCCGTTTGTCATCGCCGCCGTTGCCTTGGTTGTCCGCGGATTCGCCGGCTACTTCCTCGCGCAGGAGGCGATCCACGAGCCGTTCGAGGTGGGTGGCCTCGCCGTGAGTCCGGTCCAGCAGCTCGCGGCGTTCATCGTCGTCGGTATCGTGGTCTCGCTTATGGGAGTCAAGCTCGCGAGCGACGTGGGTACGGAAACGCTGGAGGACGTGATCGACGCGGATCGGGAGACGGACGGGAAGTGAGGGCGGGGTCGTTTCTGTCACCCGCGGTCGCCCAGAGCGACCGCGCCTCTTTTGTCGGTCGCGGTCGCGTGAGCGGGCATGGACGTGTACGGACTGATCGGGAACCCGGTCGGCCATTCGCTGTCGCCGCCGATGCACGAGGCCGGCTACGGGACGCTCGGGATCGACGCGCGCTACGTGACGTTCGAGCCGGCCCCCGACGACGCCGTCGCGGCGATCGGGGGGGCCGGTGCGCTCGGGGTCGCCGGGCTCAACGTCACGGTCCCGTTCAAGCAGGACGCGTTGGACGCGGTGGATCCCGCGCCCCTCGCCGAGCGGATCGGCGCGGTCAACACGGTCGACTTCGGGCCGCTCCGCGCCGGCGACGCTGACCGCCCACGAGGCCACAACACCGACGCAGCGGGCGTAAAACGGGCTTTTTCTCATCACGATATCGAACTCGCGGGACGGGACGCGGTCGTCGTCGGAGCGGGCGGCGCGGGGCGGGCCGCCGCGTTCGCGCTGGCCGACGCGGGCGCGACGGTCCACGTCGCGAACCGCACCGCGGAGCGGGCGGTCGACCTGGCCGACGCGGTCCCCGGCGCGACCGGCGGGGGGCTCGACGATCTCGGCGACCGCATCGCCGGCGCCGACGTGCTGGTCAACGCCACCAGCGTGGGCATGGACGAGCCGGAGGCGACGCCCGTTCCGGCGGACCACCTCCACGGCGACCTCGCCGTGCTCGACGCGGTGTACGCGCCGATCGAGACGCGACTCCTGCGGGAGGCGGCCGCCGCGGGCGCGACGACGATCGACGGGGCGTGGATGCTACTGTTCCAAGGGGTCGAGGCGTTCGAAATCTGGACCGGCGCCGACGCGCCGGTGGAGGCGATGAACGCGGCGCTGCGGGCCGAGTTGGAGTGAGGCGGTAGCGCGTCGGAAACGGAGGAGTGACGCGAGTGTCGGAAACGGGCGAGCCGAGGGCGCGTCAGAACAGCGTCGGGCTCGCGAGCAGGCCCGCCGTGATAATGAGCGCGACGGAGAGCCCGGCGGCACCGTAGAAGAACGGCTTCGCGTCGCGGGCGGGCTCGCGGAGCTTTCCGGCGTCGAGTCCGCTGGTCAGCTTCCCGCTTCCGACCTCGACGAGGCCGGTGATCAGGAACCACAGGGCGATCATCGTCAACACGAGGTGTCCGCGGGCGCTGCCGGTGAGCGAGTCGAACGTGTAGAGCGTCCCCGCCATGTGGCCGCCGGAGGCGAGAAACGCGACCGCGGCGATCCGGGTGATCCACCGGAGACGGTCGACGATCGATCCGAGAGCGCTGCCGTCGATCTCGCCGCGGAGGGCGGGGGGAAGCACTGCCAGCGCGACGAACAACACGCCGCCGGTCCACAGCACCGCAAAGCCGACGTGGACCGACCACATCACCGGGTTGAGAGCGTTCATACCTCCGGTACGCGCCGGCGATCCTTATAAACCGGCGGGACGCGGTCGATGGGGGATATCGACCGACGGTTGGGGATATTGACGGTTGGGGATATTGACGCTCGGTTGGAGGATACCAACGGTCGGTGACGGAGACTGAAAAAGGGAATTGGCGAAGGAAATCGGCGGCGACGAGCAGCAACATGTCCCGGCGGCGACGGCTTTTAAATACCCGACGTTCGTATCTGCCGTCGATGGCCCTACTGCAGAAGATCAAAGAGAAGCTCGGGTTCGGGAGCGGTCCCGCCGAACGCGAGGAGACGGATCCGGAAGTGACCGTCGAGCGCGAGCCGGAACCGGAGTCGGAACCGGAGTCGGAACCAGAGCCGGAGTCGGAACCGACGGACGCGCCGGACGACGCGACCGCGGACGACGAATCGGCCGGTGACGAGCCGGTCGCTACCGACACGGAGGCGGCGGCCTCGACCGACTCGCTGGTCGACGAGGAGGGGGCCGCTGAGGACCCGTCCGAGGCGGCCGAGCCGGCTGAGGCCGCGGGGATCGCCGACGAGGAGATCGCGGTCGACGACGACGACGAGACGGGCGTCGGCGTCGAGGAACTCAAGGGCATCGGGCCGGCCTACGCGGAGCGACTCGCCGAGATCGGGATCGAGACCGTCGACGACCTCGCGGCCGCCGACGCCGAGGGGGTCGCTGAAGGGGCGAGCGTCGGCGAGAAACGGGCCGCGACGTGGATCGACCGCGCCAACGAGTTCTGAGACCGCCGCCCGCAACTGTCTCTGAGCCCGTCGACCGCAACTGTTTCGTCGGCCCCGGCGAACCGAGAGGCATGCAGCGATGGGTACACACCGACCGGGACCGGTTCCGCGAGGTCGCCGCGGCGGCGCCCGCTGGCGCCCGAGTTCCGGTCGAGCGCCGGGTCGCCGTCGACGACCCCTTCGCGGCCTACCGGCGCGCCCGCGACGGCCCGGGCGGGTTCTTCTACGAGACCACCGGCGGCCAGTCCGGCTGGGGGTACTTCGGCGTCGACCCGGTCGAGCGGCTCACCGTCTCCGGGGACGCGGTGGTCGCGTCGGAGGGTAGCCGGTCGAGCGGCGACTACCGACGCCCGAGTCCCACTCTCGCGGCGTTGGAGGGGGTTATCGACGGCGAGGCGCTCGCACGCGGCGACTGCGACGTGCCGTACCCCTGCGGCGCGTTCGGCTGGCTCTCGTACGACGCCGCCCGCGAGCTGGAGTCGTTTCCGGAGTCGGCGCCCGCGGGCCCCGGCGCGGTCGACGATCGAGGCCTCCCGCGGCTCCAGATCGGCGTCTTCGACCGCGTGGCGGCGTGGGAGTGTCCGGTTTCCGCGGGTGGCGATGACTCGCGCGACTCGGCCGCCTCCACCCTCCGCGTGACGGCCTGTCCGCGCGTTCCCGAGGGGCTCGACGATCCTGACGCCGACCGCGACGCGCTCGACGCGCTGTTCGACGAGGGGGCGTCGCGGGCGGACGACCTGATTGACCGGATCGAATCGGGCAACCCCGCTGTCGGGCCGGCACCCGACCCCGACGCGTCGACCGCGACCTTCGAGAGCGACGTGGGTCGAGAAGGGTACGCCGAGGCGGTCAGTCGGGTGAAGGCGTCCATCCGCGACGGCGACACCTTTCAAGCGAACGTCTCCCAGCGACTGCGTGCCCCGGCCGCGGTCCATCCGGTCGAGGCGTACGACGCGCTTCGGACGGTGAACCCGGCGCCGTACTCCGGGCTGATCGAGTTCTCGCGGGAGGGGGGTGCGGAGGGGGACAACGACACCGACGATAACGACGATAACGGCGACAACGACGACGGCGACGACGCCCCGTCCGGCGTCGACCTCGTGAGCGCGAGCCCGGAGCTACTCTTAGAGCGCGTTCCGAGCGGCGGCGCGGCGGAGGCGGGCGCCGACCGCGACGAGGGTGAACACGGCGCTCGCCTCGTCACGGAGCCCATCGCTGGCACCCGCCCGCGGGGGGAGACGCCGGAGGCGGACGCTGACATGGAGGCGGAGCTGACCGGCGACGAGAAGGAGCGCGCGGAACACGCCATGCTCGTCGACTTGGAGCGCAACGACCTCGGGAAGGTCTCCCGATTCGGCACGGTCGACGTGGCGGAGTACCGCCGGGTGGACCGGTACAGCGAGGTGATGCACCTCGTGAGCCTGATCGAGGGGGAGGCGCGGTCGGACGTGGGGCTCGCCGACGCGGTCGCGGCGTGTTTCCCCGGCGGGACGATCACGGGCGCGCCCAAGCCGCGGACGATGGAGATCATCGACGAGTTGGAGGAGACGCGGCGGGGCCCCTACACCGGCTCCATGCTCGCGGCCGGTTTCGACGGGCGGGCGACGCTCAACATCGTCATCCGCACGCTGGTCCGGCGGGCGGCCGAGTACCACCTGCGCGTCGGCGCGGGAATCGTCCACGACTCCGAGCCCGACGCGGAGTACGAGGAGACGCTCGCGAAGGCCCGGGCGCTCGTGACCGCGGTCGACGAGGCGCTCGCGGCCGGCGGGATGGCGGTCGAGGAGGGAGTCGACCGATGACGGGGGTTGGCGGCGATGATGACGACGCCGGCTGGCGCCCCGGCGCCGGCGACTCGGACGTGCGGGTCCTCGTCGTCGACAACTACGACTCGTTCGCGTACAACCTCGTCCAGTACGTCGGCGAGGTCGCCGGCGCGGTCGCGGTGCGGCGCAACGACGCGGTCGATCTGGCCGGGATCCGCGCGCTCGACCCCGACGGCGTCGTCATCTCTCCGGGACCGGGCACCCCCGCAGAGGCCGGGGTCTCGATCGACGCCTTCGCGCTGGACCGCCCCGTGTTCGGCGTCTGTCTCGGCCACCAGGCGCTGTGCGCGAGTCGCGGGAGCCGGGTGCGCCACGCGCCCGAGGTCGTCCACGGGAAGCCGTCGACGATCGCCCACGACGGCGAGGGCGTGTTCGCGGGGCTCCCCGATCGGCTCCGCGTCGGCCGGTACCACTCGCTCTGCGTCGAGCGCGAGGACCTCCCCGACGAACTCGTCGAGACCGCCCGCACCGAGGACGAGAGCGAGGTCGTGATGGGCGTGCGCCACCGCGAGAAGCCACATATCGGCGTGCAGTTCCACCCCGAAAGCATCCTGACGCCGCGCGGGAAAGCATTGGTGCGGAACTTCGTGGAGGTGTGCGAGGATGGGTGAGGACCCGGGCGGGGCGGACGACGCGGCCGAGGAACTCCGCTACCACGTCGACGGCGAGATCGTCCCCGCCTCGCAGGCGACCGTCTCCGTCGAGGACCGCGGGTTCGCCTACGGCGACGCCGCCTTCGAGACCCTGCGCGCGTACGGCGGCGAGGTGTTCCGGTGGGACGACCACGCCGCGCGACTCGCGGACACCTGCGAGACGCTCGGGCTCGACCACGGGCTCTCCGAGATCGACCTGAAAGCCCGGATCGACGAGACGCTCGCCGCGAACGACCTCGCTGAGGCGTACGTGAAGCTCTCTATCACGCGTGGGGTCCAGCCCGGCACGCTCGACCCGCGGCCCGAGGTCGACCCCACCGTCGTCGTGATCGCGAAGCCCCTCGCCCGCGGCGGCGTCGACTCGACACCGGTCCACGACGGCCCCGCCGCGCTCCAGACGACGAAGACCCGAAAGCCCTCCTCGCGGGCGCTCCCGGCCGACGCGAAGACGCACAACTACCTCAACGGAATCCTCGCACGGCTGGAACTGCGCGTGACCGGTGCCGACGAGGCGCTGATGCTCGATCCGGACGGCAACGTCGCCGAGGGGGCGACCGCGAACCTCTTCTTCGCCGACGGCACCGCACTCAAGACGCCCTCGCTCGACGGGCCGATCCTCCCGGGCGTGACGCGTCGCACCGTGATCGAGATCGCGGAGGCGGAGGGGATTCCGGTCGAGGAGGGGACGTACGCGCCGGACGCGGTGCGCGAGGCGGACGAGGTTTTTCTCACCAACTCGACGTGGGAGATCCGGCCGGTCGAGACGGTGGACGGTATCGGGGTCGACGGCGACGGCGAGGGCGTCGAGGGACCGCTGACCGCGCTGCTCTCGCGGCTGTTCGATCGGCGCGTGGAGGAAGCGTACTACGACGGCGAGCGGCTATAAGGGGTTTATAAACGAGTGTTCGGAACGGAACACGAGCGGCCAAAGGCCTACGTATCGGTACCACGTGGGTCGGCTATGTCACTGCGGCGGCGAGCCGCCCTTCTCGGTGGTGTGACAGCGGTCGGGTTCGGAGCGGCCGGGTATTACCGACTGACGACGACGACATGCGACGAGATTGCCTGTTTCGCGTTCGCGTATCAGGGAGCGGACGACGCCCCGAGTCGGTTGGACATCGAACACACCGGTGGGGAGCGTCAACTCCCCGCAGGAGACGTGTACATCACCAACGTCAGCGTCGACTACGAATCGGGTGCAACGGACACCGTCGCGTGGGCGGAGTTAGACGACGGTATCGGACCGACCGACGCGATCAACGGTGAGGCCAGACGGGTGAACCTCGGTTCGGTGGGTATCGTGCAGATCCTCTGGCAGCAGGACGACGTCGAGCGGGTCATCGAAGCGTGGGTGTTCGACGACGACGTTTCATAAGCAACCGGCAAATCTGGGATTTTCTGGCGAGTACTCAGTTATAAGTGGTCGTTGCTCTCGGCGGATCAGCGAGGAACGCCTCCAAAGCCCCAGCCGCTCGCTTATAAACGTCTGACCGCGGATCGATGACGAACACCTCTAAAGCCCCCGCCGCGACGACTCGGGGGCCTTGCTGCGCGCCTCACTCGGTCGCTACCGCTCCCTCGTTGCGGTGCTTGCTGCGGCCACCTTCGTCGTCGCGGCTGCCCCTTTGAGTCCCGCCCCACACCGCAACCGCAGCCTCACGCCTCCCCAGCCTCGTCGCTCACTTCGTTCGCGACTCCCTCGCACGCGCTCCTCGTGGCCTGTCGGCCACTCGGAGGCGTGCGCCACCGCACAGCTATTTATAAAGAGACCTATCGGTTGATCCCGCCCGCGCCGTCGACGACGCTCTCGACGTCGCCGGGCGTGATCACCGCGAGGTCGCCGTCGACGGTGCGCTTCAGGGCGGCGGCCGCGGCGGCCCACTCCAGCGAGTCGGCCATCTCGCCCCCGTCGATCCGCTTCGCGAGGTAGCCGGCGACGAACGCGTCGCCGGTGCCGATCGCGTCGTAGGTGTCGGCCTCGAAGACGCCCTGCTCGTACACCTCGCCGTTCCGGAGCGCGACGGCGCCCTCCGTGCCGCGGGTGACGACCACGGTCTCGAAGTCGAACGCGGACGCGAGCCCGTGAGCGATCTCGACCGCGTCGCCCTCGCGGTCCAGTACCTCGCGGGCGTCCCGCCGGGGGACGAACAGGGTGTCGACGTGCTCGAAGAGGTCCTCGTAGGCGGCGCGAGCGGTCTCGGGGTCCCAGAGCTTCGCCCGGTAGTTGAGGTCGAACGAGCGCGTCGCGCCGGCGTCGCCCGCGGCGCGGAGCAGGGCCGTCGTCGTCTCCGCGGCCCGCTCCGAGAGCGCGGGCGTGATCCCGGTCGTGTGGAAGTACTCGGCCGCCTCCAGCGCCCCGGTCGGCAGCTCCGCGGGCGTGACCGTCGTGATCGCGGCGTCCGCGCGGTCGTAGATCACGTTCGTCCCGCGCGGCTCCCCGCCGTGTTCGAGGTAGTACGTCCCCAGCCGGCTCGCCTCGGGATCGGCCCACGACACGCCCGTCCGGACGCCGTGGCTTCGGAGCTCGCCGATGATTCGGCGCCCGAGCGGCGACTCCGGGAGCTTCGAGAGCCAGACGGCGTCGGCGCCGAGTCGCGCGGCGCCGACCGCGACGTTGCTCTCCGCGCCGCCCGCCTGCACGTCGAGGGTCTCGGTGGTCTCCAGCCGCTCGCCGCGCGGCGGCGAGAGCCGGAGCATCGTCTCGCCGAACGTCACCAGATCCGTCACGCCGACCACCCTACCGGCGCGGTGAGCGCGGTCGATCCGGTCGCCGCAGTCGCTGCGGTCGCTGCGGTCGCTTCGGTGTGCATACCGAAGCGTCGGCGAGGGGATACAAAAGGACCCGCGATCGGCGGCGGGGTGGCGCTCATCGCACCGCTGACGCTCACCGCACCGCCGACGCCAGCGCCACCGCCCCGAACAGGAGCAGCGCGAGCGCGGCAACGGGCTGGTTGCCGGCGGCGGCCAAGTAGACGCCGTAGACGACCGCGACCGAGAGCCCGCCCGCGAGCAGGGTCGTCCCGGCGTGGACCGCGACGTTCCGGCGAGTCCGCGCCTCGCGACCCACCTGCTCGCCGAGCGCGATCCCGTGGTCCGCGAGGTCCCACGCGAGCGCGAGCGCGACCCCGGCCGCGAGCAGGGGCTCGACCGCCCCGCGCAGGTACCCGGCGAGCGCGATCCCGATCACACCGATCCCGGCTGCCCACGAGAGGATCCGGGGAGATTGTCGGAGCGCCCCGGCGAGGAGGCCGACCGTTGCGACCCCGACGAGCGCCCCGCCGGTCGGGGCGGCGAGGAACGCGGACAGCGCCGCGATCGCGCCGGCGACGAGGCTCGCGACGACCGCGAGCGTCGGCGGGCGGGCGTCGCGCTCGCGGTCGTCGGCCGCATCGTGCGACTCGGCGTCGTCGGTTGTCACCTCCCGTCGACTCACCGCGACCACCTCCCGGTGGCCCGCGCGACCGCGACGGGGAAGGACCGGTCTCCCCACTCGGTCGTGCGGATCCCCGCCCCGCGCAGTTCGCGGAGCCGTTCGCGGCGCTCGAACGCGACCAGCCGCGTTCCCGGCGTGTCGCCGGCGGTCACGTCGGGCGAGAGGACGGTGACGAGGTGACCGTGGGCGTCGATCCGGCGCGCGAGCGACGCCGCGGAGTCATCGAGGAGCGGGGTGAAAAAGAGCACCTGCGCGTCGGCCGGAAGCCGCCGGCGGAACCGCCGGAACCACAGCGACTGGTAGAACCCCCCCTCGACCGGCGTCGGCGCCAGCGCGGGGTCGGTCGCCAGCGTCTCGCGCCCGCGGGCGGCGTGCGCCGTGCCGGCTCCCGGCGAGAGCCAGCAGTCGCGCGGACCCAGCGTCGCGATCCCGACCCGGTCCCCGCCGTCGAGCAGCGCGGTGAACGCCTGTCCGGCGGCCTCGACGCTCGCCTCCACGGCGGTGTCGGCGTCGGGCTCGCTCGCGGCGTACGCCGACTCGCGGGCGTCGATCAGGAGCACGACGGTCGCGGCGCGCTCCTCGCGGAGTTCGAGCGTCGCCAGCTCGCCCGTCCGCGCCCGCCGGTTCCAGTCGATCCGCTTGACGGGGTCGCCGCGGCGGTACTCGCGGGTGGCGTGGAACTCGACGCCGGCGCCGCCCACGTCGGTGGGTACGCGACCGTGATATTTCGTCGTCAACCCTCGCAAGGGGAGGTCGCCGCCCGCCGAGAGCTCCGGGGTACAGACGATCCGGGTCGGTGCCGCGAGTTCGGTCGTGCGCTCTTGAGAGCCGGCGGCGTCTCGCGTGATCCCGCGCATCGGCTCCCACTCGTGTTCCCCGCGGCTCGCCCGGACGGTGTACTCGAAGACCGCCGTCGCCCCCGGCCGGAGCGCGGTCCCGATCCGCGCCGGGCCGTCGACGACCTCCAGTCCGGGCGGCACCCCGTCGACGAGTCGGAGGTCCGGGAGGGCAGCGTCGCCGACGTTGTGCGCCCGGACCGTGACGACCACGTCGTCGCCCGGTGCCGGGGTGTCGTCGCTCACGGTCCGCTCGACCTCGATCGTCGCCTCGGGCGCCTCGCCGATCCGGGCGTAGACGGCGTATCCCACGCCGACGGCCCCGGTCAGCACGAGCCCGGGCTGCCGGGCGACGACGCCGACCCCGACGAGCGCGAGGGCGACCCCGGCGATCCCGTCCCACCGTCCGGTCTCGGACCGTCGGAGAGGCGTGCGCTCGGTCTGATCACCCCCGCGGTTCGCGGCGTCATCGTCGGGCGAGTCGCCGTCGGCGGTTCCGGCGCTCATCGCGCCGCCTCCGCCGGATTGTCATCGTCGAGCCGCCCGATCGCGTCGATCGCGGCGCGGAGCCCGTACCCGTACCGTGACCGTCCCCGAATCCCGGCCCGAAGTCGGACCCCGATCGGGTACGACGCGTCGCTCGCGAGGAACGCGGCCGCGGTCGGGTCGTCGGTCCACGTCCCCACCTCGACGGCTCGCTCGGCCGCCGCGGTCGAGCAGTTCCGGTCCCGGGCGACCGCCGCGACCGCGACGGTGCGGACTCGCTCGCGGAGCTCGCGGCGGGAGGCGTACCCTCCGTGGGACGCGGCGGTCATTCGGCCGATCCGCTCGTCGAGGTCGGCCCCGGGCACGGTCGCGGGCGCCCGGCGCTCCGGCTCGCCGGGGTCGGCGGCCCGCCGGTCGCGGCCGCGGCGCTCGTTCGCGTATCGAACCCCCTGCACGACGGCGAGCGCGCCGATGAGGGTGACGACGACGGTGGAGGGGTCGATCGCGGCCGCGATCGAGCGGTTCACGACCGCGACGAACCCGACCGCGACCGCGGCGACGCCGACGAGCGCGAGGGGGCGCATTACGGCTTCCCTCCGGAGTGTGTCGAGTCGCCGTGGCTCTCACTATCTCCGGCCCCATGCCGCTCCTCAATCTGACGCAGCGCTGCAATCGCCCGCTGCTCACGATCGTCCGTCGCGTCCGCGCCGCCGTACCGAACTCGCTCGAACACCTCGGTGAGCGTCTCGACGGGCTCCTCGTCGACGCCGGCGTCGACCGCCGCGGCCGCGAACTCGGCGGGCGTCGAGGACGCGGGCCGGTCCACGTCGAGGACCGCCGTCATGTCGCGCCACGCCCGGTACACCTCGTTGTCGGCGTCCGACGACTCGATCCGATCGGCCGCTTGCCCGGCGGTACGCCCGACGGTGGCGAGGTCGGGCTCCGGCTCGTCGGGGTCGTTCTCGGCGGCGGCTCCGGAGCCCGGCGTCGCCTCGTCGTCGCCGCCAGCGAGGAGGAGGACTCCGACGCTCGCGACGAGGGCGGCGATCACGACGAGCGCGAACAGGAGCTCCGGCGCCGAGGCCGCCCCCTCGCCCCCGCCGGCCCCCGTACCGCCGGCGGCGCCCTCGGGAATGAGCCCCTCGTCGGAGCCGGCGATACCCAACTCGAACTCGCTTTCGTCCGACACCGACCCGCAGGTGGCCAATCCCCACCAGATCAGTCCGATCGGGAAGCCGACCGCGCCGGCGGCCGCGAGGGCGGGGAGCGCCGAGCGCGTGTCACGGTAGACGATCGCCGCGATCCCGACGAGGGACCCGAAGAGCACTAACAGCGCCGGCGGCTCGCGGAGGAACTCGTAGCACAGCGGCTGCGTCGCGAGGGCAAAATCGCCGCCGGGCGACGGGGAGAAACCGGGATCGCCCGGACCATCGCCGGCGCTCGGCGTGTCGCCCTCGACGCCGCCGAACCCGCCGCCGCCGAGACTGACGGCCGAGTCGAGCGTCGCGGCGGCGACGCCGAGCGCGACGACCGCGAGGAGGGCGAGGGCGACCGCCAGCAGGGTATCCCGCTTCACGTCCGTGGATACGCCGTCCCGGAGGAATAGCTTTCGGCGGGGGAGGGCGGTGGGGAGGAGGAGACCGAACGCTCGCTTCCCGAATTTCCCGGACTACGCCTCCGAGCCGTCGACCGCGTCGTCGAGGGGAGTAGTCGGAAACAGCGCGTCGACATCCGGCTCCGGATCGATCAGTCGATAGGCGGTCCCGTCGGGTTCGATGATACCAGCGTCGGCGAGATGATCGAGGTGTGCGAACGCCTCTCCGGGGCCGTGGAGGACGTGGATCTCCGAGAGGTCGCCGAACAGCGCGGCAGAGACCTCCCACGCGGTTGCGGGCCCCTCGTCAGCGAGCACGTCGAGCACCCGCCGAGTCCGGTGCCGGTGGTGGTCGAGGATGGTCGCGGCCCGTCGGCTCGGGTCGTCGATCCGGTCGCGGTGGCCGGGGTGGGCCGCGTCGAAGTCGCGCTCGATGATCCGCACGAGGCTCTCGGCGTATGCCGCTAACGGCCCGTCAACGCGCACGTCCGCGCCGCCGACGTTCGGGGTATACTTCGGGAGGAGTGCGTCGCCCGCGAACAGCTCTGCTGTTGCGTCTGCGCCGCCGACCGACTCGTGGTCGGGGACCTCGCGCGGGTCGAAGGCGAACCCCGTGAGCCCGGCGGTGTGGCCCGGCAGGTGCATCGCTTCGAGGGCGACGCCGCCGGCGTCGATCACGTCGCCGTCGCCGAACGTCGTCACGTCGGCGGGCCGACCGCTGAGGTCGGCACTCACCGCGTCGAAGAAGGCGGTCAGCCGCTCTCGGTCGGGCTCCGGCATCCCCCACCGATCGAACGTCTCGCGCTGGAGGTCGCGATCGAGGAACAGCGGCGCATCGCTGCCGTCGACGAGCGACGCGTCCGCCTCGTGGACGTACACGTCCGCGTCGCTTTCGGCCTGAATCTCGCCGGCCAGTCCCGCGTGGTCGGGGTGCCAGTGGGTGAGCGCGATTGCGTCCACGTCGGCGAACCCGAGCCCGTACTCGGCGAGACCGGCCTCTAACTCCCCGCGTACGTCCGGGAGCGCGACGCCGGTGTCGACGAGCGCGGTCGTCTCGCCGTCGAGCAGGTACACGTCGTTTTCGCCCTCGAAGACGGTGTTGCCGAGTTGGATCCGTTTCACACGGAAACGTCGTCGGGAGCCCTTTTGAGGGTTGCCACCGCGGAAAGCAGGGACGCGTGACGGGTCGGGTGACGGCGACTCGGTCGAGCGTGACTCAGTCGAGCACGTCGACCCCGGTGAACTCGAACCGGGCGCCGCCGCCCGCGGCGTCGGTGACGCGCACGTCCCAGCCGTGAGCCGTCGCGACGGCCTCGACGATTTCGAGGCCGAACCCGGTCCCGTCGTCGCTCGTGGTGTACCCCGTCTCGAACACCGTCTCGCGGTCGCTCTCGGGGATCCCCCGGCCGTCGTCGGCGACGTAGAAGCCCCCCTCGACGTCGCCGACCGTCACCGTGACGTCCTCGCCGGCGTGCACGACCGCGTCGCCGGGCTCTGCCCGGCTGCTCGTGGAATGGTTCGAAAACTCCGTCTCGGAGTTTTCGTCATCGCGAGAGACGGTATCGCCGTCTCTCGAACGACCGTGTTCCACGCTGTTCCGCATGAGGTTCTCGACGAGCTGTCTGAGTCGGCTCCGGTCCGCGCGGATCGCGCGGTCGGTCTCGATCCGGAGCGAGGCCGCTGCGGTCTCGACGCTCTCCCAGCACACCTCCGCGAGTTCGCGGAGGGGAACCCGCTCCGTCTCCTCGACGCCCTCGCCGTCACGGGCGAGCGTCAGGAGGTCGTCGATGAGCGCCGCCATTCGCTCGTGGGCGTTGGCGACGACCTCCAGGTGCTCGGAGTCGTACTCCTCGCGGGCGAGGTCCAGCCGCCCCTGCGCGACGTTGAGGGGGTTCCGGAGGTCGTGCGAGACGATGCTCGCGAACTCCTCGAGCCGTTCGTTCTTGCGGCGGAGCGCCTCCTCGCGCCGCTTCCGCTCGCGGACGTCTCGGATGACGCCGACGCGGTTCAGCTCCTCGCCTTCCTCGCCGGTCACCCTGTTGAAGCGCATCTCCGCTGGGAATCGCTCCCCGTCTGCCGTGAGGAACTCGTACTCGACCATGCCGACGTCGCGATCGCCCGCGGCCATCTCGTTGCGGACCTGTGTGGCCTTCTCCGCGGTTTCCTCCGTGACCCAGTCGTAGATATCCGTCCCCAGCAGCGCCTCGCGACTCACGCCCTTCATCTCGGCATACCGATCGTTGACGTACGCGATGGTTCCGTCGGGACGGACGGCGTAGACGGCGTCATCGAGCGAATCGAGAATCGTCTCGTACCGTCGTAACTCCCTGTCCCGAGGTGACCCTTCCGTCATAGCGTCTCTTGGACGCTCGTTTCAGCCGTTCAGTAATAAATGGGCCGTCGTGGTCGTCGATCGAGTGGCCGTCTCTCGGTCGCCCGCGACTCGCCCGCTCATCTCGCCGGGAAGAGCCTGATTCCCGCGCGAATTCGGTGTGTTTTCGTCGGCCCGCACCGACGATATCGTATGGAGTACCAACCGGGCGTGTGCAACATCGGACCGGCCCAACAGCGACGGCGGCTCCTCCTCGGCGTCGGGTCGCTGCTGCTCGCGGTCGTCACCGTCGCCGTGATCCTCGCGATGGGGTGGCCGCGCTGGACGCTAATCGCCTCGCTGTTCCCGCTGTACGGCGCCGCGATGGGCTACTTCCAGTACCGCGAGCGGTTCTGCGTCGGCTTCGCGGGGATCGGCGTCTTCGACGTCGGTGACGGGACCAACCGGGTGCAAGATGAGGCGGCGCTCGAAGCGGACCGCCGACGCGCGGTGCGGCTGAACACGAAATCGCTGGCCGTCGGGGCGGTCGGATCGTTGGTGATCTACGGCGTGTCACTTGTGGTTTTATAAGTTGTTAGCGGGCGTGTCGTGAGTTCCGCTACGTACTCGATCGATCGTTTATACGTGGTTGCTGGCAGATCGACGGTGACCACCTCCAAAGCCCCAGTCGCCGAGGACGGCGCACGCTCGCTGTGCTCCTCACTCGGTCGCTACCGCTCCCTCGTTGCGGTGTCGCCGGCGGCAAAGCCGCCGGCTGCCCGTGGCGCGTAGCGCCACGCTGCTTACGTCACCTGCGCCGTCCTCGGCGACTGCCCCTTTGAGTCCCACCCGCCCGCCAACCGCACAGCACCTCACTCCTCCCCAGCCTCGCCGCTCGCGCCCGAGGGGCGCTCGCGGCGTCCCTCGCACGCGCTCCTCGCGACCTGTCGGCCGCTCGGAGGCGCGCGCCACCGCACAGCACCGCAAGGCGTGTCGCCGTCGATGTCGTGTCGAACCACACGAACGTGCACATAGAAAAGCATTAGAACCGGCTCGATAACCACGTAAGTGAATGAGTCTGTCCGAGCCGGACCACGAGCTCGTCGTCGCGGAGCTCGGCCGGGAACCGACGGCGGCCGAGGTCGCGCTGTTCGAGAACCTCTGGAGCGAGCACTGCGCGTACCGCTCCTCGCGGCCTCTGCTGTCGGCGTTCGAGAGCGAGGGCGACCAAGTCGTCGTCGGCCCCGGCGACGACGCGGCGGTCCTCGCGCTGCCCGAGCCGGACGCCGCGGACACGCCCGCGGCGGAGCGCGACGCCGACGATTACGGCGATCAGTACGTCACCTTCGGCGTCGAGAGCCACAACCACCCCTCCTTCGTCGACCCGGTCGACGGCGCGGCCACCGGGGTCGGCGGCATCGTCCGCGACACGATGTCGATGGGCGCGTACCCGATCGCCCTACTCGACTCGCTGTACTTCGGCGGCTTCGACCGCGAGCGCTCGCGGTACCTCTTCGAGGGCGTCGTGGAGGGCATCTCCCACTACGGCAACTGCATCGGGGTGCCCACCGTCGGCGGCAGCGTCGCCTTCCACGACGGGTACGAGGGGAACCCCCTCGTCAACGTCGCCTGCGTCGGTCTCACGAACGAAGACCGGCTCGTGACCGCGACCGCACAGGAGCCCGGCAACACCCTGATGCTCGTCGGCAACGGCACCGGTCGCGACGGGCTCGGCGGCGCCTCCTTCGCCTCTGAGGACCTCGCCGAGGACGCCGAGACCGAGGACCGCCCCGCGGTGCAGGTGGGCGACCCCTACGCCGAAAAGCGGCTGATCGAGTGCAACGAGGCGCTGGTCGACGAGGACCTGGTCCTGTCGGCCCGCGACCTCGGCGCGGCGGGCCTCGGCGGCGCCTCCTCCGAACTCGTCGCGAAGGGCGGGCTCGGCGCCCGACTCGACCTCGACAGCGTCCACCAGCGCGAGCCGAACATGAACGCGATGGAGATCCTGCTCGCCGAGAGCCAAGAGCGGATGTGCTACGAGGTCGCGCCGGAGGACGTGGCGCGCGTCGAGGCGCTCGCCGAGCGGTTCGACCTCGGCTGCTCCGTCATCGGCGAGGTGACCGACGGGAACTACGTCTGCGAGTTCGCGGGCGCCGGGAAGGGCGAGGACGATGCGGACGACTCCGACGCGGAGTCCGAGGTCGTCGTCGACGTGGACGCCGAGTACCTCGCCGACGGCGCCCCGATGAACGACCTCGCGAGCGAGTCCCCGACCCAGCCTGACCGAGACCTCCCGGACCCCGAACCGTCCCTCGACGAGGCGGTCGAATCGGTCGTCTCGGCCCCCTCGACCGCGAGCAAGCGCTGGGTGTACCGCCAGTACGACCACGAGGTCGGTGTTCGAACCGCGATGAAACCCGGCGACGACGCCGCAATCATGGCGATCCGAGAAACAGCGTCGACCGACGCGGCCGACCTCGCCCCGGCCGATCAGGGCGTCGGTCTCGCGCTCTCGTCGGGCGCGAACCCGAACTGGACTGAGACCGACCCCTACGAGGGCGCCCGCGCCGTCGCCCTCGAAAACGCGACCAACCTCGCCGCAAAGGGCGCGGTCCCGCTGGCCGCAGTCGACTGCCTCAACGGCGGCAACCCGGAGAAGCCCGAGGTGTACGGCGGCTTCAAAGGGATCGTCGACGGGCTCGCCGACGCCTGCGCCGACCTCGACGCCCCGGTGGTCGGGGGCAACGTCTCGCTGTACAACGACAGCGTCGAGGGGCCGATCCCGCCGACGCCGACCCTCGCGCTGATCGGCACCAGAAAGGGGTACAACGCGCCGCCTGCCGCCCTCGACGCCGACAGCGCGGGCGACTCAGAACTCCTACTGATCGGCGCCGGCGGCGCCGACGGCGGCGCGCTCGGCGGCTCCGAGTACCTCGCGCAGGCCGGGGGAACAGACCGGTTCCCGACGCTGCCGGACACGGAGACCAAGAGTCTTGCCGACCGCGTCGCGTCGCTCGCAGCGGTCGCCCGCCACGAATCGACGTTCGCGACCCACGACGTGAGCGACGGCGGGCTCGCCGTCGCGCTCGCGGAACTCGTGACTGACGCGGCGGGCGCCGACGTGACCCTCCCCGACCGCGTGGCCGTCTTCGAGGAGACGCCCGGCCGCCTCGTCGTCCAGACGACTGACCCCGAGGCAGTCGCCGAACTCGCCGGCGAGCTACCCGTTCTCCGGCTCGGTGAGGTGACGACCGACGGGGCGCTCTCGCTCTCAGTCGGCGACGACGAGACCGCGTTCGACGCCGACACGATCCGGGAGCTCCGGGGCGTCATCGACCGCGAACTCGCCTGAATCGGTTTCGTCGACCAACAACCAGCCGAGCCGCTCATCGCTCCTCACGTTATCGCCGAGGGGGAGCGAGCGATACGCTTTTAGGTTTTCCTAAAATACATAGTCTCAGTTACGGGACGCCGGCCGGTCCGGCGCTCGACACATCGATGGCTCACACGCAATCAGTCAAACCGACACAGTCGGCTGGGGACGCAAGCGAGTCGCCCGCAGAAGCGAACGAATCGCACGCCGGCGCGACCGAGTCGGCCACCGACGCGTCGCCGGATCCGGTGTTGTCGCTGTCGGGGGTGACGAAGGAATTCGGCCCGGAGACCGCCGTCGACGGCGTGTCACTCGACGTCAATCCGGGAGAGTTGCTCACCTTCCTCGGGCCGTCCGGCTGCGGGAAGACGACGACGCTCCGGACCATTGCCGGGTTAGAGGAACCGACCGAGGGACAGATTACGCTCGGCGACGAGACCGTCTCCGGCGACGGTGCGTTCGTCCCCCCCGAACAGCGCGATGTCGGGATCGTCTTCCAGAACTTCGCGCTGTTTCCCCACCTCACCGTCCGGGAGAACATCGCGTTCGGGCTCGGCGACGGCGCGGACGCGACCGCAGACCGCGTCGACGAGATGCTCGACCTCGTCGATCTGCCCGAACACGGCGAGAAGACGCCGGACCAGCTCTCCGGTGGGCAGAAACAACGCGTCGCACTCGCGCGGTCGCTCGCGCCGGAGCCCGACGTGCTCCTCCTCGACGAGCCGTTCTCGAACCTCGACGTGCGGCTCCGCGTCGAGATGCGCGAGGAAGTCCGCCAGATCCTGAAAGCGGCCGGCGTCACCGCGGTTTCCGTCACCCACGACCAGGAGGAGGCGCTCTCCATCTCTGACCGCGTCGCCGTGATGAACGAGGGACAGATCGAGCAGGTCGGCCGCCCCGAATCGGTGTTCGAGCGCCCCGAGTCGAAGTTCGTCGCCTCCTTCCTCGGGCGGGCGTCGTTCCTCGAAGGGCACCTCCGCGACGGGAAAGTCGAGACCGGAATCGGCCGGTTCGACGCCGTCACGCTGGAGGGCTACGACACCGTCTACGACGGGACGCCAGTCGACGTGCTCGTGCGCCCCGACGACCTACGGGCGAGCCCCGCGAGCGCCGAGCTGGCCGACGGGACCATCGTCTCCCGGCAGTACGTCGGTCCCTCGTTCATCTACCGGGTCGAACTCGAGTCCGGGGACGTCGTCCACTGCCTCCACAACCACGTCGAGGAGTTCGACCTCGACGAATCGGTGGGCTTGGAGCTCACCGCCGATCACCCGCTGGCCTGGTACCCGCGGTAGGCGAGTCGCTGTCGGCTGTTCTCGATGACTATTAAACCGCGAGCGACGCCGTCGCTCAGAACGTGAACAGGAACGGAATGACGTACGCGACGAGCAGACCGACGAGGAGCACGGCCGCGCCGATGCCGACCTCGCGGCTGCCGAACCTTTGCATGGGAGAGGTCACGCGTTTGTCCGGATCGGGCTCGTGGGAGTGGTCGTCCATGTGTGGGGATCGGTACGGGAGACACATAAGGGCATCTGAACGGCTCGAGGACGACTTGACGCGATCGGGACCAGAGTAAAATCTCAGGATAAACGAGACCGACGTAGCTGGATCTTAGTCGTCCTCACTGGCCCCATCGCCATCGGCGTCACCGTTGTCCTCCCGAGTATATACGACCCCGCCGATCGTCAGCCGGGTAATTCCGCCACCGGCCCTGCCCGGTTGGAGAACGTCCGATCCATCGGTGGAAGTGATGGAGATACTTTCTGTGTTACCGTTGAGGTACACCGGAAGGTCACTAAACTCCCCGTAGATGTGAACTGCTCCGCCTCCGCTGTCGTTGCTTTCGCTCCCCACTCCGTTGTTCTCTTTAAAATCGACACGTATCGGTGAGACCGTAAACCTCCGAGTCTGTTCCACCGTCGTCCCGCCTGCGTTACCGTAAAAGCCGAGTGTGATCGTAGCGGTGCCAGTATTATTCTTATCGAGATCGATATCACCGAAATCAACGCCGATCGACGCCGAGTGGCCGGGATCCAACCCGCCGTCTCCGTCCGGGATCTCGTCGCGCAGGTCTTCTCCCTTCTCGATCGGGTCTTCGACATCGATCTCGATCCCTTCGAAATCACCCTCCGCTCCATTGAGGGTCACGCCGAGTGCGAGTGGTGCGGTGAACTGGTTCGTCACCGTGAGAAAGCCGTTTCGGCCGTTTCCTTCTTCACCTGGACTAGCGTCCTTGTCGACCGGGACTACAGTTCTGTTCTGCTGTAACCCCAGATACGCGTTCTCGTCCTCGACGACGTTCACCGCCACGCCGCGCTTCGCCTCGACGCTACTGAACGCGCCGGTGCCGATGCTCATCGCACCGGAGCTCGCCCCGCCGAGCAACAGGATGAGGTGTCGTCGTTTCATTTGCGATGGCGTCTCACAGTTCGTTCACCCTCCACAACGCGCTCTGACCCTATGGTTATACGGCGCCGGAACTCCCGTATGCGCCGCCTGAAACCCCGCTCCCTACGTCAGTTCCGGCGGTTCATCGGGTTCGCCGACCTTCATCTCCGCGGTGTAGTACTTGTGCGTGATCGCGGAGAACGCGAACGCGGACGACGATCGCGACCGTCCACGCGAACTCGGGCAACAGGACGAACGGCCACGCGCCGAGCCACACCGCGCCGACGAGCGCGACGGCGACGCCCGAGAGGCCGAGGTAGTAGTCGCTCCACGGGATCTCCTTCCCCTCGACCACGTCCATGTACACGTCCACGTCGGTCATCGCGGGCATGGGCTCGACGATACCGCGGTTCTTGTTGAAGTCGACGACGCCCGCCTTGTCCATCTTCGGCAGGTGCGACTGCTGGAGCGCGGTGTACACGCGCTTGCGCTCGGTGCCGGTGATCTCCGCCGTCTCGATCCCGTTTTCCCAGGCGGCGATCTGCTCGGCCATGTCGCCGATCGCGATCGAGTCGTCCGCCTCGCGCTTCAACAGATGGACCGCGAACCGCCGGCGCTGATTGGACAACACGTCGAACAGCTCGTCCTCGGACACCTCCGTCGTCGGTTCGGTACCCCCCTCCACAATCTGCTGTACCGACGCCATTTCTGTCAGACACATATGAACACGCCAACATAAATCCCGCGGTTATGATAATCTGCTAAACTGTCTCGCCGTTCAAACAACGGCTTGCACAAGAGCGCTATTCTCCCTCAAAAACCGCCCTAAAACCGCAGAAACACGCGTTTGGGTGGGTCGGAGACGCCGAGATACGAATCGGCGTCTGTCAGATCTATTAGATCGAACAACATTGAGATCGCAACGATTGCCGGTTCAGGACGGGCCTGAACACGTTTCGAGCGGATTGCAGGTCGAGCCTGAAGCGATCGGATCGGGGTTCAGGGTCGGGCGGAACCCTCCGACCGGATCTTCAGTCCCGCCCGGAAGTGTTTCTGCAAATTCATAACGATATGGGATAGGCCCCATGGGTGAAGTAGAGCGACCCCGGGTGACGCGGGATGTCGCGTCGTCGACGGCCCGCGGGTCGTGTGCGGACAACGAGGTTACACAACTATGGCAAACCGACGCAAGTTCATCGCCGGACTGGGCGCATTGGCTACGGGTAGTGCGGCTGCAGTGGGTACGGGCGCGTTCACTAGTGTGAGCGCTGAGCGTTCAGTCACCATCGACACTGCGGACGACGCCTACGCGTTCCTCAGGCTGAACGAGCGCGGCGGCGGTGAACGCTCCGAGATTGACGGCGGCACTTTGGTGTTCAATATTCCCGGTGACGATGAGTCCGGGTATCCGAGTGAAAATCCGACGGACCCAGAAGGCCTCGGGACGGACTCAGTCTACCGCTTCGGTGAGGATGCTGCCCACGACGAAGCTGGCTTGTTCGCCATCCGGAACCAAGGCACCCAACCAGTAAATGTGTACAGTACCCAAGAGACGACCGAAGGTGTGCCGTCGGTCACAATGTACAACGTCGATACCGGAAATCTGCTCACCGAGAGCAGTCCGTCGTCACAACTCGGTGTCGGATCTGCTCCACTCGTCTGCGGTCTAGAAATCGACACGCACGGTGTCCCCATTCGAGACGAAGAGTACGATGTCGATCTCACCATCAACGCAGTTGCTACCGGAGACGACTGACGGGCTAGGTTAGCGCGCGGTGTCGTCGATTATGTCGGCGGCCCGCGTTGCTCACTCGGCGGTCAGTTCCGAGTAATTACTACTGCACCAGATACGCCAGTACCTCCCGCGTGTTCAGCCGCGCTTCCGCCTCGGTCTTTTCCTCTCTCCACACCTCCGCACCAGCCATCTCGGCGGCGTGCAAAGCGAAGTGCTCGATCACCGCTTCACCGCCCTCCAACACCGCCTGCTTCCGCCGCACTGCTCCGACCCACTCCATCAGCGTGCGCTTGTACCCCTGCAATATCTCGGCGTCGTACTCCCCCAGCCCGAAGTGCGCGAACTCCAGGATCTCCGGCTCCGGATTGGCGATCGTCGACGCGTCCCGCCGGACCTGATCAAGCTCGGACTGCGGCAGCGGGCTGGTCTCACTACTGTCACTGCTCGCCGACGGCGTCCTTGATACCGGCGATGAGTCGATCGGCCATTTTTCATTTTGGTTCGTTTACGGAGAATCAAGGAGAAAGCCTCGCGCTTCAGCGCGGGGATGAATCCGACATTGCAAGGATTTAATTAGCCGCTTGTTGTCTTAACGATAAACCGAGGCGGCCTGCCCGCCCAATCAATCGGACAATATCGGGATTCGACGGTTCCAAGCAGAAGGCACCCCTTCTGTGTCGGAATCGGGTGCAGTCAACAAAAGTATCTCCGAATCCCATGCCGGGATAGGAGTAACGGCTGATTGGCACAGCCAGTAGCCGCCCAATGTGGTCGCTACAAACCGCAACCATCCCAACCCAGCGGTGCGGTGCCGTGGGAATCCTCGCGCTTCAGCGCGGGGAGGATGTCAACCGACGACGATCTCGACGTTTGTCTGGCTGATATCCCGTTACAGGCAACCCCTTCAGTCGTTTCAGGCACCACGTAATCATGGCCTTTGAGCTATAACAGTCTGTAGACACAGACCCATGCCCACCGCCCGTCGCACCCTGATCTTCGCCCTGCTGCTCGTAGCCGCGGGCTCACTCATCTTCACCACAGGCGCGGCGGTGGTCGACGGCCCGGCCGACACCTTCGCGGACGACGACCTCGCGGTCCAGCCGGCCGACGGTCCGAACGGGAACTACGCCTATTTAAATGACGACGACGAGATCGTGGTCGACATCTCCGCGTCGAACCCGAACCTCGGGCCCGACTTCGAGGGCGTCAACCCCGACGCGCTCGCGGCGGCGGACGGCGTCTTCGAGATCACCTACACCGCCGACGAGTATGCGCGCGTCTGGATCGACCACCCCGGCGAGAACGTCACGTTCACCGCCGACGGCAAGTCGTTCGAGGGGCGGGACAACAACGTCACGCTCGCGCCGAACGAGTCGGTCGCGGTCGGGCTCTCGCTCGACGCGCGCGGCGAAGTCGCCGGGACACAGTTGGGCGCCGACGAGTTCTCGATCCGCGGGGAGGTCGCGGAGCCCGAGTCGGTTCCATCTTCATCGGATTTCTCGACCGGAGACGGCGGTCCGACAATAACGGTCACGTCCCCGAGCGACGACCGCCGCGAGTTCGTCGCGAGCGACATCGACCACGACGACACGGTCCGGTTCGAGGCCGACGGCATGCACCTCGACGGCGAGAACGTCACCCTCGACCGGCTCGACTTAGCGGGCGTCCGAAACGAGCACATCGAGGTGAACGCGGCCGGGAGTCCGGAGCCCTTCGCGAACGGAAGCGCGCTGGACGCACCGACGACCCCGCGGCCGATCGCGTACCTCGGCGTCGAGCACGACTTCGACCCCGACGAGGTCGACGCGATGACGATCCGGTTCAGCGCCTCACGGGAGACGCTCGACGACGCCGGGATCGACCCGAAGAACGTGACGCTCTACCGGCAGACCGACGCCGGCAACTGGGCCGAAAAGGGTGCCAGCGTCGCCGACGAGGACGTGGTCCGTATTCGGGGGCTCTCCGAGGACCGCGTGCACTTCCGCGCGACGACCGACGGGTTCTCGACGTTCGCGGTCGCGGAGCGCGTCCCCCGCTTCGACGTGACCGAGACGGCTCTCGACACCCCGGCAATCGAGCCGGGAGAGGAGGCGACCGTCCGGGCGACCGTGGAGAACGGCGGGGGCGCGGCGGGCGAGCGAACGGTGACGCTGACGGCCGACGGCGACCCGGTCGCGAACGAGACGGTCTCGCTGGCGCCGAACGAGACGGCGACCGTCGCGCTCTCGGGCGTGTTCGAGACCGCTGGCGAGTACGATCTCGCGGTTGCCGGGACGGACGCCGGAACCCTGCTCGTTGGTGACCCGGCGGGCGACGACGGGTCGGCGGACAACGCGGGCACGAGGGCCGGAACGGGATCGGGAACCGACGAAGGTGCGCAAACCGGTGACGGAGCGGCAGAGGGGCCCGTCGGTGGACCGACCGAGGAGCCGGGCGCCATCGACCTCGTCGAGCTGGGAGGGCTGCTCGCTTTCGTCGTTCTCGTCGTCGCCGGAATCGCGCTCGTTCGCCGGATGCCTCGATCGTGACGGCGACCGCGCCGACAGCTCTTAACCGCTGGTCCGAGACGGTCGGGGCGTGACGGCCTCTCCGAACGCACGGAGCGACGGGACCACGGCGAAACGGGACGCCGACGGCTCCGGCTTTCGCCGCGAGTTGGTCGCGGGGGTCCGACTCGTCGACCTGCTCGCGCTCGCGGCGGTGCCCGTGGTTCTCGGCGCCGTTTTCGCGCTGCCAGAATCAACCCGGCGGTCGCTCGCGTTCGCGTACACCGATCCGACGGTGCGGACCGCCTTCACCGCCCACTACGTCCACCTCGATGTCGATCACCTCGCCGGCAACGTAGCGGGGTACGTCGTCCTCGCCGGTGTCGGGTACGCGCTCGCGGTGTTGGCGGGGTGTCGGCGGTTCTTCATGGTCGCGCTCGCGACGTTCCTCGCCGCCTTTCCCGTCGTGTTGTCGGCACTGAACCTCGCCGTCCCGCGGAACGCGATCAGCTTTGGATTCTCCGGGATCAACATGGCGTTCGCCGGCCTGCTCCCGCTTCTACTGGGAGTCTACGCCCGCGAACGGTTCTTTCCGGAGGCGTCGATACGCGCGCTCCCCGCGGTCTTCTTCCCGCTCGTCGGCTGGATGGCGTTTCTGGCGCTGCCGGTCTCGCCCGGGAGTCTCGACGAACCCGGACTCGCTGGACTCGCGACCGCGGTTGCGGGGATCCTGCTCGGTCTGCTGTACGCGTCGAGCACCGGGGTCCGGATCCGACGGGCGCTCCGAGACGGGGTTCGGGCGGCGATCTCGAACCCCGGCTACGGCGACCTGTTCGCCATCGGCGTCGCTCTGGTCGTCGGCTACCCGGTTGTCGGGTTCCCCGGCGATCCGACGGGACCCGACAGCGTAGTAAATCTGTACGTTCACCTGCTTGGGTTCTGTCTCGCGTTCATCGGGCCCTTCATCCTGCTCGCGGCCGGGACGTTCGAGGAGTGAACTGCCCTTCGGTGCCCCTCGCCGCACCCCGCCCTACGGCATCCCATCGTAGCCCACCGCGCTGCCCCGAACCACGAGTTTATAACGCATCGATGACATTCTCGGATTGACGACTGATCGACGACCGACGATAACCGAGCGACGACCGACTGCGCCGTCCGACCATTGAGACACAACTCATGTCCTTCAAACGCACCCTCTCGATAACGCTGCAGGTCGCGGCCGTGCTCGTCGTCGCCTCGTTGATCGTCGGACAGTACCTCGGACAACCGGTGCTTCTGAGCTACGTCGAGACCGGAAGCATGCAGCCCGTGCTCAGTCCGGGCGACGGGTTCATCGCGATCCCCGCCCCGATCGCGGGCGGAATCGGGGTCGGCGACGTCGTGACTTTCGACGCCCAAGAGATCGAGGGCGGCGGGCTGACGACTCACCGCGTCGTCGAGGAGACGGAACGCGGGTACGTCACGCGCGGCGACAACAACCCGTTCACCGATCAAGACGGCGGCGAGCCCGTCGTGCAGGAGGCCGACATCGTTGCGAAGGCGCTCACGGTCGGCGGGGGCGTGGTCGTCATCCCGCACCTCGGGACCGTCGCGATGGGGTTTCAGTCGGCGCTCGACTCCGTCCAGACGTGGCTGGCGGTCACGTTCGGCGTCCGGTCGCTACAGGGCACGCAGGGGCTCGCGTACATCTTCTTCGGGCTCTCGGCGGTCGCCTACGCGGTCGACTGGTACCTCGACAGGGGGAGCCGCGAAACGCGGGAGCGCGACCGCTCCCGCGACGACGGCACCTCGGTGTTCGCGATCGTCGGCGTGCTCGCGTTAGTGTTGATGGCGACGGCGACCGCGGCGATGGTCGTTCCGGGCGGGAGCCAGGAGTACGGCGTCGTGAGCGCCGAGTTCGAGTCCGAGAACCCGACCGTCATCGAGCGCGGGACGAGCCAACAGCTGGAGTACGTCGTCCCCAACGCCGGGCTGGTCCCGGTGTACGCGTACGTCACCCCGCAGAGCCCGGGCGTCGATGTCGACCCCCAGCGCGTCGCCGTCGGCAGTCGGGGCGAGGCGTCGACGACGGTGACGCTCACCGCACCTGACGAGACGGGGCACTACCGGCTGTTCGTCGTCGAGCACCGGTATCTCGCCGTGTTGCCGTCCGGCGTGATCGACGAGCTGTACGAAGTCCACCCGTGGGCCCCGCTGGTCGCGATCAACGGGCTGCTCGGGGGCGGCATCGTCGGGATCGGACTGCTGTTGCTCCGAGGCGAGCCCGCGCGAATACGCTCCCGGGAATCGCGCGCCAAACCGCCGCTGTACCGCCGCGTCCTCCGCGAGATCTACAGGTGACCGAATGAGCCAGACTCCCCCTAGCGAAACCCGACTCCGCCTCCGAGCGGTACTGAACGCACAGTTCACCGTGATCCTCGCAGTCTGCCTCGTCGCCGCCGCGGTCGGGGGCGGGCTCGCCTACACGACCCACGTCGATCCGGGGACCGAGACCGAATTGCGGACTGTCTCGTCGCTGACCGTCGAGTCGGAGTACGTTCACTCCGCTGAGGTGACGGAGCCGAACTCGGTGTTCGACACCGGAACGGTACTCGACGGCCGGAACACGTACTTCACGCGGGTCGCACCCGTGCTCGACGTCGACGTGGAGACGAGCTACGCGGCCGACGCCGCGAGCGACATCGATATCTCCTTCGAGTCGGTGCTCGTGACACAGAACGTCGGCAGCGACGACGGGACCGTCTACTGGGACGAGCGGGAGACGCTGACGACCGAGACGGTCTCGGGCGTCGAGCCGGGCGAGACGGCGACCGCGTCGTTCGCGCTCAACAGCTCCGAGGTCGACGCGACGGCGAGCGAGATAGAGTCGGATCTCGGCGCCTCGCCCGGCGAGACGGAGACGTTCGTCACGACGGCGGTGACCGTCGAGGGCACGATCAACGGCGAGTCGACCTCGTACGCGCGGACCATCGAGATGACGCTCGATCACGGCGGCGATACGTACACCGTCTCGGAGCCGGGACTCCAATCGGACACGACGGAACAGACCGAGCCGGTCACCGTCGAGCAGAGCTACGGACCTCTCCGTTCTACGGGCGGACCGGTGCTGTTCTTGGCGGGGCTTGCTGGGGCTAGCGGGCTGGCGTACGCCCGCCGCGAGGTCGATCTCGCGCTCACGCCGGCCGAGCGGGAGTACCTCTCGTACCGGGACGACCGCTCCGAGTTCGCGGAGTGGATCACCGCGATCCGACTCCCCGAGTCGGTCCACAACCGTCCCGAGGCCGAGGCGTCGAGTCTCCGAGATCTGGTCGACTTCGCGATCGACAACGACACCGGCGTCGTCGAGGACCCGGGGACCGGCGCGTACCACGCCGTGACCGACGAGTTCGTGTACACCTACGCTCCGCCGACGCTCGCGGTCGAAGGCGGTGACGGGAACGAGGAGACCGAGGGAGAAACGACGGCCGGCGTGGCCGGCGACGACGAAGCGATCGATACTGACGAGACAGCCGATGTCTCCGCCGCGACCGACGACGACGGTGCGTGGGTCGGCGCCGATGTGAACTCGGCGCAGACATCCGACGGTAGAGGTTCCGAAGCCGCCGATTCCGAGCCTTCTGACGGGGCGAACTGACTCTCGCTTTCGCGTCTTTCCTTCCTTCGCCTCTCCTCTCTTTCCCGTTCCGGCTACAGGAACCCGGGTCCCGTAACCTCGGCGTCCTCCGCCTCGCGCCACGGGTGTTCCGGCTCCCAGCCGAACAGTCGCTTTGCCTTCGAGCAGTCGAAGACGACCTCGTCGCCCTCGATGTCGCAGTCGGCCGGGAGGTCGCCATGGACCGCCTCGATCGTTGCGGCCGTGTCGCGCCCGAGGAAATTCTCCGCCGCAGTGACGAGCACCGCCTCGTGGCCCTCGATCGGTGGTTTCGAGCTGTCAGGATCGATCGCGGCCTCGACGGCGGCGATCAGATCGCGGACATCGACGTACGACCAGCAGTTCCCGCTCAGGTCCGCGGTCGCCGGGTCGAACCCCTCCCGTGCGGTGCGGGTCTTCTCCGATCCGGGATAGGTCACCCACGACGCACGCAGCGAGACGGCGGACACGCCGTACCGGCGGGCGACCCGCGCCGCGATCTCCTCGCCGACGACCTTCGAGAGCCCGTAGGGGTCCTCGGGTTCGGTCGGGGTCTCCTCGTCGATCGGGAAGGCGTCGGGGAGCCAGTCTGCTTCCGAGAAGACCGTGCCGTAGAGGCTCTCGCTCGACGCCCACGCGATCCGCGCGCCAACCGCGCCCGCGGCGTCGAGGACGTTGTAGGTGCTGACGACGTTGTTCTCGAAGACGCGCGACCCGGCGTGGCTCTCCGGGTTCGGGATCGCCGCGAGGTGGACCACGGCGTCCGGGCCGGCGGCCTCGATCAACTGTTTCGTCTCACCGTAGTCGGTCAGGTCTGCCGCCTTGAAATCGACGTTCTCGCGGGTTCCGGGCGGCGTTCGCAGGTCGACGCCGACGACCTCGTGGCCGGCGTCAGCGAAGTGATCGACGGTCCAGCTGCCGACGCCGCCGCAACTGCCCGTGACGAGGATGGTGGCCATGCGAGGGGATCGGCGAGCGCCCCACGTAGCTTCGGCGATTCGCCGGACGCGTCGCGGTCGGCTGTCGGCAGAGATCGGTGAAAAGTAACCTACTTGAGTGCGGACGGGCAACCACCGATCGCAGTCCCGTGGTGTAGTGGCCAATCATAATGGCCTTTGGAGCCATTGACGGCGGTTCGAATCCGCCCGGGACTATTTCCATTTTGGCACGATCCTCCTCTTCGAGGATGGTATCACCCGTTGCTAGCCGATGATCGCTGCGAGCCACGAGTCGTTCGTTCTCGCGCTATTCGGTTTTTTCAGTGAACTGCGGGTCCGCATCACTGCGATACATATCTGAACACTGCCACCGTGCGAGCCACAGGAGTTTTGCAGTAGGCATCGAATGGTCAGGGTGAGGCCGATCACGACGGATGCCGGCAGCGGTGTATCGGCCGAATGAGACGATCACTGATGGCCCCAGACCTGCCAATCGTTACGACTGCCGTCGCGCTGCCCTTCGTTGCCGCAGTCCTCTCGCCGCTTCTGTACCGCGTCCTCGGCGAACGAACTGGCTATGCGGGGGCCGTCGTCGCGGCGGCCAGTTTCGGACTGCTGGCGACAGAGGTCAATAGTCACGGCACGGTCGGGGCGTCATGGGTCCCCGCTCTCGACGTGGGGGTCCAGTTCACCGTCGATGGGTGGGGGCTCCTCTTCGCACTCCTCGCCAGCGGCATCGGCGTCCTCGTGTTCGTCTACTCGGCGGCGTACATGCACGGCGAGGAGGGGTTAGCACGCTACTACGCGGCACTGCTGGCGTTCATGGGTTCGATACTCGGCGTCGCGCTCGCCTCCGATCTCGTGTTCATCTTCCTGTTCTGGGAGCTGACCAGCCTCTGTTCGTTCGTGCTCATCGGCCACTATACAGACGACAGCGAGTCGCGCTACTCGGCACGGATGGCCATGGTCGTCACCGTGGGCGGTGGCCTGTGTCTGCTCGCGGGGTTGCTCATGCTCGCGGTGGCGGCGCGGGGCGCCCTCGGCGGCGTGACCTTCGATCTGACGGCGATGATCGCGAACGACGAGGCGATGCGCGCCTCCCTCCGCGAGTCGGGGCTGTTCGTGCCGGCACTGGGCCTGATCGTCGCCGCTGCGGCGGCCAAATCCGCACAGGTGCCGCTCCACTTCTGGCTGCCGAACGCCATGGTCGCCCCGACGCCCGTCTCCGCGTTCCTTCACTCCGCGACGATGGTCAAGGTGGGCGTCTACTTCCTCGGCCGCGTGCGTCCCCTCCTGATGAGTCCCGAATGGGTGTTGGTCGTCGCGACCCTGGGGCTCCTGACGATGACCGTCGGGGCGCTGCTGGCGGTGGCCGCGACCGACACCAAGGAGTTACTCGCCTACTCGACGGCGAGCCACCTCGGGCTGATGGTCGCGGGCTTCGGCTTCGATATCGTCTACGGCGGCGAGGCCGGCGCGTTCCACCTGCTCAACCACGCGCTGTTCAAGGCGCCGCTGTTCCTCGTCGCGGGGATCATCGCCCACGAGGCCGGGACCCGCAATCTCGACAACCTCGGGGGGCTCTGGCGGGAGCTCCCGGTGACAGCCGCCATCACAGTGGTCGCCGCGTTGAGTATGGCGGGTATCCCGCCGTTCAATGGGTTCTACTCCAAGGAACTGCTGTTCGAGGCGACGTACGAAGTCGCCCACGAGGCCGGCGGCATCGCCTGGTTGTATCCCACCGTGGCGACCCTCGCGAGCGTGTTGACCGTCGTCTACTCGGTGAAGTTCCTCGCGCTGTTCTTCGGCGAGCGGCGAGCCCCGACCGCGGATATCCACCGACCGCCGATCGGGCTGGTTGGGCCCCCCGCCGTGCTGGCCATCGCGGCCGTCGTCGTCAGCGTCGCGCCGCAGTTGGCAGTCGACGCCATCGTTCAGGGGGCCGTCGACGCCACCGCCACCGGCGAGGCGCAACTTGAGGTCGGACTGCCGACCCACTTCTCGCCCCCGGTCGCGATGTCCGCCGTCGCCGTCCTCGGCGGGTTCTCCGCGTACCCGCTTCGGGGGCGTCTCGCGGCGGGTATCCGACGCGGCGTCGACGCGCCGATCCCCGTTCGGCCCAGCGGGTGGTACGACTGGATCGTCTCGACCGCGGAGGTGACGAGCGCTCGGTTCGGCTCGATGGTCCATAACGGCCTCCTCCGGACGTACGTGGGATGGGTGGCGGCGGCCGGGAGCCTGCTTGCGCTCGCCGGCTTCGCCGCAGCGGGAGGGCCTCTCGAGATCGGTGGGATCGGCGTGCCGCTGGCGGTCGCCGTCGTGTTGGGGGTCGCGACCCTCGCCGGGGTGGCCGTGGCGACCGCTACGTCACACGTGTCCGGCGTGCTCACGCTGTCGATCCTCGGATTCATGCTCGCCATCTTCTTCATCTTCGCGAGCGCACCGGATCTGGCGCTCACGCAGCTGGTCGTCGAGACGCTCATCCTCCTCATCTTCCTACTCGTCCTCCAGCGGTTGCCGTCGTTTTACTCGGAGATCCGACCGCTCTCGATCGCCCGTGACGCGGGCGTCTCGATTCTGGTGGGCGCGATGGCGTTCGTCGCTGTCCTCCTGACGATACCCAGTCCCGACGCCGACCCGACGAGCGTCGCCACGTACTACACGGAGCAGGCAGTTCCAGGTGGTGGCGGCACGAACGTCGTCAACGTCATCCTCGTGGATTTCCGGGCGTTCGACACACTGGGTGAGCTGTTGGTCGTCACGATCGCCGCGATCGCTATCCTCGTGCTCGTGACGATGCGGACCCGCGGTGAGGCGTCCGTGACTGAGGGCGACGAAGAACCGATTCCCGACGGGGGTGACTCGCCGTGACGACGACGATCATGCAGACGACGGCCCGGGTGACCGTTCCCATCGTGCTCGTCGTCTCGATCTCGCTGTTCTTACAGGGCCACAACCTGCCCGGCGGCGGCTTCATCGGCGGCGTTCTCACCACGGCGGCGTTCGTGCTCATATACGTCGCCTACGACCTCGACTACCTGGAGTCGGGGGTGCTCGGCCGGGAGGTTGAGCCCGGTACCAGCGTTTTCGAGCACCGCACGGTCACCGCCTACCGCCGCACGCTACTCGCGGGCCTGGTGGTCGTTCTCGGCAGTGGCTTTGCGGGGATGCTCATCGGCGACCCGTTCCTGACCCAGGGGTACGTCCACGTCGAAGGCATCCCGATTTACCACGAGGTCGAACTCGCGAGCGCGCTCGTGTTCGATCTGGGCGTGTACCTCGTCGTCGTCGGCAGCCTCCTGACTATCGTCTCGGTGGTGAGCGGCGAATGATTCGGAGCAGAGAGCCGCAGTCTATCCGATGTGGGGGTGGTAAGCGATGAGTCTCGCCCTCGCGGTCGCGGTCGGCGGGCTGTTCGCTGTCGGAACGTTCCTACTCCTACAGCGGGACCTCGTGCGGGTCGTGTTAGGGGTCGCCGTCGTCTCCCAGGCGACGTTCGTCTATCTGATCGCGATGGGGGGCATCGATGAGGGTGCCCAGAACCTCGTGCCCGTTCTCGAGGTCCACGGTGGGAAAGTTCCCGAGATCGCCGATCCGGTGGTACAGGCGCTCGTCCTGACGGCGATCGTCATCAGTCTCGGAACGACCGCGCTGGCACTCGTGCTGTCGTATCGCGCCTACGAGGAGAACGAGACCATGGATGTCACGGAGTGGACGAAATGAGCTGGCTCGTGATCGCGCCGCTACTAGTCGTGGTAACGACCGCCGTGTGTACGCTTGCGCTCGGCCGGCGACCACGGATCCAGCGCGCGGCGAGCGTGTCCGGCGCCATCGGCTATGTCGGAACCGTGTCCGTCGCCGTCTGGACGCTCGTTCTCGGACCAGCGGCCCCCGGCGCAGCGGCCTATCAGGTGGGTGATTGGCCCGCCCCCTTCGGGATTACGCTCGTTCTGGACGGGCTGTCAGCGTTCATGCTGACGATGGCCGCGGGCGTCGGTATCGCTTCGATACTGTTCTCGGTCCGGTACATAACTCCCGAGAACCAGCGCGTGTACTATCACCCGCTGTTCCACCTGCTCCTCGCGGGCGTGACCGGGGCGTTCCTCACCGGCGATCTGTTCAACCTGTTCGTCTGGTTCGAAGTAATGTTGATCGTCAGTTACGTCTTCGTCGCCTTCTACGGCACCGATTACGCCACCGCAGCGTCGTTCCGGTATCTCGTGATGAACGTGTTCGGAAGCGCGCTCATGCTCGTCGCCATCGGCGGTTTGTACGCCACGACGGGGACACTCAACATGGCCGACATGGCCCGGCGGTTGGCAACCCCCGACGCGTACGGTATCGATCCCGCGCCCGTCGTCGGGCTGTCGGCGCTGCTGCTCGCGGTGTTCGCGCTGAAATCCGGGCTCGTCCCCTTCCAGTTCTGGGTGCCTGCTGCCTACACCGCCGCCCCGACGCCTGTCACCGCGATGTTCGCCGGCGTCACCAAGAAGGTCGGCATATACGCGATCATTCGCCTCTACTTCACGGTCTTCGCCACCGCGTCGGTCCCCGTCGACTTGCTGGGCACGACCGCCGCGTCACCGCTGGCCTTTCTCGCCCCGGTGTTGGGAGCGATGGGAGTGGCGAGCATCGTCGTCGGCGGGTTCGGCGCCGTCGGTCAGGACCGACTCGAGAGCGTGTTCGCGTACTCGAGCATCGGGCAGGTCGGCTTCATCGCGGTTCCCGTCGCCATCGCCGCGGCGGCAGCCCCCACGGGGACGCTCCGCGGCGTGGCCATTGCGGCTGCGCTCGTGTTTGCACTCCACCACGCGCTCGCGAAGGGACTGCTCTTTCTCTCGGTGGCTGCCGTTGAGGACGCGACTAAGACGGATCGTCTGCGGAATCTCGGCGGCGTCGCCGGCCACTCGCCGGTACTCTCGGGAACCGTCTTCGTCGGTCTCCTCTCGCTGATCGGCCTCCCACCGCTGACCGGGTTCTTCGGGAAGTTCCTCGCGTTCGACGCGGCGATTCGGGGAATTGCGTCCAATCCCGGCTTGCCGTCGGCGCTCGCACTGGTCGCGTTGCTCCTCGGTGCCATTCTCACGATCCTGTACGCGACGCGCGTGTGGGTCGGCGGCTTCTGGGGGCGCGAGACGACAGCGGTCGAGACCGCTTCCGTCGAGTCGGGTCAGGTCGCGGTTCTCGTCGCACTCGCGGCGGCCATCGTTCTCGTCGGCGTGGGGTTCGACCCGGTCTACCGGTTCGCCGGGACGGCCGCGACCGCCGCACTCGACGTCGA
The DNA here is from genome assembly GCF_000022205.1 of Halorubrum lacusprofundi ATCC 49239. Taxonomy (NCBI): domain Archaea; kingdom Methanobacteriati; phylum Methanobacteriota; class Halobacteria; order Halobacteriales; family Haloferacaceae; genus Halorubrum; species Halorubrum lacusprofundi. The sequence goes on from NC_012029.1 coordinate 507,324, forward strand.
GGCCTACGTCGACGTCGTGGGTCTGAGCGGGGGTGACGGCGCGTGACCCGCACCTGGCCGGTCGCCGGAGTCCTGTTCGGTATCCTGTGGGTATTCGTTCAGGGACCGCCGCTCGCGCCCGAACCGCTCGTCGGGTCGCTGCTGATCGGTCTCGCGGTCGGCTTCCCAACGGCCTTCGTCTTCCGGCGTCTGTACGAGGACAACATGGAGCTCCGTCGATCGCTTCGCGGGGTCCCGTACGTGTTGTTGTACGTGCTGACGTTCATTCGGGAGGCGATCGTCGCCAGTCTCGACGTCACGTATCGCGTGCTCGCGCTCTCTAGCCCGTCTGAACCCGAGGTGATCCTCATCCCGCTGCGCGTCCGGACCGATCTCGGCGTAACCACTATCGCCAACAGCATCACGATGACTCCCGGGTCGCTCACGCTCAACTACGACCCCGAGGAGAACGCGCTGTACATCCACGTCATCGACGGGAGCGATCCGAAGGACATCGTCGACCCGATCCGCAACTGGGAGAACTACGCGCTCATCATCTTCGACGAGGAACTATCGCCGAGCGATCCCGCGCCGGATTTTGCCGTCTACCCGCCCGACCGAACGCATCCTGCCCTCAAACAGGCCGCTCCGGAAACGGGGGAGGAGACAGAGACCGATCCGCCGACCGAGGAAGCCACAGGAGGTGACAGGGATGACCGCTGAAGGACCGCTGTTACTGGTCATCGACGCCGCGATCGTCCTCGTGGCGCTTCTGAACCTGCTGTGTGGCTACCGCGCAGTTCGAGGACCGACGGTTCCCGACCGCGTGGTCGCGCTGGACGCTATCGCGACGAACGTTGTCGCGATCGCCGTCCTGTTCGCAATCAAGACCGGCCGGGGGCTCTTCGTGATCGTTAGTCTCGTTCTCGCGATCATCGCGTTCCTCTCGACGGTCGCGGTTGCCAAGTTCATCACCGAAGGCGACATCATCGTTACACAGGAGTGACCACACTATGGATTCCCAACATCGAGTACGACGGGACGTTCTGACGGGTCATCACGTTGCTGGAGGGGGCCGTCAATGATCGAATCGACGCCGACACGGACCTGGGTCGTCATCGGGTTCGTCGTCGTCGGGACGTTCTTCCTCACAGTTGGAACGATCGGTCTGTTGAGACTGCCGAACGTGTACAACCGGATGCACGCCACGAGCAAGCCGGCGACTATCGGAACGGTCGCGATCTTTCTCGCCGGGTTCGTGTACTTCGGTCCGGGGGGTGCCGGCCTCTCGTCGCTCATCGGTATCGTCTTCCTGTTCCTGACGGTGCCGACCGGCGCGCACATGATCTCGCGAGCGGCGGAACAGATCGGGGTCCCGTTCCTCGGGTCGGTGACGTGGCCGGGGAAGTCCGACGACGAGTAGGGGAACTCCCGACGATCGTCGACTGAGTCAGAGCAGAGACGAAATACGGGCCCGGCTCCGGTCGGCGGCCGTTACGGACTGATACGGTGCAGTAGACGCTTGTGGTCTCCGTCACAATAACGACGTATGCATCCCGTCCATAGGCTCGAAGAGCTCCTCGCCGGCGCCGAGAATCTGATGATAGTCTGTCATAACAATCCGGATCCGGACTGTCTCGCAAGCGCGTTCGCGTTGGGCCGGATCGCGATCGCCGTCGGCATCGACGAACACCACATCCTGTACAGCGGCGATATCTCTCACCAGCAGAATCGGGCGTTCGTCAATCTCATCGATATCGATCTGAAACCCTTCGATCCCGCGGCCGTCCAAGATCGTCCCGAGGAGTCACTGCTCGCGTTCGTCGATCACGCGGTTCCGGGGGAGAACAATCGGGTTCCGGAGGGGACCCCGGTCGATATCGTGATCGATCATCATCCGAACGAGGAGATCGAGGCACAATTTATCGATCACCGCGAGCAGATCGGCGCGACGGCGACGATTCTGACGGAGTACGTTCGGGAACTGGATATCGAGATGGACGCCGCTCTCGGGACGGCCCTGCTGTTCGCGATCCGTCGCGAGACGCTCGGGTTTCTCCGTGGCGTGACCAGCGCCGAGTACGACGCTGCCGGCTGGCTCCACGAACACGCGGACGGTGCGCTACTTCGGACCCTCTCGACGCCGTCAGTTACCGGGGCGACCGTCGATACAATCGCGGAGGCGGTCAGGAACCGGACCGTGCGTGGCTCGGTCCTCATCTCGGGGATCGGTCGGACGAGTGAGCGTGACGCGTTACCCCAGGCAGCCGACTACCTCACGACCCTGGAGGGCGTCGAGACTGCGATCGTGTTCGGGATCGTCAAAGACGGGATTCAGATCTCGGCGCGGTCGACCGATTCTCGAATCCACATCGGTAACGTGCTTGACGGGGCATTTTCCGATGTCGGCACCGCTGGCGGCCACCGAGAGATGGCTGGTGGTGAAGTGCCACTCGGTATTTTCGCGGAGTATGCGACTGACGACACCCAGTTGTTCGCGATCGTTGACCAAGTGATGAGCGCTCGTCTCATCGCCGAACTCCGTCTCACGGCAGAGACGGACACATAGGCTGGTACGATCGGTGAAAGCGAGACGCGCGGCCGGCGTTGCTCGCCACCCGATATCCCGCTCTACGGCTACGCTTGTCGTGGTATGGCTATCGATCCCCCCAGGGCAAGTCAGCCGACTCCCCCGTTTCCGCCATGTATGTCATTTTTTACCATGCAGTTCGTGGAATCGCTATGGATCCGACGCAATACCGCGACGCGGTCGTCGCGAACCGGCGGGAGCAGGGCTTCGAGACCGTCGACGAGTACACGAACGGGTTCGATCCGGTATGGGCGGCCCGCGACGACGACCCCTCGGTGGGCGAGTGTGTCGCGCTCGCGACGCTCGTCGACGAGTCGGACCCCGATCCCGACGATATCACCGCGATCGCCGACGAGTTCCGGGACGTGCTCGTCGAGCGCGTCGACGACCGGCGGGGGTCGACGACGCCGCTCGGGTACGTCGCCTTCGCCGTGCGGGACCCCGATCAGTCGGTCGTCGACGCGGCGCGGTCGTACACGGTCGCCCGCCGCCGGACCAACGTCTTTCCCATCGTGTACGACTGCGAAGCGGAGACGCTGCACCGACACGAGATCCCGCGGCTGAAAGGCAGGGGGATCTACCGCAGACAGGCAAAAGACGCCGAGCGGCTGTTCGATATTTAAAAGGTCGTCAGGCGAGGGATCGCCCGCTCAGATCAGGCGCCCGGCGATCCGACCGGCGCCCTCGGCCGCGGCGGTCGCGGGGTCGTCGGGGGAGACGACCTCGACGTCGCGGTCGAGTTCGGCCGAGAGCCGCTTCTCGAACTCCTCGGTGAGTCCGGGAATGCAGGCCATCCCGCCGGTCGCCGCGATGGGGCGGCCCAGTGCGAGCTGGTAGGGTTTCATGTGGTCGTTCGCGAGCTCCGGAAGGAACTCGTTGGCGACGACGTCGACCGCCTCGTCGATGTAGCGGTCGACCGGCTCCCGCACCCCGCGGTCGACGGTGAACTCGTGGCTCCCGCCGCCGGGCTGCTGGATCACGTCGGTGAACGGCTCGAAGTCGTACACGTCGGCGTGCTCCTCCTTGTACTCCCGGGCGGTCGTCCGGTCGATGTGGACGCGGCCTTGGCTCTCCTCTTCGACGGCGGCGACGATCCGGCGGTCGACCTCGTTGCCCGTCACCGAGCCGGTCGAGAACGGCGAGAGTTGCTCGCCGCGTCGGTAGGCGCACGCCTCCAGCGTCGTCGAGCCCATGTTGATCGAGACGAACACCTCGTCGATGGCGTCGAGGTCGTCGCCGTAGGCTGGGATCGCTCCGCACAGCGACTCGGGATAGCTCCGCGTCTCGACCTGCCCGATGGAGGAGCCCTCGATCACCGATTTGAGGTTGTTCACGCCCGCCTCGTTGTCGATGGTTGGGACCGCGTAGACGACCGCGCTGTCCTCGGGCACGTCGTGGGCGTCCACGACCGCCTCGAAGAAGCGCTCGGCGTCGGCGACGCTCTCGTCGTCCTCCGGGAGCCCCGAGCGAAGCATAAACCGCACCGTGTCGGGGTATTCGATCGCGGCCTCGTGGCCGAACAGCACCTTCTCGTCGCCCGTGATGGCGTCCTCGTAGGTCGCCAGACACGTCAGCGTCGAGTGGCGCTCGCGGCCGCCCCGTCCGTCGGGGATGTCGAGCACCGTTCGGGTGCTACCGAGTTTCACGCCGACCGCTTCGGGGCCGTCTGTACCGTTGATGTCCGTGGATTCCTCGTCGCTCATGATTGACTCGCACACGAAGCGATCCGGACGATGGAGACGAGGCTGATCCGATGGTCCGCGGGGGTAAAGGGCCGGTCGTACCGCGGGGCGTCGAACCCCTCCAGCCGACGCCGGAGGGCCTCGACTGCGTCGTCGTCGACCCAGCCGAGCTCGGCGTAGTACGACAGCGCGTCCCGGCTCCGCACGTGGCCGCCGACGTCGACGAGGTAGCCGAGCCACTCGCCGATCTCGTGTTCCGCTTCCGGCGAGGCCGGGATCGCCGTCAGGTATGGTCGATCGCCGGCGTCGGATTGGCTCTCGTCGCCGGACAGCCGCAGCCCTCGCTGACGCTGGAGAAGCTCGGTGAACGCGGCCGACCGGGCGGCTTGCTCCGCCCGGCTCCGGTTCGGCTGACGAAGCGACCGCTCCCGAGGCGCTTCGTCGGCGCCGTCCCGCGGTGCGTCCGCGATCTGGCGCAGCTCTCGTACGTCGTATTGCCGTGGATTCAGACTCATGTTCCGTCCGTCGTTCGCGTCCGTATCGAGAGCCTCACGACCGGGATATATGATAGTTACCACGCAATTATCAGGTGTGAGAAACTACCCTAACCGAAGTTGAGGACGAGTCGTGGATGGATCGTGGGCGACGACATCGCATCCGACCGGGTTCACTCCGCGTCGGCCCACGGGAGCGGCTCGGTACACCAGTGACAGAAGTCGAGGTCGGCGTCGGTCTCTTTACCGCAGTGGGGGCACTCGACTTCCGCCGGCCGATCGGCGTTCCCGGGGACGCTTCCGGTAGCGGCCACCGTCGGGTATGGCGAATTCGCGCCAGCGGGATCGTCGATCTCGTCGCCGTCGTCGCTCGCGGCCCGGCGGCGGATCGCCTCGGCGGCCGCATTGGCGCGTCGCCGCTCGGTGACATCTGCCCGCCCGACGAGGTACGCGTCGACCGCGGAGAGGGCGTACAGGATGGCGATCGGGAGTGTCACGTCCGTCGGGAGTGTGGCGGCCGTCTCGGCGGCCTCTACCGGCGAAATCGTTGATCCGACGGGCACGTCGTAGAGGGCGAACAGCGCCACGCCGCCGCCGACGATCGTCAGGTGCCACAGCAGCGCCCGCCCCCATCGGCGCAGGACGACGTGGCCCAGGCCCGGCAGCGCCATCGCCAGCAGCGCGGCGAGCAGCGGGCGGAACTGGTCTCGCATACCTCGCGAATTTGGTCGGCCGGTATTTAGGCCTGCGGTGTCGGCATCGCCGGCCGGCGGCGGGGTCCGTCGGTTCTCTCGACGTGGACGCCGCCCCGTCGTCTCGGATAACAACCGTTAATCGACGGCCACTCCTCCGACGCGTCATGAGTAGGCAGCGGGCAACCGCGTTCGTTCCCGGTCACGTCACCGCCTTCTTCAGCGCGCACTCGGCCGAGCGCCCTGTGGCCGCCGGCTCGCGCGGCGCCGGAGTGACGCTCACCGACGGAGTGACGGTCCGGGTGTCGGCGGCGGACGAAGCGGGTGCAAGCGGTGAGTCCGGCGAGTCCGATGAGTCCGTCGCCCCCGGCCAACCCGCCGGCTCTCGCACCATCGACGGCGAGCCGGGGACGATCGGCGCGGTCGAGGACGTGCTTGCGGCGCTCGGGCTGGCCGAGGACGACGGCACCCCTCGGGTCGTCGACGTCGCGGTCGAGACGGACCTCCCGATCGGTGCCGGCTTCGGCGTCTCGGGGGCGGCCGCGCTCGGCGCCGCGCTCAGCGCGAACGACGCCTTCGACCGCGGGCACTCCGAGAACGAGCTGATCCGGATCGCCCACGAGGCGGAGGTAGGCCGCGGAACCGGCCTCGGCGACGTGGTCGCGCAGGCCCGCGGCGGGGTCCCGATCCGGCTGGAACCCGGCGCGCCGGGAGTCGGCGAACTCGACGGGATTCCCGCCGACGCCCGCGTGGAGTACGTCACGTTCGGCGAGCTGTCGACCGAGGACGTGTTGGGCGGCGACACCGCCGCCCTCTCCGCGGCCGGCGAGGACGCGCTCGACCGACTCCGCGCCGACCCGCGGCTCCCGACGATGATGGACGCGGCCCGCGCGTTCGCGAGCGAGGCGGACCTCCTCGTTCCCGAGGTGGCTGAGGCGATCGCGGCGGTTGGTGATTCACCCGAAAAATACGACGATCACGGGGCCGCCATGGCGATGCTCGGCCGCACCGTCTTCGGGCTCGGTACCGGACTCTCCGACGCGGGTTACGACCCCGAGGTCTGTCGGATCGACGCCGCGGGTGCGCGGCTTGTTACTGAACAGTAAGTTCTCGTACGGTGGTGAACAGTAAGTTCTCGTACGGTGGCGCGCGCCAGTGAACGGCTTTTAAGCCGCGAACGGCGCCGCGCGAGGGAGTCGGTCGCCGCAGGCGACCGACGAGGCTGGGGAGGCGTGAGGTGCGGTTGCGGTGCGGTCGGGGTGGGACTCAAAGGGGCAGTCGCCGGCGGCCTTGCCGCCGGCTGCCAGAGGCGCTTCGCGCCTCGCTGTCACCGGCGCATCGCGCCGGTTGCAAGCGAGAGCGAAGCTCTCGCCCTGCCGCGAGGACGACGGTGGCCGCAGCCAGCACCGGAGCGAGTGAGCGGAGCGAACGAGCGAGGAGCGCAGCAAGACCCCCGAGTCGTCGCGGCTGGGGCTTTGGAGGCCTTTACCGTCGATCCACCGATCGATGCATAACTGAGCAGTTGGGCTCTGAAAGTACTAGCAACCGATCCAGCGTCCGAGATGTATTCCGCGACCGCCGACGAACAAAGCTTTACCGCGTCGGCCGCCTATTTCCGGCAAATGGTACTCGACGACCTCGGTACGTCCCTCCGGAGCAGCCTCGACAAGCTCCAGGGGAAGTCCCGACTCTCCGAGAGCGACGTCGAGGAGATCGTCAAGGAGATCCAGCGTTCGCTCCTCTCCGCCGACGTCGACGTCTCCCTCGTCATGGAGCTGTCGGACTCGATCAAGACCCGCGCCCTCGAAGAGGAGCCGCCGGGCGGCACGACCGCGAAAGACCACGTCCTCAAGATCGTCTACGAGGAGATGGTCGAACTGGTCGGTGACTCCACCGAACTCCCCTTAGAGAACCAGACGATCCTGCTGGCTGGCCTCCAAGGGTCCGGGAAGACCACCTCCGCCGCCAAGATGGCGTGGTGGTTCTCGAAGAAGGGGCTCCGCCCCGCCGTCATCCAGACGGACACCTTCCGGCCGGGCGCGTACGACCAGGCCAAGCAGATGTGCGAGCGCGCCGAGGTCGACTTCTACGGCGACCCCGACAACGACGATCCGGTCGCGATCGCCCGTGAGGGCCTCGAAGCGACCGCGGACGCCGACGTGCACATCGTGGACACGGCCGGGCGCCACGCGCTCGAAGACGACCTCATCGCGGAGATCGAGGAGATCGAGCGCGCGGTCGACCCCGACCGCTCGCTGCTCGTGCTCGACGCCGCGATCGGACAGGGCGCGAAAGAGCAGGCCCGCCAGTTCGAGAAGTCGATCGGCATCGAGGGCGTGATGATCACCAAGCTCGACGGGACCGCGAAGGGTGGGGGTGCGCTGACCGCGGTCAACGAGACCGACTCCTCCATCGCTTTCCTCGGGACCGGCGAGACGGTTCAGGATATCGAGCGGTTCGAGCCCTCCGGGTTCATCTCGCGGCTGCTTGGGATGGGCGATCTCAAGCAGCTCTCCGAGCGCGTCGAACGCGCCATGGCGGAGGCTCAAGAGGAGGACGAGGATTGGGACCCCGAAGACATGCTACAGGGTGAGTTCACCCTGAAGGACATGAAACGGCAGATGGACGCGATGAACCGGATGGGCCCCCTCGATCAGGTGATGGACATGATCCCCGGCATGGGCGGCGGGATGATGGACCAGCTCCCGGACGACGCGATGGACGTGACCCAAGACCGGATGCGTCGGTTCGAGCGCATCATGGACTCGATGACCGACGAGGAGTTAGAGCAGCCCCGCGTCGTCGGCCAGTCGCGCACCGAGCGGATCGCCCGCGGCTCCGGTACCGACGAGGAGACGGTTCGGCAGCTCTTAGAGCAGCACTCCATGATGGAACAGACGATCAGCCAGTTCCAGGGGATGGGCGAAGGCGACATGCAGCGGATGATGAAGAAGATGGGCGGCGGCGAGGGCGGCGGCCTCGGCGACATGATGGGCGGCGGGAAAGGGCCGTTTTAAGGAGTCGATCGAGGGTAGCTTTTGATCGGTCGGTTGGACGTTGCGAACGGAGGACTCGGCACGGTCGTCGTCGACTCTTCAGCCGATCGCTTATAAATAGACGCTGCCGCCGGCTGCCAGAGGCGCTTCGCGCCTCGCTGCCGCTCGTTTATAAACGGTTGCTGGCAGATCGCCGATGAATACCTCCAAAGCCCCAGCCGGCGAGGCGGGCGCACGCTCGCTGCGCGCTTCAGTCGCTCACTCCGTTCGCTCCTTCCAGTGCTTACGTCGCCTGCGCCCGCCTCGCCGGCTGCCCCTTTGAGTCCCGCCCGGCACAGCACCGCACCTCACCCCTCCCCAGCCTCGCCGCGGCCGCCGTCGGCGGCCGCGGGCTCCCTCGTGCCGTCTGTTCGCGCCCCTTCGGGCCGCTCACCGGGGCGCGCCACCGCACACCATTTATAAGTTCGTGTCTGTCTCCATATCTTTGGTCGCCTCTTCGAGCCCGTCGTTGCGGGCGGTTTCGGCGTGCGAGCCCTCGATATCGGCGTCGGTGAGGAGGTCGCGGAACTCGTCGCGGAACCGGTCGTTCGCGCGGGTGGAGGTCAGGTCCACGCGGGCGACCCGGGCGTATTTCGCGACGGCGTCGGGATCGGCATCGAGGGCATCGGCGCACTCGACGATCGAGCGCCCCTCGGCGGTCAGCCGCTTCAGGTCCGCGTAGTCGAACGCGTCGTCGTCGACCTCGCGGTCGGCCTCGCGGACGAGGTGGAGGTCGAACCGCGCGTCGCGGACGGTCGCGGGGTCGACGACGGGTGCGGCTTCCGAGCCAGCCCCCGCCTCGCTCCTCTCGTCGTCCCCGTCCGCCTCGCGCTTCTCGTCGAGCGCGGTCGCAACCGCCTCGTCGTCGTCCTTCTCGAAGCGGCCACGGGCGATCCGGGCGTAGGTCGCGTCGTCGAGATCGGTCGAGAAGTCGTACCGCTCGCGCATCGCGGCGACGAGCTCGCGGACCCGCTCGTCGATCACCGCGTCGTCGCGGTCGGTGAGCGTCCCGCGCGACTCCGCCTGCCGCTCGGTGACCGTGCCGGACCCGGTGGTCTCGACGAAGAGATCGCGGAGATCGGAGGTCTTCTCGTCCATGGGCGAGCCGTTACGCGCCGGCGGTAAATAAGTCTCGCGTCCGGTCTGGTCGTTCTTGACGGTCTCCGGCGGTATCGAGCGAAGACCGCCGGTGGTCGCCAGCATCGTCAACCAGTATCTTCAAGTCGGTTTACGAGGGTGTCGGAGACATGGCAACCAGCACGGAATCGGTGGATCTCGTCGGCGACGAGGCCGCGACGAACCTCGCCCGCGCGGCGCTGTTCGCCGCGCTCGTCGGCGCGTTCGCGTACGTGACGTTCCCGAATCCCGTCTCGCCCGTCTCGGTGACGCTCCAGGTACTCGGCGTGTTCCTCGCCGGGATCTACCTCGGTCCAGTGTGGGGGGCGGCATCAATCGTCCTCTACCTCGCGGCCGGCGCGCTGGGCGCCCCGGTGTTCCAAGGCGGCTCCGCCGGTGTGGGCCAGCTCGTGGGCCAGTCGGCGGGCTACCTCTGGTCGTACCCGCTCGCTGCTGCCGCGGTCGGCGCGGTCGTCCACCGCGGCGTGACGCCCCGCGACCTCGACACGGTCGGGCTCCCGACGCTTGTCGGCGCGATGGTCCTCGGTACCGTCGTCATCTACGCGCTCGGAGTGGCCGGGCTCGCCTTTGTGCTCTCGCTCGGGCCAATCGAGGCGGTGACCGTCGGCGCCGTCGCGTTCCTCCCCGCGGAGGCGCTGAAGATCGCCGCCGCGGTCGGCATCGTTCGCTCCGACGCGGTCGCGGCCGCGTGAGGCGGTCTGTGGCGGAATTCGAGGTGACGCCGTGATCGAGATCGAGGGCGTCACGTGTCGGTACGGCGGTGGGACTGAGAAGAGCGGTGACGGCGACGGCAAGGCGGACGGTGACCGCGTCACCGCCGTCGCCAACGTGACCCTCTCGATCCCCGAAGGCGAGTTCCTGATCGTCGCCGGCGCGAACGGCTCTGGCAAGACGACGCTCGTCCGGACGTTTAACGGGCTCGTGACGCCGGATTCGGGGACGGTCGCCGTCAACGGGACCCCCGTGAGCGACGACCTCGTCGCGGCCCGGACCGCGGTCGGGATGGTGTTTCAGGATCCGCGCGACCAGTTGGTGGCGTCGACCGTCGGCGCGGACGTGGCATTCGGCCCGGAGAATCTCGGACTCTCCCACGCCGAGATCGACCGGCGGGTCGCCGACGCGCTCGCCGCGGTGAACATGACCGGCCGCGAGGATGATCGGATCGCGAGCCTCTCTGGCGGCGAGCGCGAGCGCGTCGCGATCGCGGGTGTGCTCGCGATGGAGCCCGATCATCTCGTCTTGGACGAGCCGTTCACCGGGCTCGACGAGCCGGCCCGGCGGTCGGTACTCGACCGCCTGCGCGAACTCCGCGCGGCCGGGACGAGCGTGATCGTCGTCACCCACGACCTCCGCGACGTGCTCGGGCTCGCCGATCGGGTGCTCGGGCTGTCTGCGGGGCGTGTCGCGGTCGACGCCGCGCCGCGGGAGGCGGCCACGGATCTGCCGGAACTGGACGTGCGGGTTCCGGAAGGAGCGTTCGACGACCGACCTGTGAACACCGGCGCCGACGACACCGCCAGCGATACCGTCGACTCGTGACCCTCTCGTACGTCCCTGACGACTCGCTCGCCCATCGGCTTGACCCCCGGTCGAAGCTCCTCGTGCAGGTCGGGTTCGCGGCGGCGGCGTACACGTACACGACGCCCCGCGGGCTCGCCGCGCTCACCCTTCTCGCCGTCGTCTGCCTTCGCCTCGCCGGTGGCGGCCCCCGCGACCTGTGGACGTACCGGGTCGCGTTCCCGGTACTTCTGGTCGCCCCCCTCGTCGCCGGCGCGACGCTCGGGACGCCGTGGTTTCGGGTTGACCGCGCCGCAACCACGGGGCTCGCGAGCTACCGCGTCCTGCTGATCCTCGTCGTCGCCGCCGGCTACGTCAGGTCGACGCCGGTCCGGGACTCGCGAGCGGCGATCCAGCGTTCGGTCCCGGGAAAGCCCGGCCAGTTCCTCGGAACCGGCGTCGCGCTCGTGTTCCGGTTCCTCCCGCTGTTGAAGCGGGACTTGCTGACGGCCCGTGAGGCGGTTCGGGCGCGCGGTGGCGGGGCGCTCCCGGTCCGCGATCGCATGCGGCTCGTCGCCGTCGCGGGGATCAACCGGGCGTTCGGGCGGGCAGATCGGTTGGGGACCGCGCTGAACGCCCGATGTTTCGCGTGGAATCCGACGCTCCCGCGACTCGCGCTCGGTCCCGCGGACTACCCGGCGCTCGCGGTCGGCGGGGGGTTGGTGGTGGCGGCCGTGGCGAGCGTGGTGTAGCGGCCCGGGCAGCAACAGTCGTGTAGCGGCCCGAGCGGCGGCGTCGTATAGCCGGGAAACACCGGGCGACGCGTCCCGCGTTGTGACAAGCTTTAACCCGGCCGTATCCGCCTGATCGATTATGACTCCCTTGCAGGCGGCCACCCGGGAGACGTTCTGGACAATCGGTCCAATCGGGAAGGTCGCGTTCTACTGGCTCGCCGTAGTCGCGATCCTCGTGTTCCTGTACGGGGTGTACGCCCGGTTCGCGGCGTACGCCCGCGGGAGCGAGGACCCGCGCGATCGGCTGACGAATCTCCCCGCCCGAACGGTCGCGGCGACGAAGACGGTGCTCTCGAACGAGAACCAGTTCGACCGCGACCTGTACGCCGGCGTGATGCACACGTTCGTACTGTGGGGCTTTCTCACCCTGCTCGTCGCGACGACCATCCTCGGGTTCGACATCGACGTGTACCGCCCGCTCGCGGGCGAGTCGTTCTGGGTGGGGGACTTCTATTTAGCCTACCAGTTCACCGTCGACGCGTTCGGCCTGCTGTTCGTCGTCGGCGTCGGCATGGCTATGGTTCGCCGCTACCGCGACCGCGACGGGCGGTTGTGGGGGAAACACACCTCGCTCGAAGACGACGCGTTCGTCTGGACCCTCTTCGCACTCGGCGTCGGCGGCTTCGTCGTGCAGGCGCTCGGCATCGTCGGCCAGCCCGCGCGGGCCGACGAGACGGTGAGCTTCATCGGCATGGCGATGGCCGCCGGCTTTCGGTGGGTCGGGCTGACGCCCGGCGGCGCGGAGGCGATCTACGGCGTTATCTGGTGGAGCCACTCGCTGCTGGCGTTCGCCTTCATCGCGTGGATCCCGTACGCCAAGCCGTTCCACATGATCTCCTCGTTCGCGAACGTCGTCGCCCGCGACGAGAACGCGGGCGCGCGGCTCCCCAACGTCCCCGCCGACCTCGATCACACCAACGCGGAGTCGCTCGACGACTTCACGTGGAAGGAGCTCATGGACGGCGACGCCTGCACGAAGTGCGGCCGGTGTACCGACGCCTGCCCGGCCGACACGGTCGGCCGGAACCTCGACCCGCGGGACGTGATTCTCGATCTGAAGGCGTACCGCGAGTCCGTGAGCGACGATCCGGTGGCGGGGCGCCGCGACGAAATGGCGACCGACGGCGGGGTTGCGAGCGCAGGCGGCGGCACCGTCCCCATCGTCGCCGATGAGGGCGGCGTCATCGACAGCGAGTCGATGGAGTCGTGTATGTCCTGTATGGCCTGCATGGACGCCTGCCCCGTCGACATCGAACACCTCACCTCCTTCACGAAGATGAACCGCCAGCTTGTCGACGAGGGCGCAGTCGACTCCAACCTACAGAGCGTGTTCCAAGACGTGATGCAGAAGGGGAACACCTTCGGCGAGTCGCAGTCGGCTCGCGGGGACTGGGCGGACGAACTGGACGATCTCGAGATCGACGACGCCCGCGAGCACGAGGTGGAGTACCTCTGGTACGTCGGCGACTACCCGAGCTTCGACGACCGGAACAAGAAGGTCGCTCGCGCGCTCGCTCGACTGTTCGACGAGGCTGACGTGTCGTTCGGAATCCTGTTCGACGACGAGAAGACGGACGGCAACGACATCCGCCGGATCGGCGAGGAGTTCCTCTACTTAGAACTCGCCGGCCACCACGTCGAGACGTTCGCGGACTGCGAGTTCGACTCGATCGTCTGTACGGACCCGCACTCGTACAACACGATCAAAAACGAGTACCCCGAGGTCGACTTCGCGGAGTTCGCCGACGACCCGATGATGCCGTTCGACCGCGAGGAGCCGTGGAACGCCGACGGCGAAGTCGACGTGTTCCACTGGACGCAGGTGGTCGAGGAGTTGGTCGAAGACGGTCGACTTGACCTGTCAGGCGACGAGCTCGACTACACCGTCACCTACCACGACCCGTGTCACCTCGGGCGGTACAACGACGAGTACGAGGCGCCCCGCGAACTGATCCGCGCGACCGGCGCCGACCTCCACGAGATGCCGCGCTCGCGCGACGATTCCTTCTGCTGTGGCGGCGGCGGCGGTGGCCTGTGGACCGAACACGAGGAGACGGTCAAGCCGAGCGAGGAGCGCCTCCGGGAGGCGGTCGAGGACACCGACGCGGGCGCCGACATCGAGAAGTTCGTCGTCGCCTGTCCGATGTGTACGACGATGTTCGAAGACGGGCGGAAGACGGGAGACTTCGAAGATGCCGTGGAGATCGTCGACGTGGCGGAGCTGTTGATCGAGGCGGTGGAGACGGAGTCGTAGCCGGGTCGAGCTGGATCGTCGCCGGCTCGAAGCGGATCACCGGTCCGGCTCAGGCATCCGAGTCGGCGGTCGACGCCGACCGATCGGTGGCGTCGACAGAGTCGTCCACCCGACGCAGTAGCTCCCGCCCCGGCGCCCGGTCTCGCACGGGTGGGTCATCGCCCGGGTCTTCTCACGGAGGGGCTTAAGCATACGCTCGGATCTCCGATCGGCGACGGTGCCGCGGGACGCGCATCACGTCGCCTGTCGAGTACGTCTATATAGTGTATATAGTGCCGGGGAGCGATACTGCGTCGGTCGTACTGCTCATATCATACTACTTAACCGGAACACACCCACAATCAGGTGATGGCATCAAGCCACGACGCGGATACCGAGGGGATCACGCGGCGGAAATCGCTTTCGGCGCTCGCCGGGGCGGGCGCGCTGGCGCTCGCAGGATGTACGCAGAGCACGGGAGGCGGCAGTGGTGACGCCCTGTCCGGCTCGATCAACATCGCGGGTTCCTCGACCGTCTTCCCGCTGATGAGCGCGATCGGGGAGGACTTCGCCGCGGAGCACGACCAGGTCTCGGTCGACATCAGTTCGACCGGCTCGGGCGGCGGGTTCTCGAACTACTTCTGCGTCGGCGACACCGACTTCAACAACGCGAGCCGGCCGATCCAGCCCGCAGAGGAGGAACTCTGCGAGGAGAACGGCGTCGAGTACGTCGAGCTCATCGCGGCGACGGACGCGCTCACGATCGTCGTCAACCCCGAGGCCGACTGGATCGACTCCCTCACCGTCGAGGAGCTCGCACAGATCTGGGAGGAGGACCCCGCCCAGACCTGGGACGAGGTCCGCGACGAGTTCCCGAACGAGGAGATCGAGCGGTTCGGCGCCGCCGACACCTCCGGGACGTACGACTACTTCATCGAGAGCATTCTGGAGGAGCGCGGTCACACTAGCGACTACCAAGCGACCGAGCAGGACAACTCGATCGCACAGGGCGTCTCGGGCAGCGAGTACGCGATCGGCTACTTCGGCTTCGCGTACTACTTCCAGAACCCCGATCAGCTCAAGGCGCTCGGGATCGACGACGGCAACGGGCCGGTCGAGCCGAGCCTCGAAACGGCGTCCAGCGGCGAGTACACTCCCCTTTCCCGGCCGCTGTTCACCTACCCGTCGATCGAGTCACTCGGCAAGGAGCACGTCGCCGAGTTCGCGCGCTACTTCGTCGAGCAGACGACCAACGAGGACCTCGTCGCCGGCGACGTGGGATACGTGCCCGCGACTGAAGAGACCCAAGAGGAGCAGATGGAGATCCTCGAGGACGCTATCGAGCGGGCGCAGGAGTAACGAGCGTTATGAACCGGTGTATTGATTTACGACAGCGTTCGATACTCGACCGGTTGTGACAGATAGTACCGAGAGTCCCGATCTCCAGCGTCGGAGCGGGCTCAGACGACTGAAGGAGGGAACCTACGGCGGGCTCTTCGCCGCGTGCGCGGCGATCACCCTGCTCACGACGGTAGCGATCTTCGTGACGCTGCTGTCGGACGCGGTGGTGTTTTTCCAAGAGATACCGATAACCGAGTTCCTGACCGGCACCAACTGGAGCCCGAACCCGGCCGGCGGCGGGCAGGCGTTCGGCATCATCCCCCTGCTGATCGGGACGCTCGTCGTGACGATCACGGCGGCGTTCATCGCGCTCCCCCTGGGGACGCTAACGGCGATTTACCTCAGCGAGTATGCGACCTCGAACGCGCGCTCGATACTCAAGCCACTCTTAGAGATCCTCGCTGGCATCCCGACCGTCGTGTACGGGTACTTCGCGCTGGTGTACATCACGCCGGCGCTGAAGGCGACGCTGTTCCCGAGTATGAGCACATTCAACGCGCTCTCGGCGTCGATCATGGTCGGTATCATGACGATCCCGATGGTGTCGTCGATCTCCGAGGACGCGATGAGCGCGGTTCCCGACGACCTTCGGCAGGCCGGGTACGGGCTCGGCGCCACGAAGTTCGAGGTGTCGACCGGGATCGTCGTTCCGGCCTCCATTTCGGGGATCTCTTCCTCGTACATTCTCGCGGTGTCCCGTGCCATCGGCGAGACGATGATCGTCGTCGTCGCGATGGGCGCGCAGGCGCGGATGCCGGCGGTTCGGGAGGCCGCCTTCGGGATCCCGATCGTCAACCCCGCCGATGTTCTCTTGGAGTCCGGGATGACGATTACCGTCGCAATGGTGCAGATCGCGGGCGGCGATCTCACAGGTGGGTCGATACCGTATGATTCGATGTTCGCGCTCGGCCTCACGCTGTTCGTGGTGACCCTCGTAATGAACGTGATCAGTGATATCATTGCACAGCGGTACCGGGAGGAGTACTAATGGCGACGGACAACGCGAACACGAGCGGGTTCGGTGAGGTGAGCCGGGTCCGAGGGATCGCCTTCGAGTACCTCTCGCTCGGTGCGAGCGTGATCGGGCTCGTCGCGCTCGGCGTGCTCCTCGTGTACGTCACGATCGACGCCTTCGACCTGGCGAACGCCAGCCCGGAGTGGCTGCTGACGTACTTCCTCGCCCTCGTCGTTCCATTCCTCGCGTTCTGCCTGTACAGCGTGAACGATCCGGCGGTGACTCGACGGTCCGTCGGCGCTCTCGGCGGCGGCCTCGTCGGTGTCGCGGCGATTTTCACCGCGATCGAGGCGTTCGTCGTGGCGATCCCGCGACTCAGCTGGCAGCTCGCGTACCTCTTCGTCGTCGCGATGCCGGTCACCGCGTATCTCGCGTACGTCGGGAGCCGCGGTCAGGTCGGCGCTGTCGGCTTCGGACTGGTGGGCCGACTCGTCGGCGGGGTCGCGATCGGACTCGCCCTGGGGACGCTGTTCTTGGTGCTCGACCCGCTGGTGTGGTTCCTCGCGTACACGCTGGGCGTCGTTCCGGCCGCGGCGCTGTACGCGTACGGCAGCTGGCGCTCGGTGCCGCGAGCGACGACTGCGGCGATCCCTGTCGGACTCGTCGGGGTCGTCGCCGCGGTGTTCCTTCGGGGCGTTATCGCCACGTACCCGTCGAATCTCATCATCTACATCTGGACGCTGGCGGTCCCCATCGCGGTCGCCGGCGGGCGCATTGTCGCCGACCGCGGAAGCCAAGTTGCGGCGATCGCGACCGGCGGCGTGCCGCTCGCGATCGCGATCGCCGGCGGGTTCCTCGCCGGCGGCCTCGGCGTCCCCGGCCCCACCGTGCTGCTCGTCCTCATCACGGTCGGCGTGCCGACGGCGGTCTACGTTCACCGGGTGATCGATGTGGGCGACGGACTCGTCGGACTGGCGCTACCGGCCCTCCTCGTCGGTGGCGCACTCGTCGGCGCACTCGTCGTCGAGGCGTGGGGGGTTCCCGCGCCCGACCCGTGGCTCGACGCCGGGTACGTCACGGAGGCGCCGTCGAGTACTGCGATCGAGGCCGGACTCTACCCGGCGATCGTCGGCTCGGTGATCATCATCGCGCTGGTCGCGGTGCTGTCGTTCGTCCTCGGCGTCGGGACCTCCGTCTTCTTAGAGGAGTACATGCCCGGGAGCGGTATCCTCGGATCGCTGACGCGGCTGCTCCAGGTGAACATCGCGAACCTCGCTGCGATCCCGTCGGTGGTGTACGGGCTGCTCGGACTGGGACTGTTCGCCAACCTGCTCGGGTTCGGGCTGGGAACCGCGGTGACGGCCTCGCTGACGCTGTCACTGCTCATCCTCCCGATCACGATCATCTCTGCACAGGAGGCGATCCGGTCGGTCCCGGACGACCTGCGACGAGGGTCGGACGCGATGGGTGCGACCCGGTGGCAGACGACGAAGAACGTCGTCCTTCCGGAGGCGTTCCCCGGCATCTTGACCGGGACGATCCTCGCTCTCGGGCGGGCGATCGGCGAAACCGCGCCGCTCATCATGATCGGGGCGGCAACGACCGTGTTCAGCGCGCCGGACAGCCTCTTCAGCCGATTCAGCGCGATGCCGATGCAGATCTACGCGTGGGCGAACTTCCCGCAGGCCGAGTTCCGGTACGGGGTCGTCGCGGCCGGCGTGATCACGCTGCTGATCATCCTCGTTGGCATGAACGGAACGGCGATACTGCTGCGGAACCGCGCGGAGCGGGGAAACTAACATGAGTAACACAGAACCGAGCGAATCGCTCATCACGACGGACGTAGAGACCGGATCGAACGAGCAGACCGCGACGCCCGATCGGACCGCGGTCGCCGCGCGCGACCTGAACGTTTTCTATGGAGACGAACAGGCGATCGACGACGTGTCGATGGAGATACCCGAAAAACGGGTGACCGCGCTGATCGGTCCCTCCGGCTGCGGCAAGTCGACGTTCCTCCGGTGTATCAACCGAATGAACGACATGATCGAGATCTGCCGCGTCGAGGGGGAGGTGGAGTTCGGCGGCAAGAACGTATACGACGCCGACGTGGACCCCGTCGCCCTCCGCCGGAAGATCGGGATGGTGTTCCAGAAGCCGAACCCGTTCCCGAAGTCGATCCGCGACAACGTCGCGTACGGGCTGAAGATCCAGGGGTACGACGGCGACATCGACGAGCGCGTCGAGGAGTCGCTGAAAGGCGCTGCCCTCTGGGACGAGGTGAAAGACCAACTCGACTCCTCGGGGCTCGAACTGTCCGGCGGGCAACAGCAGCGGCTCTGTATCGCCCGGGCGATTGCGGCCGACCCGGAGGTCATCCTGATGGACGAGCCGACGTCAGCGCTCGACCCCGTCGCGGCCTCGAAGATCGAGGACCTCATCGACGATCTGGCGGAGGAGTACACGGTGATCATCGTCACCCACAACATGCAGCAGGCGGCGCGCATCTCCGACCGGACCGCCGTCTTCCTCACCGGCGGTCGGCTCGTCGAGTACGACGACACGACGAAGATCTTCGAGGACCCGGAAGAACAGCGCGTTGAAGACTACATCACGGGGAAGTTCGGATAGATGCCCCGCGAGAACTACCAGGAGCGGCTCAACGAGCTCCGGACCGACGTGGTCGCGATGGGAGATCTGGTTCTCGACCGGTACGAGACCGCCCTCCGCGCGGCCGAGACGGGCGACGACGACCTCGCCGACGAGGTCATCGGCGGCGATCACGTGGTCAACGACCGATACCTCAAACTGGAAGAGGAGTGTACGGAACTCCTCGCGCTCCAGCAGCCCGTGGCCGGGGACCTCCGGCTGGTGACGGCCTCGTTTAAGATCATCACTGATCTCGAACGAGTGGCCGACCTCGCGACGAACATCGCCGAGTACGGCGGCGAGGACGGCGGGATCCACCCGGCTGTCGACTTCCGCGGGCTTGGCGATGCCGCCGGTGAGATGGTCGCGGACGCGGTCGCGGCCTACGAGGCGTCCGATCCCGACGCCTGCCGGGAGATCGACACCCGAGACGACGACCTCGACGAGCGGTGTCGGCGAGCCAGCGAGGCGGTCGTCCGGGAGCTTCTCGAAGCGGACCGCGCCCGCATCGAGGCGAATGGGGCTCCAGAGGCGGACTCCGGCCACCTGGCCGACGCCCTCGACGACGTCTCCCGCGCCTTGCTGGCGATCCGCGACCTCGAACGCGTCGGCGACCACGCGGTCAACATCGCTGCCCGGACGCTGTTCATGATCGAGAGCGACGACGAACTGATCTACTGAGCGGCGGACGGCACGAGAACCGGAACGGGCGACGAGAAGCGACCCACCACGCGCCAACACCCATGACACAATCCACCGACACCGCGGACGACGAAGCGGCCGACACGACGACTACCCTCACGTTCATGTGCGTCCGCAACGCCGGGCGGAGCCAGATGGCGACGGCGTTCGCGGAGCGCGAGCGCGACCGGCGCGGCCTCGGCGACCGCGTCGAGATCGTAACGGGCGGGACGATGCCCGCGGACAGCGTTCACGACGTGGTCGTCGAGGCGCTCGCGGAGGTCGGTCTCGACGTGAACGGCCGGACGCCGCAGCACGTCTCCGACGAGACGCTCGCCGCGTCCGACTTCGCCGCCACGATGGGCTGCTCGACGCTCGAATTGGACGGCGTCGACACCGACGACTGGGACCTCGACGACCCGGGCGAGCGCCCGATCGAGGAGGTACGTCCGATCCGCGACGAGATCGAGCGCCGCGTGATCGCGGTCTTCGACGAGCGGTTCGGCGAGTACGACGGCGAGCAGTAGGTTGGACGGGGAGAACGAGATCCCTGCATCGGATCTGGTGTGGTACTGAAACTCGCTCGGGACGTTCCTCGCGTTGATCCGCGGCGTCCTCTTTATTTTCTCGCTCGGCGGGATAGTCGTCGACCGCGTCGGTCCGGCTCCGTGTCCGTTTCCGAAGTGAATGATCGTATCCGGCCGTCTCGGCCGGCACCTTCGCTGCGGTGATCCCCGTCGTCACCTGCTTCCCGCTCACGACGGTCGCAGGCTCGACTTCGGAGGGCCCAGTATGGGCGAATCAGCCGCTCTCGGTCGTCTTCGAGGCCTCTGTCATGTCGCTGGTCTGTTCATCTAACAGTTCGACGGTCCCGGTGTCCCCATTGACGCGAATCCGCTGTCCGTCGCTGATCACCTCCGTCGCATCGGCTACGGAGACGACAGCGGGAAGGCCGTACTCGCGGGCGACGAGCGCGCCGTGGGTCAAGCGTCCGCCGACCTCGGTGACCAGTCCGCCCGCGGTCGCGAACAGCGGCGTCCACGCGGGGTCGGACGACGGACACACGAGGATTTCGCCCGACTGGAGGGTCGTGTGCGCCGGATCGACGACGATCCGAGCCACGCCTTCGACGACGCCGGCGGAGACCCCGGTTCCGACCAGCGTGTGCTCGTCGACGTCCGTGCGTTCCACTCGAGGAATTTCGCCCTCGCTGGTGATGAGCGGCGGGATATCGATCCGGCCGTGCCGCTCGTGCTCCCGTTTTCGTACGGCGATGTCGGGGACCTCGCTGTCAGGGTCCTCGATGAGCGAGAAGAGTTCTCCTCTCCGGAGAAACCACACGTCGTTCGGGTCGTCGAGGGCGTCCTCGAGAACGAGATGCTCGCCCGCCCGCTGGATCGCCTCGTGCCACGCTGCGAACAGGTGTGCGACGGCGTGCTTCGGTTCGTCTCGGAGGTGAATGTGGCTTCGATACGTCCGGAGCAGATGACTCACGAGCGGCCCGCGGACGGGCCCGAGCAACCCTCGCTTGGCACTCGCTTGTAGCTCGTCGATCGCGGCCTGTGCCTCCCGTTTGCGCTCACGGAGCCGAGACTGGTGTGCGCCCGGTTTCTCGCCGGCAAGGTTCCCCCGGACGATGCCGAGCGGGGCTGAGGGGTCGTCGCGCCACCGGGGACGACTCGGATCGAACTCGCCGACGGCGCGGTGACCAAACTCGACGATAAACTCGTCGAACGCCTCAACAAACGCCTCGCTTCCGTCGACGGCGCAGACCGCTTCGTACGGCCGTCCGTCGAGTATCGCCTGTTCGACCGCCGGTGTCTCTCGTGCGATGTCTGCGATATTGCCGAGTGCCAGCGTCATTCTGGTGCCGACTTCGGCCTCGCTGCCTCTTGCGGCCGCTTCGACGATTGTGGCATCCGCGTCAGGGACCACCCATTCGATGACCGTCCCCGCGAGCGGTCCGATGACGACGCGCATCGACTTCGGTGACACTTCGGAGACGAACTCGGTCGAAAACCCCTCGAAGACGTTCTCGACCAACTCGGCCGGCTCGTCGTCCGCCAGAATATCGGCCGCCTGTTCCCTCGCCCACCCGTTGAGCTCGGTCACGAACTCGTCGATGCCTGCCGCCCCGCGAACGAACGGGGCGATCCCTTGCCAGAACAACCGAGCGAGAATCGGGAGCACGCTGGCGGCCGTACGGAGCAGTGCCGGGAGCGTTGCGAGCGACATATCGATATCGAACTCCCCGCGCCGCTCCGCGAGCAACTGTTCGGTCCCCTCGGCGGCTGACCGGCTCACTGCGGCGATCGTCTCGACGATGCCCTCACGCGTCTGGCGGAACCCGAGAAACGGTGTGATGTCCATGTATGCCCGCCCCTCGGTTCTGGTGATCCAGACGCGGTTGCTTCCCGTGAAGCCGTTCATCACCTCGCCGTAGACCGTCTCCCACAGGTCGAGTGCCAGTGGGGGCATCGGGTCAGTCATCGCCTGTCCGTGGCCGAGGCTGAGGTAGACGTGCAGTCGATCGTCATCTGGGCGAGGGACCGGTAGCGAGACGAGTGACGTGATCGGCCGGGACTGCAGAACGACGAACTCACCGTCGGCGAGCGCCCACTCGATATCCTGTGGCTCGCCGAACAACGCCTCGATCCGTTCACCGACATCGACGAGTGCCCGGAGCTGGTCGTCGGTGAGGACGCGGGTCTCTCGCCTGCCCATCTGTGTGTCTCTCGAGGTCGTACCCTCTTGGGTGAGCCTGAGTTCGGTCGCTTTTTCGCCGACTTCGTACTCGATGACTGCACCCGTTTCCCGGGCGATTCGCGCGTGGTCGGCGCTCACCTCGCCGGCGACGACCGTGTCGCCTAAGCCGTGCGTCGCGTCGACGGTCGCGACAGTTCGCTTCCCCGTCTCCGGGTCAGCGGTGAACAGCACACCCGCCGCGTCGGCGTCGACCATCTCCTGGACGACGACCGCCATCTCGACTTCGGTGTGTGAGATGCCGTTCCGTGCGCGATAGGCGACCGCCCGGTCGGTGAACAGGCTGGCCATGCAGCCGCGGACCCTGTCGACGATAGCGTCGGCAGTGACTCCGAGATGGGTGTCGTGCTGGCCAGCGAACGACGCCGTCGCGAGGTCCTCTGCCGTCGCCGACGAACGGACGGCATACGTCGTGCTAGCGTCACCGTCGAGCGCGTCGGCGATCGCACGCGTGATCGGTTCGCCGACCGGTCGATCGCGGATGAGCGACCGAATCTCGGTGGCTGTCGTCGCTAGTGCGCCGGAGTCACGGGAGTCGTGTGAATCGAGTTGCTTGATCGCTTCTCTGATCTCCGCGTCGTCCGTGACTGTCCGATACGCTGCAGTCGTCACAACAAACCCGGACGGGACCGGAAGTCCCGCATCAACGAGAACGCCGAGGTTCACACCTTTGCCGCCGGCGACACCGAGGTCGTCGGCCCCGAGAGAATCGAATCGGCGGACGTAGTGTGGTTGCGGGTTCTGCGTCATGCTCAGCTCTGTCGTGGATATCGGGGAGTCACCAACGTAACGGTTGTGCCGGTATCACTCGCCATCCCCTCTCGGGTCGGTTACACTCGGTCGCGGAACTCCCGGTCGGAACAGGTGCGCGCCACCGCACCGCCGCGGACAGTTCTAAATACCTCACCGCTCGCACGGATTCGTCACTCCGTCCGAACGCACACTTCGATACCGTCGGCGTCGGTGACTGCGATCCCGTCTTCTCGTTCCTCAACGACGAACTCGACATCGCCGTCGGCCGCGACCGCGTCGAGCCGTTCTCGCACCGCTTCCAAGGCGGCCGCGTCGGGGACGACCACCTCGAACCACGCGAGCCCGCGCCCCGCGGCCGGCGTCGTCCGCCCCTGCCACGTGTTCGCGCCGAGGTGGTGGTGGTAGTCGCCGGCCGCGACGAACCGGACGTTCGGGCCGGTCATCCCGACCTCGAAGCCGAGGCCGTCGACGTACACCGCCTCGAACGCCGACAGCGAGGTGACTTCGAGATGCATGTGACCCACGTCGGTGCCGGGCGGGACGCGGTCGACGAGGTCGCCGTCGGAGTTCGCTCCTCCCGCCGCCCCGGAGACGCCCTCGATGTCGAGCGGTTCGGTCGCCATCTGCACCGTCCCGTCGTCGTCGACGGGCCACTCCTCGCGGGGGCGGTCGCGGTAGATCTCCACGCCGTTGCCTTCGGGATCGTCGAGGTACAGCGCCTCGCTGACGAGGTGGTCGGAAGCGCCGTCGAGCCGCCACCGCTCTCGCACACGGGCCAGCCCCTCGCCGATCGCGGCGCGTGAGGGAACGCGGAACGCGGTGTGAAAGAGGCCGGCGTCGGTCCGACCCCGCTCCGGGCGATCGGGGTCTCGGTCCAAGACGAGCAGGATGGTCCCGTCGACACCGAGGGTCGCTCGGTCGTCGTCGCGGTCGAGGACCGCGAGGCCGACCACGTCGCGGTAGAACGCGGTCGTCTCGTCGAGGTCTGCGACCCGGAGCGCGGCGCGACCGATCCGCGTCCCGGCGGGGAGTCGGTCGTCGGACGGGGCGGGAGCGTCGAAATCCATGTGATTCGGTACCACCTCCGGCGCGTTCAACGCGTCGGTCGCGGAAGCCCGCGTCGCGCTCGCTCTCTCCCCGCCCGTCTACCCGCGGCGACGCGCCCCGAACCATCCTGAACGTCCGTTAGAATCAAACGGGCACGCGACGGAGAGTCTGGTATGAGCGCCGAACAGGAGACGCGAGCCGTCCGCTGTCTGGTCGCGAAAGTCGGACTCGACGGCCACGACCGGGGCGCACACGTGATCGCGCGGGCGTTTCGGGACGCCGGCTTCGAAGTCGTTTACTCCGGGCTCCACCGCGCGCCCGAGGAGATCGTACAGGCGGCGGTCCAGGAGGACGTGGACGTGCTGGGCATCTCCATCCTCTCAGGGGCGCACAACACGCTCGTTCCGAAGGTGATCGAGGGGCTCAAAAAATACGACGCGTTCGAGGACACCCTGATCCTCGTTGGCGGGATCATCCCCGACGACGACGAGACGGAACTCAAAGCGCTCGGCGTCGCCGAGGTGTTCGGGCCCGGCACACCGATGGAAGAGACGATCGAGTTCATCCGGAACAACCTCCCGGAGCGAGCGTAGATGGGCGGGTCGGACGCACCCGCGCTCAGCGACAGCGACGCCAAGCTCGTCGAGGACCTCCTCGCCGGGAGCCACCGGGCGCTCGCGCGCGTCATCACGCGTATCGAGAACCGTGCGGCCGGCTACCGCGGGATCGTCGCCGCACTCCACGAGCACACCGGCGGCGCGGACGTGATCGGGATCACCGGGGCGCCCGGGGCCGGGAAGTCGACGCTCGTCGACAAGCTCGCGGCCGCCTACCGCGACCGCGGCGACACCGTCGGCGTCGTCGCCGTCGACCCCTCCTCGCCGTACACCGGCGGAGCGGTACTCGGCGACCGGATCCGAATGGCGTCGAACGTCGGCGACATGGACGTGTTCTTCCGGTCGATGAGCGCCCGCGGCCAGCTCGGCGGGCTCTCGATGGCGACCGCGGACGCCGTGAAGGCGCTCGACGCCTTCGGGAAGGACGTTGTCATCATCGAGACGGTCGGCGCCGGCCAGAACGAGGTCGACGTGGTCCGCACCGCGGACACGGTCGCGGTGCTGGTCCAGCCCGGCTCCGGCGACGACGTGCAGACGCTGAAGGCCGGCATCTTGGAGATCGGCGACGTGTTCGTCGTCAACAAGGCGGACATGGACGGCGCGGAGCGCACCCTCGCCGAGCTAGAGGAGATGGTCCACCGGCGCGCGAGCCCGACGAAGGGACTCGACGGGGGGCATCACGGGTTCGAGGTCCCGGACCATCCGGACGACGGGGAGGGAGACGGGGACGACGGGGGGGGAGACGACGAGGCGACGGAGTGGACCCCCGAAGTGCTCCGGACCGTCGCGAACACCGGCGAGGGCGTCTCGGAGCTGATCGAGACGTTCGACGCCCACGCGGCGCACCTCCACGAGTCGGGCGCGATCGAATCGACGAAGCGCCGGCGCTACGCCGAGGAGATCCGCACGCTGGTCCGCTCGGACGTGGGCGCGCTGGCGACCGCGGAGATCGAGCGTCGAGGCGGGATCGACGCGCTCGCCGATTCGGTCCGTCGGCGGGAGACGGACCCGTACAGCCTCGCCGCGGAGATCGTCGACCCGATCGCGGAGTGCGTGGAAGCCGACGGAGGAGACGACGGTCGCCCGGAGCCCGTCGACCGCGACGCGACATGACGGTACGAGGCACGACGGACCCACGCTCCCACGAGATATAAGTCGCCAGCGGACCAACAGGTTTCCATGAAGCTCAGGAACCTCGCCGGGACCGCCCTCCTCGGCGTTGGCGCGATCGCCGCCCTCAACACCGGTCTCCGGTACGAGGGCGAGTTGGAGTCGCCCCTCGACGGCGACGATGGCACGTTCCGCTGGCGCGGGATGAATGTCGCGTACACCGAGGCGGGCGATCCTGACGACCCCGACCTCGTGCTCCTCCACGGCGTCAACGCCGCCGGCTCCGCGGGCGAGTGGCGCGAAGTGTTCGACGACCTGGCCGCGGAACACCACGTGTTCGCCCCCGATCTGCCGGGGTTCGGCCGCTCCGATCGTCCCCCGCTACGTTACTCCGCGGCGCTGTACGAGGATTTCGTCCGCGACTTCCTCGCCGACTTCGACGAGCCCGCCGTCGTCGCCTCGTCGCTGTCGGCGGCGTACGCGGCCGCGGCGGTCGACGAGGCGGGATCGACTGCGGACGGCGTCGAGGTCCGAGGGTTCGTCGGCGTCTGTCCGACGACCGTCGCCGGACCGAGCCCGCCGAAGTCGTGGCTCCGGGAGCTGATCCGGGCACCGCTCGTCGGCGACGCGCTGTTCAACGTTATCGCCTCGAAGCCGTCGATCCGGTATTTCAACGCCGACCACGGCTACGACGACCCGACGAACCCCAGCGACGAGTGGACCGACTACGAGTGGCGGACGGCCCACGTCGAGAACGCGCGATTCGCGCCCGCGTCGTTCGTCTCGGGGTACCTCAACAGCGACCTCGACCTCGCGGCCGCGCTCGCGTCGATGGACGCGGCGCCGACGATCGTCTGGGGGCGCGAGGCCGATGTGAGCCCGCTGTCCGACGGCCGCGACCTCGCCGACGCGTCCGGCGCCCGGCTCGTCGTCTTCGACCGCGCCAAACTGCTGCCGCACGTCGAACATCCGGAGCGGTTCGTCGAGACCGTTGAGGAGAGTCTCGTCGCGAGCGCAGCGGTGTGATCGGTCGGCGTTCGCTCTGAACGTCGGGAGGGAAACGGTCCGGCCGGGGGCACCGCGCTCACTCGTCCCGGCGAACGTACAGCGTCTTCTCGCAGACCGCGTGGACCGTCCCGTCGTCGTCGACCAGCGAGACGAGGTACTCGCGGTCGGTCGACTCGCCGGGCGAAAGCTCCTTGCGGATCGTCTCTATCTCTCCGTCCGTGAGCGCGAACTCCGCGTACAGCGTGTCGCGGCCGGGTTCGAGGAACTCGATCGCGGCCGACTTGTCCCAGACGGTGAAGTCGTCGCCGAGCGTCCGGCGGAGCATCGTCATGTAGACGGGGTCGACCGCGCCGTAGAGGCTCCCGCCGAAGATCGTGCCGACCGCGTTGCGCGTCCGCCAGTTGAACGGGACCCGGATCCGTATGTACCGCCAGTCCGCAGCGATGTGGTCGACCCGAGCACCGGTGCCGCGGTAGGCGGGCAGGAGGTTGAACCCGTGGCGCCACAGCCGGGTGCGGAGGCTCTCCGCCGGCGGGTCCGCTCGGAGGGGCTGGGTGTCCGGATCGCGGTTGACGCCGGTCGGGGAGTCGGTCACATCGGATGGAGGCGACGCCGCGGGCAAACCCGTGTCGGAACCGGCGACAACGTGTGGCCGGTTGTCCCAGCCGATGCTCTCCATCCGCCCCGCCGCGTCCGACGCCGCCCGCCCGAAACGGGTATCCGCGCGCGTCCGCAACCCGACACCGATGGAGTGTGACAGGTGCGGAGACGACGCGATCCACCACGCCGCCTACTCCGGGGCGCACCTCTGTGGCGACCACCTCCGCCGGTCGGTCGAGAAGCGCGCGAAGCGCCGGATCCGCGAGGACACCCTCCTCGACCCGGACGCGACGCCGGACGACCCCGACCGCTGGGTGATCGGCCTCTCGGGCGGGAAAGACAGCGTCGCGCTGACGCAGATCCTCGACGACGTGTTCGGCAAGGACCCCCGCGTCGAGATGCTCGCGTTGACGATCCACGAGGGGATCGAGGGGTACCGCGACGAGAGCATCGACGCCACGATCGAGCTCACGGAGGACCTCTCGATCCGCCACGAGGTCGTCTCCTACGAGGAGGAGTTCGACGTGCAGATGGACGACGTGGTCGAGAGCGACCCGGAGAACATGGCCGCCTGCGCGTACTGCGGCGTGTTCCGGCGGGACCTCCTCGAAAAATACGCCGCCGAGTTCGACGCCGACAAGCTGCTCACCGGCCACAACCTCGACGACGAGGCCCAGACGGCGATGATGAACTTCCTCGAAGGCGACGTGCGACAGGTGGCGAAACACTTCGACGCCTCGCTCGGCCCTTTCGACGAGCGCGGGGGGACCGACGCGTTCGTCCCGCGCGCCAAGCCGCTCCGCGACGTGCCCGAAAAGGAGATCGCCTTGTACTGTCACGTCCGCGACCTCCCGACGCACATGGCGGAGTGCCCCCACTCCTCGGAGGCGTACCGCGGCGAGATTCAGTCGACGATCCACGACCTCGAAGAGAACCACCCCGGCGCCCGCCACTCGATCATGGCCGGCTACGAGGAGCTGTCCGCGCTCGCCGCCGAGGCGTACCGCGAGGGCGGCGACGCCGCCGCCGACTCGCCCGACCTCGGCGAGTGCGAGCGCTGCGGCTCGAAGACGAGCCGCGACGTCTGCCGGAAGTGCCGGCTGCTCGAGTCGATCGAGGCGGCCTGAGTCGGCCGAACCGAATTACCGCACGGAGTCCACCTGTCCGAGCAGGTCGAGCTGGTGGGTGAGGTAGACGAGCTCACCGTCGTCGACCTGTTCTCGACGACGCGCGAGCCACTCGTCGAGCTCGGCGGCCGGATCCTCGGCGGGGTCCCCCGGCGTTACACCGATCGCCGCCGACTCCCCCACGGTCCCGTCGATCACCTCACCGACCGCTTCCTCCACGGTGTCGAGGATGTACCGGAGGAAGAACGCCTCGTCGCCGGGGTAAGGGGACTCGAAAGCGGGTTGCTCGCCCGTCTCCGCGCCCGCGACCGGCCGGACCACCCAGTCCGAGCCGGCGACGCCGAGGAGCGAGGCGCCCTCGATTCGCCGGAGCCGCGCGAGGGCGTCGCCGCCGGTGCGGCTGCTCCCGCCGGGTTTGGCGTCCATGTGCGCGTGGTACCGGCGCTCGATCGTCCGGTCGGCCGGATGCGACGGGCGGAACCGGGTCCCGCCGTCGAACGTGATCGGGAAGTAGTAGGTTCCGCCGGGCGCGAGCGCGCCGAGGAGAGTTTCGAGCCCGTCCAGATCGAGAACATCGAGCAGCGCCATCCCGATCAGGGCGTCCCACTCGCCCGCGTGCGCCTCGGCGTACGCGACCGCGTCTGCGGCGACCGCCTCGACCGTGACCGTGCGCGCGTCGGTCTCGACGAGGAGCGCGTCGGTCTCGCTGTCTCCGACCTCCCCGACCTCCCCGACCTCCCCGACCTCCCCGACGGAGACCGGCTCGTTCCGATCTGCCGCCCACTCCCGGAGGAACCGGTCGAGCCCGGCGAGCGTCCCCGCGTCGCGGTCGACGGCGACGTACCGCGTCTCGCCCGGCGGCAGCAGTTCCCAGTCGATCAGGCGGGCGATCATCGTGCCGATGCCAGCCCCGGCTTCGAGGACGCGAAGCGGTCCCTCGGCCACTGCGGCGCGGTCGGCGAGTCGCTCTCGAAAGAGTCCGACGAGCCGCCGGTCGAGCGCCCGATCGTCGACCGTGCGCTTCGCCCGGAGGTAGCGCCGGAAGGCGGTGGTCTCTGCGTCGGTGCTGGGATTGTCGTCGCCCGTCACGTCGCCACCTCCGGCTCGACGGGGTCGGGCGCGTCGGCGACATCAGCGAGCAGCCGCCTGACCCGGGCCGTCGACTCCGCCCAACTCGGGTGGCGCTCGTACCGCCGTCTGGCGGCGCGACCCATCGCCGCGAGTCGGTCGGGGTCGGTCGCGAACTCGTCGAGCGCGCGGGCGACGGCGACGGGGTCGTCCGGATCGACGAGAACTCCCGTCTCGCCGTCCGCGACCGTCTCGATCGCGCCGCCGGCGCGCGAGGCGATCGCCGGCAGGCCGAAGCTCATCCCCTCCAGGTAGACGATCCCGAACCCCTCGTACCGGGAGGGGACCGCGAGGACGTGGCTCTCACGGAGGGCCTCGGCCAGCTCGGCGTCCGACAGTCGGCCGGTAAAACGCACGCGCTCGTCGAGCCCGCGCTCGCGGACCAGCCGCCGGACCTCGGCGACGTGTTCCTCGTCGACGGCCCGGCCCACGACGGTGAGCTCGATGTCGGCGTCCGCCAGAGCCACCGCCTCGACGAGCGTGTCGAGCCCCTTTCGCGGCTCGATGTTTCCGACGAAAATCGCACCCAGCGGACGATTCCGTGCCCGCGACGCGATTTCGGCGTCGTCGATAGCGGGATCGAACCGGTCGCCGGCGGGCGGGGCGACGACGGTCGAGTCGCGGGCGACGCCGAGGGCTGCGACCGCG
The DNA here is from genome assembly GCF_000022205.1 of Halorubrum lacusprofundi ATCC 49239. Taxonomy (NCBI): domain Archaea; kingdom Methanobacteriati; phylum Methanobacteriota; class Halobacteria; order Halobacteriales; family Haloferacaceae; genus Halorubrum; species Halorubrum lacusprofundi. The sequence continues at coordinate 537,944 of NC_012029.1, forward strand.
TCGCGGGTCGCCGCGCTGTTGCAGACCACGCCGTCGACGGTCGCGAGGTACCGGCGCTCGACCGCGCGGTACAGCGGTGAGAGGCGACGGGGCTCGCTCGCGCGCAGGTGGTGGACGATACTCACGATCGGGTACGGCAGGTCGCGGTTGGCGAGAAGCAGTGAGGGGTGCGCGAGCTCGTCTTGGAGCATCACGTCGACGTCGACGCGGAGGCGGTCCCCGAAGTCGGGAAGCGCGTTGTCGAGCAGCCCGCGCGGGTACGTTCGCCACGGGAGTTCGACGACCTCCACGGTGTCGCCGGCCCGGCGGAGGCCCTCGACCAGCTTCCGGTCGTAGCGGAACCCCCCGGACTGCTCGGCGAGGCTCCCGTACAGCGCGAGCCCGACCCTCATACCGGCGCATCGTAGGTCGCGGCGGCCGCGTCGTCCTCCCAGACCGTCACGGCCAGTTCGCCCACGGTCTCGTCGGTCACCGCGTCGGTCACGCGCTCGAAGATCACGCGGGCGAAGCGCTCGACGCTGGGGTTGTCTCCCTCGAACTCGGGGAGATCGTTGAGCAGTTCGTCACGGTAGCGGTCGGCGAGGTCGGCGAGCGCCGCCTCGGCGTCGTCGATGTCGACGAGGTAGTCGTACTCGTTCAGCTCGGGGCCGCGGAAGGTCAGCTCCACCTCGAAGCGGTGAGAGTGCGGCACGCCCTCGGGCCCCGGATCGGGGACCGTGAGGTAGTGTTGGGCCACGAAATCGGTTAGGACCGTCGTCGCGTACATGGGCCGATCCACGGACGCGACGCACCTAAATCCGGAGGGCTGCGGTAGAGAGGGGCGGGGAGTCGCCGTCACAGGTAGCCGAGCGCCTCGAGCCGCTCGCGCTCGCCCGTCTCGCCGTGGACCCGACCCACCGGCAGCGGCTCCGGCGGGTCGAGTTCGGGATCGAGGATCCCGCGGTCGACGCCCGTCGCCTCCGCCCACGGGACGGCGAGGAGGGCGGGCACCGGTGTGTGCATGGGGTGCCCGTACAGCCCCCACTCGCCGAAGAGGTTGCCGTGGTCGGCGGTGACCGCGACGCGCCCGTCGACGTTGTCGAGGAGCGTCGCCACTTCGCTAAGCACGTGCCGAAGGTTCGCCTCGTAGGCCCGCCAGACGCGCTCGGTCGAGACCTCTCCGCGCCGGAGCGACACCCACGGATTCCCGTCGTTGCTGTGGCTTCCGGTCCGAGCCAGCCCGTCGTCGCCGTCGAGCGGGTCAGGGACGAACGGGTGGTGCGGCTGCATGTAGTGGACGACGAGCCGCTCGGGGTCGCGCTCGCGGGCCAGCGCGACGGCGCGATCGGTGACCGCCGCCGCCGGCACGGTACCGAGGTCGTCGTCCCAGGCGTACTTCCACACCTCGTCGAGCGCGGCGAACGCGGTGGCGTCGAGGTAGCGATCGGTCCACGTGTTGCCCGTCACCATGACGGTCCACGGTGTCTCCGGGTGGTTCACGAACGTGTTCTCCAGCCACTCCGAGGAGGAGCTGCCGACCGATCGGACCGTCTCAACGTGACCGAAGAAGTCGAAATCGGACGCGATCGAGCGCAACAGGTCGGCCCGGCAGGCGTCGAGGACGACGAGAACGTCCCACTCTCGGTCGAAGACGTTCGTCCCGTAGTCGAGCCGCCGCCCGACGGCCTGCAGCCCGCGCAGGTAGGCGGTCCCGAGGCGGCTCATTCCCGGCTCTCGTCTCACGGCCGCCGTTCGGACCGCGTCGACTAAACCGCACCGGCGAGGCGGTCGACGAGTCGCCGGGACACCTATACGTCTCGCCGCCTCGGTACGACCGTGAACTGTCTGTTCGTGGGAGCGGGGTCGATCGCGCCGGAGTACGCCGCCGGCCTGTCTGGGAGTTCACTGTCGCTGGCCGGCGTCGTCGACCTCGACGCGGACCGCGCTGCAGCGCTCGCCGCGGATCACGACTGCCCGTCGTTCACGGATCTGGAGACGGCGCTTTCGGCGGTCGACGCGCCGCTCGTGGTGAACCTGACGAGCCACGCCGCCCACGCGCCGGTGACGCGGACCGCGCTGGAGGCAGACCGTCACGTCTACTCGCAGAAGCCGCTCGCGCTCGACGCCGACGAGGCGAAGGCGCTGGTGGCGCTCGCCCGTGAACGCGACCTCGGACTGGGCTGTGCGCCCGGGACGCCGCGAGCGCCCTCCCAACGCCGCGCGGGTCGACTCCTCGCCGACGGTCGGCTCGGCCCGGTGGGACTGGGGTACGCCCACGCCCACGTCGGCCGCGTGACCGACTGGCACGACCGCCCCGACTCCTTTCTCGAAATCGGACCCCTGTACGACGGCGCGGTGTACCCGCTCGCGCTGCTGGCCTCGTGGTTCGGGCCCGTCGAGCGCGTTCGCGTCGCCGACGCTCTCGACGTCTGGCCCGAGCGGGAGGACCGACGACCGTCGACGCCGAGCCACGTCGAGGCGACGCTAGCGTTCGCGGCGGGTCCGACGGTCAGGCTGACCGCGAGCTTCTACGCGCCCCACCGGAGCCGGGAGTTCTACGGGCTGGAGCTCCACGGCGACGACGGCTCGCTGTACCTCAAGGGAACCGGCGCGATGGAGACCGGCCGCGATCACGTCCGGTTCGGCCGCGTCGGACGGGAGTACGTGAGCGCGCCGCCGACCTCTCCCGAGGAGCCGTACGAGTACGTCGGCGCCGTCGAGCGCCTCGCCGCGACGATCGAGGCGGGCTCGCCGTCCCGGGCCGGCGGCCGCCGGGGCGCCCACGTCGTCGCCGTCTGTAACGCGATCGAGGCGGCCGCCGGGGGCGAGGGGCCAGTCGTCGTCGACGACTGCGGAGCGACCGCCGACCCGCCGCCGGCGCCGGTCGTCAGACCGGCGACGACCACCGAGAGCGACGCGGGACGCGAGAGCGAGAAGGGCCCGGGCGCTGCCGCGATCCGGCTCCCCGCGGTCGGATTCGGCTGCTCGCGCTACCGCGACGGAGAGTACGTCGACCGAGTCGACTCGATCGCGACCGCGCTCGACGCCGGGTACCGCCTCCTCGACTCCGCCGAGCTGTACGGGAACGAACACCGGATCGGGGAGCTGCTCGCCGCGCCGGGCGCGCCGGACCGCGAGCGCGTGTTCCTCCTCGGAAAGGCGTGGCGTACCAATCACCGCCGCGAACACCTGCTCGCCGCCTGCGCTGGCAGCCGCGAGGAGCTGGGGATCGACGCGTTCGACTGCTACGCGCTCCACTGGCCGTCGGCGCTCGAACACCGGGGCGAGCTGAATCGTCTCGCCGAGAAGCCGGTTGAGCGACAGGAGACGCTCACCTTTCCAGAGGGAGAGGACGGCGAGCCCGCGACCGCCGACGTGGCGCTCGCGACGGCGTGGCGGAACCTGGAGGCCGTCCACGAGCGGGGGTGGGCCCGGACGCTCGGGATCTGTAACGTCTCGCGGGCGCAACTGGAGACAGTGCTGGAGACGGGCGAGATCGACCCGGCGCTTGTACAGGTGGAGCGGCACCCGTATCGACCCCGGAACGGGCTCGTCGAGCTCTGTCACGGGCGGGGAATCCGCGTCGTCGCGCACTCGCCGCTGTCGGCGCCCGGCCTCCTCGACGAGCCCGTCCTGAACGCGATCGGAACGGAGCGAGGGCTCTCACCCGCCGAAGTCGTCATCGCGTGGAACGCTTCTCAAGGAGTCGTCCCGATCCCGTCCAGCACCGCCGAGTCGCACGTCGTCTCGAACCTGGCCGCCGGGAGCGAGCGACTGACTGCTGACGAGGTCGCGCGCATCGATGCCCTGCGGGATCCGAACTTCGAGCGGTAGTGCGGTCGGAACCACCTCGAGCCACCGATTCGGCGGTATTTCTATGTGACTGAAGTGCGTATATGTGATATGGCAACAACCGGAGCGCAGCAGCCCGCGGTCGACGTCGGATCGTTGAACGGGCTCCACTGGATCGGTATCATCGCGGCCCTGGTCTCTGCCGCCGTCCACCTCCTCATCGGCGTCAGGATGTTTCCCTCCGCCATGGGAATCAGCTTCATCCTCGCGGGGCTCGGCTTCATCGGCGGCGTCGGCCTCCTCGTGATCGACTACCGTCGGCGCGCGGTGTACGCGGTCGGAATCCTCTTCACCCTCGTCCAGATCGTCTTGTGGTACGTCATCAACTTCGCAGGAGGCACGAAGTCGTTCCCGGCCGACGTCGGGACGCTCGGCGCCATCGACAAGATCGCACAGGTCGTGTTGATCGCCGTTCTGGTCGCCCTACTGCGTCGATAGCCGTGCCGACGCGGAACCGCCGATCGCGACGCGAGGGCGTCGCCCCGATCACCGAGGCGAGGGGTACCGAGTAGATGGCCGAGGCTCGCCGGCGACGATCCGTTCGCGTCGGGGTCGGAGTCGGGCTCCCGCTCGTCGCCGCGGTCGCACTCGTGGCCCTCCTGTTGCGACTGTTCCCCGTGGACGCGACGAGCCAGTGGGGACTCTTTCCCGCTGTCGTCGCCGGCGTCTGCTGGGCCGGACAGCTCTGGTACGTCGGCTATGGTCTCGATCCGGGGCGGCTGACCGGCGGATTCTGGCGGCGGCTGCTCGGGCTGGCGAACGTGGTCACGCTCGTTCGGGGCGCGCTGTACGCCGTCGTCGCCGGGTTCGTCGTCGTGCCGTCCGAGACGGCGCTCGCGTGGGTGCCAGCGCTGTGTTACGGGACCGGCGTCGCCCTCGACAAGCTCGACGGGATCGTCGCCCGGACGGTCGGTCGACAGACGGAGCTCGGCCGCCGGCTTGACATGGCGTTCGACACGTTCGGGTTCGTCGTCGCGCCGCTGGTAGCGGTGCTGTGGGGGTTGCTGCCGGTCTGGTACCTCTCGATCTCCGCCGCACGCTACGTCTTTCGCGGGGCCGTGTGGCTGCGGCGCGTCCGCGGGCTCCCAGTCGGGGACCTTCCCGACAGCGACCTCGGAAAGTACCTCGCGGGAGTCCAAATGATATTTGTGACGATCGCCCTCGCCCCACTGGCGCCGACGGATCTCGTCTGGATCCTCGCGCCGGTCGTTCTCGCCCCGTCGCTGGCGGTGTTCACGCGGGACTACCTCGCCGTCAGCGGGCGGATCGGACGGGGCGTCGACGACGCCCAGTGACTCACTCGTACTCCAAGATGACCTGTACCGCGTCGTCGGGCGCCGAGTCGAGCAGCTCGTACGCCTCCGGTGCGCGCTCGAAGGGGATCCGGTGGGTGATCAGCTCGTCGGCGGGGATCCAGTCGAGCCGATCGAGCGCCGCGTCCATGCGCCGGTCGCGGTCCCAGCGGCCGCGCAGTTCCGGGCTGATCGTCGACACCTGACTGGAGACGATGTCGATGCGGTTCCGGTGGAATCGCCCGCCCAGATCGATCGGCTCGCGTTTGGTCCCGTACCACGAGCCGACGACGATCCGCGCGTCGTAGCCGACGACCCCGATCGCATCGTCCAGCGCGCTCGGCTGGCCGGACAGCTCGATCGCGAGATCGGCGCCGTCGACGGCGAGGTCCGCGCCGGCGGGATCGGCGTCACCGAGCTCGGTCGGCGTCGTCGTTCGGTCAGCGCCGAACTCCGCGGCGAGCGCCCGGCGGCGCTCGATCGGGTCGACCACGACGAGCGACTCCAGCGGAAACGCGGCCAGCAGTCGGGTGACGCAGAGCCCGATCACCCCGGCACCGAACACCACGACTCGCTCTCCGAGCCGAGGGGCGGCGTCGAGGACGATGTTCGTCGCGGTCTCGACCGACGGGAGCAACGACCCGGCGGCCGGCGTCGTCTCCGGCGGGAGTGCGACCACCGAGTCGGGGGTCGCGCAGAAGCTCGTTTGGTGCGGGACGAACGAGAACACTGACCGGCCGACCCAGTTCGGATCGACGTCGCTACCGACCTCGCGGACAACGCCGCTCGCGGCGTAGCCGTACCGGAGCGGGTACGACAGATCCCCGTCGAGCGCATCAAGGGTCTCGTCGGCCGGGAGGTCGGCCGGCGTCTGGTCGCGATACACGAGCAGTTCCGTCCCGGCGCTTATCGCCGACGCGCGGGTGTCGACGAGGAGTTCGTCTGCGGCCGGCGGGCCGACCGCCGTCTCCCGCACCTCGACGGTCTCCGGGGCCGTAAAGTAGAGCGCGGTGTCGGTCATCGGATCGCGAACTCGGTCCGGCCGCGGGCGACGCCCGAGCGACGCCGCAGGCCTCGGATCGGTTGGTGACGTGACACGTAGCGTCCAAAGGACCGTGCGATGTTAAGTCCTCGCGCCGTCCGGGAGGCGCGTCGAACCCGGCGGGTGGACAGATGAGTGGACGCGCCGGAACGAATCGAAAGCGGAAGCAAAAACCGTGTCGGCGATCGATCGCTGCGGGACGCTTACCGAATGACGTCGAGCCCGTTGCTCTTCTCGGTCGGCTCGCTGCCGCCGTCCGACTCCCACGCTCCCTGCTCGGTGCCGCCCGAGACCGCCGCGTTGCCGGCGGTCCCGTTCGTCTCTGCCGCCCGCGAGCGCGAGTCGCCGAGGTCGTCGCTGTCCACCGCGGCGCGAGACTTGTCGGCCTGCTTCTGTGTCGAGGGGCCGAGCACCTGCGCGCTCTGGACACCCGTCATGATCGCCATGACGCGGACCTTCCCCTTGTACTCGTCCTGGATGCGGGCGCCCCAGATCACGTTGGCGCTCGCCTCCAGCCGTTCGGTGATGTTGTTCGCGATCCCTTCCGCCTCTTTCAGCGTGAGGTCCGGGCCGCCCGTGATGTGGACGAGCCCACCGGAGGCGCCGCGGTAGTCGACATCCAGGAGCGGGTGGTTCATCGCGTCGCTGACCACCTCTTGGGTCTTGTTCTTGTCCTGGGTCTCACCGACGAGCATGACCGCGACGCCGCCCTGATTCATGATCGTCGACATGTCGGCGTAGTCGAGGTTGATGAGGCTCGGCTGGGTGATCGTCTCGGAGATCCCCTTTACCGTCTCCGCGATGATCTGGTCCATCACGGAGAACGCCTTTCCGATCGGCAGATTCGGTACGTAGTCGAGCAGTCGGTTGTTGTCGAGGACGATGATCGAGTCGGCCTCGTTACGGAGGCTCTCTAACCCTTCCTCGGCTTTCACCGTGCGGGCGCGCTCGACGTTGAACGGGGTCGAGACCATCCCGACGACGATGGCGCCCTGATCTTTGGCGATCTTCGAGACAACTGGCGCCGCACCAGTGCCGGTGCCGCCGCCCATCCCGGCGGTGACGAAGACGAGGTCGGCGTCGCCGAGAACCTCTTTGATCGTCCCCTGGGCCATCTCGGTGGCACGCTCCCCCATCTTGGGGTCGCCGCCGGCGCCGAGCCCCTGCGTGAGCGACTTGCCCACGAGGATCTTGGTGTCGGCCTCGATCATCTTGAGGTGCTGTTTGTCCGTGTTGATCGCGACGGTGTCGGCGCCGTCGACGCCGATGTTGTACAGCCGGTTGACCGTATTGTTACCGGCGCCGCCGGCACCGACGATGACAATCCGGGGGTCCCCGAACTCGTCGTCGTCCATGCTGACGTCCATGTCGCGCTTTTCCGCTTCCGCATTGTCGAGGGCGTCCTGAACGAGATCTTGCATCAGTTTACACCTTCGCCCAGTTGCGGTTGCGGCTGCGCTCGTCGCGCTCGCCGTCCTGTTCGTTCAACATGTCGCGGACAGCCGACCGGATCGCCTCGCTCCGGTTCGGGAACTCGCCCGTCTCGACCATCTGTTCGACCTCGTCTATCTGCTGTTTCGGTATTCGTAGTGTCACACGCTCCATTGTATTCCCCCGGTAAGACGGCGACCACGCGACGCGTGTGTCTTACAGCGACAGATCGCCCGACGACGGAGGGACACCCCGACTCGGACGGCCGCTGTAAGACGACCGTCTTACGCAATTGAAGTCACCGAGGCTACTAATATAAAACTACCGGCGGTTGTAAGACAGATCTCAGGAATGCCAGATATTGGGCGTATACTCGGCTGTGTCGGCCGATCAACGATCCTTTAGTACGTCGGCAGCGGGGGTCCTACGTCCACAACCCGGGCAAAACGCCCAGTCGGTCCGAAGCTCGTCGCCGCAATCACAGAACGCTCGGTGGGACTGCTTTTCACCGCAGTTCGGGCAGTAAACGTGGTCAGTGGGGACGTTTTCGCCACATCCGCCACAGGCGTTTTCTCGCGTTTGCACGTCTGGATCGGTGGGCGTCTTACGCGTCTGCGCGTCGGCGTCCGCCGTCGCCTCACGAGTCACACTCGCGTCGTCCTTGTCGGCGCTCGGGGCGTCGAGCGTGACGTTTACGTTGATATCGCCGGCGTTTCCGGGCGTATACGCCGCGGGAGACGCCGCCGATCGGCCGCCGAGTCGGTCGTCCAACGCGGCGTCGAGTCGATCGGCGATGAGGTCGTCGATCCGATCGGCCAACGCGGCGTCGACCGTCGCGTCCGTCGCGTCCGACGCGTCCGCATCGTCGCCGACGGCGCCGTCGAGGTGAGTCCGCAGGGCCTCCCGCATCACCTCGCTTTTGGAGGCGTCACACGCTTCCAGCTGCTCGACGAGGTCGTCGTCGGCCCGGAAGGTGATCTTGCTCATACCGAACCGATATCAACCCTCACTACAAGTATCTTCTCCTCGTGTCCGACGATCGACAGACACGTTTCAGCGGCGCGAAACGTGCGCCTCCGTCACCGTCCGGAGACCGTGTGGCATGGACACACATGTCTGACGCAGGTTTATACGGCCCGCGTGGGCATACGTGAGTATAATGAGTAACCGCGTCGAGGACCTCGAACGACAGGTCGCGGAGCTACAGGCGGCGGTCAACGGGCTCACCGAGGAGCTCGTCGAGATGAAAGAGCGCGTCCGACAGGTGGAAGACGCTCAAGAGGTGTCCGTCGCGGCCGACGCCGCCGAATCGGCGGAGCCGGCACAGAGCGAATCGACCGACGCGGCCGCCGAGGAGTCCAAAGCGACCGGCGGCGAGCGCCGGACCCACTCCGATGATCACGTCGAAGTCGTTGAGCGGACCGACGACGGGCCCGCGGCCGACGACGCCGGAACGGCCGACAGCGACTCGGGTGGGTCTGAAGGCGACGACGTTCTCGTCCCCGAACAGGAGGCGACGACACCCGACGCCGAGGCCGCCACGACCGAGGGGCCGGACGCGGAGGAGAAGGGCGACGAGGAGTCCGACAGCGACATCATCGTCGCGTAATCCGCCGCCCACCCTCCGCGACACATGCACATCACAGAAGTGGTTTTAGACGGATTCAAGAGCTTCGGACGAACGACGAGGATCCCCTTTTACGACGACTTCACAGTCGTCACCGGGCCGAACGGCTCGGGAAAGTCGAACATCATCGACGGGGTTCTCTTCGCGCTCGGCTTAGCGCGTACCCGCGGGATCAGAGCCAAGAAGCTCACGGACCTGATCTACAACCCCGGCCACGACGGCGGCGAAGCCTCGGACGGTCCGAACGAGGCGTCGGTGACGGTGGTCCTGTCCAACGAGGACGGGACTCTCGACCGCTCGCAGGTCGTCTCCGCCGCCGGCACGGAGAACGTCGGCGGCGTCTCCGAGATCACGATCAAACGGCGCGTCAAAGAGACTGAGGACAACTACTACTCGTACTACTACCTCAACGGTCGGTCGGTGAACCTCTCGGACGTGCAGGACCTGCTTGCCGCCGCCGGCGTCACGCCAGAGGGGTACAACGTCGTGATGCAGGGCGACGTGACCGAGATCATCAACATGACCCCCTACCAGCGCCGGGGGATCATCGACGAGATCGCGGGCGTCGCCGAATTCGACGAGAAGAAGGAGGCCGCCTACGAGGAGTTGGAGACCGTCGAAGACCGGATCGAGGAGGCCGATCTCCGGATCGGCGAGAAGCAGGACCGACTCGATCAGCTGGCCGACGAGCGCGAGACCGCCCTGCAGTATCAGCAGTTCCGCGACGAACTCGAGGAGTACCGCGGCTTTCTCAAAGCCTCCGAGCTGGAAGAGAAGCGCGAGACGCTCGCAGGCGTTGAGGAGGACATCGACGACGACGAGACCGAACTCGAGGAACTCCGCGCCGAGCTTGACGCCAGGCAGGGCAAACTCACACGGCTGGAGGAGGACTTAGCCGACCTCAACCACGAGATCGAGACCAAAGGCGAGGACGAACAGATCGAGATCCGGTCGGAGATCGAGGAGGTGAAAGGCGAGATTTCGCGGTTGGAGGACAAAATCGAGGCCGCCGAGGAGCGCGCCGCGGAGGCCGAGACCGAACGTCGCGACGCGTTCGTTCAGATCGATCGCAAAGAAGAGACGATCGAAGAGCTCGAATCCGAGATCCGCGAGGCGAAAGTCGAGAAGGCCTCCGTGAAATCGGAGATCGCCACGAAGCGCTCGGAGCTCGCCGACGTCGAGGCCGAGATCGAGGGCGCCGACACCGAGTTCGACGAGCTGAAAGCCGAACTCGCGGAGAAGAAGGAGGCGATCGAGTCGCTACGGGAGGAGAAAAACGGGCTCCAGCGCGAGAAGGACCGCCTGCTCGACGAGGCCCGTCGGCGCTCGAACGCGGTGAGCGAGGCGCGGACCGACTTGGAGGACGCCCGCGAGTCGATCCCGGAGCACAAAGCGCGGATCTCCGAGCTGCACAGCGAGCTCGACAAGGCCACGAAGAACGAGGAGACGATCGAGGACGCGGTCGCTGACCTGTTCGCGGAGAAGGCCGAAACGAGCGAGCGGTTAGAGGCGATCGAAGAGGATCTCCGCGAGAAACAGAACGAGTATGCGAAGCTGGAGGCCGCCGCCGACCAGCGCGGCGACACCTCGTGGCCCCGCGCGGTGACCGAGGTGAAGAACGGTGGGATCGACGGGGTCCACGGCGCGGTCGGCGAGCTCGGATCCGTCGAGGCCGAGTACGCCGAGGCCTGCGAGACGGCCGCCGGCGGCAGACTCGCGAACGTCGTCGTCGACGATGACGGCGTGGGCTCGACGTGTATCGACTATCTCAAGCAGCGCAATGCGGGGCGGGCGACGTTCCTCCCCATCACGAAGATGGACAACCGGAGCCTCCCGCGGAAACCCTCGGTTCCGGGCGTCGTCGACTTCGCGCGCAACCTCGTCGACTACGACAGCGAGTACGAGTCGATCTTCTCGTACGTGCTGGGCTCCACGCTGATCGTCGAGGACATGGCGACCGCACGGGACCTGATGGGCGACTACCGGATGGTGACGCTCGACGGCGACCTCGTCGAGAAGTCCGGTGCGATGACCGGCGGGTCGGGCGGCGGCTCCCGCTACGCGTTCACGAAGTCCGGCGGCGGAAAGCTCGAACGGCTCGCGACTGACATCTCGGAGCGAGAAGATGAACGGCAGGCGCTACAGGCCGAAGTCGACGAGCTGGAAGACGACATCGACGACGCCCGCGACCGGAAGGCCGACGCCGCAGAGCGCGTCCGGTCGCTGGAGGCGGACGTCGAGCGCGCCGAAGACGAGTTGGCGGACGCCGAGGACCGCATCGACGAGCTCAAAGCGGAGCTGGAGGATATGGAGGCGGAACGCGAGTCGGTGGACGCGGAGATGACCGAACTCGACGACGAGATAGACGATCTGAACACGGAGATCGACGAACTCGACGGCGAGATCGAGGAGATCGAGACAGAGTTGGCCGACTCGAAGATCCCGGAGCTCTCGGAGCGTGCCGACGAGATCCGCGGGGAGATCTCGGACCTGGAAGACCGGATGAGTTCGCTCGACGGGCGGCGCAACGAGCTCGAACTGGAGAAGGGGTACACGGAGGACGCGGTCGACGACCTCCACGACACCGTCGAGACGGCGCAAAATCGGAAGGCCGAGGCCGAAGAAGCGATCGCCGACCACGAGGTGACGATAGACGAGAAGGAGGAGACGCTGGAAGCGAAACGCGAGTCGATCGCGGAGCTCGAAGCGGAACTGACGGAGCTGAAGGCCGACCGCGAGGACCTCCGAGAGGCGATCACCGAGGCGACCCGCGAGCGCGACGAGCAGCGCTCGCTCGTCTCGGAGGCGGAGTCCGACTTGGAAGACCTCACCGACCGCCGCGACCGGCTGGCGTGGGAGATCGACGAGCTGGAGTCGCAGGTCGGCGAGTACGACGCCGACGAGATTCCGGACCTCGACGAGGTCGAGTCGCGTATCGAGGAGTTAGAAGAGGAGATGGCGGCGTTAGAGCCCGTCAACATGCTCGCGATCGACGAATACGACGAGGTAGAGGAGGCGCTGGAGACGCTCCAAGAGCGCCGGGACGTCCTCGTCGAGGAGCGCGACGCGATCGCGGAGCGTATCGAGGGGTACGAGGCCGAAAAGAAGCGGACGTTCATGGAGACGTTCGAGTCGATCAACGACCAGTTCGAGGACATCTTCGCGCGCCTCTCGGCCGGCAGCGGCGAGCTCCTCTTGGAGAACCCCGAGGACCCGTTCGAGGAGGGGCTGACGATGAAGGCCCAGCCCGCCGACAAGCCGGTCCAGCGGCTCGACGCGATGAGCGGCGGCGAGAAGTCGCTGACCGCGCTCTCCTTCATCTTCGCGATCCAGCGGCACAACCCCGCGCCGTTCTACGCGCTCGACGAGATCGACGCGTTCCTCGACGCGGTCAACGCCGAGCGCGTCGGCGAGATGATCGAGGAGCTGGCCGAGGAGGCCCAGTTCGTCGTCGTCGGCCACCGCTCTGCGCTTCTGGAACGCTCCGACCGCGCCATCGGCGTCACGATGCAGGGCGACAACCTCTCGGCGGTAACCGGGATGCAGTTCGGCGACGACGGCGACGAGGAGGTGACGGCGGATGACTGAGCCGCCGGAGTCGGCGGGGGGCGTTCCGAACCTCGACCTGACGAGCGAGCGCGACGGCGGGTCGCGGGACGGGTCGCTTCCGGAGACGCCCGGAACGGATGAGCCCGCCGCGAACGAGACTGACGCCAAAGGAACCGGCGAGGCCGGCGAGGGATCCGGCGAGGACGACGAGGTCGAGCCCGTCGAACTCCTCGTGCAGCTCGCCGAGGAGGGCGAGATCGAACCGTGGGACATCGACATCGTGCAGGTGACCGATGCGTTCTTGGAGAAGCTCGACGAGACGGACCTCCGGACGACCGGACGCGCGCTCTTCTACGCCAGCGTCCTACTCCGGATGAAAAGCGACGGGATGTTGGCCGACGACGACGGGGACGACGAGGAGCCCGAGCCGGAGCCGTGGGAGGTCGCGATGGAGGGCGGCGCGCCCGACCCCGCCGACGGCGACTTCGACCCCATCGACGAGTTGGAGGCCGAGATGGACCGCCGGCTCGACCGGAAAAACACTCGGGGCTCCCCGGAGACGCTCGACGAACTGGTCCGGGAGCTCCGCGAGGCCGAGCGCGGCTCGTGGTGGAAGGACTCGCGGGAGTACGACACCTCGGAGTCGCCGCACGGCCACGCTCGCGGCACGCAGACGCTCGATTACCACACCGGCGACGAGTTCCGGCGCGACGGCGAGCCGACCGCGGGCGAAGCGACCGACCGTACCCACGACGAGGATATCGAGGAGGTCATCGTGGGGATCGACAACGCCCTCCGGACCCAATTCGATCGCGGCCGCACGGAGGTGCTGTTCGCGGAGATAGAGACCGCCGGCGGCCGTCCCTTTATGACGTATCTCGCGCTGCTGTTCATGGCACACCGCGGATCGGTCCGGCTCCAGCAGGACGACCTGTTCGGCGATCTGTGGGTGAAGGACCCATCGGCGATGGCCGGGGAGTCGGAAGCGATCGCGGACTGAGTCGGGACCTCGGCTCCGTCCCAGCCTCGACGGACGACGAGACGGTTCCGAGCGACTGACCCGCAAACCTGACGAGACGTTCACCTTCGATGCGGCGGTGGGACGTAACAGCCACTCTCCCCGTCGATCAGTCGGTCCGTCCCACGGTCACGTCGAAGGGAACGCGCTCGACGCGCTCGTACGTCCCCGACTCCATCTCGTCGATTACCGCTCTCCCCATCTCTCGCCAGCGCCGCCGGAGGTCGTCGTATGCGGTCTCGGAGGTCGCCGCGATAAGCTCCTCGCGGTGGTCGGCCAGCCCCGCGCCCGAGGCCTTCCGCGCCGCGGCGGTCAGCGCCGGCTCCGCGTACGGCGCCGCGATTCGCTTCTCGTGGACGTACCGTCGAGTCCGGATGTCGGTGAGTCCTGTTGCCGTGAACGCCTCGCGGACGCGGTCGCCGAGGGCCACGTCGGTATCGACCCCGTGTAGGTACGCCTCCCGGGCTTCCCGCTCTAGGCGCTCTTCTGCGTCGACGGTGGAGGTGACCGTCACGTCGGCGTTGTCAGGCTCGATCGCGGCGACCAGCTCCGAGGAGACCCGAGCGAACTCGCGCACCGCGGCGGCTGGATCGGGAAGGTTGATGAGGAGAGCCTGACAGACCGCGAGGTCGACGGCCCCGTCCGGAAGGGGAAGTCGTATCGCGTCGCCGGCGACGTACGGGAGCCCGGTCTCCTCGCGGGCGACTCTCAGAAGCTTCGGGTCCGCGTCGACGCCGATCACGGTCGTGTCGGATGGCGTCTCCGCGTCGATGACGCGAGTCAGCTCCCCGGTGCCGCAGCCGACATCGAGGATGCGGCGGCGGCCCGCCAAGTCGAGGTCTGCGAGGGCCTGACGACCGTCGGTCCACATCCCGCGACGGGTGTGTTCGAGGTACTCCGCAGAGAAACGTCGCACGCCCCCGCGTTCGACGCAGGAGCGGATAAACGTGCGGAACTCAGTCCTCTCGGGCGTCGCCGCCGATCCCCGCTAGGTCCGCGAGGAGCGTAGCGGTGACCCCGGCGCAGTAGCCGACGAACGCCCCGCTCAGTCCGACGAGCGCGAACGACATCGTCACCCCGCCCAGCGGCGCGTCACCGGCTCCCACGCCGGGAACGCCGAACACGGTGCCCACGACGACGAGCGCGGCGAACACGAGGGCGGGCACGACGCCCACTGCCAGACACGCTGGCCCGCCGCAGCGCGCGTACGCGCCGGCGGCCGCGATCGGCGCCGGAGCGTAAAACACCAGCAGCGGGATGAGCCGGTCCGTCACCGCGGCCGCCGTCTGGATGTCCGCGAGATCGGCGACGACCGCCAGCGCCAGCGCCAATGCCACGATGCCGGCGAACCCTCCGACCATCGTGAGGGCCAACCGGCGCCGACGCCCGATGAGCAGTGCCTCAGTGGTGGTCATAACCGTGGTCACGGCTCTGACTACATAAACCCGCGTCGGACGTATTTAAGAATTCACGAATAACTCGCTATCCGCCGCGTAACGGCTCACTCCGCGCGAAGCTCGCGCACGCGATCGATATTCCACGCGAAGCTCTTCCCGTCTTCGGTGGGTGTCTCCAGCGCGAGCGGCACGTCGATCAGGTCCGGGTGGTTGAGGAATCGCTCCATCCCGTCTTCGCCGATGAGTCCCTCGCCGATGTGGGCATGCTCGTCTTTGTTGGTGCCGCAGGCGTGCTTCGAGTCGTTGAGGTGGATGTACTTGAGGTGTTCCAGCCCGACCACGTCGTCGAACTCCGCGATCGTTTCGTCGACGGCTTCGGGTGTCGAAAGATCGTAGCCCGCCGCGAACGCGTGGGCGGTGTCGACGCAGACGTCGATGTCGGTCTCTGTGCGATCGATGATCCCCGCGAGGTGCTCGAACTCGCCACCGAGCTTCGTGCCAGCGCCCGCGTCGCTCTCGATCAGGATCGTGACGCCGTCGGGCACGTCGATGTCGTCGATCACCGACGCCGCGTTGTCGAGCCCGCCCTCGACGCCCGCCCCCGTGTGCGCGCCGAGGTGGACGTTGACGTACGGAATCCCGAGCGTGTCGGCCGCGTCGACCTCCTTCTGCATCGAGTCGAGCGACTTCTCGCGGAGCCCCTCCTTGGGTGTACAGAGGTTGACGAGGTAGGAGGTGTGGATCACCCACGGGCCCTCCAGGTCGCGTTCGGTACCCTCTCGGAACCGCTCGGCCTCCTCGTCGCCGATGTTCGGATCCTGCCACACCTGTGGGGAGTGGGTGAATATCTGTCCGCAGTTGCCGCCGAACTGCTTCTGTCTGAACACCGCATTCGCGATGTTTCCGTACGGCGGCGTTTCGGGATCGTTGGACGCTCTCGAACTGGAGATCGAGACGTGCGCACCGACCTTGAGACTCATACCGTTCCCACGCGAGCGTCGGGAAAAGCCCCTTCGGAACCGGTCGACTGCCGCCTGCGATCTGTCGCGCCGCTCCCGCGACCGCGGACCCCGCCGCGCCGCTACGCGCCCCGGTTCCCCGGACGCGTCCGAACCCACTCGTCGTCCCGATACTTCGTCTCGACGAGCTCCGCGGCCCGCTCCAACTCCGCGTCGGTCCACGACCCGTCGCGATCGAGGGTGACGCCGTCGCGGTCACTACCCTTCCCGATCACCCACGTAACGAGCGCGTCCTCCACCGCTGCCACCGCGTCTCCCCGATCGAGGTCGGCCAGCTCGTCCATCCCGACGACTCGTTCACGGAACTCGGCCGGCGTCACCGGCGGGTTCACAAAGGTTCCGAGGTGCCGCTCCGCCTCGACCGAGAAGGTGAGCGAGCCATGCTGAATCACGGCGTCTCGCTTCCGGTACTGGGCGTTGCCCGCGATTTTTCGCCTCCCTCCGGGGGCGCCGTCCGCTTCGCTTCCCGCGACCACATCGTGTGCCGGGTGCAGTTCCCGCAGGTAACAGGCCGGATGGTACAGCTCCGGCATCGACGCCTCGACGTAGCCCGCATCGATCCCGAGTCGGTCGAACGCGTCGAGGACGGGCTCACACAGCAGGTGGTAGCAGTCGAGTAGTTTACCCGGCACGTCGGCGGCCGGAACGGCGATCGAGTAGGCCACGTCGCCGTACGCGTCGTGGTAGATCCCGCCGCCGCCGGTCTGGCGCCGGGTCACGTCGATCCCCTCGCGCTCGCAGAACGCCCAGTCGACCGTCTCCGGGTCCTGTCGGTAACCGAGCGTGAGACAGCTCGGGTCCCATCGGTACGTTCGCACGGTCGACGGACCGCCCGCGGCCGCCGTCTCCGCTGCGACCTCGTCGAGCGCCATCTGCATCGGTCCCGGTCGCGACTCTTCCCGGATCAGCCGCCAGTTGCCCGCGGGTGCGGTCACCGGTCACCACCTGCGCTCCGCGACCGACTACCGCTCACGCTCCGCGACCAACTACCGTCCCTGCCCTGCGATCCATCCGCGTACATACGACCCACGTTGGCGCCCCGTCCGAAAGCGGTTGCGTTCGGCGGGTCGCGACGGCTCGAAATCGCTCGCAAATGAATTTTCTATCGCGATATCTACTTTATACTTACTGCTCGCCGAACGCGCGTCCCTTTTAGGAATCGCCGGAGTAGGGGCGTGTATGGTTCGAAACGTCGCCGGCGACATGGCCGAGCTCGACCCCGAGGATTTCTATCTCCTCTCGGGCGTTGAGCAGGGGATGCGCTTCTCCGAGTGGGTCCGCCGGGACAAGATCCCCGAGTACGCCAACCTGACGCGCGAGGAGGTCGACTACCGGATCGATCGGTGTCTCGACCGCGAGCTGATCGAACGGAAGACGATCCAGTACGAGGGGTACCAGCTCACCTTCGAGGGATACGACGCTCTCGCGCTCCGGACCTTTTCGGAGCGCGAGACCATCGACGGCGTGGGCTCGCCCCTGGGGTTCGGCAAGGAGGGTGACGTGTACGAGGCGCAGTCGTTCAAACCGCTCGCGCTGAAGTACCATCGCGAGGGGTACACCAACTTCCGCGAAGTGAACCGCGAGCGCGAGTACACCGCCGACCGCGACCACGTCTCGTGGCTGTACACCGCGCGCAAGGCGGCCGAGCGCGAGTACGAGGCGATGGAGGCGCTGTACCCCGACGTATCGGTGCCGCGGCCGGTCGATCACAACCGACATGCCATCGTGATGGACAAGTTCGACGGCGTCGAGCTCGCGCGCGCGAAGCTCGATCCCGAGCAGGCGATCGGCGTCCTCGATCTCGTCCTCCGCGAGCTGCTGACTGCGTACGACCTCGGGTGGATCCACGCGGACATGTCCGAGCACAACGTCGCGGTCGCAGAAAGTGGCGTCACGATCTTTGACTGGCCGCAGGCGGTCCCCGTCGATCACGAGAACGCCCGCGAGTTCCTCGAACGGGACGTGGAGAACCTCCTCCGGTACTTCGGGCGAAAATATCCCCACGAGGTGCCGCGAGACGCGGATATCGAAGGGATCGCGGACGCGATCGTTGACGGTTCATTTACAACGATTCGGGCGTTCGGCGAGGAATAAACTGCAATTAGCTATATCGAATCTGTCCGAATCTGTCCGAATCTGTCTCGGCGCCCCGCCGGCGACGCCGACCGCATCCTTTTTGTTTTAGGCTTACCTAAAGACACTCAATGTCAGCAGGCGCCCGGTCCCGCACCGACCCTCGTCGCGAATCAGAATTGTATCAGACACCGGATATCACCGCCTGTGAGGGGTGTCCCGGACGATCGGTGTTTATGGAGTCCGAGAACACGGACGGGTGGATCGCGAGTGACCACGTCGTCGACGTGACTCAGTGAGATGACGGACGAATCCCCTCCAGACGGGTCGGCGTCGTCAGCGGCGGACGATGGGCCGACCGTGATCTCGGGGCGGAACTTCGAACAGGAGTATCGTCTCGATGTGAGCGAGGCCGGAGAGTTCCTGATCGCCCTCGGCGAGCAGCTCCGCGACGGCGACGATCTACGGCTCGCAACCGACGAGTGGGAGCTTCCCTTCGCATTCGGCGAGCCCGTGGAGCTCGAGATCGACTTCGAAGGGGTCGGCGAACCGGAGTTAGAAATCGAAGTGACGTTGCCGGGTCGGACCGACCAGACAGCGCCAGACGTTCGCTGAGGCGTAGCCGGTTTTGACTGGTCAGTTCGTCGCGGACTCCACAACGAGCGTATCGTCCTCGAGGTAGTGTTCGATGTGGTGGGCGTGCCCCTCGATGCCCTCTAGCTGCTCACGGAGCATTTCGGCGGTCGCGTAGTCGCCGAGCCCTTCTGCGAGCTCGATGTGCTCCCGGTAGCTCTCGATGATGTCGCCCATCATCTCGAGGTCGTTCGCGAGTGACGTGCGGATGTCGTAGACGTCCTCGTCCTCCGGCTCGACGGTGGCGTTCTCCGCGAGCGTCGTCAGGCTGGCGTGCGGGACGCCCCCGAGCGCTTGGAGCCGCTCGGCGACCTCGTCGGCGGCCGCCTCGACATCCTCGTACACCTCTTGCAGGAACACGTGCACGTCGCGGAACTCCGCGCCCTCGACGTTCCAGTGGTGTTTGTGGAGCTGGTGGTAGAGGGTGTACGCGTCCGCGAGGTCGACGTTCAGCGCCTCGATGATCTGTTCGGCCTTCTCCGATTCGAGCCTGAGTGCGTTCTCTTCGACGGTGCCGGCGCGCTGTCGCGTTTCCTTCTGCGTGCTCATAACACTACCTCGTACGCTCCCTATCTACTTATAACCCATCAATATGAAAACATTTTTTCGTACGGCCTAAAACTCTCTCATCTCGGAGGTAGATTCTCTATAAGCGTCGCATTCCGAATATATATCTGTTGTATTATATTTATTTGATCGGTCGATGGATCGGCGCGGCGAGAGCGCGTGCTCGCTGGTCTTCTCGATTTAGGTTACCCTAAGATTCGAAAGCGATTTAATGCTTTAGGGAGGCCTAAACCATATGGGAAAGCACGCGGACCGAAGCGCGCCGACGCGCCGTACCGTGATCAGGTTCGGGGGCGCGGTCGCGGGGGCCGGATCGCTCGCGGGATGTCTCGGAGGCGGGTCGGGCGGTTCCGGCTCGGACGGCGACTCCGACGGCGCAGACGGCTCAGACGACGCCGAGACCGAGGGGGCGGACGGCTCCGAGGACGAGGAGACGGACGACGGCGGCTCTGCGGGCTCGTACACCGTCGAGATGGCGCCGGTGGGCGAGGTGACGCTCGATGCGGTCCCCGAGGACGTGATGGTCTACAGCCTGCTGTACGCGGACATGGCGGTCGCATTCGGTCACGGTGACGCGGTGAACTCGCTGGGCTTCGACGCAGACGCCGGCGGGAACACGCTCGACGCCTACTACGCCGAACTCGGCGGCGTCGCGTTCGACCGGGAGGGTGTCCGACAGCTCAACACGGGCTCCGGCGGCGGGATCTCGGTCGACCGGGAGCTGCTCTACGAGCTCGACTCCGACCTCCACTTGGCGGATCCATGCCTGTTCGTCTCCTTCGACGGATGGGACCAGGGCGACATGGCAGAGGTTCGTGACAACGTCGCGCCGTGGTTCGGCAACGTCTACAGTCGCCGGAACTCTCAGCCGCCGGAGCCGTGTCGCGACGACTACGAGTACTACGGCCTCTGGGAGATCACCGAGCGCGTCGCCGGCGTGTTTCAGGAGTCGGAGCGTTTCGAGGCGCTCGCGGCGGTCCACGACGACCTGATCGAGACGGTGCAGGCGGACCTCCCGCCGACGGAGGAGCGCCCGACGGTCGGCACCCTCCTCTACATGGACGGGACCTACTACCCCTCGCTGCTCGACGACCCAGGATTCGCCAACGCCCACGTGCGCCCCTTCGGCGTGGTCGACGCGTTCGGCGCCGACGACGTGACCTACGAGACCGCCTACGACCACGAACAGCTACTGGAGGTCGATCCCGACGTGATTCTCCACCAGTACGGAGTCGAGTCCTACTACGACGTGGCTGCGGTCCGCGAGGAACTCGCCGACCATCCGGTCGCCGGCGAACTCTCCGCGATCGAGAACGACCGGTTCTACCCCTCGGGGAACCCGGTACAGGGGCCGATCATGAACCTCTTCCAGATCGAGATGACCGCCAAACAGCTGTTCCCCGAGCGGTTCGGTGAGTGGCCGGCCTACGAACTCGGCGACGGCTATCCGGATATCCCCGACGACGAACGGCTCTTCGACCGCGACCGGGTCGCTGGGATCGTCACCGGTGAGGCGGAATGAGCGGCGGCGTCGATCGCGACGCGGTCGTCACGGGTCTTGACTACGAGGCGGTCGTGGTCGGCGGCGGCCCCGCCGGCTGCTCGGCCGCCGTCTTCCTCGCCCGCGAGGGGATCGACGTCGCCATGTTCAACCGTGGTCGGTCGTCGATCGCGCGCTGTGCGCATCTGGGGAACTACCTCGGCTTCCCCGGCGGGATCGACGTCGAGACGTTATACGATCTGATGCACGACCACGTCGAGCGCGCGAGTGGCGAGCTCGTCGGCGACCTCGTCGAGTCAGTCGAATCGCGGGCGACTGACGACACGGAGGAAGCGCGCTTCCGCGTCACCCCGCAGGAGGGCGAGCCGGTCGCCACCCGCTGCGTGGTAGCGGCGACCCGATACGACGGGGAGTACCTCCGTGGGCTCGACGACGACGCGGCGATGTTCGAGACCCACGACCACGGCGGCGAGACTCGCGAGCACTTCGATCGGGAGTACGCCGATCCCGACGGAACGACGCCGATCGACGGGCTCTACGTCGCCTCGCCCTCCGAGGCCGACCGACAGGCGATCACGGCGGCCGGACGCGGTGCCCGCGTCGCCCGGCGAGTCGTCACCGACGCGCGAATCGACGATGGCTGGTGGCCCGCGGCGGCCGAGGACGTCGACTGGGTACGCCGTGAGGCCGAGCGCGAGGAGGAGTGGGCGGACCGCGATCGGTGGGTCGAGTGGTTCGACCAGCGCCACGCCGACGCCCCGGTCGATCCGGAGTCGGAGCGGTTCGCGCGCGTTCGCGAGGCCGCTATCGACGAGACGCTGGCGTCGTACGTCGACGCCGACGAGGCCGAGGAACAAGCGGCCGAGGGTGGGCGCGCGCTCGCCGATCACCTCGACCCGCGCGCCGTCGTCGACGCACACGGCGCCGAGGCCCTGCTCGACGCAATGGATGACGAAGATATCGCCGCGTACGGCGCGAGGGCGCGATGAGCAACAGTGGGTCGGTCGCCGGCGGGGACGCCGCCCGCCGATCGTCGGAGGGGCGGATCGGGTGGCTGTTCGACCCCAAGTTGGTCTCTGTCGCGCTCGCGAGCGTCGCGGTCGTCGTCGTCGCCGGGCTCGTACAGATCAGCTTCGGCGCGTACTCGATGACGGTCGGTGAGGCGTGGCGCGCCGTTCTCGATCCCGCGGTCCTCCTCGATCCCCGCTGGCTGCTGAACTTCTTCGTCGGCGAGGGACTGATGCGCTCGATCACCGGGTTTCAAGGGGAGCTCCCCGAACTGGCACACGGAACGCTCATCGTCTGGAACATCCGTCTCCCGCGGGTGTTCGTCGCCGCCATCGTCGGGATGAACCTCGGCGTCTCGGGAGCCATCTTCCAGGCGGTCACCAGAAACGAGCTCGCGAGCCCGTTCATCCTCGGCGTCTCCTCGGGCGCGGGGTTGATGATCCTGTTGACGCTCGTGGTGTTCGGGGGACTCTCGGCGTTCCTCCCGCTGATCGCGGCGCTCGGCGGCGCGGTCGCGTTCCTGGTCGTCTACGCGATCGCGTGGAAGAACGGGACGAGCCCGGTTCGACTCGTGCTCGCGGGCGTGATCGTCGGGACCGTGTTCAGCAGCCTCCAGACGGGGCTGTTCTTCTTCGCGGACGACATCGGCGTCGTCCAGTCGGCGATCCAGTGGACCACCGGCTCGCTGACCGGGACGGACTGGGAGCAGGTCCGACTGGTGCTGCCGTGGACGATCGTCGCGGTGCTGCTGTCGATCGCCGGATCGCGCCAGCTGAACCTCCTCCTGTTGGGCGAACAGACCGCGAAGTCGCTCGGGATGTCGATCGAGAAGGTGCGGTTCGCGCTCTCCGGCGTCGCCGTGCTGGCGGCCGCCGCCAGCATCGCGGTGGCGGGGATCGTCAGCTTCGTGGGACTGATCGTCCCCCACATGGTGCGAAACCTCGTCGGCAGCGACTACAAGCGGGTGATCGTCGGTTGTCTGTTCGTCGGCCCCGCGCTCATGGTCGGGGCTGACGTAGGCGCCCGACTCGGGATGAGCGTGATCACGGGCGCGGACTCGCAGATCCCGGTGGGGATCGTCACCGGGCTGGTCGGCGGCCCGTACTTCCTGTACCTGATGCGCAAACAGCAGAACATGGGTGAGCTCTGAATGTCTACCGAACACGCGAACGCGACGGATTCGGAGGTACCGAGCGGAACGACCGACGCGAGCGAGACGGTCGATTCGGTCGGCGCGGGAGACGCGAGCGCTCTCGACGCCGAGAGCCTCGTGTTGGGGTATCCGAACGCACCGGCTCCCGTCATCGACGGCGAGTCGATCGCGGCCGAGCCCGGCGCGGTCACGGCCCTCGTCGGCCCGAACGGCTCGGGGAAGAGCACCCTGTTGAAGGGGTTGGCGACGCAGCTCGCGCCGGACGACGGCTCCGTGATGGTCGACGGCCGCGACGTGCATGCGATGGACACGAAGGCGCTCGCCCGGAAGCTCGGGCTGCTCTCGCAGGAGAGCACCTCGCCGAACAGCATCACGGTCGATGACTTGGTGTACCACGGTCGGTACCCGCACCGCGGGTTCTTCGAGCGGACGACCGACGAGGACGCGCGCGCCGTCGAGCAAGCGATCGAACTGGCCGGCTGCGGCCACCTGCGCGAGCGCGAGGTCGGGAGCCTCAGCGGCGGGCAGAAACAGTTGGCGTGGATCGCGATGGTCCTCGCACAGGAAACCGACGTACTCCTCTTAGACGAGCCGACGACGTTCCTCGATTTACACCACCAGATGGAGGTGATGGAGATCATCGAAACCCTGCGCGACGAGAGCGACGTGACCGTCGTCGTCGTGCTCCACGACATCGAGCAGGCCGCCCGGCTCGCGGATCGGATGGTCGCGCTCAAGGACGGCGAGATCCGTGCCCGCGGCGCCCCCGAGGAGATCGTCACCGAGGACCTGCTCGCGGACGTGTTCCGCGTCGACGCCGACGTGGTACAGACCGAGAACGGCCCGCGCGTCACCCCGCTTCGGGCGCGACACGAAGACACAGAGTAGACCGGCACACGGACGCCCGTCGGAGAGTTGCCGATCGCCGTTGCTGACCGTGATTCGCTAGTTGACAACCCGTGCGAGTCGCTTTTAGGTGGGCCTAAAGACCGGAACGACTATATATTTTTAGGCCCGCCTAAAAATATGCCCAGAGACGACGCGGTACGCAGAGCATCGACCCGAAGAGCGTTCGCCAAGTACGGCGGCACTGTCGCTCTCGGCGGCTTACTCGCCGGTTGCACCGACGGCGGCGGCGCCGGTTCGTCCGACTCCGATTCGCCCGACGCCGACACGACCGACACCGGTTCGACCGACGACGACCGGGCGGAGTCACAGACCGAGGACGCCGCCGATGCGAGCTACACGGCGTCGATCTCGCCGATGGGCGAGGTGATCTTCGAGTCGCCGCCGGAGACGGTGTTCACGCGGCTCACCCATCACGCGGACATGGCGTTCGCGCTGGGCCGGGGGAACGACGTCACGGCGCTGCACGCGCCCGACTACTACGACGGGCTCTGGAACCAGTACGTCGAGCGCCTGCCGGGCGTCTCGCTCGACTGGTCGGGACTCTACTCCTCGTGGCAGCCGGACAAGGAGAAGCTGTACGAGCTCGACAGCGACATCCACCTCGCGGACCCGGCGTGGGTGACGCAGGTCGAGGGTTGGGAGCGGTCGGACATCGACGAGATCGCCGAGAACGTCTCGCCGTGGTTCGGCAACTCCCTCAGCGACCGGCATCAGGAGCCCGCCGAGGAGTGGGCCGACGGCTACCAGTACTACGGGCTGTGGGAGCAGTTCGAAATCGTCGCCGAGGCGTTCCGAGAGCGCGAGCGCTACGAAGCGCTCGCAGCGGTCCGCGAGGAACTCCTGTCGACGATCGAGGACAACCTGCCGCCGGAGGAGGAGCGCCCGACCGCGATCATGATCGCCGCCGCCGACATCGAGAGCATCTACGCGTACACCCTGAGCAACCCCGGGTTCCTCACGTCACACACACGCCCGCTCGGGCCGCGAGACGCGTTCGAGGGGAGCGTCGAGTCCGGCACCGTCGTCGACTTCGAGACGATCCTCGAGGCGGACCCCGACGTAATCTTATACCTCGGCGGTATGGAGCCGGGAACGGACATGGCTGGGCGGCGCACCGCTTTCGAGGAGGACGCCGTCGGCTCTGAGATCACGGCGGTTCAGAACGACCGCGTCCATCCACAAGGCGCCCGGTATCAGGGACCGATCTTGAACCTCTTCCAGCTGGAGATGACGGCGAAGCAGCTCTACCCCGACGCGTTCGGCGCGTGGCCGCGGTACGAGTCCGGCCCGTATCCGGAGATTCCGACCGACGAACAGCTGTTCGACCGCGAGCGCGTCGCGGACGTCATCAACGGGGACCCGTAGGTGCGCGCCCGCGAGTGGGCGGTCGCGGCCGCCGACCGCGACGAGCCGTTTATTACGGTGGAGCGACCGGTTTGGGTGCGCCGATAAAACGCAGCGCCCCGGCCACGGGATCGCGGGAGCGGCCGGAACCGAGTCGGTCCCGGACCGAAGCGACTACGACGGCTCGCGCGTGCCGACGAGTATGGCGATCGACAGCGACGACTCGCGACTCGCACGGGGGATCGACCGATGAGCGGTGACCGGACACCGAGCGATTCAGAGCGCGATTCGCACGACTTCCGCGACGTGGTCGTCGTCGGCGGCGGCGTCGCCGGCCTCTCGACGGCCGTGTTCACGGCCCGGCAGGGGCTCGACACTCTCGTAATCGACGACGGCGGGTCGCTCCTGCGGCGGAACGCGCACTTGGAGAACTTCCCGGGCTTCCCGCTGGGCGTGGACGCCCGGCGCCTGCTCGACCTCCTCGCCGAGCAGGCCGCGACCGCGGGCGCCGACCGGTTCGACGGCCGTGCGACGCGAGTGGCGGCGGTCGGTGAGGGCGAGAGCGTCGAAACCGGAGGCGACGAAGCGGTCGACGACGCCCGGTTCGTCGTTGAGGTCGACGGTGACGACGCGGACGACCCCAGCGACCCCAGCGACCCGACCCGAACCCGGCACGTCGTCGCCGCGACGAAAAACGAGGTCGGTTACCTCGAGGGCGTGGAGGGGGTCGGTATCCTCGACCGCGGCAAGTCGTACGTCGACACCGACGAGCGCGGCCGAACCGGCGTCGACGGGCTGTACGCGGCCGGCCGGCTCGCGGAGAAGCCGCATCAGGCCGCGGTGTGCGCGGGCCACGGCGCCGAGGTCGGCGTGACGATCTTAGAGGAGGACGAACGAGGGTTCTACCACGACTGGGTCGCACCCGAGGGGTACTTCACCGACCGGGGCCGGCAGGTGCCGCCGGGCTGCGAGGAGATCGATGCGGCCGAGCGCCGCGAACGCGAGGAAGCGTCGCGCGAAGCGATCCGAGAACGGTTCGCGGCGCCGCACCCGGACCCGCAGGAAACGCACCCGAGCTTAGAGGAGTGAGTCGCGAGAGGGGGTGACCGACCGGTGTCGGCGGTCGGGATCCGGTTCGAGGGCCGCGGTGGCGGGGTCGTCACCGAGCCCGCTGCTGTCTCGCCGTCAGACGCCGTCTGCTCCGTCCGCCTCGTCGGACTCTCCCGCGTCCGCCTCCTCGTGGTCTCCGTCGTCTTCCTCGATCCGAACGAGGTCGGCCTCGATGTCCTCAACGAAGGCCCCCTGCCCGCCCACCGTGACGGTCTTGCCGTCGTCGGTCTCGACGACGAGCGAGTGTTGGACTGGGAACTCGTTGGTCGTCGGCTCCACCATTCCCTGTTTCGACTCCACGACGCGACCGCTGATCTCGGCCGGCTCGTCGCGGTCAGTCCACCGGCCGCCCACGGTGACGCGGGGAATCTCGCCGACGCGGAGGCGCAGGGTCACCTGCAGTACGGTGTGTCTGAAGTTCGCGTACTCGACCGGGAGCGGCGCGGGCGCCGCGGTCGCGATCTCGTTCGCGGCCGGCCAGTAGTTCCCGAGGAACGAGCCGACGATCACCGGCGCGAGCTGTTCCTGTGAGAAGTGGATCGCCTGCCGGTCGGTGTTGGACCGGCGCAGCAGTTCGGGCGGGGCGACGACGCCGGCCGCGGAGTCGACCGTGAGCAGCGTCGGCATCGCCTCGCGCCACGTCCGGACGACGCTGGCGACGCCGTCGAGTCCCTCATCGATGTCGTCCGGCACCTCGTCGGCGCCGGAGACGATGAGCAGTACCAAGACGCCGCGGTCGACCGCCTCGACGAGGGAGTCGCGGATCTCGGGGAGGTGACCGGCCGCGATCGACAGCGTCACCTCCGAGTCCGCGTCCGCGAGCAGCGACCGGATCCGCTTTATCACCGTCACGCGGGACTTGATCACCTCGAACTGCTCGGTCTGCCGCTCCACCCGCGAGAAGCGCTCCTCTAACCCGGGGCGGATCGCGTCGACGTCCGAACGGAGGCGGTTGATGACCTCGTCCGGCGGGTTCGCGCGGATCGTCGTCGGCACGACGTGGTCGTTTACCTCGACGAAGCCGCGCTCAGCGAGCGACTCGCTCACGCTGTAGACGTAGCGCTTCGACACACCGGCGGCGTCTGCGACGGTGCTCGCCTTCGCCTCCCCGTGCGCCAAGAGACTGAGGTACGTGTCGACCTCCTTGTCCGAGAGCCCGAACCGGCGGAGAAGATCGTTCAGCGTCCGGTCGTCCATGTGGCGGAGATGCGCGAGGGGATTACTTATAAGGGTCGGAGGAACACGGCGGCGAACGCGTCGTGTGCGTCTGCGAATCGCCCGAACAGCCCTACCGGAGGACGGCGACGCTCTCGACCGTGACTCCCTCGTCGACCGCGCCAGACCCGTCACCCGCGAACAGGTCGGTCTCGAACCCCGCCGGAACCTCCACCGTCACCGGCCGGTCTGCGAAGTTGACGACGACGAGGAGCGGGTCGGGGTCCGCGTCGTGATCGTCGCCCTCGAAATCGTCCGTCGCCGGCGTTCGCTCGTACGCCGTTACGCGCTCGGGATCGCCGTCGACGACCGACACGTCAGCGGCGCGGCCCTCGAAGTCGACGGCGCCGTCCCGGAGGAGCGGCTCGCGCTCGCGGAGCGCGGCGAGGTCGCGGTGGAAGTCGGTGAGGTCGTTGTCGCCGTCGTGCCAGCGTACGGGTCCGCGGTACGTCTCGTTGCCGCGCTCCTGTCCGGCGTAGATCATCGGCGCGCCGGGGAGGGTGAAGACGGTCGCGGCGGCCGCCTTCAGCGCCTCCCGCCCGTACTCGGCGAGGTAGCGCTCCTCGTCGTGGTTCTCGACGTAGCGCATCTGGACGCCCGGGTCGTCGAACCCGAGCCACTCGGCGCGGGCGAACGCGTCGGCGATCGCGTCCGCGGGCGCGTCGCCCGCCCCGACATCCCGGAGCGCGTCGTACAGCGAGGTGTCGTAGTGGACGTCGAACTCCCCCTCGCCGTAGAAGGGGTCGTGGGGGAGCGTCTCGTCGAGCAGGAGGAAGTCGTCGGGCACGCGCTCACTGACCTCCTTCCAGAAGCCGTGGGGCACGCCCCACGCCACGTCGGCGCGGAAGCCGTCGACGACCGCGCTCCACTCGTCGACCACGTCGAGCAGCCACTCGCGGACCGCCGGGCTGTCGAAGTTGAGGTTCGGGATCCGGCGCCAGTTGAAGTAGTACTCCGGCATATCGCCCGCTGCCAGCTCCGCCCAGTCGGTGTCTGTCACGTCGAAGTCGCCGTCAGCCCGGCGGTAGTGATCGGCGTACGCGTCGACGCCGGCGGCGTGCATCTGGAAGACGGGATGATCGCGGGAGGTGTGGTTGATCACCAGATCGAACACGACCTTGATCCCCGCCTCGTGGCAGGCCGCGACCAGGGACTCGAACGCCTCGCGCGAGCCGAGGTCGGCGGCGGTGTCGTAGTAGTCGGTGACGTGGTAGCCGTGTTCCGTCGGCGAGGCGAGCACGGGCGTGAGCCAGAGCGTGTCGACGCCGAGACTCTCTATGTAGGGGACTCGACGCTCGATCTCGCGGAACGTCGTCGGGAGCGTGTCGCCGGCGAACGACCGGACGAACACCTCGTAGATCGTCGGCGAGTCGGCCCACTCGGGGGGTGCATGGGGGTCGGAAACGGTCACGGAGCCGCCCTCGCCGGCGCCCACGGCCCCCTCTTCGTCCCGCTCGATCCGGATCGTCTCCGCCGCGCCGTACCGGTCGGCGTTCGGGACTGCGTGGACCCGGATCCCACCAGAGAGGTCGTCGGAAAGCTCCGCAAGCGGGATCGTGAGTGTGTCGCCCGCCGCCAGCGACTCGATCCGCGCGACTGTCTCGGGGTCCGCATCGCGATCGTCGACGAGGAAGTCGACGGCGACGGGGGACTCGCCGGTGCGTCTCCCGGCATCGCCCTCGCCGTCGAGGTCGGGCGGCGCCTCGGTGTCGGCAACGATCCGGACGGATGAGGCGTCGGCGTCCCCCTCTCCCTCCCCACCCTCGACGACGGTCGCCGACATCGAGACGCGCGGGCGCCCCGGACCCGGCACGGTCACCTCGTCGCGGTGCTCGTTGCCGGGGTCGTCGTTGGCGACGAAGCTGAACCCGTGGCGACCCGGCGGAATCTGGACCTCGTAGATCCAATCGTCGCCGTCGCGCTCGGGACGGTCGCGCGCGAGCAGGCGGTCGTTGTGGGGCCACATCACCGAGACGCGGTCCACGTCGCCGTCGTCCACCGGGAGGTCCGCGGCGGGGACGCGAAGTTCGACCGACTGCCGCTCGTCGGGGTACGCGCGCACCCGCTGGCGGTGCGTTCCGTCCGGGGCGTCGAGCGTCAGGACGTACGTTCCGGGGGCGTCGGGACGGAGGTGGACGACCGGTGCGTCCGGTCGGCTCGTCTCGCCGGGAACGAGGAGTTCCCCGTCATCACTGCTCCCGCTCACTGGCTGCCCGTCCACGCGCGCGTCGCTCTCGGCCGGCGCGTCGCGGAGGGTCCACTCGTAGGTCCCGTCGGGATCGGGGCTCCGCGGGGCCAGCTCGACGGATTCGCCGACACTCGTCGTGCGCGGCGGGCCGGGTTCGTGCATACGGGTTCCCGGCGGCGCCTCGGCTTGAGGGTTTCCGTTCTGGGAATAGATGAACAATAATTACACCAAACCTTCATACACGGAGGGGCCGTTTACTCGCGTAATGCAACTCCGCGACGCGCTCGATGACTACAAGCGTAACACCGGGCACGACACCCGGTTCCCCGGCGAACGCCGGACGGTCACCGGTCGGTTCTCCGGCGGGGAGGGCCGGCTCGTCCACGTCGACGCCGACGGCGAACTCCGCGACTTCGGCTACCCGCTGACCGGTCAGACGGGACTCGTCCGCTCGCGCGTCGGCCTCGCGGTCGGCGACGAGGTCACGTGGCTCGACGAGGTCGAGACCCAGCAGCGCTACGTCGGCGATACGACCCTGATCGAGACCGTCCACGAGACCGACCGAGCGACCGTGACTCGTCACGACGTGACGCTCGGCGACGCCCACCTCACACGCGTGACGATCGATGTCGGTGACGACGGGCATGCGAACGTCGACCCTGCCGACCTCTCGCTCGTCGTGTACGCCCGGTTCGCGCCTGACGGGCGCGACAACCGGGTCGGGCAGCTCCGATACGACGACGCCATCGAGGTGTACCACGCCGACGAGCACGACTTCCTCGCGAGCGACACCGGCTTTACCGACCTGCGCGGCCAGCTCCCGACGACGTTCCCCGAGCTGCTCGACGACGCGCCTACCGACCTCCCCCGCGACCGCGACGGCGACCGCTACGAGGAAGAGCGTCTCTCCGGTGAGGTCATCGTCGACGCCCCCTTCGAGGACGGCGTCGCGACCGTCGGCACCCTGCTGACCGACCGCGAGGAGACGACGCGCGAGGCCGCCCGCGACCGTCTCGCGAAGCTGTTCGACACCCTTGACGACCCCGACGCGCTCGCTGCGGCCGCGGGCGAGACGATTCCCTCGGTCCCTGAGTCGGTCCCGGCCCAGGAGTCGGTCGTCGCCGACCTTCGGGTGCTCTCGCTGCTCTCCGCCGAATCCGGGCTCCGGATCGCCGGCCCCGACTTCGACCCCTTCTACGCGACCTCCGGCGGCTACGGCTACACCTGGTTCCGCGACGACGCGGAGATATCGACGTTCGTGCTCGGCGCCGACGACCGGATCGGACTCGGGCTTGACGACTGGCACGCCCGCTCGGCCGAGATGTACGTCGCCACCCAGCGCCCCGACGGGTCGTGGCCGCACCGGGTGTGGCCCCGGGACGGCGCGCTCGCGCCCGGCTGGGCGAACGCGCGCATCGAGGACGGCCCCGACGTTGACTACCAGGCCGACCAGACCGGCAGCGTCATCGCCTACCTCGCGCAGGCTCGCGCCGCGGGAGTCGACGTGGAGAAGCTCGACGCGACTCTCGTCGCCGCGCTCGCCGGACTCGACGAGACCCTCGCGGCCGACGGCCGCCCCGTCGTCTGCCAGAACGCGTGGGAGGACAGCGCTGGGCGATTCGCGCACACGACCGCGACGTTCTTAGAGGCGTACAGCGAGCTTGCGCTTCACGGCGACGGGCTGGACGCGAGCGCGCTCGATCGGAACGGGGACGCGGATGCGCCCGGCCGCGACCTCGACCCCGCCATCCTCCCGGACGACCTCGCCGCACACGCCCGCGACCAAGCAGTTCGGGTGTACGACGCTCTCGACGACCTCTGGGTGCCCGAACGCGGCTGTTACGCGCTCCGCGAGACGCCCGAGGGCACGACCGACGACCGGCTCGACTCCTCGACGCTGGCGCTGGCGAGCGCGCACCGCTCGTTCGACGCGCTCGGCGGCGACGGCGAGGCGGAAGGCCATAGCGGCGCTGTCGACGCCGAGCGACTCGACCGGCTGGTCTCGCACGTCGAGACGGTCGTCGACGGGCTCGCTCACGAGAGCGACGAGATTTCCGGACTGATCCGGTACGAGGGCGACGGCTGGCGGCGGGCTGGCCAGCTCTCGGAGAAGGTATGGACGGTCTCGACCGCGTGGGGCGCGAACGCCTGCGCCGAGCTGGCGGTCCTCCTCGCTGACCGCGACGACCCGCGTGCGGCCGAGATGGTCGAACGCGCCCGGGAGCTGCTCGCGCACGTCTCGCCCGGCGGGACGCTCTGTGAGCCGACGAGCTATCTCCCCGAGCAGTTCTTCGACGACGGAACGCCGGACAGCGCGACGCCGCTCGGGTGGCCCCACGCGATCCGGCTGGCGACCGTGGCGCTGCTCGACGACGAGCTTCCCCAGTTTACCGACCGCGCCGTCGCCGACGACTGAGGCGACGGGTCGCGGTTTCGTTGCAGTATTTAAAAGCGGACGAGCGGCTGAGATCCGGATTTATAAGTGCGGTGCGGTGGCGTGCGCCCATGAGCGGCTTTTAAGCCGCGAACGGCGCCGCGCGAGGGAGTCGGTCGCCGCAGGCGACCGACGAGGCTGGGGAGGTGTGAGGCGGTGCTGTGTGGACGGGTGGGACTCAAAGGGGCAGGCGTGAGGACGACGGCGCGGGACGCAAGGACCGCAGAGAGCGAGCAAAGCGAGCGATCGAGGACCGCAGCGACCGCACCGAGTCCTCACGCCTGGGGCTTTGGAAATGCTCGTCGTCGTTAGGTCTGTCACTTATAAACGCACACTGAGCACTCGCCACTCATAGACACAGCGTCCCACCGACACGCGTAAAAACCGATCTACACCGAACTTATCGCCACTCGTCTTCCGGTACGCAGTCCGCCGCTCGGACCGTGATCCACCGGGTCGTCCGCTCGTCGGGATCGCGGTCTCGCTCGAAGAACGTCACCTCCTCGCCGTCGGAGTTCCCGTCGGAGTCGCCGTCAGTCCGCTTACAGACGAGATCCGGCCGCTCGGCACGGATGCGCGTCGATGACGTGGACATACGTCGCGATTCGCTCGGCATCACATAATAACTGTTGATTTCGATCGATACTATTGGAAACAACGATGGTTGTGAACACCTATTATTTCACTTCCGAGTAGGATTGACGCCTGTTCGGCTACAACCGCACAGGCACGCCGCGCTCGTCGAGGTACTTCTTCGTCTCCTCGATCGAGTAGTCACCGAAGTGGAAGATAGAGGCGGCGAGCCCCGCGTCGGCGTTCGCCTCGGTGAACACGTCGTACATATCCTCTGGGCTCCCGCAGCCCGAGGAGGCGATAACGGGCGTCGAGACGGCGTCACACACCGCTTTCATCAGCGGGATGTCGTAGCCGTCCTTCGTTCCGTCTTTGTCGATAGAGTTGACGAACAGCTCGCCGGCGCCGCGCTCCTCGGCCTCTTTCGCCCACGAGACGGCGTCGATGCCGGTGCCCTCGCGGCCGCCCTTCTTGGTGCACTCGAACCACACCGTCTCGCCGTCGTCGTCCTCGTAGAAGTGCTCGCCCGCGTCGTCGTACCGGCGACGGGCGTCGATCGAGATGACGATACACTGGCTGCCGAACGCCGCCGCGCCCTCCTCGATGAGCTCGGGGCGTTCTAAGGCGCCGGTCGTGATCGACACCTTGTCCGCGCCCGCGCGGAGCGTCTCCTTGATGTCGGCCTTGGTGCGGATGCCACCGCCGACCGTCAGCGGGATGAAACACTCGTCGGCGACCGCGTTCACCACGTCGAGCATCGTCTCGCGACCCTCCGCGCTCGCGGTGATGTCGAGGAAGACGAACTCGTCGGCGCCCGCGGCGTTGTACTTCTTCGCTAGCTCGACCGGGTCGCCGGTGTACTCCAGATTCTCGAAGTTGACGCCCGTGTACACCGCCGCGTCCCCGTCGGCGTCGAGGTCGACGTCGATACAGGGGATGATCCGCTTCGTGAGTCCCATTCGTTACCGGTCGTTGGCGGCCGCCGAGGTTAAAAGGCGCGGGGTCGCTCTCGGTGTGGGGTCACTCCTCCGTCCCCCTCTTCGGCTCCCGTCGGTCGTACTTCGCGACGGCGCGGTCGGCGCGCTTCGAGATACCGTTCGGGTTCCGCGCCGGGCTCCGGTCGCGGCTCCGCGCGACGAGGCCGTCGGAGCTCCCGCCGGCGAGGCCGACGAGTACGTCGCGGCCGGTGGCGACCCACCGCGACGGGGTCGACTCGCCGCGGATCACGTCGCCGGCGGCTCCGAACGCGTCCGTCGCCGCGTGCGTCCCGGCCCGCGCGACGACGGTCGGGCGGACCCCGTAGTTCTTCAAGAGGCGGTACGCGAGCGCTCGGTACTTCCACCCCCACTCGCGGGCGGTGCGCCCGCAGTCGGCCGCCGTCGGGCTCGGGAGCGCCTTGGTGACCGCCAGGTCTTCGCGCCACGCCACGGTTCGTCCCATCTGCGCCAGCCGGTGCGCCGCGTCGCGCGCGCCGCCCGTGCGGAGATACTCGTCGAAGCCGTCCAGGTCCCGGAGCGCCTCGCGCCGGAAGGCGACGTTGCCCCCCTCGAAGTAGGTCACCTCGGTGCCCGCGATCGTCCGGCGCTCCGGGCCGTCGCGTTCGTCGTCGTGCTCGTCGTCGCGTTCGTCGTCGTGCTCGTCGTCGCGTTCGTCGTCGTGCTCGTCGTCGCGTTCGTCGTCGTGCTCGTCGTCGCGCACAATGCGTTCCCCGTTGGCGGACGCTTCACCGTCGCGTCCTCCCTGCTCCGGTTCGATCGGGGTCACTGGTCCTGTCACAACGTCCGCGTCGTCGAGCCCGGCGCGAACCGCGTCGAGCCACCCCTCTCCGATCCGGTTGTCGTAGTCAACGAGAGCGACTATGTCGCCGGTGGCGACCTCGATACCAGCGTTGCGGGCGACGTTGACCGTGCGGTCGGAGATCTCCACCAGCACGTCCACGTCGTCGCGGTCCCGCACCATCCCGGTGGTGCCGTCGGCGGAGGGGCCGTTAGCGACGATCACCTCCGCCTCGGGGGCGTGGGCCGCCAGCGCGTCGAGACAGGCGGCTAACCGATCCCGCCCATTGAGGGTGGGAACAACGACCGAGAGGTCCATACGGTGTGGTGTCGGGACCAAGGATTAAAAAGGACTCCGTGCGCACCGGCCGTGCGGCCGAGCCGCAGGCAGGCGGGCGGACGTTCGGACGGTCAGATTGGCGTTCAGCCGATCAACGCGTCGTTCAAACGGTCAGGTAGTACACCTGCTTGCGCGCGTCCTTGAAGCTGTAGCGGGAGTCGACGAGCCCCTCCTCCTCCAAGCGGTTGAGCGCGTAGCGGACGGTCCGGTCGGGCAGCAGGGACTCGTCGGCGAGGCCGCCCTGCGAGAGGGGAGCGTCGCCCTCCAGCACCTTCGCAACGAGCTTGGCGCTCGGAGGGAGCTCGCGTAAGCGGTCGCGGTACTCGGATTCAGAGAGGCGGTCCTGGTCAGCGGTCTCCGCGTGACTGGTACTCATATCTCATGTCGAGCCCGCGCCTATTGGTAAAGGTTGGCTACATATAGGGCAATTTGATTGGAATAATATAATGTGTTAATATCACATCTCGATCAACCATCAATCCCGATCGATCAGGCATATTTTGACGCGACGGCGCGTACGGTTCGCCGATGATCCCCGAGTCACACGTCGACATCTTTGAGGCCGAATCGTACGCCCACTTCGCGACGGTGATGCCGGACGGAACGCCGCACGTGACACCGGTGTGGGTGGACCACGAGGATCGCGAGTACGTCCTCGTTAACACGGCTCGTGGCCGCCAGAAAGAGCGGAACGTCCGCCGGAATCCGAAGGTGGGCGTGAGCGTGCTCGACCCGACCGACCCGTACCGGTACGTCTCGGTGCGCGGCGAGGCGGAGCTCACCGAGGAGGGAGCGATTGAGCATATCGACAAGCTCGCGCGACGGTACTTCGACGTCGACGAGTACCCGCACCACGGCGAGGAGTCCGGCCCGCGAGTGTTGGTGAAGATTCCGGCTGAGAACGTTACGACGAGTGGGTGATCGGGTCGACTCGGCGACCGCCCCGTCGATCGAATTGTCGACCAATCCCTCGATCGAATCGCTGTCCAGTCCCCGGTCGTCACCCCCGTCGTCTCCGAGCAAACGCCGACCGTATCCAGTACGGTTTTGTCGGTCGGGTGTGCAGTACGGACAACGTGAAGGGACAGGACTGGTACCAGGCCGACGAGGTCGCGGAAGAATACGAGGACGTACGGTTCTCAGGCGGCGGGGAGCTCATCGATCAGCGCGAGAAGGAAGCAGTCCTCTCGGCGCTCGGACCGATCGAGGAGGGACACCGCGTACTCGAGGTCGCCTGCGGCACCGGCCGGTTCACGACGATGCTCGCGGACCAGGGTGCCCACATCGTCGGAATCGACATCTCCCGCGAGATGCTCGAACAGGGGCGCCAGAAGGCGGCCGAAGCGGGACTCTCAGACACCGTGGAGTTCGTCCGCGGCGACGCCTCCCGGCTCCCGTTCCCGGACGACCACTTCGACACGGTGGTCGCGATGCGGTTTTTCCACCTGATGGACGACCCGGCGCCGTTCCTCGCAGAGCTGTGCCGCGTCAGCGCCGATCAGGTGTTCTTCGACACGTTCAACAGCCGCAGCCTGCGGACGCTGTACACCTGGCTCCTCCCGATGGGGTCCCGACTCTACTCCGAGCGCCAGGTCGCAGCCATGCTCAGCGAGGCGGATTTGACGCTCTCCGGTGAGGAACACGACTTCGTGCTCCCGTACGGGTTCTACCGCGAGCTTCCGGGCCCCGTCGCAAAACCGTTCCGGGCTCTCGACGAGCTCGTCGGCAACACGATACCGGGAGATTACGTGGCGTCCGTCTCCTACTGGAACGCTCGGGTCCCCGCAGGCAAAAATGGGTCTGGGGGTTCTGTAGACAGCGAAAACAACGCGGGCGCCGAGTGAGCTAGACTGCCTTCTCGACGACTTCACCGACCGCGAAGTTCGATTTGACCTCCGTTACCTCGATCTTAACGCGCTCGCCGACCTCCGTGTCCGGGACGATGATCACGTACCCCCGCTCGACGCGGGCGATCCCGTCGCCCTGCTTGCCGAGATCCTCGATCTCGACGTAGCGCATCTCCCCGGGCTCGACCGGTGGCTGCGGCCCGTCGTCAGCGCGGGATGCCGAGGTATCGACGCCCTCGTCGGTCGTCCCGGCCGTTTCGGACTCGCCCTGTGAGATGAGCGCGACGCGGTACGTCTCACCCGGCTCCAGCGATCCGGTCTCGATTTCGCGTCGCGGGACCTCCACGACGTACTCGCCGTCCTCCTCGCGAACATCGGCGCTGAACAGACAAAGGAGCTTCTCTGAGATCTCCATAGTAGACTCCAGCGAAACGTGGAGACGGACCAGTATAGTTGTACCGCCGACATCCTCGGATCAGCCATCCAGATAGGTGTCGACGAGCGCCGCCTCTCCTTTGCGGAGGTGGGCGCCGGCCGTCGACGGCGAACACTCGATCGCCTCGGCGACGTCGGCGACCGAACCGGATCGGGGCACGTCGTAGTACCCGACGCGACGCGCGGCGCAAAGCGCCTCTCGCTGGCGCTCCGTGAGGTTGGCGCCGGCCAACCGTCGGCCGCCGTACGACCCGACCCGTTCGACCGTGACATCGATCGGGTCTGGAACGGCGGAGAGAACGTCCCGCAACTGGTTCGGCGGGCCGATCAGCCCGAACGACAGCCGGCCGCCCGATCGGTACACGACCGGCGGCACAGAGAGGAACTCCGTGTCGACGAACGCATCGAAAAACGTCTCCAGCGGCCCGCCGAGCCGCTCGTACGCCTTGAGGTAGAAGGCGTCGTCGCCGGGAGCCGTCTCGAAGCGGTCGATCGAGTCGACGGTTCGCAGGCGTTCGAGGTACCACTCTCGGGGGGCGACGACGCGGAACAGCGTGACGAGCGTCTCGTCGGGGAGTCGCCGCCACGTCAACAGCTCGGTCCGCCACCCGTCGCCGTCGTCGAGGAAGTCGTGCATCGGATGTCGGACCGACGGCGGAAACGCGAACTCTACGCGAACGTATCGCATACGGCTCGTGGCGTCTTCCCACCACTTGAAAGTTAAAAACACACGGACTGATCCGTGCGAAGGCTCAGCGGCGCACGGGTCCGATTGATACCTATGTGCAACCCGATCACCCGCTCCGACGACGATCGAGCGCGACAGTCCGGCGGTAGCGAACGCACCGACACCGCCGACGCCGACGTCGACGTCGCGGATGCTCCGCCGCCGCCAGATCCCGGCGGACTCCCGGTGCTCGGCAACGTCCACGAGCTCGCGAGCGATGCGCTCGGGTTCTATGAACGCCGATCCGCGGAGTACGGTGGGATCGTCCGGTACGACGTGTTCGGGACGGAGAGCTACCTCGTGACCGATCCCGGGGCGATCGGGCGGATCCTCGTCGAAGACCACGATCGGTTCGTGAAAGGCGAGATGCCTCGTGAGCAGCTCGGCGGCCTCCTCGGAGACGGATTGTTCCTCGCCGAGGGGGAGGCGTGGCGCGAGCAGCGCACGGCGATCCGATCGGCGTTCTTCCGCGAGCGGGTCGCCGCCTACGGCGACTCGATGGTCGAACACGCTCGCGAGGCGGTGGATTCGTGGGGGGACGGCGCGGTCGTCGACGTGCACGCGGCGTCGACCGAGTACGCCTTCGCCGTCCTCGCGGAGAGCCTGCTCGGAAGCGATATCGAGGGCGAGCGCGAGACCGTTCGGGCGGCGGCCGAGGCTATCACCGATCGGTTCGACATGAGTCGTCCGACCTCGTTCCTCCCCGAGTGGCTCCCAACTCCCGCAAACCGACGGTACCGACGCCGGCTCGGCGCCCTTCGCGCGACGATACGCGACCTCGTCACTGAGCGGCGGGCCGCCGGCCCGCCCGCCGACCCGAGCGCCGCGGACGACCTCCTCGGTACCCTCGTCGCGGCCGCGAAGCTTGGTGCGCTCGACGACGAGGAGCTAGTCGATAACGCGGTGACGTTCCTCTTCGCCGGCCACGAGACGAGCGCGCTCGGACTGACGTACGCGCTGTACTGTCTCGCGCGCCGCCCCGCGTTTCAGGACCGCATTCGCTCCGAAATCGCACCACTCCACGGAGATCCGACGCCCGCGGACCTCCGCGAGTGCCCCGCGCTGACCGCGGCGGTCGACGAGGCGCTCCGCCTGTATCCCCCGGTCCACTCCTTTTTCAGGGAGCCGACCGAGCCGATCGCGCTCGGCGAGTACCGCATCCCGTCCGGGGTCGTGCTCACGCTTGCACCGTGGTCGGTCCACCGCGACGGGCGCTGGTGGAACGCTCCCGAGACGTACCGCCCCGAACGCTGGCTCCGTGAGACCGAGGACGGCGGTGTCGTGCACGGCGACGACCGTTCCGGCCCGGCGGTGGGGGAACACCCCGAACACGCCTTCTTCCCGTTCGGTGGGGGGCCGCGACACTGCATCGGGATGCGCTTCGCGCGACAGGAACTCCGGCTCGCGGTCGCGACGATTCTCCGTCGGGTGCGGCTGGAACCCGTGACGGAGGAACTGTCGCTGCAGGCGAGCGCGAACACCCGACCGGACGGACCGGTACACGTGCGGATCCTCACGCGAGACGAGCCGTCCGATCCAGAGTCGCTCGACCAAGACGAGCCGTCCAAGACTAGTTGGTAAATAAACATATATGCTCCGACACGGATACTCTAGGCATGAGCCTCTCAAGTAGCACCGCTCGTCGTCGTCGTCTCGCCGTCGCGCTCGCGCTCGTCGCGCTCCTCTCGCCGCTCGCGGCGGGACTCGCGACAGCCCAATCGGTCCAGGGCGCGTCCGGGACGATCGTCGTCGACGAGGGTGAGACGGTTGACCGCGTCGAGGGCGTGGCCGGCACGATTGTCGTGCACGGCACCGTTGAGGGTGACCTCTCCGGCGCGGCCGGCTTGATCCGGATCGCGGAAACGGGCCGCGTCGACGGAAACGTTCAGGTCGCCGCCGGAACCGTGGTCGTCGACGGCGCGGTCGGCGGGAACGCCGAGCTCGGGGCCGGCTCCTTCGAGCTGACGGAGACGGGCCGAATCGACGGCTCGCTCGACGCCGGCGCGGGCTCGATCAGCGTCGACGGCGCTGTCGGCGGAGACGTTCGGGCGGCCGCCGATTCGGTCGTTATCGGTCCCAACGCGGACGTCGGCGGCGAGTTCCGGTACGACGCCGGCACGTTCACCCAGAGCCCGGACGCGACCGTCGCCGGTGGCGTCGTGGAGGACACGAGCCTCCGCGGCGACACCGGGGTCGGCTTTGGGGGCGACCTCGTTCCGCTGTGGTTCGGGTCTGCGTACGGCGTCGCCGTCAACCTCGTGCTGGGCGCGGTCCTCCTGCTCGCGTTCCCTCGCTTCTCGGACGATGTCGCGGATCGGGTCAGCGAGGGACCGCTCGCCAGCGGCGGGGTCGGGCTCCTCGCGCTGATCGCTACCCCAATCTTCCTCGCCCTCGTGGCGATCACGATCGTCGGTATTCCGCTGGCGCTCGTCGGGATCGTGGCCTACGTCGTCGCGCTCTGGATCGGATCCGTGTACGGTCGGTACGCCCTCGGATCGTGGGTGCTCGACCGACTCGACAGCCCGAACCGGTGGGTCGCGCTCCTGCTCGGCGTCGTCGGGGTCGCCCTGATCGGGCTGGTTCCGTGGATCGGTGAACTCGTCGACCTGCTCGTCCTCCTGCTCGGACTCGGCGCGCTCGCGCTCGCGCTCTGGGGCCGGTACCGGGGACGCGACGACGCGATCGTCTCCGACAGCGACCCGGTCGAGATGGACTGACTGCGGCTCCGTTCCATCTCCGTCCCAATTCCCCTCATCCTCGATCCGTGCCGTTCCGCCCCAGTCCGGCCCGTCCCGCTCCGGTCCTCCCCGGCCCGCTTCGGCCCTCCCCGGCCCGCTCCGGTCCTCCCCGGCCCTCCCCGGCCTGCCCCATCCTTTCCCGCCCCGCCCCGTGTTTCCTCTCGCTTCCGGCAACCGCCGCCACGGGACCAAGCCCTTTCTCGCGGCCCGTCGAACCGACCCCTATGAGGGAGCCGAAATTCCGACACGGAGCCGTCTCGTCCCCGATCGTGACGCCGTTCGACGCCGATGACGATTTCGACGCCGACGCACTTGCGAGCCACGTCGAGACCATCGTCGACGCCGGCCTCGACGGGATCGTCCCTTGCGGGACGACCGGCGAGTTCGCCAGCCTCACCGACGAGGAGCGTCGAACGGCCGTCGAGACCACCGTCGAGGCGGCCAATGGTCGAGTCCCCGTGATTGCCGGCGCGGCGGACACGACCGTCTCGGGCGTGCGCGACCGGCTCCGATTCGCCGCCGAGGCAGGCGCCGACGCGGGGCTCATCACGCTCCCGTACTACCACACCTCGACGGATCCCGACGGTCAGCGAGCTTTCTTCGAGCGGGTCGCCGACGATGCCCCGCTCCCGATCTATCTGTACGACATCCCGGCGACAGTCGGCGAGTCGATCGACCCCGATGTCGTCGCCGACCTCGCCGCACACGAGTCGGTCGTCGGGCTGAAAGACACCAGCGGCGATATTTCGGCGGTGGATACCGCTATCGACCGGACCTCGGAGGAGTTTACCGTCTTCCAGGGCGTCGACGCCCTGCTCTACCCGAGCGCATCACTCGGCGTCGACGGCGGGATCAACGCGCTCTCGCAGGTGATCCCCGAGGTCTTCGTCTCGCTCGGTGAGGCGCTCCGTGCCGGCGACGACGACCGCGCACTGGCGCTCCACCGGGAGGCGATCGCCCCGCTTTTCGCCCGATGTGGCGACCACGGCTTCGCGCCCGCCGCGAAGGTCGCGGCCACTCACCGCGGGTTCATTCCAGACCCCCGGGTCCGCCCGCCGCTTACGCTTCCCGACGCGGCGGCACGCGAGGCGATCGCCGCCGATGTCGACGCAGCGCTGGACGCGGTGTGAGTCTCCGGGCGGTGGCCGGGCGGTTACCGGGCGGTCGCCGGGGGGTCGCTCAGTCTCCGTCGATCGGTGTCCCGTCCGCCGCTTTCGCCCCTTCGGAGTCGAAGACGACCACGTCGCCGTCGGAGCGCTCTCCGGCGGTCGGGTCGTAGCCGTCGCGGACGCCGATCGCCTCCTCCAGTTCGCGGACCGCGCGCTCTTTGAGCGCCGCGGCCAGCGCCTCGGCGTCCTCGCGTGAGATATCGCGGCCGAGCCCCTCGCACTCGTGGGCGCGGACGGCACCCTCGGCGTCGACCGCCTCGCCCATCGGCTGGCTCGTCCCGTCGAGCGCGACGCTGAACGGGTAGGTTTGACAGATGAGCGGGCGAGCGTCGTGGACCGTGCAGGCCCCTTGCCCGCCCGTCTCCTCGTAAAAGGTGCAGTCGCCGCAGTCGTCGGTCGCGAGCGCCCACTCGAACGTCTCACCCGCGGGCTCGCCGTCGTCGCCCTCTGAGAGTCCGAAGGGCATCGGGCGGGCGGCGTCGCGCCAGTCGTACGACTCGCCGAACTGCACCTCGGCGGCGTCGACGACTTCGCGGACCTCGTCCGGGAAGACGGTGGCCGTGTGGGGTTCGCGGTCGGCGGGGTCGTCCGCCCCCTCCCCCGCCGGCGCACCGCCCGGTTCATCGGGGGCGTAGCCCGTACAGCAGCCCCCACAGCGCGTGCACTCGAAGCCGATCGACTCGATGGCGTCGGCGAGCTCGCCGGGGTCGAGGTCGCGGGCGCCATCGAGCTCGGCTTCGAGCGATTCCATGGGATCGCTTGCGGCGCGGTCGGGTTAACATCGTCCATTCGAGAGTTGCGTTGGCGTTCGGGGGCGCGCCCGGCGAAGGAGCGAAGTGCGACCGGCCCCTACCGAGCGAGCGTGAAGGAGTACGAACGGAAGGGGCTCCTCGAACGCGTCAACCGCGAGGCCGCGACGGTGGGCGCGGAGATCCCCGAGGCAATCGAGATCCAAGGCGAACCGATCGAACTGCAGTCGTTCGTCTTCGAGATCAAGCGCCGCGACACGGTCCCGCCCGGCGAGCGCGAGCGGGTCGAACAGGCGAAGCGGAACCTCCGGCGCGAGCGCTTAGAACGGCTCGAACCCATCGAGGAGAACGAGGTGAGCTACGCCGAGGGCGAGGCGCTGGCGGCGTCGATCATCGGGATCGACCGCGCGCTCGACGCCTTGGAGGGGCTCGACGCGCCCGCTCCGGAGACGGAGGCGAAGCGGCAGGAGGCGGCCGACC
Organism: Halorubrum lacusprofundi ATCC 49239; assembly: GCF_000022205.1. Classification (NCBI taxonomy): domain Archaea; kingdom Methanobacteriati; phylum Methanobacteriota; class Halobacteria; order Halobacteriales; family Haloferacaceae; genus Halorubrum; species Halorubrum lacusprofundi. Next base: position 581,118 of record NC_012029.1, read on the forward strand.
GCAAGCGCTGGATGAGCTTCCTCAAAAAGGCGCTCGGACGGGACAGTGCAGGCGGGACACGCGGTCGGACGCGGTTCTAATTCCCCGTGAAGTCGATCCGCGAGTCACCGCTGTCGCCGTCACGGTTCGAGTGGCCGAGCCGGACGAACTCGTAGGCGTCGTCGACGAGGTATACCGCGTCGCCGTCGACGGTCACGTCGACCGACTCCAGGACGGCCCCCTCGCAGGGACCGAAGTTGCAGTAGCCGCCGTCGGCCTCGAAGGTGGCGCCGTGCTTCTGGCAGAACACCTCGCCGTTGCGGACGAACGCCCCGTCGTCCTTATCGAGGCGCACGTCGGTCCAGTGTTGACAGTAGTTGCGGAACGCGCGCACCTCGCCGGCCGCCCGCGTGAGAATCGCCTCCGCCTCGGGCGTCCCGTCCTCGGACTCGCCCACGTCGCCCTCGCCGTCGTCGACGCTCTTGGGGTCGATCGGCCGCAGCGTCACGAGGAGCGTGCTGTCCTCGGGCACCTCGTCGACGGCGGCGATCCGACGGTCTGCATCCATACGTATTTCTAACTGGCGTCGCGTTTGAAGCTTCTGCGTTCTGTTGGTACGATCGGTACTGTGTCGATTCTTGTGGTCGGCAGGCCGGCGTTTGAACCATCGATCACTCATAAGCCGTCTACCATGAACGGGCGGTGAACACTTCCAAAGCCCCAGCCGCTTGTTTATAAGCGATTGCAGACGGATCGACGGTGAACACTTCCAAAGCCCCAGCCGCTTGTTTATAAGTGATTGCGGACGGATCGACGGTGAACACTTCCAAAGCCCCAGCCGCGAGGACTCGATGGGCTCGCTGCGGTCCTCGTCGCTCACTGCGTTCGCTCCTGCGGTCCTTGCGTCGCCCGTCTTCGTCCTCGCGACTGCCCCTTTGAATCCCACCCGCCCGCACAGCGACCGCAGCCTCACGCCTCCCCAGCCTCGTCGGTCGCCCTCCGCGTTGCTCCGGACGACCGACTCCCTCGTGCGGGCTGCTCGCGTCCTGCGGGCGCTCGCAGGCGCACGCCACCGTAGTCGACTTATAAGGGGTCGTTGCCGTCGCTCAGTCGTTTATACACCGGATCGCCGTCGCGGTCGCGATCACTCCCGTTCGGTCTCAGTCTCGGGCTCTCGCTCGTCGTCCACGCTCGCATCGGCCGCTCGCTGCGCTTCCTTCCGCGCCCTGTCCGCGGCGAGCTCCTTGTCGATGTCGTCCTCGACGTACCCCATCGACTCCACGGTGACGACGTTGCCGCCGCCGGGGTCGACGACCATCACCTCTTCGCCCTCCTCGATCGTCCCCTCGATCGAGCGCGCGGCGTAGTAGGGGTTGAAGCCGCCGCCGGAGAGCTTCACCTCGCCGCCGGCGGTGGTCACCTCCTCGGTGACGGTGCCGGTCTTCCCCTTCAGCGCGTCGCTGTCGCTCGTCTGCTGTTGGCCTTTCCCGCCGTACAGATCGAACTCGTGGTAGCCGTAGAAGGCCGCCGCGCCGAAGAGGAGCGTCAGGACCGCCATGACGAGGGTCAGTCCGGCACCGGCAACCCCGAGCGACGTGAGGAGGAGGCCGCCGAGCCCCGCCCCGATCAGTGCGATCCCGACCACGATGAAGTTCGCACCCGGCGCGAGCGCCTCCGCCATCGAGAGCAACAGCCCGGCCGTCAACAACAGCAGGGGGAGTGTGTCCGGAGAGAGGAGTCCGGACTGCACGAGGACGTCCATATCCGGACGTACGGCTGCGGGGGTATAAGTGGTGGTGCGGAACGACGGCGGTGCGGGACGACAGCGGTAGGGGACGACGGCGGTGCGGGACGACAGCGGTACGCGACGTGACGGCGATCGATCAGAATCCGACGAGGAGCACGCCCACCGTGAGCGCGACCCCCAGCGCGACGAAGACGGCGTGCTCGGTGTCGATCGACTCGGGTTCGATCGGCTCGGTCTCGGGCGTGTGGGTGTCCTCGATAACGCCGCCGGGACCGACTTCGTCGACGGCGAACCGCCACTCGCGTTCGTCGGCGCTCTCGGCGTCCGCCCGCGTCTCGTTCGCCCGGCTCCGCACGCCGTCGCGCTTCCCCTCGTTGTCTCCGTCGTCGCTGTTCATACCCGCGGCTAGGCGGTTCTCCAGTAAATGGCTGGCGGGTGATGGCGAATGGGGGCAGGTGGGGACGGTAGCGAATGGAGGTGGATGAGGATGGTGGCGGGTGCGAATGGATACCGCCCTCCGCGCTCCCTACCGCTTCTGTGTCGCCGCGATCACGTCGCCGTCGTAGACCACGCCGCGCTCGCCATCGACCGTCACCACGGTCCCGTCGGTCACGCTCTCGGGGAGCCGCGCGCCTGAGACCATCGGGACGCCGAGTTCGCGAGCGACTACGGCGGGGTACCCCGTCATCCCCTCGCGGGCGTCGACGATCCCGGCGATTGCGTCGAGGTCGCCGGTGAATTCGCCCTCGAAGCTCGGGCCGAGCGCGACGACTGACCCCTCGGGAACGTCGCTCAGGTCGCCGTCGGCGGTGCGGTACACCGGAGCCGCGACGCGGCCAGCGACGACCGCCTTGCCAGTCACCAACGTCTCAGCGGCGACGTGGACCTTGAGCGTGTTCGTCGTGTTCGTCCCTTCGAACTCGGTCAGCATGCCGGAGAGCACGACGAGCGTGTCGCCGGAGGCGGCTCCGCCGGTGTCGAGCGCGGCGTCGACCGCGTTGTCGAGGATCGTCTCCATGTCGTGGGCGTACTCGGTCAGCACGGGGCGAACTCCCCACGAGAGCGCGAGCTGGCGCCGGACGCGGTCGCTCGGCGTCGTCGCGACCACGGGGACGCCCGGCCGGAACATCGCCGTCTTGCGGGCCGTGAACCCGGACTCCGAGACGGCGACCACCGTGGAGGCGCCGATGTCGCGCGCGAGGTAGCGTGCGGAGCGGGCCAGCGCCTCGGTTCGCGAGCCCTCTGCGGCAGTCGGAACGCGCTGTTCGCGCGTCTCCGCGTACTCGTCGCTGGACTCGACCTGCCTGACGATCCGGTCCATCGTCTCGACGACGTTGACGGGGTCGTCGCCGATTGCGGTCTCGCCCGACAGCATTACGGCGTCGGTCCCGTCGAGGACCGCGTTCGCCACGTCGGACGCCTCCGCACGCGTCGGTCGGCGGGAGGAGACCATCGAGTCGAGCATCTCCGTCGCCGTGATGACGGGAACGCCCGCGTTGACGCACTTTCGGATGATTCGCTTCTGAATGACGGGGACGTCCTCCAGCGGGCACTCCACGCCGAGGTCGCCGCGCGCGACCATCACGCCGTCGGCGGCGTCGATGATCCCGTCGAGGTTCTCGACCGCGCCCGCCCGCTCGATCTTCGCGACGATCGGGATGTCGTCGCCGCCGCGCTCCTCCAGCGCGTCTGCGATCCGGTAGACGTCGTTGGCGTTTCGCACGAAGGAGGCCGCGACGAAGTCGGCGTTCGTCCGCGCCGCGAGGTCGAGTTCGGCCTCGTCCTCCGCGGTGATGAGGTCGACGTCGATGGCGACGCCGGGGAGGTTGACGCCCTTCCGCGAGCTGAGCTTCCCGCCGGAGACGACGGTGGCGACGACCGACTCGCCGTCGACGCGCTCGACCCGACACTCGATCCGCCCGTCGTCGAGGAGGACGGTGTCTCCCGGTCCGGCGGCCGCGATCGAGTGGGTGAGCCCGACGCGCTCGGGCGTGGCGTCGTCGCCCTCGACGAAGGTCACCTCGGACCCGGTCGCGAGCGAGATCGACTCGTCGAGTTCGGCGGTCCGGACCTCCGGCCCCTTCAGGTCGACCATCACCGCGAGGGGGTCGTCGATCTCGTTGTCGACGGCGCGGGCCCGTTCGATGACCTCCTCGCGGTGGGCCGTCGTCCCGTGGCTGGCGTTCAGCCGGACGACGGACATCCCCGCGTCGGCGAGGTCGCGGATCGCGTCCCGGCTGTCCGACGCGGGACCGATCGTACAGACGATCTTGGCGTTTCGCATATCGCCGGATTTGGCGCAGGAGAGGAAAAAGCCACACGGTTGAGTCGCCACCGAGTGAACGTTCGTGACGGTTGCTCCGGGCACGGTCCCGATCCCGGAGAGGACGACTCAGAGCGTGAGCGCGACCGACAGCGCGAGGGCGGCGACACCGGCACCAAGGAACAGCCGGTTCGCACGCGGGTTCGCCGCCGGCGTCAGATCGAGGGTGACGTGCCACCCTCGGAACGGGCGGAGCGGCCAGATTCCCATCGGTGTGATCGCGTCGCCGGCGACGTGCGAACAGAGGGAGAGCGTTGCGATGCCCCCGACGAAGCCCGGGGTCCACGGTGGGAGAGCGGTTCCGGCGGCTGTAGCGGGAGCGGTCCCGTCGCCTACAGGAAAGACGATCGCGGCCGCGAGGGCGACGAGTACGCCCGCCGTCAACGCGAACGCAATCGTGTGCGTTGGGCCGCGGTGTGCGACCGGCAGCCGGTGATCGAGATCGGGGAGCGTCGCAAACGTGACGGCGACCGCCGCGCCGAGAACGGTCAGTTCGGGCTCGCCAGCGACTCGAACCGCCCCCGCGACCGGCGCGTACGCGAGCAGCGCGATCCCGACGTGGCCCCGCCAGTACATGGGCGATGCTCGGGGAAGGCGGAGAAAAACCCGTCGGGGAAGAGGGAAGGCGTCAGCGGGGCGTCGGTCGCGGATTCCGGGGGTGTCGGCCGCGAGGCCTGCGCCTCAGTCGTTGGTCGGCGCCGGGGCATCGCCTGCGTAGCGCGCTTCCAAGCGTCCCCGACTCGTAGCCTTTTTACCCGCGCTGGCGGTAGACGGACTCACTATGGCTGAGGACAAGGCACGAAGCACCGGCAGCGCGGGCCGATTCGGCGCCCGCTACGGCCGGGTCTCCCGCAAACGAGTCCAGGATATCGAAGAGGAGATGCAGAACGCGACCGTCGACGGCGACGACGTCAAGCGCGTGGGTACCGGCATCTGGGTCAACGAGGAGACCGGCGAGACGTTCACCGGCGGTGCGTACCGCCCCGAGACGCCCGGCGGTCGCACCGTCCGCCGTTCCATCCGCGCCGCGCTCGCCGACGAGGAGTAAGGCGATGAGCTACAAGTGCTCCCGCTGTAAGCGCGACGTTACCCTCGACGAGTACGGCGGCGTGCGCTGTCCGTACTGCGGTCACCGCGTCCTCCTGAAGGAGCGCGGCGGCGACGTGAAGGAAGTGAACGTCGAGTAACTCCGCGTTCCGACCCCGCCACCGTGACCGCCGACCGCGCACACGAGACGGTCCTTTCGTTCCGCTACCCCTCCCAGCGGCGCGCACGTCTCGTCGGCGATGCGCTCGAACCAGAGGTCGGCGAGATCGACGACGCCCGCTCCGCGGCGACCGTCTCCCGCGACGGCGACGCAGTCCGGGTCCGCGTCGCCGCCGACGATCTCGTCGCTCTCCGCGCCGGGATCAACAGCTGGTCACGGCTGGTCGAAGTCGCTGAGCGCGTCGGCTCGGGACGCGGTCGACAGTAGCACCGATTCGCCGATACCCTGACTTTCTAGGGCTGTATCCAGTGAATCAGTTGTCGTCGGAGAAGTCGGGGGTTTTTCCGTCCGGACCGCCTCGTCTCGCCTATGCAAGGGAACATGCCGCCCGAGGCACAGGAGAAAATCGAGGAGCTACAGGAGCTGCAGGAGACCGCACAGCAGGTCGCCGAGCAGAAAGAGCAGGCTCAGTCCGCGCTCAACGAGTCCAAGACGGCGCTCGACGCCCTCGAAGACGTCGACGAGGACGCCGGGATGTACCGCGAGATCGGCGAGGTCCTCGTCGAGACGGACTACGAGTCCGCCTACGACGACCTCGAGAACAAGGTTGACTCCCTCGAAGTGCGCACCGAGCAGCTCGAAAAGCAGGAGGAGCGCGTCCAAGAGCAGTTCGACGACCTGCAGGGCGAGCTTCAGCAGATGCTCCAGGGCGGCGCCGGCGGCGGCCCGATGGGTCCGGGCGGTCCGGGCGCGGGCGGCGCGTAAGTGCCGATGTCTGACGAATCGAGCGACGGACCGACCGACGGACCGCGTGACGTAGCCGACGAGGCCGCTGACGAGGGGCCTACCGACGACGAGGTCGTCCGTACCGCTGCGAAAGCAGCCGAGGGCGTCGTGTTCGCCCACTACGACCAGTCGGCGGTGACCGATCTGGACGTGACGGTCACGTTCGAGGATGGCGTTCTCGACGTGGACGTCTACCTGAACGCCCCCGACGATCCCGACCCGGACGCGGTCGCCCGCGAGGCGGCCGAGACCGCCGGCGAGGCGGTCGACGAACTGTTCGAGGCGTAGGGCGGCGCGCCGTTCTTTTCGGGTCGTTTCGATGGTTAACGACGACGAGCGACGTGAGCGCTGGTAGCGCGGCCTCTATCCGATAACCCACTGATCAATACTTATTAATCATGTCATTGCGTATTGGTACCGTATGTCATCTAGCTACGGCGGTATGTCGGCCTTCGATCGGCTCCGCGCGCGGCTCAACGGTCGGCCCCACGCCTGCGAGGAGTGCGGGTTCGTCGACGAGGAGGGGTCGTGGGAAGCGGTGACGACAGGTGCGACCGTCGAGTACCGCCGGGAGTGTCCGAGCTGCGGGACCGAGCGTGTCCAGCGGTACCAGTTCTGAAAAGGCAGCCGGCCGGCTCCCGCTAATCCCTGCCAACCGTTAACCTCCACCGGTGCATGGTATCGTCGACATGTACGACGCGATCCTCTGTCCCACGGACGGCAGCGCTGGAAGTGACGCCGCGGTCGAGCAGGCCTGCGACCTCGCTGAACTGACGGGCGCACGGATCCACGCGCTGTTCGTCGTCGACGAGGGGATCGCGGGCGCTGACGAGTGGGACCTTGTCGTCGACCGGGAGGAAGAGCGGGGCGAGCGCGCGCTCGACGCGGTTGCCGAGGCGGCCGCGGACCGCGGTATCGAGGTCGAGCGCCACCTCCGACGCGGTCGCCCGCACGAGGAGATCCTCGACGCCGCGACCGACTACGGGGTCGACCTGATCGTGATGGGGACCCACGGCCGCACCGGACTCGGCCGGTTCGTCACGGCGGGCTCGGTCGCTGAGCGGGTCGTGCGACACAGCAAGCTCCCGGTGTTGACGGCGCACATCGGTGACTGAGGCTCCCCTCCTACGCGGACTCGCAGATCGCGACGAAGTTCTCGAACACTTCCTCGCCGCGCTCGGTGTGGGCGACCTCGGGGTGCCACTGGACGCCGTACAGTCCCGCCTCCGTGTTCGACATCGCCTCCACGTCGCAGACGTCGGAGGTCGCGGTCCGGACGAACCCCTCGGGGACCTCGACTACCTCGTCGGCGTGCGACGCCCAGACGCGCGTCTTCGGGGCTAGCGAGCCGACGAGCGGGTCCTCGTCGTCGACGATCTCTACGTCGACATCGGCGTAGCCCCCGTAGTCACCGCCGCCGACCGCGCCGCCGCGCTCGACCGCGATCAGCTGCATCCCGAGACAGATTCCGAGCACGGGAACGTCCAGATCGAGGTAGTCCGGGGCGTTGCCGACGCGATCCATGTCTGGGCCGCCGGAGAGGACGATCCCGTCTGCGTCGATCTCCGCGGGGGGCGTGTCCGCCGAGACGATCTCGGTGTCGACGCCCACGTCGCGGAGCGCCCGCCGTTCGAGGTGGGTGAACTGGCCGTGGAGGTCGATGACGACGATCCGGGTCATGGCGCCGATTGGCGACTCCCGCACAAAAACGGCTCGGAACGGAGCGCAGTATCGTGGTGGTTTCGCACGATAAGATCGTTCGATAATGCACGAACGAGGATCGATTTGCGGCGCGCGCCGCTCAGAGGTCGAGCGGGCCGCTCTTCGTGAACTCCCGGAGGAGCACCGTCGCGTACGATCCGCTCGGAAGCGCGAACGCGAACCGTGGATCGCCGTCGTCGAACGTCACGTTGAGGTCGCTTCGGAGCAGGATCGCCCGCCGAGTACCCGACGAGTCAAAGTCGCCGGGGAGCGCGAAGTCGCCGGGCTCGATCCCGGCGTCGGCGAGAACCTCGCGCTCTATCTCGCCGGGCTCACCGTCTCCGAGGTCCGTCTCCGTGCCGATGAGGGGGGCGGTGACGAACGCCCGACCGCGCTCGCAGTGGCGGGTGACGACGGCAACTCTGTCCTCGTCGACCCGTTGGAGCCGGTCCGTGTCGGGCGCGTACAGCTCCTCGGGAGCGTCGCCGTCGGCGAAACACACCACGTCGCCGGCGACGGGTCGGTCAAACGAGAGGCCGCGGCGCAGGCGCTCGCTCAGCACCTGATTGAACAGGAACGACTGAGCGGCGTTGACGAAGAGTCGCTGGAGGTTCGAGGGGACCGCCTCCAGCGCGTGCCGCCAGTCCTCGTGATCCGGCGGCGCGTCGGGAGCCACGTCCCGCTCGGCGAGCCGGTGGACCATCGAGCGCTCGAACCGGAGCTTGCCCGGGATCGCGTCGAGGCAGGTTTCCCAGTCGCCGTCGCCGGTGCCGTCGGCGGAGGGGTCGGAGCCGTCTCCCGTATCGTCCCCCCCGACCCCGAACGCGGCGTCCACCCGGTCGCGCGCGGCGCGGGTGTCGTCGGGCTCCGTATCCGAGGAGTTGCCGGCGTACAGCCGCACCGCCTCGCGGAAGTCGTCGCGTACGACGGCGAGCCCGACGCGGTGGGTGACGGGCCGCCGACTCCCGAAGCGCTGCTGGCCGAAGTAGTTGGGGACGCCGACGGTGGCGTCGTCTTTCGCCTCTTCCGCGTCGCCCCCGAACGCCCGAAGGTCACCGACCACGTCGGCGACGCGCTCGGGAGCCTCGGGGACCGTATCGGCGACGCGGATCTCGAAGGCGTTGCCCGCGAGGTCGCCGAACGAGAGCCTGCGACCGGCGCGGCCGAGGGGCTCGATCTCGGCGCCGCGGATCTCGGGGAGATCGTCGGGGTCGACCTCGCGGAGCGTGAACAGCTGCGTGGTGACGGCGCGCTTGTCCTTCGTCCCCGCCCACGACACGCGCTCGCGGCTGATACCGAGGGCGTCGGAGATCCGGCGCGCGAAGTCGTTCGTGTCCCAGTCGCGGAGGGTGACGCGGACGACGAGTTCGGGGTAGCTCCCGGTGTCCGCGCCGAGCGGCTCCGGCTCGAACGCCTCCAGTTCGCGGACGCGGAAGTCGTCGGGCGACTCGCGGAGCCGGCCACCGATCCCGTCGGCGTCGCTGACGTAGTGGTCGATTCCCGCGGCGCGCTCGGCCGGGTGCGCCTCGCGGAGGGGGATGGACGGCGCCATTTAGTACAGCGAGAGGTCGCCGGTCACGCGGTCGACGGTGTCGTCGCGGGCGGGCCCCACGGCGAGCGCGGTGACGGTTCCCGGCTCCAGTTGGGTGTGGCCGGCGTCGCGGATGATCGCGTACGGGATCCCCTCCTTGTCCGCCTTGTCGGCCAGTTCGAACAGCTGGCTCTCGGAGTCGCCTTTGAGAACCACCTTCTTCTGTCCCTCTCCCTGCCACTTCTTGCGGACGCGCCGGCCGGCGTCCTGATACGCCGACAGCGACGCGTGCGCGACCTGCGCGGCGAGTTTCCCCTCGCCCATCCCGATGTCGGTGCGGGCGACGATGGCCTGTTTCATGTCTCTCTCCACCGCCGCCGCGGGTTTAGCTCTGTTCTCTCGTCAGCCGTGTCGGCGGCTGGCGGCCGTCGAGACGGGGCGAAGAGGAATCCGCAAAGGAGCGAACGTGACCGCTCCCTCAGTCGTCGGCCGGCGCCGCGCCGCTGCGGGAGACCGAGCCGAGGCCGGACGCCATGTTGGCGACCGTCCCCTCGTTACTGGCGACCCAGCGCAACAGGAGGAACGCGAAGAGGTACTTCGCGATGATGTCGAAGCCGCTGTAGGCCCACGAGGTGACCGCGGGCGACTGGATCACCGCGAGCCCCTCAGCGCCGAGCCCCCAGACGATCGGGTAGCCGAGCCACAGGACGACGGTGAGTATCTTCAGCGTGTTGAAGATCTCGGCGGTGCCGGCGATCTCGGCGTCTTCCGCCCACTCGGCGAGGAGGATGTAGAGGACGACGGCGAAGAACGCGCAGCTGATGACGTACCAGACCCAGCGCAGCGCGTAGGAGGACGTCGTCAGCGCGGCCGCGAGGCCCGTGATGCACATTCCGATGTCGGCCGCGACGGCCGTGAACAGCTTCGTCACGTTCGATCCGGCGAGCAGGCCGAGCGCGATGAGGATCATCGGCGTCGACAGCGCCCACGTGAGGTACCGGCCCCACGGGGTGAACACGGTTCCGTCCGGCCCGGTCCCGACCCCGGCCAACGCGTGTCCGGCCGGCATCTCGAGGAAACCGACAGTGAGCCCGGACACGAGCCCGGTGTAGCTCGAGATTGACACGAGCGGTACCATCAGGGTGGCGACGAATATCAGCTGTGCGCGCGGGTCCTCCACGTTCCGTCCCATATAGACGAAGAGCAGGATCGACAGGCCCGCGAGGGCGATGTTGACCCACAGCGACGCGCTCAGGAGCGCGTCTGACTGGATGTATTGGAACGCCTCTGTTTGCGTCACTTCGAGCGGAACGATACTCTGCACGAGTAGGTCGGTCGCTGCTGTTTCTATCATGCGACGTTTCTGGTTACGCCGCGAGAAAGTTAAATGAACCAACCATTCACGTGCGGTCTTTCGACGAATTTCGACAGACGCGTACTCTGTCACTACGTTTCGGCTGTCCCGCCCGAGTGCTCATCAGGGATATCTGCCGCGACCGCGTCGGCACAGCGTTCGAGCGGTTCCCGCGAGACGGGACGAACCGCGATATTGAAACGCGTGAAGTTCGGAGTTGAAGTATGCACCGTAGACGGTTCCTCCGACGGATCGGCGCGGCCGGGGGCGTCGCGGCGACGACCGCCCTCGCCGGCTGTTCGTCTGTCGGCGGCGAACCGGGCTACGACGTGGGGATGGTCGCTGACGGGTACCGCCCGGCGGAGCTGACCGTCGCCGTCGGCGACACCGTCGTTTGGGAGAACACGAGCGCGCGGACCCACACCGTCACTGCCTACGAGGGCGGGATTCCGGAGGCGGCCGACTACTTCGCCTCCGGCGGCTTCGACGACGAGAAAACCGCCCGCACCGCGTGGCACAACGACTTCGGCGGCGCGTTGGAGAGCGGCGACCGCTTTACACACACCTTCGAGATCGCCGGCCGCTACGACTACGTCTGTATCCCGCACGAGACAGGCGGGATGTACGCGACCGTCTTCGTGGAGGAGTGATGCGCCGGAATCGACCCGGACCGTCCCCGACGAAACCCATTAGCGCACGCGACCCCAACCCCAGATGATTCGACTCATGGACATCTCGACGCTTCTCGGGACCGACGTCCTGCTGTTCTTCGTCATCGGGCTGCTCGGCGGCGCCCACTGTATCGGGATGTGCGGCCCGCTCGTCACGGTGTACGCCGGACGGATGCGTGAGGGGAGCGAGCGCGCCGACGGCGGAGCGCCTACCGCCGGCGCGACCGACACCCGACGCGGGAGTCACTTGACCACGTACGAGGTCCGCCAGCACGCGCTGTTCAACCTCGGGCGGGCCGCGAGCTACGCGACCATCGGCGCGGCGCTCGGCGCGCTCGGCGGAGCCGTCCTCGTCACGACCGCGACGGTGACGGGCGCTGCGGAGGCGGTCCGCGGCGTCGTCGGGATCGGCGTCGGTGCAGCCGTGATCCTCATCGGGATCCGGTACGTCCTCGGCGGCGCGACCGGCGGGATCCACCTCCCGGGGCTCGACCGCGTCACCGGCTGGCTCACGGGCCACGTCGACCGGCTCGCCAACGGGCCCGGGATCGTCGGGCTCGGTGCGGTCCACGGGCTGCTCCCGTGTCCGATCCTCTACCCGGCGTACCTCTACGCGTTCGCCAGCGGCTCCGCCGTCAGCGGGGCGCTCGCGCTTGCGGCGCTCGGCGTCGGCACGATGCCCGCCGTCTTCCTCTACGGCACCGTCATCGAGAGCGTCGACGCGGTCCACCGCCGCCGCGTCCACCGCCTGCTCGGCGTCGCCTTCGTGGCGCTCGGCTACGTCCTGTTCGCGCACGGACTGATGGCGATCGGCGTCCACGTACCGCATCCGAGCTTGCCCTTCTGGAACCCAATCGACATCGCGGGCGCGGGGGGCCGCTAACCGATGAGCGCACCCGACTGCACCCTCTGTGAGCTCCCGACCGCGGGCGTCGACGTGATCGACGACGAGGGCAACGAGTTCTGCTGTACGGGCTGTCGGGACGTGTACGAGACGCTCGGCGATGTCGATGTCGACGCCGACGCGGTGCGCGAACGGCGGCAGGGGAACGAGGACGAGAGCGCGGCCGACGACACCGAGGTCCCCGTCGACCACGAGGCGACGTTCCTCGAAGTCGACGGGATGCACTGCGCGACCTGCGAGGCGTTCATCGAGACGGTCGCCACGCAGACCGAGGGGGTCAGCGCCGCCAGCGCGAGCTACGTCACGGACACGGTGCGGATCGACCACGACCCCGACGCGGTCTCCACCGACGACCTCTCGGAGGCGGTGAGCGGGCTCGGCTACAGCGCGTACGACCGCGACGACGCCTTCTCGCGCCGGCAGGCGGACAACATGGCGACGGCGCGGCTCGCGGTTGGCGTGCTCGTCGGGATGGCGGTTATGCTCCAGTACATCGTCATCATCTACCCGACGTACTTCGCGTTCCCCTTCTACAACGAGCGCACCTTAGAGTACCTCAACCAGGCGATGGCGTCCTCCTCGGGAACGTACTTCTTCATCGTGATCGCCGTGCTGACGACGGTGGTCCTGTTCATTACCGGGAAACCGATACTCAGAGGCGCGTACGTCAGCGCGAAGACGCGGTCGCCGAACATGGACTTACTCGTCGCGATCGCGGCGGTGAGCGCGTACGCCTACAGCACGCTCGCCGTGATCTTCGTCGATTCGCCGTCGATATACTACGACGTGACCGTCGCGATCATCGTGATCGTCACCGTCGGCAACCACTACGAGGACTCGATCAAGAAGCGCGCGACGGAGCTGCTCTCGGATCTCACCGCGGTGCAGGTCGACAGCGCTCGGCGGCTGGTCGGTGGCGGAGAGAGCGACGGAAAAGGAAGTGCCGACAGCGAAAACGCCGGCGAGACCGAGGAAGTCGCTATCGACGACCTCGCCTCCGGCGACCGCCTGCTCGTCCGCGCCGGCGAGCGGATCCCGGTCGATGGTGAGGCGGTCGCGGGCGACGCCGCCGTCGACGAGTCGGTCATCACCGGCGAGTCGATGCCGGTCCGGAAGACGCCCGGCGACGCCGTCGTCGGCGGCTCCGTGGTCGCGGACGGCTCGCTGACGGTCGAAGTCGGTCCGGACGCGACCTCCAGCCTCGACCGCGTCGCGGAGCTCGTCTGGGACCTCCAGAGCGGGAACCACGGCGTCCAGAAGCTCGCCGACCGGCTGGCGACGATATTCGTCCCGGTCGTGCTCGCGGTCGCGCTCCTCGCCGCGGGCGCGAACCTCGCGCTCGGCAACGGGGTGACGGAGGCGATGCTCGTCGGGCTCACGGTGCTCATCGTCTCGTGTCCGTGCGCGCTCGGGCTCGCGACCCCGCTCGCGGTCGCTGCCGGGATCCGGGACGCGCTCGAACGCTCCATCGTGATCTTCGACGACACCGTCTTCGAGCGCCTCCGCGGCGCCGACACCGTCGTCTTCGACAAGACGGGGACCCTCACCACTGGCGAGATGCGCGTGGTCGCGGCTGACCTCGACGACGGCCTGCTCCGGCTCGCCGCCGCGCTGGAGGAGCGCTCGGCGCACCCGGTCGGACAGGCCATCGCCGCGGTGCACGCGGGCGGTGGTGACCTCGAAGACGCCGGCGCCGTATCGGATCCCGACGCCGCGTCGCCCGCGGTCGCCGACGGCGGGGCGGCAGAGTCGACAGAGCCCAACGACACCCTCCCCGTCACCGACTTCGAGAGTCACGCTCGCGGGGTCTCCGGGGTCGTCGACGGGATCGAGGTCGTCGTTGGACATCCGGACCTGTTCGACGAGCGCGGGTGGGCGGTCCCCAACGGGATCCGCGAGGCCGTGGCGGCGGCCCGCGACGTGGGTCGCGTCCCGGTCGCCGTCGGCCGCGACGGCGCCGCGGAGGGGGTCGTCGTGGTCGGCGACGAGCTGCGCGAAGGATGGGAGGAGACCGTGACTGCGCTCGCCGACTCGGGCGTCGAGGTCGTCGTTCTCACCGGGGACGACGAGCGCGCGGCGACCGTCTTTCGCGAGCACGACGCGATCGCGTCGGTGTTTGCGGGCGTGCCGCCGGAGGGGAAAGCGGAGACTGTCGAGCGGCTGAAGGCGAGCGGGCAGACGGTGATGGTCGGCGACGGCACCAACGACGCGCCGGCGCTCGCCGCGGCGGATCTCGGGGTCGCGCTCGGTGGCGGGACCGCGATGGCGGCTGATGCGGCCGACGTGGCGATCGTCGACGACAACCTCGACTCCGTGGCGACCGTCTTCGAGCTCTCGCGGGCCGCGGGTCGGCGCGTAAAGGGCAACATCGGCTGGGCGCTCTGCTACAACGCGATCGCGATCCCGCTCGCGGTGACCGGCCTGCTCAACCCGCTTTTCGCCGCGGTCGCGATGGGCGCCTCCAGTCTGCTCGTCGTAACGAACTCCTCGCGGCCGCTGCTGGACGACTAACCGGGAGGTCGTCGGAATCGCTTTCGACCGTCCCGCCTCTCCCCGACCACCGGGACCGCAAGCGACTTTCGGCTCACGCGACTACCGTCGCGTATGTCACGAGATCTGCAGTCTTTCGACGTACCGACCAGCGACGGAATGCCGGCGCTCGGGCTCGGGACGTGGGAGAACGACGATCCCGAACAGTGTACCGAGTCCGTCAAAACCGCCCTAGAGATGGGGTACCGCCACGTCGACACGGCCCAGATATACGGCAACGAGGCGGCCGTCGGAAAGGGACTTTCGGCCGCCGACGTCGACCGGGACGACGTATTCCTCGCGACGAAAGTGTGGATCGACAACCTCGCGCCCGAGGACGTGGCCGCCTCGACCCGCGAGAGCCTCCAGAAGCTCGACACCGAGTACGTCGACCTGCTGTACGTCCACTGGCCGGCCGGCGCGTACGGCCCCGAGGAGACCCTGCCCGCGTTCGCGGAGCTCCGCGACGACGGCCTGATCGACCGGATCGGGGTCTCGAACTTCGAGCCGGAGCACCTCGACGCCGCGACCGACGCCCTCGGCGAGGCGCCGTTCGCGAATCAGGTGGAGTGTCACCCGCTGCTCCGGCAGGAAGAACTGCGCGAGTACGCCGACGCCAACGGCGTCGAACTCGTCGGGTACTCGCCGCTCGCTCGCGGGAAGATCCTCGACGAGCCGACCGTCGGCGAGATCGCCGAGAAGCACGGCGTCAGCGCCGCGCAGGTGAGCCTCGCGTGGCTCCGCGAGAAAGGGGTCACCGCCATCCCGAAGGCGACCGGCGAGGACCACATCGCCGACAACTGGGCGAGCCTCGGGCTCGAACTGGACGACGAGGATATCCAACAAATCGACGGCCTCGGCCGGACCGACCGCCAACTGAACCCCGACTTCGGCCCGAACTGGTAGGCGACCGACGATTCCCTTTTAAACGGAATTGCGGTGGCGTCGCCGGCGCCTTTGCCGCCGCCGAGTCATCACCCACTTATAGGCGAACGGCTGGTGATCTGCGAAATTCGCCGCCGATCGCCGTCGACGACTTATAAATAGTCGATCCGCGGAAGCTGTCGGTTTGCGAGCGTTACGACTCGTTCTCCGGCGTCGCGAACCCGACACCACCAGCGAGGATCGCCGTTCCAGCGAGGACGGTCGCTCCGAGAACGACGAACCCGTCCTCCGGATTCAACCCGGCAATCGACGCCGCGGCATCCACGACGAACACCGTGACGAACAGACTCAGGACGGCGAACGCGAGCATGACGAACCCGGCGAGTAGCGCACTAGCCAACGAACCAAAGGCATCGAGAATTCCCTTGACATCCTCCCGCGCCTGAAGACGCGGGAATCCCACGGCACCGCACCGCTGGATTGGGATATTAGGGTTTGCAGTCTACCACCTCTGTCCGAGGTTGGAATCCTCGAGAGAGGTCGTGAAGATAGACTCCGGGCTGTGCCAACCAGCCGGTACTCCTATCTCCACCCAAATCGGGTGCAGACTTGGAGTTACTTTCGTTGCTGTCGAGACGGATGTTCTCCGCCCCGTTCACGTCGGCGTTGAACGCTGCGTCGCACTCATCACAGACGTACAAACCGCGGTGGACGCGCTGTGAGTCGTCTGTTTTCCCGCATGTGCAACATGTCTTGCTCGTATCCCGCTCAGACACTTCCAAGACCTCGATTCCCTCGACTCTCGCCTTGTATTCGAGAATCGAGCTGAAGCGGTCGAACGCCCACCCGTGTAAGTCGAGATTCCCGTGCTTGCCCCAGTTCTTCGAGCTGCCGTTCTCATCTTCACGGACCCCTTCCAAGTCTCCGACGTTGATGCGTCCTACTTCCTTCTCGACACACCGTTCGACGATGTGTTTCGCCAAGGAATGGAAGAAGTGAGTGCGGCGTTCCGCCCACTTGTGATGGAGCCGAGTAGCCCTGTCACCACCGCTGTCGTCGCACTTGGCGATCTCCTTGGGGAAGTAGTAGCCGTCTTGCTTCAGACGGTTGCCGGGGTATAGGTCGGCGTCTTCGGTGCTGTAGGCGACGGCGGCGAAGTTGCTGATCCCGAGGTCGATACCTGCCGTCTCGTTGCCGGGGGCGTTGGGTGTCTCGATCTCGTCTTTGCAGACGAGGTGGAGTTCCCAGCGTTCCTTTGTGCTGTCGTAGACAGCACGAACCTGCTGTAGGTTCTCGACCGTGACGCCGGGGCGTGTCTCGTATTCGACAAGGATGTATTCCCACGCTCTCGGGTGTTCCTTGTGGTTCGCACCTTTTGAGAGGCGAACACGGTTGTTTGTGGTGTCGTGTTTGATGCCGTTCTGCTTCCACGTCACAGTGGAACGCGGGTGTTCTTCGTGGACGCGACGGCCTTGGTCGTCGTAGTAGTTTTCTTTCCGATAGCCGGGTGGATTGTCCCGATCGTCGTCGGAGCCGTACCACGAGTTGAAGGCTTCAGCGAGTTCCTCCAGAACGCGCTGACTGGACTGAGAATGGAGTCCGTTGTATTTTGGATGCGTCTTCAACTCGTCTTTGAGGTCGCCGTGACCGGGAATCTCGCCCGTCTCCTTCCAGACTTTTCGGGAGTGGTGGTTCGCGACGTTCCAGAGTTTGCTGGCGCTCCACCCGTGCCGGTCAAGCGATTCCTCTCCCTGTGAGTGGTTGAGGATTTTTGCCTGATGGGTGCGGTGGACTTCCAGCATTCTGAACGCCTGTATAAGCATTTATACTAGCTTTTCTTGTAAAGTCTGGGGTTGAGAACGGTGGAATATCCGGGCTGCTATTGACGGCGGGTTGTGGAGGCGTTGTCGGATTCATCCTGACCCTGAAGGGTCAGGTATTCTCCTCGGTTTGTATAAGTGGCTGTGTCTGGAGTCTCATATCGAACATCCGGAACGGGGGTTTCAGTGAACGACGGTTCGATGCGCGTTGTGTCTGAAACGAGGCGTCCGACAACGCCAAACTGATCGAAAACTCCGCCTCAGAGCCGCCCAGACACTCGATTCAAACGTACTCCGCGAGGAATTCGACGACCGCGCGGTACGCTTCGATGCGATTCTCCAGCTTCGCGAAGCCGTGCCCCTCGTCGTCGAAGATCAGCTTGCGCACGGGGACGCCCTGCTCGCGCGTCCGCTCAACGATCTGTTCGGCCTCGCCGACGGGCACCCGCGGGTCGTTCTCCCCGTGGAGGACGAACAGCGGCGACTCGATGGCCGCGATGTTGTTGATCGGCGAGATCGACTCCAAGAACTCCCGGTCCTCGGCCAGCGACCCGTACTCGGCCTCCCGGAGCTTGCGGCGCCAGTCGCCGGTGTTCTCTAAGAACGTCACGAAGTTCGCGATGCCGACGATGTCGACGCCGGCGGCCCACAGTTCGGGGTACTCGGTCAGCGCCGCGAGCACCATGAACCCGCCGTAGGAGCCGCCCATCGCGACGACGCGGTCGGAGTCCACCTCGGGGTGGTCGTGGAGCCATTCGACGCCCGCCTTGATGTCGGCCACCGAGTCCATCCGCTTCTCCACGTCGTCGAGCGCGGCGTACGCCTTGCCGTACCCCGAGGATCCGCGGACGTTCGGCTCGAACACGGCGTAGCCGTTGTTCAGCAGGTACTGCTTGACCGAGGCGAAGGAGGGCCGGCGCTGCGACTCGGGGCCGCCGTGGATGTCGACGATCACGGGGTAGCCGTTCTCGGGCGGTTCCGTCGCCGGGACGGAGAAGAACGCGGGGATCTCTTTCCCGTCGAAGGTGGGGTAGTGGACGAGCTCGGGATCGACGAACGTGTCCGGCGGGATGCCGGCGGTCGAGGCCGCGGTCCAGCGCTCCGTCTCGCCGGTCGTCGCGTCGACGACGTACACGTTCGCGTTGTGGGCGCTCCCGGCCGCGGTGAGCGCGAAGCGGTCCCCGTCCGGCCCGAAGCTCACGCCGCCGGCGACGCCCTCGGGGAGGTCGGGAGTCGGGAAGGGGTCGATCCGGTCGGGCTCGACCAGCTCACCGACCGTGATCTCGGTGTAGCCGTCGACGTTGCGCGAGTACACCACGCGACGGGACTCCTCGTGGACCGCGACGCCGTCGACGTTCCAGCCGTCGTCGCCGCCGGGCTTTACGGGGGAACCGCCCTCCTCGTCGTCCTCCTCGTCGCCTGCACCGCTCTCGCCCTCCAGATCTGCCCCGGACGCGACCACGGAGAACTCGCCGGTTGCGAGATCGAGCCGCTCCAGACGGAGCGTGTCGCTGTCGCGGTCGGTGACGAGGTAGAGCCCCTCGCCCTCGGGCCCCCACTCCGGGCTGCCGTATCGCGCGTCCCTCTGGTGGGGCGTGTGGTGGGTCAGGTCGCCGGTGGCGAGATCGAGGGTGTATACGTCGTGGTCGAACGAGGAGTGCGCCTCGTGGACGATCAGCCGGTCGTCGCTCGGCGACCAGCCGGCGACGGAGAGCCAGCCGTCGCCCTCGTACACCAGTTCGGCGTCGCCGCCGATCGCGTCTCGGTCTTGTACGTATATGTCGAACACCGACGTATCGCGGCGGTTCGAGGCGAACGCGAAGCGGTCGCCCTCGCTGTCCCACCCGCCCCAGCGGTGTTTCGCCTCCGGCCGGTCGGTGAGGTCGGTGATCTCGCCTGACTCGTAGTTGAGCAGGTACAGCTGGGCGCGCTCGTTGCCGCCCTCGTCCATGCCGAAGACGGCCTCTGCGCGCTCGGGAGAGGAGTCGACGAAGGAGACGGACTCTTCGAAGAACGTGTGCTGTTCGGGCCACCCCAGCGGCTCGTCGAGCGACCACACCTGTCCGGTTCCGGTCGTGTTCAACAGGAAGGAGAGCCGCCCGTTGGGACCCAGATCCGTCCCGCCGGCGTTCCGCACGTTGAGGTATCGCTCGATGTCGTACTGGTGCATGGGGTCCGATTCTCCGCGCGGTGTGAAACCATTTCGGGTGGGGGGATCGATCGCACGGCCGCGATCCGCGCGTTCGGTCGTGTCGCCCTCCGCCCGCCGGATGCCGTGTCTTTTTATCCGCCCCAGCCGTCCGGTCGGCGTATGCGCGTCGCGTTCGTCTCGCTTTTCGCCCCCGGCCACGGCGACACGTCGGCGCGGTCACGGACGCGACGGATCGCCCGGGGGCTCGCCGAGCGCGGCCACGACGTGGTCTGGCTCTGTGCCCGCTGGTGGGGCGGCGACCACGACGCCTTCGAGGACGAGGGGATCGCCTATCGGTCGGTGACCGCCGAGCCGTCGCCGTCGGCGTTCGCGGCGCGGCTCCCGCTTGCGCTCCGCCGAGTGGATCCTGACGTGGTCCACGCGGTCAACACCCCGCCGACGCCCGGGATCGCCGCGACGGTTGCGGGTACTCTCTCGCGGACACCCGTGATCGTCGACTGGTGGCGCGACCACCCCGCCGACTCCCGCCGGCGATACCGGCTGCTCGCCCGGCGGGCCGACGCCGTCACGACGCCCTCGCGGACGACCAAGACGCGGGTCCGCGAGTACGGGGCCGCCGGCGAGGACGTGCGAGTGCTCCCCGAGAGCATCGACTTTGATCTCGTCGAATCGGCCGGCGTCGACGATCGGTTCGACGCGGTGTACGCGCGCCGGCTGGACCGCCACGCCAACGTCGAGACGTTCCTGCTCGGGCTCGCGGAGCTCCGCGACC
Organism: Halorubrum lacusprofundi ATCC 49239; assembly: GCF_000022205.1. Classification (NCBI taxonomy): domain Archaea; kingdom Methanobacteriati; phylum Methanobacteriota; class Halobacteria; order Halobacteriales; family Haloferacaceae; genus Halorubrum; species Halorubrum lacusprofundi. Next base: position 601,479 of record NC_012029.1, read on the forward strand.
GCGACTGGACCGCCGCGGTCGTCGGTGACGGCCCCGAGCGCGCTCGGATCGAGTCGACGGCGAGCGATCTCCGGATCGACGATCGAGTGTCGTTCCTCGGCGACCTCCCGCTTCGCGAGCGGGTCGAGCTGTTCAAGGGGACCCACGTCGCGGTGGCGACGGCGACGTGGGAGACGTTCGCGACCGATCTGTTGTGGGCGCTGGCGTGCGGCTGCGTCGCCCTCGTCGAGTACCAGGCGGATTCGAGCGCCCACGAGCTCGTGGAGGGGCGCCAGCGCGGGCGGCTCGTCACGAGCCCGGCCGAGCTCGCCGACGAGTTCGTTGCCGTCGGCGACCTCGACCGAAAGGCTGTCGAGCGCGACTTTGCGTCCTACGACCACGACGCGGTGCTTGACCGAGTGGTCGACGCCTACCGCGAACTCCTGAACGGGGAGTGAACCGAGGCAAAAAACGAGACCCGCGCGGACCGCAACGAACGACTACTCCTCGTCTTGCGTGATCGTGCCGCCGTACTTCATGAAGACGAAGGCGAGTCCGAGCGTGCTCATCATCGCGACGAACGTCGCGACGCTGAGCGCGCGGGCGCCCTGTGGGACGAACACGGCGTTGGAGCCGCCACCCCCGCCGGTCGACTCGGTCTCGATGTCCTCGCCGACGGCGAGGCCGGCGTGCATGCCGACCGCGGTGTGCGGAACGCAGTGGTAGTGGGTAATGCCCACGTCTTCCTCGCTCGTTTCGTACTCGTAGGTGTATCCCTCCTCGCCGACCGGATCGCCGCTGTCGAGGCTGGCCGGCCCCTCGACGTTCTGCACGTTGTGTGCGCCGCCGTTCCCGGTCCACTCGAACGTGATCGTCGTGCCGGGATCGACCCACAGCAGCGTCGGGTCGAAGGCGAGCCCTTGGTCGCCAGCGCCGACCTGAACGGTCACCTCGCTCTCCCCGCGGGCGTCTTGGTAGGACCCGACGTTCCCCTCGGCCCCACTTGGCCAAACCGGCTGTTCCTCCTGTGCCGCCGCGGTCCCCGTCGTCGCCGCCGTCGCCCCCGCGACGCCCGCCGCGCCGCCGGCGGTCCGGATGAACGTGCGCCGAGAGACGTCGTCCGTGCTCATACACCCCGGTTCGTGATGGCCTGTAGTGAATATGTTGATCCGAGCGTGGCCTTCCGTCCCGATCGGCGCCCTGATCGATGGCGGGAGTGGGTAACGTAGATCGGTTGAGTGGTTATTTATACGTTATCGAGTGGCGTTGCCGTCGGCTGTGTATCCGTCGTTGACGACGCGGTGACGACCTCCAAAGCCCCAGTCGCGAGGGCGACGCACGCTCGCTGCGGTCCTCACGACTGCCCCTTTGGTCCCACCCGACCGCCGGAAGACGGTCCTGCTCGCTCACTCCGTTCGCTGCGCAGGCTGTGACTTCCGTGCTCCCGCTCGTTTCACTCGCGGGACCGCAACCGCACAGCCTCACGCCTCCCCAGCCTCGTCGCGCGGCGCTCCTCGCGCCCTGCGAGCGCTCAGAGGCGCGCGCCACTGCCTCATCTATTTATAAGCGATCGCCGCAGTCGTTCACGGCCATTTAAATATCTCTTCGCCACCGACGAACTGCAACACTCACTCCGTTATCGCTCGCGTTCCGACCCGTTTATGGTCGCCGACGCGCGCTGTCTCGGTATGACCGACGACGAGCGACGGAGCGAGCTCATCGCCGCGCTGCGGGCGGCCGACGCCGTCCGGTTCGGCGAGTTCGAGCTCTCACACGGCGGGACCAGCGACTACTACGTCGACAAGTACCTGTTCGAGACTGATCCGGACGCGCTCCGGCTCGTGAGCGAGGCGTTTGCTGATCGCCTCGCCGACACGGACGCGAAACTTGCGGGCGTCGCGCTGGGCGCGGTCCCACTCGTGGCCGTCACGGCGACGGAACTGGGTCGCCCGTACGTCATCGCGCGCAAGCAGGCGAAGGAGTACGGCACCGGTAACCGCATCGAAGGTCGACTCGACGAGGGCGAGGAGGTCGTCGTACTGGAGGACATCGCCACGACCGGGCAGTCCGCGGTCGACGCCGTCGAAGCGCTGCGCGAGGCGGGTGCGACGGTGAACCGCGTGCTCGTCGTCGTCGATCGCGAGGAGGGCGCCGAAGAACTGCTCGCCGACCACGACATCGAACTGGAGTCGCTGCTGACGGCGACGGAATTGCTGGCGGAACGCGACGCGGAGTAGCGTCCTTCGAGCGGTTCGGCCCTTTTAAATCGGCGTCAGGCCTCGGCCGCGTCCACCGTCGGCACCGCGATCCGATCGAGCACGTCGGCGATCACGTCTTGCTTGTCGGTGTCGTTGACGGCGGCGTCCGGTGTCAACACGAGCCGATGGGCGAGCGCCGGCTCCGCGACGCGTTTCACGTCGTCGGGCGTGACGAACTCGCGGCCGGCGACGACCGCGGCAGCCCGCGCCGTCTCGAAGAGCCGCTGGGTACCGCGGGGGGAGACCCCGACATCGACGCGCCGGTCCTCTCGCGTCGCGCGAGCGATTGACGCCATGTACTTCAGCAGATCGTCGTCGACGCGGACCCTCTCCGGCACCTCGCGGAGGCCGGCGACGGCGTCCGGATCGAGCACGCGCTCGACCGTCGGCGCCTGCTCGACGCGACCCGCGCGCCGTCGGAGCAGTTCGACCTCGCCCTCGTCGCCGGGGTAGCCGATCGCGGTCTTGATCGTGAACCGGTCGAGTTGGGCCTCGGGAAGCGGGAACGCCCCCTCGCTCTCGACCGGGTTCTGCGTCGCGATGACGTAGAAGGGATCTGGGAGATCGTGGGTCTCCCCGTCGACGGTCACCTGTCCCTCCTCCATCGCCTCCAACAGGGCGGCCTGCGTCTTCGGCGGCGCGCGGTTGATCTCGTCGGCGAGCACGACGTTCGCGAAGATCGGTCCGGGCGAGAAGGCGAAGGAGCCGTCGCCCTCGTCGAACACGTTGGTCCCGGTCACGTCGCTGGGAAGGAGGTCGGGGGTGAACTGGACCCGCGAGAACTCTAAGCCGAGCGCGGCCGCAAACGATCGCGCCGAGAGGGTTTTCCCGGTGCCGGGCACGTCCTCTAAGAGGACGTGACCGCGCGCGAGGATGCCGAGCGTGACGCGGTCGAGGAACTCGCGGTCGGCCACGACCGCGCCACCGACCTCGTCGACGACGCGAGAGCAGGCCGCCGCGGCTTCGGGGACGTCCATATCGCCACCACGCGATCCGCCCCGAAAAGCGTTGTCGGGATCCCCGACATCGCCGCCGGCGATCGAAACGCATAACAGCGGAACCGGCCAACCGGAGAATGAGCCGAGGTAGCCTAGCCTGGCCAAGGCGGTAGATTCGAAATCTACTGTCCATTCGGACACCGGAGTTCAAATCTCCGCCTCGGCGCTTCTTTCGGACGATCGACTCGGTAGCGACCGGGCTCTTTGGACCGACCGCCTACGGCTCCTCGCCCAGCAACTCCTGCTCTGGGGCGGGGTCACCGCGGAGCCGCCGCCGGCGCTTGTCGTAGGCGGCCTCAAGTTTCGCGTTGGTTGCCCGCGAGACGAGGTAGCAGTCAGCGTCGTCGCCGTCGCGGGGGTGCGCGCTCGCGACCCAGACGTGGCCGTCGCCCGTTGAGAGGTCGTCTGCCCAGCGCTCGGCGGCCGCACGGCTCTCGAACGCATGACGGGAGCCGTCCTCGAAGACGAGTCGGCCCACCTTCGCGTTGCGCTTGCGTGCAGAGGGTTTCACCGCGACGACGACGCTCACGGACGACGTTCGGGTGGCATCGCTTAAAAACCTCGCCAGACGGCGGCGGGAATCGCAAGAAACCCAACCCCCTGTTCCCTACCACGGCGCATGAGCGACCGGGACTGGTACGAAGACGCGACGATCTACTCGCTCGATATCAAGACGTTCAACGACAGCGACGGGGACGGGTGGGGGGACTTCCGTGGCGCGATCGAGCGGCTCGACCACCTCGACGACCTCGGCGTCGACGCCGTGTGGATCCGCCCGTTCTACCCCAGCCCGCTCCGGGACAACGGGTACGACGTGGCCGACTACCGCGGCGTCGACGAGCGGCTCGGCACCCTCGACGACTTCCGCGAGTTCGCGGACCGAGCCCACGAGCGCGGGATCCGCGTGCTCACCGATCTCGTGTTCAACCACACGTCGAACGAACACGAGTGGTTCCAACGGGCGTGCGAGGACCCCGAATCGGAGTACCACGACTACTACCTGTGGACGAGCCACGTCGACGACGCGCACAACCGACAGAACATCTTCCCCGAGTACGAGGACGGCGTCTGGTCGTACGACGAAACTGCCGACAAACACTACTTCCACCAGTTCTACGGCCACCAGCCCGACCTTAACGTCGCGAATCCCGCCGTCCGCGAGGAGCTGTACGACGTGCTCCGGTTTTGGCTTGATCAGGGCGCCGACGGGTTCCGGATCGACGCCGCTCACCCCATGCTGCTGCCGAAGGGTCACAACGCGTCGACGCTCCACGACACCGACCTCGACGAGCCCATCGACCTGTTCAAGCGGATGCGCGAGGTCGTCGAGGCGGAGCAGTCGGACGCGGTCTTACTCGCCGAGGCCGACGACGAGCCCGAGAACCTCGACTACTACTTCGGCGACGGAGAGGCGTTCCACCTCCAGTTCAACTTCGTGATGAACGCCCACCTCACGTACGGGGTCGGGGTGACGGACACGTGGCCGCTCGACCGCGCCGAGGAGCTCCTCCCGGACGTCTCCGGCGTGGGCGGGTGGGTGAACTTCCTGCGGAACCACGACGAGTGGAACCTGTTGAAGCTCCCGCAGGAGTCGTTCGATCACGCCCGCGAGTACTTCGGCGACGACGCCGGCAACTCGTGGATCTTCGAGCGCGGCCACCGGCTCCGGCTCGCAGACTTGTACGCCGGGGACCACGATCGGATCGCGGTGGCTCACAGCCTGCTGTTCTCCCTGCCGGGATCGGTCGCCCTCCAGTCCGGCGACGAGATCGGGATGGGCGCCGACCTCTCCTTACCCGAGCGCGAGGCCGTCCGCACCCCGATGCAGTGGGACGACTCGGCGAACGGCGGCTTCTCGACGGCCAACCAGGACGACTGTTACAACCCCGTTATCGACGAGGGCGAATACGCCTACGAGCGAATAAATGCCGCCGCACAGCGCGACGACCCCGACTCGCTGCTCTCTCGAGTCCGGGACCTCTCGGCGGCCCGCGATGACTGCCCGGCGATCGCTCGAGGTTCGTACTCACTCCCCGAGCCCGACCACAAGGAAACGCGCGTCCACCGGTTCGACCACGGGGAAGGCGAGTCCGAGACCGTCCTGCTCTGCGCGCACAACCTCGCGGACGGCTACCGCGAGGAGGTAGTCGGGTTCGACGTCGACCCCGACACGGTCGAACGCGTCGTCGGCGACGGCGGCTATCACGTCGCTGAGGGCGGCGTCACCTTCTTGCTCGACGAGTGCGATTACGTCTGGCTGCGCGGCGAGAAGCGGTAGCGGGGCGGGCCGGCGTGACGGCCGATCCGCTCCGGTCGCTTTCTCTGCCCGACCTCAATCGTCGGCGAGCGAGGCCACGTCCGGCACCGACCCGTCCTTGGCGGCGGCCGAGAGCAGGCGGTCGAGCCCGTCGACCATCGCGACGACGCTGGCGCGGGTGATGTCGGCGTCGGTCGCGGAGACAGAGACGGATCGGTCTCCCCGCGAGAGGTCGACCTCGACGGTGACGACCGCGTCGGTCCCGCCCGTGATCGCGTCGACGTGATACGAGTCGAGTTCGAAGGAGACGCCTTCGCCGGCGGAATCACCCGCCAGCGCGGCCCGGACCGCCTCCAGTCCGGCGTCGACGGGACCGGACCCGGTGCCGGAGGCGACGCGCTCGTTGTCGCCGATGCGAAGCCGGACTGAGGCCGTCGGGAGGTTCCCGCCGGAGGTTGCCGACAGGTCGACGAGTTCGACGTGTCGGTCGCGCTCGCGGCCCTGCACGTCCTCGGTGATCGCGAGGAGGTCGGCGTCGGTGACGCGCTTCCCGCGATCGCCGAGCTCTTTCACCCGGCCCACGACTTCGCTTAGCTCGTCGTTATCGACCGCCACATCGTGCTCGGCGAGGGCCGCTTTGACCCCTGCACGCCCGGCGTGTTTGCCGAGGACGAGCCGCCGTTCCCGTCCCACCGTTTCAGGCGGGTACGGCTCGTACATCGTTCCGTCTTTTAGCGTCCCATCGGTATGGATCCCGGATTCGTGGGCGAAGGCGTTGGCGCCACAGACCGCCTTGTTCGGCGGGAGCGCGACGCCGGTCGCCTCCGAGACCGTCCGGCAGAGCCGATAGAGCCGCTCCAGCTCGACGGTGTCGATATCGTACGACTGATCGAGCGCGATGGCGACCTCCTCCAACGCGACGTTGCCAGCGCGCTCGCCGACGCCCATCACGGTTCCGTGGACGGTGTCGGCGCCCGCCTTCAGGCCCGCGTGGACGTTCGCCACGCCGAAACCGAGATCGTCGTGGGTATGGAGGCTCGTCGGGCCGCGGTCGGCGAGCCGGGAGACGACCGCCGCGGTGCGCTCCGGGTCGGCCGCACCGACGGTGTCGCAGTAGCAGATTCGGTCTGCACCGGCGTCGAGGCCGGCGCCGAGCAGGCGTTCGAGGTAGTCGAGGTCGGCGCGCGAGCCGTCCTCGCCGAGCACCTCGACCCACAGCCCGTGGTCCGTGGCGTACTCGACGAGCTCGACGGTCGTCTCGACCACGTCGTCGCGGGTCGATCCCACCTTCGTCTCGACGTGTTTGTCCGAGGCGGGGACGACGAGGTTGATCCCGTCGACGCCGCAGTCGAGCGCGTGGTCGATGTCGGCTTTCACGCCGCGGGCGAAGCTCGTCACGGTCGCGTCGAGCCCCTCATCGGCCACCCGGCGGATGGCCTCGCGTTCGCCCTCGGAGGTGCACGCCGAACCAGCTTCGATCAGGTGCATCCCGGCCGCGTCGAGCTCGCGGGCGATGTCGACCTTCTCGGCCGGCGTCAGCGAGACGCCCGGCATCTGCTCGCCGTCGCGGAGCGTCGTGTCTAACAGCTGTACCTCGTCGAGTGTGGTGAGTTGTGTTCGGGTCAAAAGGGAGTCCGTCGGCTCTACGGTGGGTTCGGGGTCGGTGCCGCCGCGGGGCGGTCGTGCCCCGGAATCGTTATCGTCGGAGAATTTCGCGGCCAGCCGCCGTGAGGCGACTTCCTCTATCCTCCGAACGATCACGAGCGTCTCGTGTCATTCGTATCCGTGTCGATGAGTCACACACGGATAAACCGTCGGATTGCGACAGCTTTGGCCGATCCGGGACTCACAGCGTCTCGGGTGACCTGTCCGAAGAGCGAGCGCGGATCCGATATCGGGGTCCGACCGGGGGATACGGTTATACGGCCGCCGTCGGACGGAACAGTATGCGGAAAGCCGCGATCGACGATGTCGACGTCGTCACGAATCCGATGGGTGTCCACGACGTGCGAAAGCCGGTTTCGCGCGTCCTCGACACCGAACACGTCGCGATGAACTACTTCGAACTCGCCCCGGGAGATGCATTCTCGGGCGGACTCCACACGCACGGCGACCAAGAGGAGGTGTTCTACGTGCTCTCGGGAACCGCCACCTTTGAGGTAGGTCGAGAGCGCGAGCGAGTCGACGTGGGAGCCGGCGAACTGATACGGTTTGCGCCGGGCGAGTTCCAGTCCGGCTTCGTGCGCGAAGACGCCGACGAGGATGTCGTCGCGTGGGCGTTCGGCGCGCCCGGCGCGCGTCACGACTGGGACCAGATCGAGTCGCTGATCGAGTGTCGCGAGTGCGGCGAGGAGCGTACACACGCGACCGAAATGACCGACGAGGGGCGATTCCGGTTCACCTGCTCCGAGTGCGGGACCTCCTTCTCGCCGTAGTCGGCGGACTCAGAAGCGTCGGACCTCGTCCGACCGCGTCGACTCACCCCAGCAGCGACCGAAACGACCGCCGCCCGGTCCCGCACCGATCCCGGTAGTCGCAGGCGGAGCACCGATCGTCGTCGACGCGCGACGGTGGGCCGTCGATCGCGTGAACAGCCCGCAGCGCCCGCCGGTAGGCGGCCTTCTTCCGAGTCGTGAGCTGGACCTCGCGAACGGTACCGACGCTCGGGTACTCGATGAGCGCGCGCGGTACCTCACGCTCGCGCTCCCATGCGACCGCCTTGGCGACGGCGACGGCCCTGACCGCCTGCGACTCCCAGACGCCGTTCTCAGGCGGTTCGCCCGGTGAGACGACGGTGGGGACCGGAGGGTCGGAGTCCGTTCCAGCCGCGAACACCTTGTGGACCGTCCCGTGGCAGTCCTTCCCCGATCGGAAGACGCGCTCGTGTTCGGGATCGGTGAGCCGCTCGTAGTCGGCGCGCTCGCGGAGCCGCGAGAGGTTCCGGCGGTACGCGGCGGGCGACCGGCGGATCGGCAGTCGCCGGAGCGTCGCGTCCGACGCATCGACAAGCGTCGGATACCGAAAGGCGAGGTCGATCCGGGCGCGCGCCTCGCCGGGAACATTTCGATCGTCGGCGCGGCGCGCGTAGTAGAGCTGTCGCGGGCAGTAAGCGGCGCGGGCGAGGTCGCTGAAGGGGATCACGGCGGCGGTGGCCGCGGTTCGGGTGAAAAGCGATTGGGCTCTCGTTGGGGCCTCGTCGGCGCCGAGTTGCCTTTTGCACTGTCGGCTCCGACCGCTTATTCCGGATACCGGGACCAACCTGCTGTGTGATTTGACGCACGTCCCGGCGCGGCCGAGGCAGTCGCGCGGCGAACCCCCCGGGACCGACGAGCGCCGCCTGTTCGCCATTCCGACCGCCCAGTGACACGGTCTCCCTGTCAGCCACTGCAACGTCCTCGCCGGTCACTCCCGGATTCGATCGAGGTCTGCCACGAACGCCCGGAGCGCCTCCCGAGTCACGTGGGGCATACAGACGACGCGCAACTCGCCGTGGCTCGTCCGCGAGACCTTCCAGCCCGCCTCCCGTAGCGCGTCGAACTCGGACCTGGGGAGCGCCGCGGCGACGAGCGGCAGTTCCGGGTCGACCACCTCGTACCCGCGCTCTGCGAGCGCCGACGCGAGCCACTCGGCGTTGGCGGTCGCGCGCTCGACCGCGTCGCGGTAGCCGTCCGGCCACAGCGCTTCCATCGCGGCGACCGCCCCGGCGACGCCCGCGCCGCTCCGCGTGCCCGTCAGCGTCGCCTGCGACCGCGTCTCCAGGTAGGGCGTGTCGACTGCGAGCGCGTCCAGCGCCGCGGCGTCGCGGGCGAGGAGTCCGCCGGCCGGCACCGCCGCCTGCCCGAACTTGTGCGGGTCGATCGTCAGCGTGTCGACGGCGGCGTCGTCGAACGACCACTCGCCGTCGGTAAAGGGGAGCACGAACCCGCCCCACGCCGCGTCGACGTGCATCCGCGCACCAGTCTCGTGTGCGATCCGTGTCAGCTCCGGAATCGGGTCCACCCGTCCGTACTCCGTGGTTCCGGCGACACCGACGACCAGTGCGGTCGCGTCATCGACAGCTGCCGAGACGGCATCGGTTCTGGTCCGGAAGTCGTCGTCGACGGGCACCGTCCGGAGTTCTACGTCGAGTAGCTCCGCCGCCTTATGAAAGGAGAAGTGGCCGCTCTCGGGGACGACGACGTTCACGTCGCTCGCGTCGTGGCGGTTCCGCGCGGACCGGACCGCCTGTACGTTCGCCTCCGTGCCGCCGGAGGTGACATAGCCCGCAGCGTCGGTCGGTGTCGGGTGTTCTGCGAGCGTCGCGAGCAGTTCGATCGCGCGCTCCTCCAACGACGCGACCGCCTCGTACGTGGCCGGGTCGCCCGGATTCGTCGCGAGAAATCGCTCCGCCGCTTCTCGGGCCGCGGGATGCGGCTCGGTGCACATCGAGGAGAGCACCCGGTCGAACGATTGCGGCTCGGGCTGCTGCATTCGACCGAACGTTACCGCGGAGGGTCTTACCCGTTCCGCTCCGGGCGCTCTCGCCTGCACAGATCGCCTCCTGCGGCCGCGTCAGCGGACCGAGTCGAGGAGGAGCCGCTGTTCGGTCCGTTTCACCTCGTGTTGCACATCTCGGACCGCATCGATATTCGCCGAGATGGAGGAAATGCCCGCCTCGACGAGGAAGTCGACCATCTCGGGTTTCGATCCCGCCTGTCCGCAGATGCTCGTGTCGACGCCCAGCTCCCGGCACGTCTCGATCGTGTCGCCGATCAACTGTAACACCGCCGGGTGGAGTTCGTCGAACCGGTCGGCGACGTGCTCGTTGTTGCGGTCGACCGCCAGCGTGTACTGCGTGAGGTCGTTCGTGCCGAAGGAGGCGAAGTCGATCCCGGCGGCCGCGAGATCCTCGATCTGAAGCGCGCTCGCGGGTGTCTCGATCATCACGCCCCACCGGTGTGTCTCGGGATCAATCCCGGACTCGCGCATGTGCCGTTTGATTCCCTCGACGTCGTTTGCGTCGTTGACGAGGGGGAACATCACCTCCAAGTTGTCGTATCCCATCTCGTAGAGCCGAGCGAACGCGGCCAGCTCCTGACGGAACGGCTCGGGCTTGTCAAGGCTCCGGCGGATCCCGCGCCAGCCGAGCATCGGATTGGGTTCGGCCGGTTCGCCCTCGCCGCCCTCCAGTTCCCGGAACTCGTCGGTCGGGGCATCGATGGTCCGGACCCTGACCGGCCGGGGATAGAACTCGTCGGCGACCCGCCGGACGCCCTCGATGAGTTCGTCCTGATACGCGCGGGCGCCGTGGTCGGCGATATACTTCTCGGGAGTCTTCCCGAGCGACAGCACCATGTGTTCGATCCGAAGCAGGCCGACCCCGTCGGCGCCGGTCGCCGCGGCGCGCTCGGCCGCCTCCGGGATCGAGACGTTCACCTTCACCTCCGTCGCCGTCATCGGCTTGACGGGGGTCTCCGGCCGCGCCGCCTCGACCGGCTCGAACTCCTCGCCGGATTCGGCGTCCGCGGTGGCGCCGGCACGGACGGTGCCCTTGTCGCCGTCAAGCGTGACGTTCTGTCCGTCGTTCAGGACCCGGGTCCCATTTCCGGTGCCGACGACGGCCGGAACGCCAAGTTCCCGAGAGATAATCGCGGCGTGGCTCGTCATCCCGCCCTCGTCGGTGATGATCCCGGCGGCGCGTTTCATCGCGGGGACCATGTCCGGCATCGTCATCTCGGTGACCATCACGTCGCCCTCCTGTACCTGGTCGAGGTGATCGAGCTTATGGACGATCCGAACGGCTCCGGAGACGACGCCCGGGCTGGCGCCGAGTCCATTGACGAGCACGTCGGCATCGTCGCTCGCGTCGTCCCGATCGCCTGCACCGTTGGCGGCAACGCCGTCACTCGTGTCGTCGTCCACGTCGTCTTTACCAGCGATGTTCTCTGCGGATTCGCCCGTGTCAGTCTCTCGCCCGCTCCCGGCGTCCTCCTGGATCGTCGTGATCGGGCGGGACTGCAGCATGTAGATATCGCCGGCGTATATCGCCCACTCTACGTCCTGTGGCGTCCCGTAGTGGTCTTCGACGCGCTTCCCGAGCTCGACGAGTTCCGCGATCTCCTCGTCGGAGAGCACCCGGCTGTTCCGGCGTTCGTCGTCGACCTCTAGCGTAACGGTCTCGCCGGTCTCGGCGTCTTTGACCATCTCCACCTTCTTGTCCGCGACGGTCACCTCGTCGACAGCACCTCGCTCGCGGTCGTACACGTAGTTGTCTGGCGAGACCGTCCCGGAGACGACCGCCTCGCCGAGCCCCCACGCAGCCTCGATCGTAATCTGCGGGTCGCCGGTCGAAGGGTGGCTGGTAAACATCACGCCGGACTTTTCGGCGTCAACCATCCGCTGGACCACGACCGCGATGTCGACATCGGCGTGCGGGAACCCCCGTTGCTGCCGGTAGTAGATCGCGCGCTGGGTGAAAAGCGACGCCCAGCACTCTTTCACCCGTCGGATCAGGTCCTGCTCGCGAACGTTGAGGAAGGTCTCCTGCTGGCCGGCAAACGAGGAGTCCGGGAGGTCCTCGGCCGTCGCAGACGAGCGAACCGCGACGAACGCTTCGTCATCGCCGTCACCCATCGTCCGGTACCGTTCGACGATTTCTTCGCGAACGTCGTCGGGAAGCGGCGTCTCTAAGATTAGCTCCGCCGCCGTCTCTTCGGCCTCTCGGAGCGCGACGGAGTCCTCTGGGTCGACGTCCACCGCGGCGAACAGCTCCTCATCGATCTCCGCTTCCTCGATGAAGGTGCGGTACGTGCCCGCGGTGACCGTGAACCCCGGTGGAACCGGGAGCCCCGCGCCGATGAGCTCTCCGAGCGAAGCCGCCTTCCCGCCGACGGTCCCGACATCGTCAGCGTCGACATCCTTGAGCCAGAGTACTGCCATTCGTATATTCGGAGGATCCGAGAGCCGACGTATGAATCTTCCGGCATGCACAACTATGAATAAAAGATTACTCGGTGACGAGTAATCGAGCGTCTCGATGCGCTGCGGGGTTGTGGGGCAAATGAGGGCCGAAAACGCGAGGGGAGTGGGGACGAACCTGCGATCGGTTCGCAGTGGATGATTGGGTGGGGCCCCTCTATACTTACCTTCCACGCGCTCGATCCACTCTGTAACGTGTTACGGGTGCTATAACTATTTCTCGTCGCCGAGACGCTCCCGCTCCGCGCGTAGGAAGCGCTCCCAGAGGCCGAACAAGTAGCTGTCGAGCCCGTAGCTCTCGTCCACCCGTCGGACCCACGCGTCGTCGGCGAACAGCAGTCGCTGGAACCGCTGTACCGGCTCGGAGAGTCGATCGCGCTTGCCGCCGTAGTACGACAGCGACTCCTCCCGGGTTCGGTCGACGAGCGCCGCCGGGACCTCGATGCCGTCGGCGGCCGCGGCGTGTTCGAACCACTCCAGATGCAACAACGCGTCGGCGAGCAGGAACCGCTCGCGGAAGCCGGAGACGAAGGCAAGCGCCGGTCTGCCGTCGACGGTCACGTCTCGCGGTCGAGAGAATCGTGGCGCGGTCACCGTCACGTTCGCGGCGTCCGCGACCGCGGCGGCGACCCGTCGGAGCCGCCACTCGCCGTACCGGACCGGCGCGATCAGGGCGAGTTCGTACCACGTCGGGAGCCACTCGCAGTACGGCTCGGAGAACCGACCGTCGGCGAGCAGCGTCGCCGCGACGGAGCGGGCCGCCGCTGGCGACAGTCGCGACGGATCCTCGCGGAGAGAGGCCGCTATCTGTGCCCCGTCGAGCGCGTCGGCTCCCTCAAACCCCATCCCCTCGGCGACGTGGCGGGTGTACGCGCGGCTCGCGGCGTACCAGTCGGCGAAGTCGTTCGGCGCCGTCAAGCAGAGGAGACGAAGGACGGTGATGATCGATGTACGGGGCCGACCGACCTAACTGCTGTGGCAAGTTACTCGAGATCGCCTCCGTCCCCCTCCGCGAGCGCGTCGTCAAGCCCCCACTCGGACGCCCGCTCGGCCGCCTCTGAGCGCGCCTGTTCGCGGATCGCCTCTATCCGTTCGTCGTCTTCGAGGAACGCCGCGACCGCGTCGCTGTCATCGTCGCGACCGGCGTCCAGTCGTTCCTCGGGGGCGGCGTCGCGGGTCCGGTCGGCGAGCGCTTGGTCGTCGGCGAGTTCGGTCGCCGCGGCGCCGGGAGCGACGCGGAGCGCGTCTTCCTCGTGGGCGGTTTCGAGCGTGCCATCCTCGACCGCGTACAGTTCGACGCGATAGGGGCCCGGGACCGCGAGCTCGGCGAGGGCGTCCGGGCCGCCGCTGTCGCTCACCGTGTTGTACGCCAGTACGGGGACGCCGTCTGCGAAGGTGACGACGCCGCGGGCGTCGCCCTCCAACAGGAGCGTCTCCTGTGGCACGAGCGTCGCGTAGCCGGTCAGCTCCCGGTCGAGCGCTCGGGCGAGCGTCGTGCCAACGTCGGAGACGACGCGCGAGCGGAGCAGATCCCCGCGAGGGATCCGCAGTTCCGGCGAACCCGTGGTTCCGGTCATGGCGTGTCGGGGACGACCGCGCTCCGGAAGCGGTCGGCGACGGCCCCCTCGTCGCCGTCGCGCACATCGAGCCGGGCCGCGGCCCGCCGGTAGCGGGCGGCCGGCTCGCTCTCGGGAGCGTGTGCGAGGAGGGGCTCCCCCGCGCGTCTCGCCGCCCTGACGGCGTCGCTGTCGGGAACGTTAGCGAGGACGGGGCCGCCGAAGCGCTGCTCGGCCTGCTCGGCCACATCGGCGGCGTCGTCGCGGACCTTGTTGAACAGCACGCCTGCCGTCTCCGTTCCGTAGGAGCGCGCGTACTCCTGAACCTTCAGCCCGTCCGAGAGCGCGGGTATCGTCGGCTCGACGACGACCACGACGCGGTCGGCGAGGACGACCGGTAGCACCGCCGACTTCGAGCCGAGCGCGGCCGGCGAGTCGAGCAGCAGCACGTCGGTGTCGCTGGCGAGTTCGGCGACGACCTCGCGAAGCCGGCCCGGTTCGGCCGCCTCGAAGCCCGCGAGCGACGTGCCGCAGGGGACGACGGAGAGTCCGAACCGGTCGTACGTCGCCTCCGAGACCGCCGTCGCAGTCCCCTCGACGAGAAGGTCGTGGAGAGTGACCGTCGCGTCGTCGAGCCCGGCGTGGAACAGCAAGTTCGCCATTCCCGTGTCGGCGTCGACGACGGTGACGTCGTGTTCCTCGGCGAGCGCCATCCCCAGCGCGAGCGTGCTCGTCGTCTTTCCCGTGCCGCCCTTCCCGCTGGCGACCGCGAACGCCTCAACCATGCGCCGATGTGTCAGGTCGCCGGGCTAAAACCTGTCCATCGCGGGCGCCTCGGACCGTCACCGCAGTTCGGACCTCACCGGATCCCACGAACAGTATTTTGCTGTCCGGCACCAAGTGTCAACCATGACAACCGTCATCGACGCGGACACGTTCAGCGACAGGATCGACGAGCGACGACGCGACGAGCGGTCGTTCGCCCTCGTCGACACACGCCCTCGCGAGAGCTACGAGAGCTGGCGGATTGCCGACTCCATCCACTACTTCTACAAGCCGCCCCACGAGTTCGACCTCGGCGACTTCGAAGCCGAAACCGGACTCGGACCCGGCGACGCGATCGTCACGGCCTGCGCGAAGGGGAAGGCCTCGCTCGACTTCGCCGAAGAGCTGGAGGCCGCGGGCTACGACGACGTCACGGTCGTCGCGGACGGGATGCGCGGCTGGTCGAGTGTGTACGACCGGACCGCGGTTCCGCTCCCCGAGGCGGGCGACGACCCGCTCGACGTCGTCCAGATCCAGCGGCGCGCGAAGGGATGTCTCGGGTACCTCGTGGTGGGCGGACAGAAGGCGGATAGCGCCGTCGACTCCGATGGCTCCGACCACGTCGCCATCGCAGTCGACGTCTCCCGTCACGGCGACGAGTGGCGGGAGGCGGCCGCCGCGCGCGACGCCTCGATCGCGGCGGTCCTCGACACCCACGTCCACGCCGACCACCTCTCCGGCGGTCGGACGCTCGCGGACGAGCTCGGCGTACCCTACTACCTCCCGGCGGCGGCCGCCGAGCGCGACGTGGCGTACGCGTTCGAGCCGCTCGCTCGCAACGAGACGCTCGATGTCGGCGGGGTCAGCGTGAAAGCGCTCGCGACCCCCGGCCATACCGACGACGGCGCGAGCTATCTGATCGGGCGGTCGGCGGTGCTCACCGGCGACACGCTTTTCACCGACAGTGTCGGCCGGACGGAACTGCAGTTCGCGGCGGGCGGCGATGCGGCAGAGGATGACGCGGCGGGAGACGACGCGGCTGGTGAGCCGGAGACCGAGAGCGCCGGCGCGGCGACCGGCGCCGAGCGCCTCTACGACTCGCTCCACGGGACGTTGCTCGCGGAGCCCGACGATATCGTCGTCTGTCCCGGCCACTTCGCGGTCGCGAACGACGGGACGACCGGCGATGTCGTGCCCGGCGAGCCGGTAACGACGACGGTGGGCACGGTGCGCCGCGGGCTCGACGTTCTCGGGCTCGACCGCGAGGCGTTCGTGGAGCGGATTACGGCGACGCTCCCGGAGAAGCCGCCGAACTACGAGGCCGTCATCGCGGCGAACCGCGGCGTCGAGTCGCCGCCGGACGAGACCGCGGCGATCGAGTTGGAGCTCGGTCCGAACCGGTGTGCCGCGAACGCGGGCGGAGAGTCGACGGCGGACGACTGAGAAGGCTCTCGGTCGGCTCGGGCGTCCCCGGCTGTTGGGGGCTGCCAGAGCGGTCCGCTACTCGTCGTGAATGAAAACGAGCCGCTTCGACTCGGTGTTACAGAGGCACAGATCGATTCCGTCACGGGTCGCACCGATCTGCTGCCAGCCGTGATCGCTGACGAACAGCGTCTGAAAGACGCCGCGGTCGCAGTCGGGGTTCGGGCAGCCAACTCCCGCGGCGTTTTTGTACACGGTGGTCCCGCCGCCGGAGCTCTGTCGAACCAGTCCGTCCGTCAGCGATCGGAACTCCTCGGCAGACATCGGGCCCTCGGTCTCCTCGTCTCCCATGTCTTCGCGTTCGCAGTCCACAGTATATAAACCGCCTGACTGTGGCAACCGGTGGCACGAATATCGGAGCCCGATTCACGCCTCACGCTCGCACCGCGTCCCGCTTCACGGCGTCGGCGTATGCGTCCGCGATCCGGGTCGGTTCCGGGAGCTTGTAGCCCGCACACAGCGCCTCGACGAGTTCGACCGTCGTCGCGGGCGACACCCGGTGGCCGGGGCTCACGTACAGGGGGTTCACGCGCCGGCTGTTCGGGTACTGTCGAGACTGGAAGGCGTGGCCGATGACGGGGGCGTCGCCGGCGCTACCCGCTGTCTCCACCGACCCGTCCGCACGGATTGGGGTTCGCCACCCCGCCGGCCGCTCGTCGGTGGACTCGTCGGGCACGCCGCACAGTAGACTCTTCGCGACGCCGACGCTCGGCACGTCCAGCAGGACGCCGACGTGGGTCGCGATGCCGGCCTCCCGGAAGTGGATGCGGCCGGAGCCGTCACAGACCAGCAGATCCGGCTCGGCGTCGAGGGCGTCGAGCGCGGCCAGTATCGGTTCGCCTTCCCGGAACGCGAGGAGGCCCGGGATGTAGGGGATCGAGAGTGGCGTGATGGCGCTCGCGTACTCGATCACGACGCCGTCGCGGATCGCGACCGCGGCGGAGACGGCCCGATCCTCGCCGTCATCCGGCGTCAGGAACGCCTGATCGATCCCCACGACGACCGGCGCGTCGGGATCGCCGGTGTTCGGGTGCGTGCCCGGCAGCGTCTCTTGGCGCGCGTCCGGCAGCCCGTCGGTTAGGTCTGCGGGCTCGTCGATCGCGACCACGGCCGGGTCGATCCCGTGGTCGTCTGCGAACGTCGCCGTCGCCGCCAGCTCGCGCTGAAGCGACTCCATCTCTGCGCGCGACAGCGACGGATCCGGGAGAAGCTCGGGGCGTTCGATGTTGTCCGGGTGGCCTTGTGGGAGATCGGCCGGGGGCGCCATTCAGAACCGCCCGCCGGGCCCGCCCGGTCCTCGGGGACCGCCCGGCCCTCTCGCGCCGCCCATCTGCATCCCGCCGGGACCGCCCGCGGACCGCGCGAGGCTCTCGTTTCGCTTGCCGAACGCGAGTCCGATCGCGAAGCCGATCAGGTGGGCGAGGTGCGCGATGCCGCCGACGCCGCCCGTGCCGCTTTGGACGACGAGCACCGCCGAGATGAGCGCGATCCCCCACGTGAGGTACTTGATCTTCATCGGGATGACGAAGAAGAGGAGCACCTGCATGTTCGGCCGCCACACGGTGAGCACGCCTAAGATCGCGAAGCCGGCACCGCTGGCACCGAGCACGCCCGTCGTCGGGGCGCCCGTCGCGATCGCGAACAGGACGTGGCCCAGGCCGGCGAGGATCCCCGACGCGAAGAAGAACCCGACGAAGCGGCGGGAGCCGACCGCGCGCTCGACGAGTGGGCCGAAGAACAAGATCACGATGCTGTTGCCGATGATGTGGAACAGTCCGAACCGCGAGTGCGAGAGCACGGAGGTCACCCACGTCCAGACGTTGCCGATCGCGTCCGATCGGAGGACGAAGATCTGGCTGTGGGCGGCCTCGCCGAAGAGGAGGGTTACGGCCCACTGCGCGAGGAACGTGATCCACATCGCCGCCAGCAGGGCATATGTCGCGTTCCCGCGGAAATAGCTCACAATCCCGCCAGTGCTCGTCTCGCGGTCGATTCGCTGTTTGACGCGGTCCGTGACGCCTGCGGACGCACCGTCGCCTGACCCGCCCGCGCCGCCGCTCTCGACGCTCCCGTCGAAGCCGCTGTCGAAGACGCCGCCGGGGTCGTCCCACTCGGCGAGGCCCGGACAGTTGTGATTCTCGGGCAGTCGGTGGTTGGCACAGAACGTCTTGCCGCACCGGTTACACTGGTACGGGAGGTTCTCGTACTCCCCACACACGTCGCACGTCGCCATTGGCGTCACTTACGGGGGCGGTCGTAAAGCGGTTTGGCTCTTTACGTAGAATCGAGGAGAAAGCCTCGCGCTTTAGCGCGGGGAGGATGTCAAGTGGTGTACGGGGATGCGGTCGACGGCTTTGATGATGGTTTATAACTGGGATCTGGTGCCGCAGGAGCGAACTTCGCCAAAGCCCCAGTCGCTCGGTTATAAGCGGTTGACGACTGATCGACGGTGAACACCTCCAAAGCCCTAGTCGCGAGGGCGGTGCACGCTCGCTGCGCTCCTCGTCGCTCGTTTCACTCGCTCCTCGTCGCTCGTTTCACTCGCTCCTGCGGTGCTTGCGTCGCCTGCACCGCCCTCGCGACTGCCCCTTTGAGTCCCGCCCCGACCGCACCGCAACCGCAGCCTCACGCCTCCCCAGCCTCGTCGGTCACCCTCCGCGTTGCTCCGGGTGCCCGAGTCCCTCGCGGGCGGTTCGCGCCTGTTGGGCGCTCACCGGCGCGCCACCGCTGTCGGTTTATAAGTGGCCGACGCCGTCTCTCCGGGTTTATAAGCGACTCATTCGCCAACGTCGTCGCCGCGCAGTCCGTCGACGAGTCCTCTGAGCGTCGCGAGCGGGTACTGGCCGGGCGCCGTTGCGTTCGCGGGATCGACGGGCGCGTAGCCGATTTTCGAGCCGTACAGGGGGGTGACCGCGCGGGTGTGCCGGCCGGGTTCGCCCATGCACATCGTCGCGACGCGATGGCCCGCCGCGGTCGCCTCGTGGGTCGCCTCGATCATCGCGAGCGCGTCCTCGGACGCGGCCGCGGTCGTCGCCAGCTTTCCCACGTCGCCTTCGGCGGCCGCGTCGGCGAGCAGGTCAACGAGCGCCGCGGGCTCGGGCGTCGACTCAAAGTCGTGGACCGAGACGACCACCGCGACGTCTGTCTCGCGGGCCGTATTCCGGAGTGCGGTCGCGTGTGACTCCTCTCCCTCCGGTGCGTTCCCGCGGAGGGCGGCAAGCTCGATGTCGACGGCGGCGACTGCGTCGTGGGTGAGCGCGGTTGTGAGCGCGTCGTACCGTCCGAGGTCGTCGGCCTCGCCGCCCTCCCACGACGCCCGGTTCGTGACGAGCAGCGGGAGCTCGCCGTCGTACGTGTCAAGCTGGGCGAGCGGGTCACTCGCCAGATCCATCCGGAACTCCACGGCGTCGGCGTGCTCACGGGCCTGCGGCTCCTCCGAGAGGTCGGCCGTGCTCGCGGTCAGGACGAACTCCTCGAACATACGCGAGGCTTCCAGGGGCGGGGACTTATGTGTGTACGTCTGGCGCGAAACGGAACCGACAGCGTCAGAAATGGGTCGTCCGGTCAGCTCAGGCGACGAGGCCGTCCTCGGCCTCTAACAGCTCGTGGTACCGGTTCCGGATGGTGACCTCGCTGATGTCGGCGACCTCCGAGACGGCGGCCTGCGTCGTCTTCTCGTTGGTGAGGAGGGCGGCGGCGTAGACGGCGGCCGCGGCGAGGCCCACCGGCGACTTGCCCGAGTGGACGCCCTTCTCCTTGGCGTTGCGCAGGAGGCTCTTCGCGCGCATCTCGGACTCCTCGGAGAGCTCCAGGTCGGAGGCGAACCGGGGGACGTACTGCTCGGGGTCGGCCGGCTTCACTTCGAGCTTGAGCTCGCGGACGACGTAGCGGTACGTCCGGGCGATCTCGGCCTTCTCGACGCGGGACACGTCGGCGATCTCGTCGAGGCTGCGCGGGACGCCGGCCATCCGGGCGGCGGCGTACACGCAGGAGGTCGAGACGCCCTCGATAGAGCGACCGGGGAGCAGATCCTCGTCGAGCGCGCGGCGGTAGATAACGGAGGCCGTCTCGCGGACGTTGTCCGGGAGGCCCTGCGCGCTGGCCATCCGGTCGATCTCGCCGAGCGCCTGCTTGAGGTTGCGCTCCTTCGAGTCGCGGGTGCGGAACCGCTCGTTCCACTTGCGGAGCCGCTGCATCTTCTGGCGCTGGCGCGCGCCGAGCGACCGACCGTACGCGTCCTTGTCGCGCCAGTCGATGTTCGTCGAGAGCCCCTTGTCGTGCATCGTGTTGGTTGTCGGGGCGCCGACGCGGCTCTTCTCGTCTTTCTCTCGGGAGTCGAACGCGCGCCACTCCGGCCCGCGGTCAACCGAGTCGGCCTCGACGACGAGCCCGCAGTCGGCGCAGACGCTCTCGCCGTGTTCCTCGTCGTTGATGACGTTGCCGTCGCACTCCGGACAGCTCAACGTCTCGTCAGTCTGTTCCGATTCCTTCTCGTCTGTCTCTGTTCGGGAGCGACTCCCCCGCGTGTGTAGTCGTTCACTCATGGCTAAACCCCCTCTCGGTAACTGAACACGGCCCGAGAGCGATCTTGTCCAATAGAGGGCGGAACCAAACTTAAAACGACCGGAACGTGTCGCCGGAATCCCGACGAAAGGACACGATCTATCACGTGTTTTCGGGGATATCGCCTGCCGACCGAAACGCTTGGGCCGGCAGCGTCCGATCCGCTCCCCATGAGCGATCCACGCGTCGTCTCGCTGGCACCGAGTGCGACAGCGACCGTAACCGCTCTCGGCGCCGCCGAGATCCTGGTCGGCGTCACGAACCACTGCGATCTCTCGGAAGACGCGGGCGCCACGCACGGGATGGATTCTCCCGCTGCCCTCGGCGGGTGGCTGAACCCCGACCTCGACCGCGTCGCCGACCTCGATCCCGACGCCGTCCTCACCAGCGACGGGCTCCAGAGCGATCTCGCCGACGACTGCCGCGAGCGCGGGTTCGCCGTTCGGCACCGCGAGCCCGCGACGCTCGACGAGGTAGTCGCGACCTTTGCCGCCCGCGGTGCGGACGTGGGGCGATCTGAGGCCGGCGACCGTCTCGCTGCCGAGGCTCGGGAGCGACTCGACCGGATCGCCGGCGCGGTCGTGGATCGCCCGCGCCCGATCGTCTACTGTGAGGAGTGGTCCGACCCGCCGATGGCCGCCGGCAACTGGGTCCCCGACGCCGTGCGCGCCGCCGGCGGCCGATACCCCTTCGTCGACCCCGGCGAGCGCTCCCGCGAGGTCGACCTCGCCGCCGTCGAGCGGGCCACCCCCGACCACGTCGTCGTCCACGTCTGCGGCCACGGCGATCGGATCGATCCCGCGACCGTCGAGGAACGCGACTGGGCCGTCGACGCCCCCGTCCACGTGATCGACGACTCCCTCTTGAACCAGCCGAGCCCCGCGCTGATCGACGGCGTCGAGCGGCTGGCGAGGCTGTTCCATCCCGAGATCGAGACGTATTCGTAGCCGGTCGCTCGATAACGGGTATGCGAATCGGCGTCGGCAGCGGCAACCCGGTGAAGCGGCGCGCGGTCGAACAGGCGCTCGGTATCGCGACCGAGTCCGGCCCCGGAGCGGATCCCCGCGACGCCGAGTCGTCCCTTCTCGACGGCCTCCCCGACGACCCGGAGACGGTCGCGGTCGAGGCCGTTCCGGTCCCCTCCGGTGTGAGCGAACAGCCGACCGGCCACACCGAGACGATCGCCGGCGCGGAGAACCGGGCTGCGGCCGTCCTCGACACGGAGCCCGACACGTACGACCTCGCGGTCGGTATCGAGGGCGGCGTCGCCCACTTCGACGGCGCAGACGGAATCTTTCTCGTGATGTGGGCCGCCGTCTCGGACGGGTCACGGGTCGGCCGCGGCGCGGGGCCGAGCCTGGAACTCCCCGCTTCAGTCGCCACCCGGATCGAGGACGGGGAGGAGCTCGGCCCCGTGATGGACGACGTCCTCGACACGACCGGCGTGGCGAGACGCGGTGGCGCCGCTGGCGCGCTCACAAACGGCCGCGTCGACCGCGCGGGCGCCCTCGCGACCGCGGTCGCGAGCGCCTTTGGCCCGTTCGTCTCCGACGTATACTGATCCTGTCTCCGACGTGTACTGATCCGGACCACGGGCACCCCCGACGTTCGAGGATCGTACCGAAACCCGGTGGTCGTCCCCCCGCTGTGACCTCTTCAGCAAGGAAAATCGCATGACTGCGGCGTGTTAACCCGGTCTACCAACCGCCTTATCAGGTAACACGACCTGTATCGGGTATGAGCACGGTCCAATCGGACGCGGTCGCCGTCGAATCAGCCGGCCTCTCCGCGAAACAGGCGAGCATCCTGCGGTACCTCCGCGAAAACGCCGCCGAGCAGACGTACTTCAAGTCGCGGCTGATCGCCGACGAGCTCGATCTCTCGGCGAAGGAGGTCGGTGCGAACATGAGCGCGGTCGCCGACGCGGCCGCAGACATCGATGTCGAGAAGTGGGGCTACTCGTCGGGGACGACGTGGATGGTCACGGCGTAGGAGCGCAGTCCACCCTCCCAGCGAGCGGGTCGATTACGGGTCGTACGCGACCAGCGACGCCGCATCGTCTGCGAAGGCGACGGCGTCAGCGTCGAAGGAGTCAGCGTATCGAACCACGAGCGTGAGTAGCCGCTCTGGTTCGGTCAGCGTGTAGCCGTCGGTCCGGTCGAGGAGGCCGGCCGCCTCGAGGTCAGCGGCGGCGGTGCTCACCGTCGGCCGGGAGACGCCCAGTTCGGCGGCCAGTTCCGCGCCGGTCGCTGTCGGATCGCGCAACAGCGCGAGTATCATCCCGCGAGGGGTGTCGCGCCGAAGGTACCCGAGCGCGCGCTTGTCGAGCCCGTCAAACCTGCCAGCCGGGAAGTACCGACGGTAGTCGGCGTCCTTTGTCGACTCGATTTCACTGTCCTCCTCCAGTTTTTGGAGGTGGTGTTGTGCCTCCCCAGTTCCGAGGTGGAGGTCGTCGCGGAGCTTCGAGAAGTGAGCGCCGGGGGTCGTCGGCACGTACCCGCGGATCGCCTCGCGGGTCTCGTTCGTATCGGCTTGTTCGGTGTCGTCGTTCCCGGTTCCGGCGCTCGCGGTCCCGACGAACGGTGCGGCGGCTCCGATGGCGGCGAACCGCCGGAGCGTCTCGCGTTTCCGTCCGTCGATCCCGTCGGTCACGAAACGTAATAGTATTTGAATCGACAAAAACACTTCGTTCGGGCGTATTGGACGGTGTCACACGATCGACGCCGGTCGTAAAATCGTTGACGACGGCGGTGAAAGGTCTCGCTCAGCTCTCGCGCTCGGTCTCCACGTCCTCGTCGACGGCCTCTTCGTCCATCTCTTGGATGACCTCGTCGGCCGACTTGATGTCTGCGCCGGCGCCGCCGGCCTTGACCGCCTCAGCCTCCTTTTCTAGCTCCTCGACGTCCATCTCCGCGGACTCCTCGATCTGGCCGAGGATCTCGTCGATGTCGTCGAGCCCGAGCATCTTCCGGGTGTCGGCGTCGAACTCCTTGCCGTCGAGCCCCTCCATCTCCTGAACGTCGGAGCCGGACAGCGCCTTGCCGTAGCGACCGACGAGGCTGGTGAGCTCCTGCGGGAGTACGAACGTCGTGGATTCGCCCTTCCCGATCTCCTCTAAGGTCTCCATCCCGCGCTCGATGATGGCGCGCTCGCCCATCGACTCGGCGGAGCGGGCGCGGAGGACGGTCGAGATCGCGTCACCCTGCGCTTCGAGGATCTGGGACTGCTTTTCACCCTGTGCGCGGATGATGTTCGACTGTTTGTCACCTTCGGCCTGCTCGACCGCGGAGCGGCGTTCCCCCTGCGCTTCGAGGATCATCGCGCGGCGGCGGCGCTCGGCAGAGGTCTGCTGCTCCATCGCCTGCTGGACATCCTTCGAGGGGTTGACCTCGCGGACCTCGACGCTCTCGACGCGGATCCCCCACTCGTCGGTCGGTTCGTCCAGCTCCTTGCGGATCTTCGCGTTGATCTCTTGGCGCTTGTTCAGCGTGTCGTCGAGTTCCATGTCGCCGAGGACGGCGCGGAGCGTAGTCTGCGCGAGATTCGAGACGGCCTTCTTGTAGTCGTCCACTTCGAGAAACGCCTTCTTGGCGTCCATCACCTTGATGTAGACGACCGCGTCCGCCGTCACCGGCGAGTTGTCCCGCGTGATCGCTTCTTGGCGGGGAACGTCCAGCGTCTGGGTCCGCATATCGAACGCGTAGGTGCGGGAGACGAACGGTGGAATGAGGTTGATCCCGGGTTCAAGCAGCTTCCGGTACTCGCCGAACACCGTGAGTGTCTTTTTCTCGTAGGCGTCGACGATCTCGAACGACTGCCAGAGCGTGATGACCACGAGCAGCAGGAAGAGCAGCCCGACGCTCACCAGGCCGAACCCGAGGCCGGATTGGAGGGTAATCGGATCCATGTCACGACGTTAGGCCATCCTGTTCTTAATACTTCGGCCGACGTCGGACAAACTCCTCGCGAATCGCACGGCTCCACCCGCCCGCCGGTGATCTATGCGCTCCGCAGATAACAAACCCTAAAACCCGGCTCGGCGACCAATCTCGTATGTATTTGCGGTTCGTCGGGCGGCTCGGGCTCGCGGACGCGGTGACGGTGGCGAACGCGGCGGTCGGCTTTCTTGCGGTCGTCGCCGCCGCCGTCGATCCTCAGCTCGCGGCCCGTCTCATCCTGCTCGCCGCAGTTGCGGACGGGCTCGACGGGGTCGTGGCACGCCACCGCGGATCCACTGACGCCGGGCCGTACCTCGACTCGCTGGCGGACGTGGCGTCGTTCGGGGTCGCACCCGCCGCACTCGTGGCGTTCGTCGTCCTCGACGCACGCTCGTTCGCGACCGATCCGATCCTCGTCGCCGCCGGCGTCGGCGTCGCGGCCCTGTTCGTCTCGATGGCGGTCGCCCGGCTCGGGATGTACACGGCCTACGACGCCGACGAGCGCGAGACGGTGGGCGTGCCGACGACGTTGGCGGCGACGGTGCTCGCCGCGGCCGTCATCGCCGGCTACACCGCTCCCGCGTTGCTCATCGCGGCGACCGCCGCGTTCGCGCTGCTGATGGGGTCGACGGTCACGTACCCCGACCTCCACGCGCAGGACGCGCTCGTGATGGGCGTCGTGCAGGCGGCCGTGATCCTCACTCCGGTCGGCCACATGGTCACGTCACTCCTCCCGGCGTGGATCGGCGAGGGGTTCGCGTTCGCGCTGCTGTTCCTCTCCGTCGGCTACCTAATCCTCGGACCGCGATTCTACTGGGGCGACGGGATCCGGTCGCCGACGGACGTGGAGGACGCGAAAGACGCGACGGACGCCGACGCCGTTGAAGACCGCGGCGCCTGACTCGTCAGGTTCGGAAGTCTGTTCGATCGGTTCAGT
Organism: Halorubrum lacusprofundi ATCC 49239; assembly: GCF_000022205.1. Lineage (NCBI taxonomy): Archaea > Methanobacteriati > Methanobacteriota > Halobacteria > Halobacteriales > Haloferacaceae > Halorubrum > Halorubrum lacusprofundi. Next base: position 627,169 of record NC_012029.1, read on the forward strand.
CGGTTCTAACGAGAAAAAGCGAAACGACGAAAAATACTGACAGAAGCGGATCTACGTCGATTTCGACCGGAGCGACCGCGTCTACAGCAGGTCGTCGAAGTCCTTGTAGCGAGTGATGTCGACGCCATCGTCGGTGACGACGGCGACGTTGATCCCGTTGCCGGACGCGAGGTCGCGCTCGACGGCAGACTGGATCGCCTTCGCGGCCATGGTCTTGGCCTCGTCGACGGTCACGTCGTCGTCGTACTCCTGTTCGAGGACACCAAGGGCGTACTGGGAGCCGGAGCCGGTGACGGTGTACTCCTCCTCAGTCGTGCCGCCGAGGGCGTCGATGGAGTAGATGTGGGAGCCCTCGTCGTCGACGCCGCCGAGGATCGGCTGGACGATGTAGAACGCGCCCGATCGGAGGAGGTTCCCGGTGAGCGTCGACAGCGCCTCCATGGACATGTCCTTGCCGCGGCGGGTTTCGTAGAGGCTCGTCTCGGCTTTTAGCGTCGAGATGAGGTTCTGGGCGGCGGAGACCGAGCCGGCGATGGTCAGCGCGCCGCGGGGATGGACCTCCTCGACCTTCTGGACGTCCTTCGAGGAGACCATGCCGCCGAGAGAGGCGCGCATGTCAGTCGCCATCACGACGCCGTCGGCGGTCTTGATGCCGACCGTCGTGGTCCCGGTCTTCATTTCGCCCTCGCCGTCGGCCTGCGCCGCGCGGCGTTCGCTGTGTTCGAACTCGCCAATCTCCGGTCCGAAGACGGGCTGATCGCGGCCTAACTCCTCGGCCGGCCCGTCAGAGAGGTCGCCAGTCGGTGTTCGCATTACGCCTTCGTTGGCCCGGCGCGCTGATAAAGGCAACCCTTCGGGGACCGACCGCCGGTTCCGACGGGTCTATGCGTTGGCGAATGCCTCGATGCCATTTATAAGCAACTAGGTACGCGAACCAACCGCGAACGCGGTGATTTTGGTCCGTCTCGACGCTTCCCTCCGGCTCACACGAATTGTTCGTCTCGGATCGCATGTGGCGGCGCGTGCCCGTGAGCGGCCGTCAGGCCGCGAGCGGCACGCGCGAGGGAGCCCGCGGCCGCCTCTGGCGGCCGCGGCGAGGCTGGGGAGGCGTGAGGCTGCGGTTACCGTGCGGTGTGAGCCGTCCTCGGCGGCTGGGGCTTTGGAAGTGATCGCCTTCCCAGCACTGATCGCTTATAAACAACGACCGGATCCGAATCGGCGACGCTCCTGAGAAGCGGGCGCTTTTGAAAAGGAACTGTCCGAAAACGGAGCGGTTACGACGGCGTCGACGCGTTCACTCTTCGGTGGCCTCGTACACTTCGCCGGTGGTCTGGACGAGCCGGCCGATGGGGACGTTGATACCGAGTTGCTTACGGGCGAAAACGGCCACCGGGAACAGCGAAATCCCGGCGGCAACGGTCGCCTGGTGCAGCCCGAAGAGGGCCGCCGTACGGATGCGGTCGAACATGGGTCTTCGAACGACCGGAGCGGAGGAGTGTATATATATCTTTCGAGGTGTGTAATTCGTCGACCTCGACGCAGTCACGCGATTTCGAGTTATAGAGTAACGATCGTGAAATATATTCGAGTGGCTGTCACGATCTGGATATCCACGGCGGTGCGAACCCCGCTCGTTTCCATAAGTTATGGGTATCCACTGCGCCTCGTGCGCCTCGCATCTATGGGGTCTTGGCGGAGTTCGAGGCAGATATCTCGGCGGTCCTCGTAGTCGTGTTCGAGGCTCGGACCGGAACCCTGACCGGCTCCGATCGTGGACCGAACGCGATTTAACCGATCCGTCGCCTATCACGCGGCGTGCAGAACGTTACGGACCGAACGCGAAACCCGTTCGGGATGCGCCCGGACTGCGAGTCGTTCGTCCCCGGCTACGGCGACGCCAACGCCGACTTTCACGTAGTCGGCGACCACCCCGGCGTCCACGGCGGCGTCGACGCGGGCATCCCGTTCACCGGCGAACCGTGGTCGACCGCATTCCTCTCGGCGCTGGCCGAGGGAGGCCTGATCGGGGGGTTCGACGACTCGGCGGATGACCCAGCGACGATCGACGACTCGGCAGACGGCGCCGAGACCGCGGACCCGATCGTCGCTGACCGGACGTTCTTCTCGTACCTCCACATGTGCGTCCCCGACGGTGTCCCGGACGAGGCGTCGTACAACGACATGGAGCGGTTTTTCGACGCGGAGCTCCGGGCCATCGCGGCCCACGTCCTCCTCCCGGTCGGCGCCCGCGCGACCGACCACGTCCTCCAGCAGTACACATCGCGTGCGCACAAGACCGAGATCGACATGGACGCGCTCCACGCCGAGGAGCTGCTCGGGTCCGGGTGGCTCGTCCTCCCGATCAAAGACCCCGCGGAGTGGACCGAAGGCGACGGCGACCGACTCGCCGCGGCGCTCCGCGAGCTCCAATCGACGGACTTCCGTCGCGAGAGCGACCTCGGTCGCTTCATCGCGGGCAGTGAACCGTATCTCGTCAGGTGACGCGTCGCGAGACGCGGTTCGCGGTCGCTTACTGTTAACGACCCGACCCGATCACCCCCTCGCTCCGATCCCTAGGTCGGATGCATGTGCGGTTCCGCTGCGGCTTTGAGGTTCCGATCGGATCGTTCGAGCGGAATTACCCACATTAGTGTCTGAACGTCACCCTCACACCGACCGCTGCTGTCATATTTGTCACTACTCCCCGAATTTTATACTAGTCACCGCTATTCGACAGTAGACGCCCGATCGATCGGGCGTCGGCCGTAGGACTGGTACTCCATACGGTGGCTTGGTCAGCACCGGCCCTCACGGGCCGTTTTTCGCGCCGCTTGGTCCCCGCCTACTGCTCCGCCAGCAGCGCGTCGAGGTACTGCCCGACGTGGTCGTCCATGCGTCGCTTGAACCCCGCCCGCCGCGCGAGCCGGTCGATCTCTCGCGAGACGTACGTGCCGTACTGGACCGCCTTCTTGTCGGCCGTCCGGACCGACTCCGGCACTCGATCGGTTGCCGCCCGCCGGAGCGCGACCTTGCGCTCGTCGTCGCTCGCGAGCAGTTCGCCCGGCAGCGCGAGCGCGGCCGCAACGAGCCGGTCGTCCAAGAGCGGCGCGACCGGCTCGACCCCGGCGGCGCGGAGCGCGAGCACGTCGCGATCGAGCTGTTCCGGAAGCGTCCGGACGGTCTCAGTCCGTGCGCCCCGCACCGTCTCCGCTGCGACGCGGTCGTCGCCGGCGGGGTTGACGACCTTGCTGTAGCCACCGAACAGCTCGTCGGCGCCCTGTCCCACCGCAAGTCGATCGATACCGTCCGTCGCGGCCGCCTCCGCCGCGAGATACAGCGGGACCGCGATCGCGACGTCCATCGGATTGCGCCGTCCGGTCGCCGCGGCGACCGCTCCGACTGCGCGCACGAGGTCGTCGTGAGTGATCTCGACGACTCGGAGATCAAGTTCCATCGCCGTGGCGGCCTCGCGAGCGGCCTCAATGTCGTGACAGCCCTCGAAGCCGGCGACGTAACACGGCGCGTCCGGGACCGCGGCAGCGACGACTCCGGAGTCGATGCCGCCGGAGAAGGCGACCGCGAGGTCGTTTCTGTTCGCCTCCGTTTTGATCTCGCCGAGCACAGCGCCGAGTGCCTCGTCGACCGCGGCCTGTCCGGACTCTGCGTCGACCGGCTCCTCGTCCGGGAGCGACCAGACGCGCTCGGCCCCCGCACTCGACGCGACGGTCCCGGCTGGAACGGGTTCCGGGTCGTCGAGGTCGGTCCGATCGAAGCTCCAGATACCGGAGTCAGTAGGATCACCCCCAGACGCCGGATCCGCGCCGCCCCGCTCGACGAACAGTGGCTCGCGGCCGAGGACGTCACGAACAAGTACCGGCCCCTCGCGGTTCGGGGGATCGCGGAGGAGTCCGGCGAAGCCGCGCCCGCCGGGGAGGGGGTCGCCGCCGCGGAGGGCGTCGCAGATGCGATCGGGTGACGCGCCTCGCAGATCGGAGGAGGAAGGGGTCGTCATCGCAGTCAGCGGAGCGCGTTCAGCGCGCGGAGCGCGCGGCGCTTGGCGCCGCCGCTGAACTGGCGGAGCGAGACGCGCCACGGGGTTCGTTTCCCGACGACGCTGGTTCGTCCGTCGGCGATCCCGTTGAGGATCGCCTCGGCCGAACGGTCGTCGGCGCCGACCTCGGTTACGGCCTGTCCCACCATCTCCGAGATGTGGGCGTCGCTGCCGGCGGTCATCGGAATCCGGTTCCGGATCGCGAACTTCTCGGCCTGCCGGTTCGATCGCCCGGTGAACAGCCGGGAGTTGTACACTTCGAGGGCGTCGGCGCTCGCCAACTGTTCGTCGGTGATGTGAGCGGCGACGCCGTGGCGGGACTTCTGGAAGGGATGGGGAATGACCGCGATCCCGCCCTGGTCGCGGATCCGATCGAGCGTCTCGTCATACGGGAGCCCGCTCTCGACGCGCTCGCTGATGCCGAACGCGAGGATGTGGCCGGCCGCGCTCGTCACCTCCATGCCAACGATGCCGACGAGCCCGTAGTCGGGGGCCTTCTCGGCCGCCTCGATGCTGGCGTCGATCTCGTCGTGGTCCGTAACGGCGAGCGCGTCCAGTCCGACCGCCGCCGCCTGCTCCAAGAGGAGGTCGACCGGATCGCGCCCGTCGTAGGACAGCGCGGAATGCGTGTGCAGCTCGACCGATAACACGCGCTTGACTTCGGGCGTGGTCTTCAAAAGCGCCCCGGTCCGGCGCGGTTCGCGTCGATATCGATGAACGACTCCTCACACGGCGACGCGATAATTAAAAGGAAAGTGCGGTGGCGCGTGCCTGCGAGTGGCCGAAAGGCCACGAGGAGCACGCGCGAGGGAGTCGGTCGTCCGGAGCGAAGCGACGGGCGACCGACGAGGCTGGGGAGGCGTGAGGCTGTGCGGTGCGGCGGGCGGGACTCAAAGGGAAGTCGCCGGCGGCTCTGCCGCCGGCTGCCAGAGGCGCGAAGCGCCTCGCTGCCACGAGGACGAAGGCGCGGGAGGTAAGGACCGCAAGAAGCGAGCATCGTGAGCGACTGAGGACCGAAGCGACCGCACCGAGTCCTCGTGGCTGGGGCTTTGGAGGTGTTCACCACGGATTCGCAATCAACTATTTATATGCGAGCGGCTGAGGCTTTACGAGCAGCCACCGTATCACCGATCGACGGAGTGTGAACGATCGAGTCGACAACACCAGAAAAACGGTCTCCCTCAGACCGATCAGAACGCGCTTTTGCCGACCGTCTCGCGGTACGTCCCGGTACCGCGGTGGCCCGCCTCGTCCCACGTCTCGACCACGACCAGCACGCGAGTGTTCACGGCGTCGGCCGGCGCGTCCTCGATCCGGAGCATTGAGTCGCCGATGCGGGCGACGGCGTCGCCGCCCTCCGTGCCGGTGACCATCACCTCGATCACGTCGCCCGGCTCGTAGTCGGGAGTCGACTCTCGGAACGAGAACCCGGCGAAGAACTTGTCGAAGCGGCTCATGCGCGCGACACCTCCTCAGAGGTCCGGTCGGGAATGTACTCCCGCCCGAATCCGGTGATCGCGGCTAGCAGGAAGACGATCACGAGGAACCAGCCGTGGAACACGTACGGCACGACCTCGATGGGGTTGACCACCATCTCGGGGCCGTACTGGGCGCCGAGTCCGTCTGGACCGACCATCACCTGATACCCGACGAGGACGCCGCCGGCCCACGGGAAGATGTACCCGAGCGCGGAGGTGTTCGCGTCCAAGATGTTCGCCCGCCGGTAGCCGTTGATGTTGAACTTCTCGCCGATCCGCGCGATGTACGGCGCGATCGCGATCTCCGCAGCCGTGTTGATTGTGATCATCCCGTTAATCGTCGCCGTGCCGAGGACCATCGTCAGCTCGGCGCGGCGGACGTTGGTCGCGACGGAATTGAGCAGGAATTCCTGGATCGCCGCGAACCCGCCGCCGCGGATCATGATCTGCGCCATCGACACGATCAGCAGCGTCAACACGATGAGCGGGAAGAAGCCGATCGCGCCCGAGTAGAGGCTCCCGCCCACGCCCGCGGTCTCGCCGACCACGACGAACGGCAGCGCGGTGAACCTCCCGGCCTCGGTCACGGTGAACGCGAGGATGTCGCTCACCGACGAGAGGCCGAACGCGATGTTGAACGCGACGGCGACGACGATCCCCCACGAGATCGCCTCAACGATGTGCCGTCCCGCGATCGCCGTCGCGATGACGATGCCCATCGAGAACAAGTGAACCAGACCGAGCGCAGTCGCTGACTCGCGGAGCGCGACCGACCCTTCGAGGCTCGCTCCCGACAGCGCCGACCCCATGATCAGGTAGGCGATGAACGCCGGGATAGCCGCCGCAATCGCGTATTTGAACCGCGAGGCGACGACGCCGCCGATGTCGGCGTCCTGCGTCACCGCGCTTACGATCGTCGTGTCGCTGACGGGCGCGAGGTTATCGCCGAAGACGGCGCCCGAAAGGATCGCCGCGAACAGCAGCACCGGGTTCGCGCCGATGAGGACCCCGGCTGGGAAAAAGAGGGTCACGAACGCGATGGTGGCACCGTACCCCGTCCCGATCCCGGTCGCGAGCAGGCCACAGAGGACGAACGCCGCAGCCGGGAACGTCGCCGCGCCGACGTTCAAGGCGTCGGCGGCGAAGATGAGTCCCTCGACGAATCCGCCGACCTGTAGCGTGTCGGCGAACATGCCGGCCCACAGCCACGCGACGATCGCCGTCGCGGCGACGCGCTGGGTCATCCCCTCGAAGATGGTGTCGGCGTACACCTTCCAGTCTCCGCGTACGAAGAACATCCCGAGGATCGTCCCGAGCAGCGCCCCGATGACGAGGCCCTGCGTGTCGCCGATGCCGAGGACACCGCTCTGGAAGATGGCCCAGGTGATGAAGAAGGCGAGCGGGATCGTGCTCGCCCACTTCCCGCCGTAGAACGTGATCCGCGGTCCTGAGTCCGTCCCCGTTCCCGTCTCGGCGCTGAGCCCCCCGTCGGTCACGAGTTCGTCGTCGTTCGCGGCCCCACCGGCGGTCATGGTCTCGTCAGTTGCGCCGGATCCGCCCCCACCGGGGGCGTCGCAGTCGGGTGGTTCGTCGCCGGTCCGATCGATCGGGTCGCTGTCGGATGGGTCGGTCATGTGTCTCTCCCACGCACTCGGTAATCGACGACCTACGTAAACCCTCGTGTCCTGTTCCGTCAGCCTCCCGTCTCCGCCCGCGTCTCGTCTCCGCCCGTGACTCCGTTCCTCGATCTCCGTATCCATCCGAGCGCCCCACAAGAACACGCTTAAGAACCCCGACGACGACCCCTCACACGGGAACAGCACAGCTGCAGATCCGACGCGCCGGGGCCTCTTCGCCCACGGCTTGGGAATGTAGCAGTGCGCCGACGCCTCCGGCGTCGCGGTCGGACCGTCCGCTCACGCGGGTTGTCCGGTCGGACTGCTCGATCCGCGAGCCGTCCGTCAGCCGCGTCGCGCGGAGTCGCGGTCACGTTGCGGTTGTGCCGTTCCAATCAGATACACAATGGCACGAATGCACACGCGCCGTCGCGGTTCGTCCGGTTCGGACAAGCCGGCGACGGACGAGAACCCGGAGTGGAGCGACGTCGACGCCGAGGACATCGAGTCCCGCGTCGTCGAACTAGCGGAGCAGGGCCACGACCCCAGCGTCATCGGACTCAAGCTCCGTGACGAGGGCGTCAAGGGCGTTCCGGTGCCCGACGTGAAGCTGGCCACCGGCAAGAAGCTCACCGATATCTTAGAAGCGCACGACGCGGATTCGGAGTTCCCCGAGGACCTCCGCAACCTGATGGCCCAGGCCGTCCGCCTGCGCGAACACATGGCGGAGAACGGACAGGACCACCAGAACAAGCGCTCGCTCCAGAACACGGAGTCGAAGATTCGCCGCCTCGCGAACTACTACCGTGGCGACGAGATCGACGAGGAGTTCACGTACACCCACGAGCTCGCCGCCGAGCTCCTCGAAGACGAGTAGCGACTCCGACGGGAACGGCTCCGACGAGTAACCGACACGACGCGACACCGAGTCGCGACAAACCGACGTGACGCATCGACCCACGACCACACCACACGACCGCACCCACTCAATGACCGAAGCGACATCCGCCACGCCCGCCCCCGACGCCCTCGCCGACGTCCTCGCGGACGCGCCGTTCGCCCGGCTCGTCGCGACCGACGACGGTGACGCGGTAGCAGCCGCCGGGCTGCTCGCGCGGGCACTGCGGGCGGTCGGCACGCCGTTTCAGGTCCGCGTGTCTCGCGATCCGGTCCCCGACGCCGGCGACGACGCCGTCGCGGTGACAATTGGCGCGGACCGCGGCCCGCACGCGATTCCCGGTTTGGGGCGCCCGGCGAGCACGGACGCGTTCGCGATAGCGCGCGCGCTCGGCGTCGACCCCGATCCGGTCGTCGCCCTTGCGGGCGTCGTCGCAGCCGGCTCCGTGCCCGGTACGGACGGCTCCGGTGACGCACTGGAGGCGGCCGAGCACACGGACCGCGTTCGCCGACGCCCTGGCGTCGCGCTCCCGACCGTCGATCTGGCGGACGGGCTCGCGGCCTCGATGCTCGTTCGGACGTCGTACTCCGGCGATAGCGAGGCCGCGCGCGCAGCGCTCGCGGATCTCGGACTTCCGGCCGACCTCGACGACGACGCACACCGGCGACTCGCGTCGCTGGTCGCCGTCGACGTTGCGGACGCCGAGGGTGCGAGCACACGGGCCGCCTCTGCGGTCGAGCGCGCGCTCCGCCCGTACGCCACGGTCGGAGACGCGGCACCGTTCGAGACGGTCGGCGGCTACGCCGACGTGCTCGACGCGCTCGCCCGCGAGGCTCCCGGTACGGGAGTCGCGCTGGCGCTCGACAGCGATCCGGGCGACGAGCTTCGGGCCGCCGCGCTCGACGCGTGGCGGTCGCACGGACTCGCCGCGCACCGCGCGCTCGACGACGCGACGATCGGCCGGTACGACGGCTGTCTCGTCGCGCGCGTCGCCCTCGCGGGAGGCGACCGCTCGGAGGAGGACGGAGACGCCGCGCCTGACGCGGCCGCCGTCCTTCCGACGGTTGCTCGACTCGTCCGCGACTTCCGGTCGCCGGAGCCCGTCGCCGTCGCGGTCGACGAGGCCGCGGGCCGGCTGGCTGCTGCCGCGACCGGCGGGGGCCGCGCAGCGGGCGGCGCGACCGCCGAGCCGATCGGGCTCGGCGACGCCTGCCGGTCGGCGGCAAGCGAGGTCGGCGGCGACGGCTGGGGGACCGCCGACCGTGGCGGGATCGCAGTCGGCACCGCCGACGAGGCGGACAGGATTGAGGAGCGCGAAGCGACCGACGGCGACATCACGGGCGCGCTCGCCGCGCTCAGGGAGGCGCTATGAGCGGAGAATCCGCTCGGAGCGAGGCGTCCAGCCGGACGGCGACCGTCCGGACGACCCACGCCGACGCCGCCCTCGTCGCCGCCGCGCTCGCTCCCGACGAGACCGATTCGATGACCACCCGCGTCGACGGCGACGCGATCGAGTGCGTCGTCGAGCGACCCACCACTGGTGGGCTGCGGTCGACCGTGGACGACCACGTCGTGAACCTACGCGTCGCGGACCGACTCGTCGAGCGCGCGAGGGCGCACCTCGCGGCCGACGACGGAGGGCGCCGCTCCGACACCAACGGCGACACCGACACCAACACATGAGCGAACGATCCGTATCCAAGAGCAGAGAACAGAAGCGCTGGTACTCCGTGCTGGCGCCCGAACAGTTCGACCGGCAGGAGCTCGGCGAGACCCTCGCCGAGGAGCCCGACCAGGTCGTCGGCCGTACGATCACGACGACGCTGGGCGAGCTGACCGGCGACTCCGGCGCGAACAACACGAAGCTCACGTTCAAGATCACCGACGTGGGCAGCGACACGGCCTACACCGAGTTCATCAAGTACGAGCTCACGCGGGACTACCTGCGCTCGCTCGTCCGCCGCGGCGCCTCGAAGGTCGAGGCGTCGATCACGGTGCTGACGACGGACGACTACCGCATCCGCGTCCAGCCCGTCGCGCTGACGACGAAGAAGGCCGATCGCTCGCAGGAGAAGGCGATCCGCCGCGTCATGATCGACAAGGTCCACGCGGCCGCCGAGGACCGGACCTTCGAGTCGTTCGTCGACGCCATCGTCGAGGGGAACCTCTCGTCGGCCATCTACGGCGACGCGAAGCTCATCTACCCGCTTCGCCGCGTCGAGATTCAGAAGCTGACGCTGGAGGCGCGGCCGTCCGAGGTCGCCGCCGAAGAGGAGACTGCCGTCGACGTCGACGCCGACGAAGTGGCTGTCGACGCCGACGAGTAACGCCTCACCGAGCGTACCCGCAGTTTTCCCGTTTATCAGTCGCGTAGCGGCGGTGCTGCCACAAGATGTTGGGAGTGAGATCGGATGCGGTAACCCCTTCTAAATAGAATTGATAGAGAAACTGTGCGGGTGCGGTGGCGCGCGCATGTGAGCGCCCGAAGGGCGCGAACAGCGACGCGCGAGGGAGTCGCTGGCGCCGTCGGCGCCAGCGACGAGGCTGGGGAGGCGTGAGGTGCGGTTGCGGTGCTGGCGGGGCGGGGGACTCAAAGGGGCAGCCGCGAGGCGAAGCACGCCGCAGTAAGCACCGCACGAGCGTCGCGAGTGCGGCGCGCAGCAAGGCGCGCGAGCCCTCGCGGCTGGGGCTTTGGAGGTGTTCGCCGTCGATCCGGTGTCAACGACTTATAAGCGAGCGGCTGGGGCTTTGGAGGTGGTCACCCTCAAACGGTCATTAACCGCCTATAAACGCACTCACTCCACGTCTCGCGTTAACTGCTTGCGATACGGCTCGAACCCCTGGTTCTCGTAGAACGCCATCGCTCGCCCGTTATCGACGTCGACGTCGAGCCGGAGTTCGCCGCAGTCCTGCTCGCGGGCGTCAGCCGCAGCACGCTCCATCAGACGGTCTGCAAGCCCGGTACCACGGTACGGCTCAGCGACGTAAATCTCCCCGACGACGAGTCTATCAGACCGGTCGAACGGGTCGGGACACTCGTCGACGCTCGTCAGCAACAGGCCCGTCAGTTCGAGGTCGGGATGTGTAACAGACACAGTCGCGGGGTCGGCCTCGGCGTCATCGGGCACCCCCACCGCCACCCATCCCCGGTTGCCGTCGTCTTCGAGCCGGTTTCGGGTGAACTCGACGTTGCGCTCGACGAACCGCTCGTCGGGCCAGTCGGCCAGCGCGTGGGCGTCGACGGCGGCCGCGAGGTCGCGGTGATAGGGGAGCCACAACTCGGCCGCATAGCGGCGGAGGGCATTCTCGTCGGTCGGGAGGCGTCGGATTTCCATGCCACCGACTGCGTCCACGTCACTTAAAAGGGCTGCCGTGGCGTGTGGATAATCCGCAACCACCGATATCCGGGAGACGAAACCTTGAAACGCGCCTCGGGCGAATCGCTAGGCATGGAACTGCGGGTCATCGAGAAAACCGACACGGAACTCCGCATCGAGATCGCCGGCGAGGACCACACCTTCATGAACGTGCTGAAGGGCGTCCTGCTGGAGACCGACGACGTCGCAGCCGCGACCTACGACATGAACCCCGAGCAGTCCGGTGGTCAGACGGAACCGGTACTGACGGTGAAATCCGAGTCCGGTGACCCGCTCGACGTGCTCGCCGAGGGAGCGGAGTCGATCACCGACCGCACCGGCGCGCTGCGCGACGCCGTGAAGGCCGCCTGAATCGGGCTCGAGGAAAGCCGCTGCGCATCTTTTTATATTCTCCCGACGTGCGGCGAGCCGCTCGGCCGCGCGAAGTAGGGGCATACCTAAGTGCCGACTCCCAAAACGTGGGGGTATGCCGCCGAGCGTACTCATGCTGGGATGGGGGTATCCGCCGAACATCACCGGCGGGCTCGATGTCCACGTCGGTGAACTGTTCTCCGGGCTCCGCGACGACCTCGGGGTGGATGCCACCCTCGTGTTGCCCGCGGAGTTCGCGCCGGACGACGAGCCCGGGATCGAGCCCGTCGAGACCGGAGAGGGGGACGTCGCGGACCGCGTCGACCGCCTCAGCGACCGGTTTGCCGAGCTCGCCCCCGACCACGACGTGATCCACACGCACGACTGGTTCGGGTACGGTCCCGGCCGACAGGCCGCTCGCGCGTCGGACGCGACGTGGGTGTCGTCGTTCCACTCGCTCGCGAGCGACCGCAATATCAACCCGCCGACCCGAGAGGTCGAGACCGAGCGCCGCCTCGCGAACGCCGCGGACACCAACATCGCGGTCAGTGAACTCGTCCGCGAGGACATCCGCGAGCTGTACGGCGCCGACTCCCGAGTCGTGTACAACGGCTTCTCGACCCCGACGTTCTCCGGGAAAGACGTCCGCGAGGACCTCGGGATCGACGGGGAGATGGTCTTCTTCGTCGGCCGACACACCGACCAGAAGGGGATCTCGCACCTGCTGTACGCGATGCGCAAGCTCCGCCGTCCCGGCGTGACCCTCGTCGTCGGCGGGTCGGGCCACCAGACCGACCAGTTGAAGCGGTTTGTCGAGCTGCTCGGCATCGAAGAGCGTGTCGAGTTCGTCGGCTACGTCCCGGAAGCAGAGCTCGGCGACTACTACGCCGCCGCGGACGCGTTCGTCTCACCCTCGTACGCGGAGCCGTTCGGCATCACGATCACCGAGGCGCTGGAGTCCGGGACGCAGGTCGTCGCGACCCGGGCGGGCGTCGCGGAGGTACTGCCGGACGGCTGTCTCGTCGAGGTCGAGGTCGATTCTGAGTCGATCGTCGACGGGATCGCAACCGCGCTTGACCGCGAGCAACCCCCGGAGTACGAGCGCCGCGAGTGGTCGGAAGTCGCCGAGGACACGCTGGCGGTGTACGAGGACGTAGCGTAGGCCTCTCGAAATCCGTTTTCTCTCGGTCTGTTTCCGTCGCCTACTCGTCGTCGCCGCGGTACACGTCGAACTCGGTGGCCGTCTCCGGATGCGTGATCCGGAACCCGTCCGCGGTCTCGACCACGCCGCGAGTGCTTCCGGACCCGCCGCCGTACGGGCTCTCCTCGCCGTCGATCCCGCTTCCGCCCTGATACGGAGAGGTGTACGGCGAGTCCGACACGGGCTCGTCGAAGCCGGCCGGCGGGAGGTAGATCCGCTCGCCGCTCGCGGACCGAACGACGACGGCGACGTCGCGAGTCCCGGTCACGTCGATGACGGTTCGCTCGTCCGTGACGCGCGTGTCGATGTCGATTTCGTCCATACCTCACGTTGCGGACGGGGGCGGTTTATCCCTACCGGCCAGCGAGAGTGGGGCGGTCGGCGTCGTCATGTCGGTTCGCTGGTGGTCGTGTCGGTTCGCTGGTGGTCGTGTCGGTTCGCTGGTGGTCGTGTCGGTTCGCTGGTCGGGGTGGTGAACCCTTTTGTGCGGTCGCGTCGAATCCCGACCCGATGGACGTCAACAGCCATGCCGAGGAGCTCGCCTCCGACCTCGGTGTCGACAAAGAGGAGGTCAAAGCCGACCTGCAGAACTTACTGGAGTACAGCGTCCCGATCGACGAGGCCAAACAGAGCGTCCGCCGGAAGCACGGCGGTGGGGGTGGTGGCTCGACGCCGACGCCAGATTCGGTCGACGTGGACGAGATCACCACCGACCACGACGGCGTGACGGTGACCGTCCGCGTGCTCACGCAGGGAACCCGCACGATCCGGTATCAGGGCGACGATCTCACGATCCGTGAGGGGGAGATCGCCGACGAGACCGGCGTCATCTCCTACACCGCGTGGCAGGACTTCGGGTTCGAGCCGGGCGACTCGCTGACGATGGGTAACGCCGGCGTCCGAGAATGGGAGGGCGAGCCGGAGCTCAACCTCAATGACTCCACCACCGTTGCCATCGCCGACGAGACGGTCGAGGTCGACCAGGAGGTCGGCGGCGACCGGAGCCTCGTCGACATCGCCGCGGGCGACCGCGGCCGCAACGTCGAGGTCCGCGTGCTGGAGGTCGACGAGAAGACCATCTCCGGGCGCGACGGCGAAACGGAGATCCTGGAGGGCGTCGTGGGCGACGCCACCGCGAAGCTCCCCTTCACCGACTGGCAGCCCCGCTCCGAACTGGAGCCGGGCGCCGACCTCCGGATCGAGGACGTGTATGTCCGAGAATTCCGCGGCGTGCCGTCGATCAACCTCACCGAGTTCTCGACGGTCACTCCCCTCCCCGACCCCGTCGAAGTTGCGGAGGACGCACCCCGCCTTTCGGTCGCCGACGCGGTCGCCTCCGGCGGGATGTTCGACGTGGAGATCGTCGGCAACGTCCTCGAAATCCGGGACGGCTCCGGGCTCATCGAGCGCTGTCCGGAGTGCGGCCGCGTGGTCCAGAACGGCCAGTGCCGGAGCCACGGCGACGTGGACGGTGAGGACGACCTCCGCGTGAAAGCGATCGTCGACGACGGCACCGACACCGTCACCGTCGTCCTCGACGACGAGCTCACCGCCGAGGTGTACGGCGGGGGGCTCGACGACGCCCTCGACGCCGCGAAAGACGCGATGGACAAGGAGGTCGTCGCCGAGGCGATCGCCGATTCACTGGTCGGACACGCCTACCGCGTCCGCGGGAACCTTTCGGTCGACGACTACGGCGCCAACCTCGACGCCAGCGAGTTCGCGCTCGCGGATGACGACCCCGCCGATGCCGCCCGTGCCGCGCTCGCGGAGGTGGGCGAATGAGCGACGACGGACCGGGCGCCCGCGAGGTCGCTCACCGCGTGTTCGCCGCCGAGTTCGACGACGCCTCCCTCTCGTACTCCGAGAGCGACGAGGAGCGCGCCCCGAACTACGTCGTCACCCCGACCGGCGCGCGCGTGAACCGGCTGTTCGTCGCGGGCGTGCTCACCGAGGTCGAGCGCGTGAACGACGAGACGCGTCGCGGGCGGGTCGTCGACCCATCCGGCGCGTTCGTCACCTACGCCGGCCAGTACCAGCCCGAGGCGCAGACGTTTCTCGAACGCGCCGAGCCGCCGGCGTTCGTCGCGCTCACGGGCAAGGCACGCACCTTCGAGCCGGAGGACTCAGATCGGGTGTTCACTTCGGTTCGCCCCGAGAGCCTCAACGCGGTCGACGCCGACACCCGCGATCGGTGGGTCGTCTCCGCCGCGGAGGCCACTCTCGACCGACTCGCCGTCTTCGCGAAGGCCCTCGACTCGGAGCTCCGCGGCGAGGAACTCCGCGTAGCCCTCGAAACGGGCGGCGCACCGGCGGCGCTGGCGGCCGGGATCCCGAAAGCCATCGCGCACTACGACACCTCGACCGCCTACGTCGAGGCGCTCCGGCGGCTCGCCGTCGACGCCCTGAAGCTGATCGCCGGCGACCGCGACGAGGTGCGCTCACCCGATATCGCCCCCGATGCGGGCGGTGAGGCCGCCATCGGCGCGCTCCCGGAAACGGACGTGACGATCGAGGCGCCGGCGGAACCGGTCGCCGACGATGGGGCGGTGGAATCGGAATCCGAGTCTGTCGCCGCCGAATCGGACGAGTCTGCCTCTGAGCCGGAACCCAACGCTGAGTCGGAACCTGCGGTGACAGGTGACGAGACGGCCGACTCAACCGAGGCCGACTCAACCGAGACCGACTCAACCGAGACCGACTCAACCGAGACCGACTCAATCGAGACCGATACTGAGGACACCGCCGTGTCCGTCGAAACCGAACCGTCGGATTCCGGTTCCGATGCTGCTGGATCCGTCGACGCCGGCCCCGGCTCCGCCGACTCCGAGTCTGACGACGAGAGCGGTGGGCTCGGGGACTTCGACGCCGGGACCGACGATACCGAGACCGACGAATCCGGGACGGACGACGCCGAGGCCGACCTCGACGAGCCGTCGTCCGAGCCCGGCTCCGACGAGATGTACCAGCTCGACGACGAGGAACGCGAGGAGATCGAGTCGGAGTTCGGCACCGACTTCTCGACCGGAACCGAGGTCGACGAGCCCGGCGAGGCCGACATCGACGTACCCGATCCCGAGGAGATAGAGGAGTCGCCGACCTCGGTGGGCGCTTCGGAGTCCGCCGGGGCCGACGCACCCGCCGGAAGCGCTGACGAGGCCGCAGCGGAGCCCACCACTGATTCGGAACCAGAGAGCGAAGAGCCGGCGGGCGACGAGACGAGCGATGCTGACGCCGACATCGACCTCGAAGCCGCCGTTATCGACGCGATGGGTGCGCTCGACGACGGCGCCGGCGCCGATCGCGAGGCGGTCGTCGAGGCGGTCGTCGACGACCACGGCGTCGCAGCCGACGCGGTCGAGGACGCGATCCAGGACGCGCTGATGAGCGGGAAGTGCTACGAGCCCGGCGACGGCACGCTGAAGCCGATCTGATGGCACCGGGCGCGTCGCCCGCCGTCGAGCCGGTGGTCGGCGAACCGGCGGCCGTGGCCGATCTCGGCGACCGGCGCCTGCTGCTCGTCGCCGACGTGCACGCCGGTATCGAGGTCGGGCTCCGCTATGAGCGCGGCGTCGAACTCGATAGCCGTGCAGACGAGCGCCGCGAGCGGCTCTGTGGCCTCATCGCCGAAACCGACGCCGATCGATTGGTAATCCTCGGCGACCTCGCGCATCGGATCGCGGCGCCGGAAGGCGACGAACGCGAGGAGCTCGTCGAGCTGATCCGGGCGGTCACGGATCGCGTCCCGATGACGCTCGTCGAGGGGAACCACGACGCCGGGGTCGCTGAGGCGTTCGCCGACGACCTCGACGTGATCGGAGCGGGCGGGGGCGTACTCGGCGGCGACGGCGGCGAGCGCGACGACGACACAACCACAGGTACCGGCGTTGGCGTCCTCCACGGCCATACGTGGCCGAACCCGGAACTGCTCGACGCCGACGTGGTCTGTATGGGACACGAGCATCCGCAAGTGCGACTGGAAGATGCGGTCGGCGGCTCGCGAGTGGAGCGCGCGTGGCTCCGGGGCGAACTCGATCCGACGGCGTTCGTGAAAGACGGTGAAGTCGACCCGGCCGCCGCCACGGATCCGCCCGAACTCGTCGTCTTCCCCGCGTTCAACGAGCGCTCCGGCGGGACGTGGGTCAACGTCGACGGCCAGTCGTTCCTCGCGCCGTTCCTCCCCGACGCACTCCCGGCCGGCGACGCATACCTACTGGACGGGACCCGGCTCGGCGACTTCCGACGGATCTGACGGAACCGATAGTCCCGCCGATCCGCTACCCTCTCGCGGCGAGGACGTTTTCTCTCGCGAAACGAAACGGGCTCCATGGTCATCGACCGCGCGCCGACCGAGATCGACGAGGCGGGATGGCACTGGCTCCGGGTCAAACACGTCACGGGGTTCCCGCGCAACGCCCGCGACGGCTACTTTCCGAGACACTCCGTGACGCGGCCGGCGGCGACGACAGCGGCGGACTTACCGCCGATCGACGCCGAGCGGGAATCGCTCCCGGCCGACGCGGGGACCGTCGCCGATGCGGACCGGCTCGCTCTCGAAACGACGTACCTGAGTGGGAAGTGGCTCGTCGAGCGCCCGTCGGAGACGGTGGACGATCTCTGGAACGCAGTCGTTGAGGACGTCGCGGCCGAGCAGTTCTGGGACGCGAAAGTCTCGACCCGCGCCGGCTGCGAGGCGTTCGGCGAGGCAGACCACGCGGTGCTCGTGTTCACGCCCAACTACTTCGATCGGGAAGACATTGACCGAGTGCGACGCCGACTCAGAGATGCTCACGGGGTGACCGAGGAGATCCGGTACCGACCCGATGTGTACACGCTCGACGGGATCCACGAGGGGACGCTCGGCGAGCTCACAGACACGGAGTCGGCGCGGTTCAGCGCTTGAGAAGACGACAGCAGAGACGGGCCGTGAATCGCGAGACGGTTCGCCCGGTCAACTACTCGACCGGACGGAATCGGAACCCGTCCCAGTCCTGGCTCTCGGGCTCGCGGATCCCGGCGCCCGGCTCGCGGAGTTCGTCGGCGTAGACGGGCTCGACCCGGTCGCCGATGTCGACGTCGAAGGTCTCCCCAGAGCTGTCCTCGCGTTCGGCGATCTGTCCGAGCGCGCGGACCGCCGGCCCGTCGTACTCGTCGTTCATGTCGAACTCGACGATGGCGAGGGTGTTTGGCTCGCGAACGCCCGGGGGCGTCGCCATCGAGGTCGTCCACGTGAGGACCCGCCCTCCGTACTCCCGGAGGTCGACCGTCCCGACGCGCTCGGCGCCGTTCGGGCTCACGGTGTGAGGCGGGTACGTGACGGTGCCGTCCGCGTACTCGGCGGCCTCGAAGGCCGGTTCGGCGCTGTCCGTCTGGTCGTCGGTGTCGGTCGCGGTATCGGTCGCAGTGTCGGTCGCTTCGTTGTCGCTCATTGGTTACCCTCCAGAATCGTCGTGGTCACGCAGTTCCCGAACCCGCCGACGTTGCAGGCGAGTCCCGTGTCGGCCTCGACTTGCCGCGGGCCGGCGTCGCCGGTGACCTGTTTGAATATCTCGTACACCTGTGCGACCCCGCTGGCGCCGAGGGGGTGCCCCTTCGACTTGAGCCCGCCGGAGGTGTTGATCGGGAGCTCGCCGTCGCGGTCGGTGACGCCCTCCTCGACCGCCTTCCACCCCTCGCCCTTCTCGAAGAAGCCGAGGTCCTCACTCTGGAGGAACTCGAGGATCGTGAACATGTCGTGGAGTTCCGCCACGTCGATGTCGTCCGGGCCGATCCCGGCCATTTCGTAGGCGATATCGGAGGAGTCAGCGACCCCGCCCATCGTCGTCGGGTCCGCGCGCTCGTGGACGACGTGGGTGTCGGTCGCACCGCCGATCCCCGAGATGACCGCGTACTCGTCTTCGGGAACGTACTCCGCGGCGACGGATTCGGGGCAGAACACGAGCGCGGCGGAGCCGTCCGTGATCGGACAGAAGTCGTACAGCCGGAGGGGGTCGGCGACGATCGGCGAGTCGAGGACCGTGTCGAGGTCGACCTCCTTCTGAAACTGCGCGTGGGGGTTGTCCACGCCGTTTTTGTGGTTCTTCACCGCGACCTTTCCGAGACTCTCGCGGGGGGCGTCGTACTCGTCGAGGTAGAGTCGCGCCGTGAGCCCCGCGAAGGAGGGGAGCGTGACGCCCTGTTTGTACTCGACCGGGTGGGTGAGCGACGCGATCACGTCGGTCGCCTCCGCGGTCGTCCGGTGGGTCATCTTCTCGCCGCCGACGAGCATCGTCAGATCGCTCGTGCCAGAGGCGATCGACTGCCACGCGGCGTACACGCCCGCACCGCCCGAGGAGGATGTCTGGTCGATCCGGGCGGTGTACGCTGGGGTGGCGGCCAGATCGTGGGCGAGCGCATTGGGGACGCCGGTCTGGCCTTCGAACTCGCCGCTGGCCATGTTCGAGACGTACAGGTGATCGAGGTCGTCGCCGTCAATTCCGGCGTCGTCGAGCGCGGCCGCGCCCGCCTCCGCCAACAGCTCTCGCACCCACGCGTCGCGTTGCCCGAACTGGGTCATCGACGCGCCGATGATCGCTACGCGTTCCATACGCGTGGGTCCACGGCGCCCGCCTAAAGCGTACCTCTCCGCGGTCGTTCGTCGAGCGGGTCGCTACTCTGTGCGTCGACCCGCGTGACCGGGGTAGTCACGCTCGAACCGGGAGCCGATCTCCTCGCGGTTGAGCCGGATCACGACTGGCCGACCGTGCGGGCAGGCGTAGGGGTTCTCGCAGTCGTCGAGCCGGTCGAGCAGGTCGACGACCGACCCCTCCGTCAGCGAGGTGTTCCCGGTCACGGAGGGGTAACACGCGAGATCCGCGAGCAGTTCGTCGACCACGTCCGTCACCGGCTCGTCGCCCGCGGTCGCGTCGCCGACGAGCGCGGAGAGCACGTCTCGGAGGAGTTCGGGATCGAGCGCGGCGTCGAACACCGCCGGGACCGACTCGACGACCACCTCGCGCTCGTCCGCGCGCTCGGCTCGGAATCCGACCCCCGCGAGGTCATCGACGAACTCCTCGAACAGCGCGGCCTCCCGGGCGGTGAGTTCGATCCGAACTGGTTCCGCGAGCGCCTGCGCGTCGGCACCGTCTGCGAAGGCGGTCTGCAGGCGCTCGTAGTTCACTCGCTCGTCGGCGGCGTGCTGGTCGATCAACACGAGCCCGTCTGGCGCTTCCGCGATGACGTACGTCTCGTGGAGTTGACCGAGTACCCGTAGCGGCGGGAGCGAATCGTAGGTGCGCTCCGCGCTCGTCGGCTCGCCATCGAGGGTCCGCTGTGCGGTCGCGGTCGAGCGCGGTTGGGCCGTCGGCTCCCGTCGTCCGCCCGACGCGTCGGCGGTGGGATCAGGTGAGGTGTCGGTGGCGCCAGAATCCTCGTTGTCGTCGGTCGCCGAGCCGCCGAATCGGTCGAGTCCGCCGGCCTCTCCGGCGTCGCCCTCGGTGTCGGCCTCGACGCCGGCGACCGCGCCAGTGTCGCCCTCCTCCGTACCGTCCTCGGCGTCGTCCGGCTCCGACTGCCAGCTCCGCGGCGAGGGGCGGTCGGACGCGGAACCGGCGGAACTGTTGGAACCGTCGGGAGCGGTGGGCCCGGCTGACTCGCCGGTGCGGTCGGCGGGCGGGCCGCCCGGATCAGCGGTGTCGTCCGAACTCACGTCGCCGACTGCCCACGCGTCATCGTCCGTGGGGTCCAGTTCGGACGCGTCGGCCGCGGATCCGGCGGCCGAATCGTCGTTGCCGTCCCGGCTCTCACCGGCCCTGTCGCCGCTCTCGCGGTCTTCGAGCGCGGCGCGCTCGTGATCGGTTCCGGCGCCGCCGATGGCCTCGGTCTCCGGCCCTTCGGGGTTGATCTCTGTCTGATCGGGGGCCGACTGCCCTCGCGGTGCGGTCGAGCGGATCAGCCCGTGGTCGAGCAGCGCGGCCTCGACCGCCTCCTCGACCGCGGCGCGTACCGCCGGCTCCTCGTCGAACCGGACTTCGAGCTTGCGCGGATGGACGTTCACGTCGACGTCGCCCGGCGGGACCTCGACGAAGAGCACCGCGAAGGGATACCGATCGGGTGCGAGTTGGCCGCCGTACGCGTCGAGGACGGCGTCGCGGAGGGCGCCCGCCGTGACGTACCGACCGTTGACGTAGGTCGCGAGGTATTCGCGGCTCGACCGGGTCGTCTCCGGGTGGGAGACGAGGCCGGTGACACTGTGAACGGGCGAGTCGGTGTCCGAATTACCCGGTTCCCACTCCATGTCCACCATCGCGTCCGCGACCTCGCGGCCATAGACCGCGAGGACGGCAGACCGGAGGTCACCGTTCCCCTCCGTCGCGAACGTCTCCCGTCCGTCGTGTTCCAGCGAGACGGCGACGCCGGGGTTCGCGAGCGCGTAGCCGGTGACGACCGCATTCACGCGGTCGAACTCGGTGGCGGTCCGCTTGAGGAACTTCTTGCGGGCGGGGGTGTTGTAGAAGAGGCCGTCGACCTCCACGGTCGTCCCCTCGGGACAGCCGGCGGGACGGACGTCTCCCACGTCGCCGCCCTCGACGGTAATCTCTGAGCCCGCGTCGGCTCCTGGTGGGCGCGACCGGACGGTGAGCCGCGAGACCGCGCCGACGGTGTACAGCGCCTCGCCGCGGAAGCCGAGGGTGCCGACGCCGTGATCGAGGTCCTCAATCTTGCCGATCTTCGAGGTAGCGTGTTCCGCGACGGCCGCCTCCAGTTGGTCTGCGGGGATGCCGACGCCGTCGTCTCGGATGCGGATCCCCTCGGTGCCGCCCGCCTCGACCGAGACGGCCACGCGCGTCGCGCCCGCATCGAGGCTGTTCTCGATCAGCTCCTTGACGACGCTGGCCGGACGCTCGACGACTTCACCGGCCGCGATGCGCTGGACGGTCCGCTCATCCAACCGCTCGATGTTCGGCGGCTCCATTGCTACCCTCCGGTCGGACGAGCGCGCACTTGAACCCCTTGTCGTCGTCGGCGACGCGAGACTGACGGTGTGTCAGAGCGCAGGACTACTTATAAACCGAATTGCGGTGGCGCGCGCCTCCGAGCGGCCGGCAGGCCGCGAGTAGTGAGGGACCGAAGGTCCCTCTGACAGCCGCCGGCGAGAGCGCCGCGCGAGGTCGCCGGCGCTACGCGCCGGCTGCCAGAGAATCTTCGATTCTCGCTGGACGCGGTGAGCGCTCGGAGAGCGCGAACCGCGAGGCTAGGGAGGTGTGAGGTGCAGTTGCGGTCGGGTGAGGATTCAAAGGGGCAGCCGCACTCGACGAACCGCAGCGAGCTGTGGGAGTCGAGCGCGGCTGGGGATTTGGCGGTGTTCGCCGTCGATCTACTAGTAACCGTTTATAAGCGAGCGGCTGGCTCTCTGGAGGTCGTCACCGTCGATCCGCTATCAATCACTTATAAGCGATCGGCTGGGGCGTCGAAGCAGTCTACCACCAAGTCACCGATCACGTATAAGTAGAATAAGTAAACACAAGAACGAGAGACCGCAGAACGGAGGGGAACCGGGTCGAAACCCGTCTATCACTCCATCCCGCCGAACGAGAGCCCGTCTTCGACGGAGCGCTGCGCCGCGAAGTAGACGACCGCGACGGGGAGCGCGAACAGGTTCGCGAACGCCGCGAACCGCGTCCACGGCGTCGAGAATCGCCCCTCGGTCGCGATGTTGTACAGCTCCACCGAGAGCGGGTAGTTCTCGGGGCGCAGCAGCGTCTGCGCGATGATGAACTCGTTCCACCCGGCGAGCCAGACGAAGATGAGCACGACGGCGAGCCCCGGCTTCGTCAGCGGGAGGATGACCTCCCGGATCGTGTCTAGGAAGCTCGCGCCGTCGACCATCGCCGCCTCCTCGTAGGAGATGGGGATGTTGTCCATGTACGTCTTCAGCAGCCACGTGTTGAACGGGATCGCCGACGCCGCGTAGAACAGCCCGAGGATGAACAGGTTGTTCGTGAGCCCGTAGCTGCTGAACAGCGAGTACAGCGCCACGAGCGTCGCGATCGATAGCCCGGCGCCGATCTGCGTGAACAGCACGTAGCCGTAGAGGATTCGCTTGCGACCCACGAACTGTCGGCGCGAAAACGCATATGCTGCCGGGACGATCATCCCGAACCCGGCGGCGAGCGTCACGCTGACGATGTAGAGGCTGTTGAACAGGGCGCCGGGACCGGTCTCGGTACCGGCCCACTGGAAGCTGACCAGCCCGCTCCCCCCGCCGAGGACGAGCTGGGGATACCCCCAGTCGCCGTCGACGAAGAAGAAGTCGGACTCGAAGATCACCCACCGGTACGCGTCGAGGTTGTATGTCGACGGGTCCGGGAAGATCCCGCTCGTGTTGAACAACCGAGACCCTTCCGCGAGCGACGCGCTCGTGATCCAGAACAGCGGGAACAGCAGCACGAGCACCATCGCGAGCCCGAACAGAGTCATCAGGACGCTCTTGGCGACGTCCCACGGGGTGCGCTTCCCCGTGCGAACGTCGTATATCGCCCGCTGGATCAGCACGGAGAACCGCTTCGGAGCGGTCGCGAACGCGATCAGCTTCGAGCGGATCAGCGCGAGCGTGGAGCCGAGGAGGCTCATTCGTCACCCACCCCCTCGGCAAGGCCGCCGTAGCGGACGGCGGCGTACATGAACAGCCCGACGAACACGATGCCGACGATCAAGATTGCGGCCGATAAGCCGAACTGATTGAACGTGATCGCCTCGCGGTAGCCGTACACGATGATCAGCTCGTTCTGCCGCGACGGGCCGCCCTGATTGAACACCCACGGGATCAGGAACTGCTGGAACGACGTCGCAGCGGTGAGGATGGATGCGAACAACACCGGCCCCTTGATCGCGGGCAGCGTCACGGTTCGGAACCGCTGGAGCGCCCCGGCGCCGTCGACCATCGCGGCCTCGTGGAGCGATCGGGGCACGTCCTGCAGTGCGCTCACGATGATGATCACCATGAACGGGTACGCCAGCCATACCTCTGTGGTGACGTACGCGAAGAACGCCTCCCAGCGACCGCTGAGGAAGCCGATCGGCACGTCAAAGAGGAGGAGTTCGGGGGCCGACAGCGACGACATAAACTCGTTGTAGCGGCCCAAGATTGTGTTGAACACGCCGTACCGTGCGTCGCTGAACATCCCACGCCAGACGGTGATCGTGAAGATGCCGGGGAATCCCAGCGGGACGATCACCGCCGCGCGCATGTACCGCTTGCCGGCGACGCGCACGTGGTTCAACAGGAGGGCGATCCCCACGGCGAGGAACACCTTGAGAACGAGCGAGACGGCGACGAACAGCCACGTCGTCGTCATCGATGTCCAGAACTGCGAGTCGCCGATCAGCTGGACGTAGTTGGCCAGCCCGATCAGCTCGGCACCGCCCCCGATCACCGACCCGGCGAACGTTGCGTCGGTGAGCGAGATGTAGAAGAGATAGAAGATCGGGTACAGCATGAAACTGGAGAAGAGGAGCACGCCGGGGGCGACGAGCAGGAGCCCCCAGTCGCGACTGGAGAAGGGCAGCGCTGCGCGGAGGCGCGACAGCCCGCTGACGTCGGTGCCGATTTGCGAAGAGGCCATGGCTCCGAGCGGTGTCTACAGCGCCTCCCGGATCTCGGAGGCGGCCTGGTCGAGCGCCGCGTCGCTGTCCTGCTCGTCGTTGAAGACGCGCTCTAACGCGTCCGTTACGGGCGTCCAGACGCTGTCCATGTCGGGGTGTGTCGGGATGGGGACACCGTGATCGACCTGTTGGGCGAACGCCTGAACCTCGCTGGAGAGGTCGTCGTTGTCGACGACGTTCGTGAGGACGGGGATATACCCCTGTTCGTCGGCGTTGCTCAGGACGATGTCCTCGTTGGTCGTGTACCACTCGGCGAGCCCGGTCGTGGCGTCGACCGTCGATTGGTCGGCGTCCGCCAGCATCGAGCTGAAGTAGAACAGCTGGATCCCGGAGTACGTACGCGGGTTGTTCCCGTCGACGGTCGGCAGCGTCGTGACGCCGAGGTTGTCGATTTCGTCCTGAAGGTTGCCGAGTTCCCACGGGCCGTTGATCGCGAACGGCGCGAGCCCGTCCGCGAACGCGACGATCTGCGACTCGTAGCCGGGGTCGGACGGAACGTAGTCGGACAGCGTCTCGAGGGCGTCTATGCCCTGCTTACACGCGTCGCTGTCGACGGTCACCTTGAGGTTCTCCTCATCGAAGATGTCCCCGCCGTACGCCTGGATGAACCCGCTGACGAAGTAGGGGTCCGTCACGGGGTACGAGAGCCCGTACTGCCCGTTGGCCGGGTCGTGGTGGTCGTCCATGATCGAGACCATCTCTTCCATCGTCTCCGGCGGCTCGTCGACCATGTCCTCGTTGTAGAACAGCGCGACGGTCTCGGAGGCGAACGGGAGCCCGTGGAGGGCGCCGTCGAACTGGGCGGCCTGCCGGGCGGTCTCGGTGTAGCTGTCGAGCGAGACGTCGACATCGTCACTCGCGTCGTACAGGAACGGCGGTTCCTCGCGGACTGCAAACCGGCCGACCCAGTCGTGCGCCCAGATCCACGATTCGGGGCCGTCGCCGGCCGGAATCGCCGTCTCGAGCTGCTGGTCGAGTTCTCCGCCGGGCGCCTCCTTGTTGATGGTGTCGCCCGAATCCGACTCGTACTCGTCGATGTAGCCGGACATGGCCTCGTCCTCGGCGGCGGAGAGGTCGGCCCACAGCGTCGTGGTGCCCGTCGTTCCGCTGTCGGAACCGTCGGAGCCGTCGGAACCGTCCGAACCATTGGAACCGTCTGACCCGTCGGAGCCGTCGCCGCCGTCGCCGCCGTCGCCGCCGGTGCTGATACAACCCGCGAGCGCAGCGAGCGCGGTCGATCCCCCCATCGTCTTCAGAAGCGTTCTGCGTTTCTCGTTCATGAGACTACAACAAACGATGAATTACATATTCATACATTTAGTACTTTGGGTCATCCCCACAGCGACCCCTGAAACGCGCGGATCGGGCCGCAGCGTACGGATCGGATCACGGCGGAATGGCTTCGCTCTAGCTGTCTCCGGTGCTGCGGTCGAGTGGTCGATCGCACTCGGCGTTCCTCCGGTACCGCGACCGGCGGACTGTTCGGTGCTGCATTCGATGCCCCGTTCAATATTTAAGATGAGATCGTTCCTCACATATCGACAAAACAGCAAAGAACTAATATGCCAGTAGGACCGTTCTCATGGAAATGGCACGAGTCACGCTCGACACACTCCGAAAGGAGTTCGACCGGGGGACCATCGTCGCCGTCGACGACATCGATCTGGAGATCGAGGACGGCGAGTTTGTGACCGTTGTCGGGCCGTCGGGCTGCGGGAAGACGACCACGCTCCGGATGGTCGCGGGACTGGAGGAGCCAACGTCGGGCGCCGTTCGGTTCGACGACGAGGACGTCACCGAGGTTCACGCGAAGGAGCGCCCGGTCGCGATGGTGTTCCAGAACTACGCGCTGTACCCCCACAAGACGGTTCTGGAAAACATGGCGTTCGGGCTCAAGATGAGCACCGACATGACCGCGGAGCAGCGACGCGAGCGCGTGACGGAGATGGCCGAGATGATGGGGATCGAGGATCTGCTCGACGACAAGCCGGACGAGCTCTCCGGCGGACAGAAACAGCGCGTCGCCCTCGGCCGCGCCATCGCCCGCGAGCCCGAAGTGTTCCTGTTCGACGAGCCGCTCTCGAACCTCGACGCCAAGCTCCGCACCGAGATGCGCGCGGAGATTCAGAAGCTCCAGAAGGAGTTCGGCGTCACCGCGATGTACGTTACCCATGACCAAGAAGAGGCGATGACGATGGGCGACCGCCTCGCCATCTTGAACGACGGGAAGCTCCAGCAGGTCGGGAAGCCCACCGAGGTGTACGAGAACCCGGTCAACAAGTTCGTCGCCGGCTTCATTGGTTCGCCGTCGATGAACTTCATCGACGTGGATGTCGAGACCGACGGCTCGTCGGCGACGATCCACGACGACGCGTCAGGGCTCGCGTTCGAGCTCAGCGACGAGTACGTCGCGGGTCACGAGCTGGAGAACGCCCCCTACACGCTCGGAATCCGGCCCGAGAACATTCGGATCGTGGAGAATCCGACCGGCGACGAGACGCTCACCTCGACCGTCGAGGTCGTCGAGCCGATCGGCTCCGACAACTACGTCCACCTCACGATCAACGAGGACTTTCTCGCGCGCTCGACCCCGGACGTCCTGCCCGAGACCGGCGACGAGGTGGGCGTGGTGTTCGAGGAAACGAACATTCACCTGTTCGACGCGGAGACCGGCGAAGACGTGTTCCTAACCGACGAGGAGATCGCGGCTGCAGTGGCCTGATACGGACCGTGTTCTCGAAGCGAGCCCGTGTTCATCGCCGTCGACGTGTTGTACGATCGCTTATAACTGACTGATAGCGGATCGACGGTGGACACTTCCAAAGTCCCAGCCGCCCCGCAACCGCACCTCACACCTCCCCAGCCTCGTCGCCGGACGTAGCGCCGGCGACCTCGCGCGGCGCTCTCGCCGGCGGCTTCGCCGCCGGCTGTCAGAGGGACCTTCGGTCCCTCACTACTCGCGGCCGCTTAAAAGCGGCCGCTCGGAGGCGCGCGCCACCGCATTAATAGGGTTTCAAAAACCGATTTATAATCCGTTTCGTCCAGTGCGTTCGAGCCTCAGTCAGCCGCGTTCGGCGTCGGCGCCTCGTCGTCGAGCCGGTCGCGATCGTGCGCCGCCTCCCAGTCGAGGTCCGGACCGCGCGCGATGATGCCGGTTGGGGTCACGTCCGGGTGCGTCGTGTAGTAGTGCTCCTTGATGTGCGCCATGTTCACCGTCTCGGCGACGCCCTCGGTCTGGTAGAGATCCCGCAGGTACGGCCACAGGTGCTCGTACTGGTGGACGAACTTCTTGTTACACATGAAGTGGGTGTGGTACACCTGGTCGAACCGGACCAGCGTCGTGAACATGCAAATGTCGGCCTCGGTCAGCGAGTCGCCGACGAGGTAACGCTGGTCGGCGAGGTGGTCGTTCCAGCGATCGAGCGCGCCGAACAGCTCGTCGATCGCCTCGTCGTAGGCCGCCTGCGAGGTTGCGAACCCGGCGCGGTAGACGCCGTTGTTAACGGGTTCGTAGATTTCGGTGATCACCTCGTCGACATCCGCGACGGTCGCCTCGTCGTCGGGGGTGGGCAGCAGCGACGCGTCGTTGCCGAGGTCGTCGAACGCAGTCGAGAGTATGCGAAGGATCTCGCGCGACTCGTTGTTGACGACCGTCCCCTCCTCGGTGTCCCACAGCACGGGGACGGTCACGCGGCAGGTGGCGTCGGGGTCGGCCTCGATGTACAGCTCTCGGAGATAGTCGCTGCCGTGGAGCTTGTCGGGCGTACAGCCCTCCTTCTCGGGAGTGAACTGCCAGCCCCCCTCGCCGCGGTACGGGTCGACGACCGAGACGTCGATCGCGTCTTCCAATCCGAGCAGCGATCGCGCGAGTAGCGTCCGGTGGGCCCACGGGCAGGCGTACGAGACGTACAGGTGGTACCGGCCCGCCTCGGGTTGGAATCGGTCGTCCGGCTCGGCGTCGATGTGATCCGGCACGTCGCTGCCGGCGATCCAGTTCCGAAAGGTCGTCTCGCCGCGCTGGAACGAGCCGTCCCCGTCGGTCGCCTCGTACGTGTCGGTCCGCCACTCGCCGTCGACGAGCTGGTTCATACCGATCGCACGGGCGCGAGCCCCATAACGTGGCCGGGGACGTGCGTGTCACCGGGTGCGTCGACGACGCCGACGGCAATATTGCCGCGTCGCGACGGGTTTATGAAACGGACGCGACTACCGATATGCAGTCATGGCCGCACAGGCGATGGATCGCGTTCCGCGATCGTGATGAGGTCTTCTTCGTGAGTATTGACACCGCGTGGCGAACCGACGCCTCCCGCCGGGGAGCCGCTGCTCCGCGAACCGCGCAGCCGTTGCGACCCGCAGCGTCGTCCGGCGGGGTGATCGCCCGATGCTGACCGGTCGCGAGGCGGTCGCCCGAGCCGGTATCGACGCCGTGGCGCTGAAGCCCGCGGAGTGCGACGTCTCCCGGGCAGCCGAACTCCCGATCGATCGGGTGACGATCGACTACGAGGGGCGCGAACACCTCCCGGACGCGGAGACGCTCGACCGACTGGCCGCGGAGGCGGAGCTGTACGTCACCACGCCGGTCCGGGCGGACGGATTCGACCCGCTCGGCGACGATTCGCTGATCGACAAGATTCCGGACCCGGCCCGCCGGGTGCTCGTGGCGGGCCACGGCGCGTACCTCTCGAAGGACGAGTCGTCGCGCGCGGTCGCTCCGCGGCTCGGAGCCGCGCGGCGCGACGCCCCCGACGCGTGGGTCGGCACGGAGGGCGTCGAGCGCGTCGCGCTGGCGGCGGGCGGGACCCAGTTCGAATTGCTCTCTCGGTCGACCGATCGAGACGTGCGTGGGCTCCGCGCCGCCGGGTTCGACGGCGAGATCGCCGTCTACGCGCCGACCGTCCTGACCGACGACGAGGACGTCGTCCTCGACGCCGTGGGCGCGTACGTCGCCCGCCGCCGGCCGGTGGCCCGCGCGCTCCCGGACGGGGACGGAGATGGAAGCGGAGACGACCCCGACACCGCCCCGCCCACGGACGCCTCGGCGACGGGGCGCACCCGAGAGGTGCTCTCGGCGGCCGCTCGGGACTTCGCGCTCGTCGGGTCGCCAGAGACGGTCCGCGAGCGAGTCGATGCGCTTCGGGAGGCCGGTGTCGACCACGTGGTCGGCTACCCCGCCCGCGGGATCGACGAGTTCCTGTTGTAGCGGCCGCCCGCGCCGCGCTCACCCCCGTCGTTTTTAAGACGTACCCGTGAAACGCGAGCCCATGAGCCGGCCCGACGCTCCGGCGGACCGAGACGCTCTCACACCTGCAGTCGCGGTCGTCGGCGGCGGCGCCGTCGGCGTCACCGCGGCCGCCGACCTCGCGGCCCGCGGCGCCGAGGTGACGCTGTACGACCGCAGCGACCTCGGCGCCGGAAGCTCCGGGCGCGCCGCGGGCGTGCTGTACGACGCGTACGCCGAGGACGTCGACGCCGCGCTGGCTGCCCGCGCGATGGAACGATTCCGGGCGTTCGACCGATCGCTCCCCGAATTCACGTTCACGCCGTGCCCGTACGTCATCGCCGTTCGCGAGGGCGACCCGGACGCCGAGGCCGTGCCGGCGATGGTCGACCGGATGCGCGCGCACGATCGCGCCGTCTCACTCGTCGACCTCGAGACGCTCGGCGAGCAGTTCCCCGTCACGACCGACGACCTCGCGGTCGCCGCGGTGGCCGAGGGCGCCGGCTGGTGTGATCCCGCGAGCTACGTCGCCGCCATGGGCGAGCGGGCGCGTCGCGAGGGCGTCGCCGTCGAAACCCACACGCCCGTCTCGCTCGCAGGCGACGGCCCCGAACTACGGGTCGGGGGTAGCAGAGCGGTAGACGGCGAAACGGTGGACGATGAAGGCGCGGATCGGAGCGTAGAGACCCGCTCGTTCGACGCCCTCGTCGTCGCCACCGGCGCGCACACCGCCGGTTTCCTCGGCGGCGCGAGGATCGAGGTTCCCGTGGTTCCCTACCGCGTGCAGGCGC
The DNA here is from genome assembly GCF_000022205.1 of Halorubrum lacusprofundi ATCC 49239. Classification (NCBI taxonomy): domain Archaea; kingdom Methanobacteriati; phylum Methanobacteriota; class Halobacteria; order Halobacteriales; family Haloferacaceae; genus Halorubrum; species Halorubrum lacusprofundi. Next base: position 657,796 of record NC_012029.1, read on the forward strand.
TGACTGCCGGACTCGGTGGCAGCGGATCGGCGAGCTACGACGGCCCGATGGTGTACGACGCGACCGCGGGCGTGTATGTCCGACCGCATCCGACCGGTCTGCTCGCCGGCGACGGCACGGAGCCGGTTCCGGCCGACCCGGACGACTACGACCGGACGGGCGACGACTGGTTCGTCGAGTCGGTCTCGGCGACGCTCCGCGAGCGACTTGACGCAGTCGGCGAGGACCGTGCGGTTGGCGCGGACGGCCCAGCCGTCGAATGCGCGTGGGCCGGTCTCTGCACGGCGACTCCCGACGGCGACCCGCTTGTCGGGGCAGTCGGCGACCCCGCCGACCGCGTGTTTGTCGCCGCCGGCTGGCAGGGCCACGGGTTCATGCGCGCGCCAGCGATCGGCGAGCTCGTCGCCGAAGGGGTGTTGGCATCACTCGGCGGGATCGAAGCTGAGGATCCGGACTCGCCGTGGATCGACGCGTTCGATCCCGATCGATTTGACGGGAACGAAGAGTTCGACATCGCGGAGGGGATGTCGGTGGAGAGCCGGGTCGAGGAGTGAGAAAGGGGAACTCGGACTGGGCCGGGATCAGGTGTCGTCGGTCGAATCGCTTTCCTCGTCGTCCTCCTCGACGACTGCCACGTCGCGCGCATCGTCCTTCTTCGGGATCTTCACCTGGAGGGTTCCGTTTCGCGTGAGCGTCGCGTTCGCCCCCTGGGGAGTCACGTTTGCGTCGCGGGGAAGGTCGGCGCTTCCGGAAAGCGAGACACCGCGACCGGGGAACAGCATCTCGTAGCCGTCGTAGAAGTCGCGGAAACGGTCGAGTTCGACCTCAACGGTGTGATCGAGGAACGTCACGTTCAGGTCCTCGCCGCGGACGCCCGGGGCGTCGAAGACGACGAGATAGGCGTCGTCGCTCTCCAGGAGGTCGTACGAGAGCGGCCGCCGCTCCTGCATCTTGCTCCACCCGCGGCCGACGCGTTCGAGGGCGCGACGGACGACCGACCGGCCGGTCTCGACGAATCCGCTCACGGGTTACACCTCGATCTCGGCGAGGTCGCTCCCGCCGCAGTACGGACACGACAGGTCCTCGACCGCGTGGTCGTCGGGCACGTCGTACGTGTAGTGGTTCTCGAACATGTCGAGCTCGCAGTCGTCGCTCTCGCATTTGACCTCCATCGTCGATGGCATATACAGAGGTGTTGTGTCGGCGAGGGCTTAAACGGCGTGGCGGCGGCGGTCCGGTTCGACTGGACGCGCCGACTCCGCGAGGGCGATCAGATCCCTGCTCCGCGCAGCCGCTCGGGGACGACGGTGCGCTCGGCGAGGAACACGACGAGCGTCCCGAGCGCGACACCGACGAGGAAGCCGGGACCGTACGGGAAAAACGGGACCTCGAACGCGAGCGCGGCTCCCAGTCCGACGGGGATGGCGAGGATCGCGGCGCCGAAGGCGACGTACGTCAGCGTTTCCAGTCGATCCGGCGGGAGCCGGTCCCGCGCCACCCACGCAGCCGGTCCGAGGATGACCGCGGTCGCCGCGGCCCAGCCGGCGGCGAGTCCCCACGGGCGCGGATCGGCGCCGTAGAACTGTACCGCGGCGTACGCGCAGACCGCGCCGAGCGCGACGTACTGTCCGACCCGCTGACGACGGGACTGCGTGTCGTCGGCTGGAGATGGATCCGGGTCCGGAGGAGGCTCGGAGGGCATATCGGCCGATTCCGCGAGAGCGCTTATAAGCGATCCGGGGAACCCCAGACGTTCCGCACGCTTTTCCCGTCTCGGCCGACTACGGTGGGCCAACATGACCGATTCGCCCGCGTCGGGCCGGGGTTCGCTCCCGCCCGACCCGAACGACCTCTCCGTCACCATCGTCGACGGCTACGTCGACGAGCCAGCGCACTTCGGCGTGCCGCCGTACATCTCGACGTATCCGCGGTACACGGCCGGCGCGCTCGTCGACGCGGGCGTCCCCGAGGAGTCGATCACCTACCACACGATCGACGAGCTGCGCGAGGACCGGGGCAAGCACGCCGACGTCGCGAACGCGGACCTCATGGTGTACGTCGGCGGCATGACGGTTCCCGGGAAGTACGTCGGCGGGACTCCTGCGGAGCCGGACGAGGTGCGCGAGTTGGGGTGGACTGCGGACGGTGTCACTCTGCTAGGCGGCCCCGTGCGGTTCGGCGTCGGCGAGGAGAACGCGGGCGCACAGGAGACCGAGCGCGACGATCTCGACTACGACTTCGTCGCCATGGGCGATGTGGAGGCGGCCGCGTACGACCTCGTTCGCGAGGGGTTAGAGGGGTTCGGCAACCGGATGCGCGACAACGCGGAGATCGACCGCTGGGCCGAGAAGGGCGCGTTCGTCGTCAAGCAACACCCCAACCACCCGGACTACCTCATCTGCGAGATGGAGACCTCCCGCGGGTGCGCCTACCGGTGTTCGTTCTGTACCGAGCCGCTGTACGGGAGCCCGGCGTTCCGGGAGGCGCAGTCGGTCGTCGACGAGGTCGACGCGCTCTCCGATCGGGGAGTCAAGCATTTCCGGCTCGGCCGGCAGGCCGACATCCTCGCGTTCGGCGGCGACGGGGAGGCGCCGAACCCCGACGCGTTGCGCGAGCTGTACAGCGGGATCCGCGAGGTCGCGCCCGACCTGCGGACGCTCCACCTCGACAACATGAACCCGGTGACGATCACCGACTACCCGGAGGCCTCTCGCGAGGCGATCCGCGTGATCGCCGCACACAACACGCCCGGTGACACCGCGGCGTTCGGACTCGAATCGGCCGACCCGGTCGTTCAGGAGCAGAACAACCTGCTCGTCACCGCCGAGGAGTGTTTGGAGGCGGTCCGCGTCGTCAACGAGGAGGGCGGCTGGCGACCGGGCGACACCCCGGAGACGACCCCCGGCGCCGACGACCGAGTGATGGGGCCCTCGACCGGGCCGGACGCCTCGCCGCGGCTGCCGAAGCTGCTCCCCGGGATCAACCTCGTCCACGGGCTCGCGGGCGAGCGCCCGGAGACGTACGAACACAACAAGGAGTTCCTCCAGACGGTCTACGACGAGGGGCTCATGCTCCGCCGGATCAACATCCGGCAGGTGATGGCGTTCGCCGGCACGGAGATGGCCGAGACGGGCGCCGACATCGCACAGGAGCACAAAGACCAGTTTCAGGCGTACAAGCGGGAGGTCCGCGAGACCGTCGACAACCCGATGCTCGACCGAGTCGTCCCGCCGGGAACGGTCCTCCCCGATGTCCATCTGGAGTACCACCAAGACGGCAAGACGTTCGGCCGGCAGCTCGGCACGTACGCGCTCCTCGTCGCCGTACCGGGCGAGCGCGAGCTCGGCACCGCCATCGACGTGGCGATCACGGACCACGGCTACCGCTCGGTCACGGGCGTCCCGTACCCGATCGACGTCAACGCGGCGTCGATGGACGAGCTGACGGCGATCCCCGGAATCAACCGGAGTAAGGCGGGCGACATCGTCGTCGGGCGGCCGTACGGTTCCCTCGACGAGGTCGATTCCGGCGTCGCCGACCTCTCACGGTTCGCTGTCGCCGACGACGTGGACGTGGCAATCCCGGGACGAGACCGCTCGGGATCCGGCCCGGGGCCGGCCGCGCGCTCCCTACTCGATCGGCGCGACGGCTCTTCTGTCGGACGTGGAGACTGAGGCGATGGCGACGCCGGACCTGAGGTCGTCGGTTACCCGCGTCGCGGTCGACACTCGTGCGCCCGGCGGGACGACGAACGCCTATCTCGCGGGCGGCGCCCTCGTCGATCCCGCGGCTCGCACAGAGACGCTCGACGCGGCGGTCGGCGTCGACGGAGAGAGCGGTAACGGAACAGAGGGCGGCGCAGTCGACGCGATCGCCGTCACCCACGCCCACCCGGATCACGTCGGCGCAGTCGCCGAGTACGCCGACCTGACCGACGCGTCCGTGTTCGCGCACGCCGACCACGTCGACCGGTTCGCGGCGGCGACCGGCGTCGAGCCAGACGAGACGTTTCGTGACGGCGATCGCGTCGGCAACACCTCCGTCCGCGCGGTCGAGACGCCGGGCCACGCGCCGGATCACGTCGCGTTCGCGGTCGAGTCGAGGGGTGACGGAGACGGCGACAGCGACGCCGGTGCTGACGGCACGCCCTCCGAACTCCTCTGTGGCGACCTCGCGATCGAGTCGGGAAGCGTCGCGGTCGCCGCCCCCGACGGCGACCTCCACGAGTACCTGAACAGCCTCGAACGCGTCCGCGAGGCGGGATACGGCCGGCTGTACCCCGGACACGGTCCCGTCATCGAGGACCCGAATATCGTCTGTCAACGCCTGATCGACCACCGGCTGGACCGCGAGCGGGTAGTCCTTGCGGCGGTCGAGGCCGGCGCGAGCGACGTGGACGCGGTGGTCGACGCCGCCTACGAGAAGGATCTGACCGGCGTTGCGGACCTCGCGCGGGCGACGGTCGTCGCTCACCTCGAAAAACTGGTCGCGGAGGGCCGGGTCGGCCGGGAGTGGACGGATCGGGCCGATATCGACGCGCCCGGAGAGTAGGCGTTTCCGTCGGCGTCTGATTCCTGTCGTCAGAGCTCGGCTTCGAGCTGGGCCGCCAGCGCGTCGAGCGGCGTCTCCGTCACGTCCACGAACCGGCCACCGACAGCCTCGACGCCGCCGTCCGTCTCGGGGTCGTCACCGACGTGGACCAGCGACGCGGGCGCGACGCCGAGGGCCTTGGCTGCTGCCTCGAACGCCTTCGGATGGGGTTTTCGCCAGCCACAGCCGATGCTCGTCGTGACCGCGTCGAACTCGCCGCGGAGCCCGGCGCGGATCAGCGTCTTGGGAACTAGCTCGGGTACCGCACAGTTCGAGAGGAGACCGACAGGGCCCTGATCGGACACGTCTCGGACGGCTTCCAGCGCGCCGTCGCGCCGGGTCACGTCGGGGTCGAACGCCGCGACGACGGCGTGCCGGACGACGTTGTCGGCGGCCTCGACGCCGCGGGAGTCGAGCGCGTGCGCCACATGAGCGGGGAGCGGGACCTCCGCGCCCGCCGGGGCGTCCACGTGTCGCTCGCCGTACGCGACGTGCCAGTCGTCCGGTACCTCGACGCCGCGCGACTCCAGTTCGCGGGCGACGATCTCCGCGGGGTCGGACGGGTACTCGACGTCGACGAGGGTCCCGAACAGATCGAAAGTGACTGCCACGATACCGGGACTACGGCGAAAACGGGATTGAACCTGTCGGTCGGTGCGGTCGATGCCGCGTTTCGAGGTCGTCGGCGCTCCCGGGCTCTCGGCAGGGCGACGCCCGTCAGAACATCGGCGCGACGTGGAGGGCGTAGAGCCGGTAGAGCCCGGTCACCCACGCGCACAGCCAGAGGAGCATGAACCCGGCTACGCCCGCCCGGAGCCGTGCACGCCAGTGACCCATATCCTCGTGTATTTCGTCGATGTCGACGTCGGGATCCTCGTAGGCGTCAGCATTATGCTTCGCCTGCAAGATTCGGGCGATTCCCGTGAGGGCGAATGCCAGGAGCGCATACGCCTGCACTCCCAGAAACGCGTGGATCACGGCGAGCCCGGACAGGTGGACGAAGAGCCGCGGAATCATCCACCCGACGATCGGGACGGTCGTAAGTACCAGCCCGACGCCGATATATCGCAGGTGCCGCATGAGAACGGTCCACGTCACGGTCTCGGTGTCGATCATAATCCATGCCCCGTACAGCAGGAACGGGAAGCTCGCAGTCACCGACAGCCCGGCCACCGCCGCGATAACCGACTCGTCGACCATTACCCGCGATTGGATCTCCGGCGCGTAAAACTCCCCGATCCGCGGCTCCTCGGTCTGGCTCTCGGGAGCGGATCGCCCCGGACGCCCATCGCCCCGTCGGTAGACGAAAACAGTTAGCGTCCGGAGCACGTACCGGCGGACAATGGAGGACACCTCGACCGAACCGGATCCGGAGTCGCCGCCGGACCGGTCGCCGGACGAGTCCGACGGCGGCGAATCTCCCCGAGGCGACGCGTCCCACGAGAGTAGCGGCGACGCTCCCGACGACGCGGACGACCTTGCCGCACTCCGCGAGCGAGTCGACGAGGAGTACGACTTCGACGAGTTCGGTCCCTCGGACATGGCTCGGATGAGCGCGGAGGAGTGGGATGCCGCGTTCGATCCGGACTCGTGGATCACCGGTGACCGGCTGCTCGACCGCGCCGAGGCGGAGTTGAAGTCTCGGATCGCGCGCCGGGACGTTTTCGGCGTGTTAGAGCGCGTTCGCGAGGACGGCGAAGACCGGCTCCTCGTGTACTCCGACGAGGGGTATGCGATCGTCCGACCGACGGGCGAGGTGACGGGGCAGGGAACCGTGCTCCGTGACATCGAGCCGATCGTCGCGCTGGCGGCGATGGAATCGTACGACGTGCCCGAACCCCCGGACGACTGGTCGCTTCCCCATCCGGACACGGTCACGGAGGGCACAGGCGAGTTCGGCAACCTGATGATCCAGGTGGTCGCGATCGTGCAGGTGCTCGCGGGAGCGGCACTGCTTATCGCCTCGTTCGTCATCGACCTGAACACGATCGTCGCGCCGGCGATGGGGATCGTGTTCCTGCTCATCGGTCTGCTGCTCTTCGTCATGGTCGCGAACGCGCGCCTCTCCGATCGGTTCCGTTCGGAAGAGTATCGCGAACGGCTGCGAGCCCTCCGGCAGGCGAAGGAGCGCCCCGATTTCGTCCCGGTCGAAGGCGGGGTTGTGAACGAGGATACGCGGGACGAGTGAAATGCCGATATCGCGGGACAGAGGCCTTGTAAGCCCTTCCAAGTCGACGAGTTCAGTCGGTGGGTTTAAGCGCACCCCGTCCCGAGTGAACCTGTATGAAAAGGCGGGAATTCGTGCGCACGGCCGGCGGTGCGACCGCCGTGGCCGCGGCCGGTGCCGGAGCGACCGGAACGGTCGCCGCACAGGAGCTACAACCGGTCTGGCCGAGCGCGGTCACGGGTGCAAACCTCGGGACGTACCAAGACGCCCGCGGCGAGAGCGAGGTGACCGTACAGGTCGGCGCGGGCGACAGTGGCCTCGCGTTCGACGCCACTAAGCTGTGGGTGGACCCCGGGACGACCATCACGTTCGAGTGGACTGGGAACGGTGGCGCACACAACGTGCAGAACGTCGAGGGGCCGGCCAGCCTCGACAGCGGTGATCCGGTCGGCGAGGAGGGTGCGACCTACGAGTACGAGACAAGCGAGGAGGACGTGGGGATAACCCACTACCACTGCGTGCCTCACACCGCGGTCGGCATGCACGCCGGCCTCGCCGTCGGTGAGGACATCGAGACGGAGTCGGCCGGCGGCGGCGGGAACACCGGGTGGCCGGAGAACATCGCCCACGTGGGCGTCCCGCTTCACGCCCACTGGGTCGGCATCGCCGCGATGCTCGGTATCTCGCTGACCTTCGTGTTTACCTTCTATCTGCTGAAGTACGGTGAGTCGGCCCACACCGGCCACGGGGGTTCCCAATGAGCTCCGGCGGTTCCTCGTACGGTGACATCCACCGGTACGAGCCCGCACGTGAGAGCACCGCCGCTGCGATCGCGATCGTGCTCCTCACCGTCATCGAGGTCGTATTCGTCTCCCTGTTCGTCTACGGGCTCATGTCCGCGTGGGCCTCGACGGAGTTCGGGAACATGTTCGCCGGTGCGTTGCTGGCGATGATCTTTATCGACCTCGCGTTCATCCTCCTGCTGTACCGCAAGGAGTTCCTCCCCGACGTGATGATCGTGAAGAAGCGCCGCCGCAAGTGGGAGGACCTCTACGTCCGCGAAGAGGACAAAGACGGCGTCGGCGTCGACACCGGTAACCTAACCGAGACGCTCAAGCGGGCCGTCTACCCGTATTACAAGAAGTAACCTGACAATGAGCCTCAAAAAACAAGACGAGATGGACCACAACGCGTGGCTCAAAGAGCAGGACCTGACGGTCATCGAGACCGCGTTCCTCACCACGCTCATCTGGCTCGACAAGCGGCTCCGCATCGTCGACTACCTCGAGCTGCTGGAGACGATGTACTACCGCGCGAACCTCCAGATGCCGAAGAGCCACACCGAACAGTACGACCTCGACAACAAGTTCTGGTACTGGTACCCGCTGTACTCGCTCGGGTCCCTCTCTATCATCGCGTATCTGGTCGCGGCGGTCACCGGCGCGCTGCTCGGGTTCTACTACTCCCCGTCGACCGCCGGCGCCGCCGCGCAGGGCGACCCGACGGCCGCGTACGACTCCGTCGTGATGATCATGAAAGACGTCCAGTTCGGGTTCATGCTCCGCTCCCTCCACAGCTGGGCCGCCCAGTTCATGGTCGCCGCAGTGTTCCTGCACATGCTCCGCGTGTACTTCACCGGGTCGTACAAGGAGCCCCGGGAGGTCAACTGGATCCTCGGGGTCATCCTCATCGGCCTGACGCTTCTGTTCGGCTTCTCCGGGTACGTGCTCCCGTGGAAGCAGCTGTCCTTCTGGGCCGCGCAGATCGGCGTCGAGATGGCGCTCGCGACGCCCCTTGTGGGCGAGTGGGCGGCACAGCTCCTGTTCGGCGGCTTCACGCTCGGACAGGCGACGCTCGTGAGAATGTACATCCTGCACGTGTTCGTGTTGCCGTTCGTGGTGACGGGGCTCATCGCCCTCCACGTCGGCATCGTCTGGGTGCAGGGCATCGCGGAGCCGCACTAATCCAATGACCGACAACGACACCCCCATGACGGACGGAGGCACCGACGAGGAAGCGCGCACGGACGGCGGACCGCCGGCCACCGTGCCGCCGGACGATGAGACGCCCACCTGGTCCGAGCGCAAGGAGCATTCGCAGGGGCTCGCACAGCTCACCTACCAGTACTTCGAGCGCTCCCGCCGCGAGGACGAGGACCTCCGCACCGAGTCGACGTACGTCGAGCGCGACGTGCTGGGCTTCCCGACGTGGCCCCACGAGACGCTTCGGAACCTCGCGATCACTAGCTTCTTCGTCGGGATTATAATCCTCATCGCGGCGCTGATGCCGGCGCACTACGGGGAGCCGGCGAACCCCGGCTCGACGCCGGCGATCATCCTGCCGGACTGGTACCTCTACTGGTCGTTCGGGCTGCTGAAGCTCAACCCGCTTAACCCTGAACTGGCCGTGCTTGGCGGGAACATCGTGATGTCGAACGAGTTCCTCGGTATCACCGCTCACGGGATCGTCTTCGGCGTCATCGGGCTCGTGCCGTTCCTCAACAAGGGGAGCGCGCGCCGTCCCGTCGAGCAGCCGTTCTGGGCCGCCGTCGGCGTGACGGGCGTTATCCTGTCGTTCACGCTCGCGGCGCTCGCGATCCAGAACTTCTTCCCGATCACGCTCGACCTGCTCCTCACCCTCACGTTCATGCTGCCCGTGCTCGGTGGCATCATCACCTACGCGGTGTTGAAGACGATGCGTGAGGGGTACATGTACGGCCTGAACCGGCGGTACTACATGCTGCGCCCGCCGAAGTAACGGCCTCGAACATCCGGTTCCGTTTTCCCGCCGCACACTCCCTCGATGTCATCATCAACCGACCACGACGACGCACAGGCGTTCGACGAGACGGGCGATCCGATCGCTGCAGACGAACGAGAGGATCCCCGTAGCGAGCCGACTGGGCCCCGAGTCGGGGCCGACGGACGCGAGGTCGTCGTCCCGTTCCGCCTGTACAAGGCCGTCACCGTCTTCTCGACGCTGGCGGCTGTGGTCGCGTACCTGATCGGCTTCACGCTTATCGACGCCGCGACGATGCAGATCAGCTTCATGCGGACGACGATCGTCTACCTCCTGAACAGCGCCGGGCTCTACCCGTCGGACGACGCCCTCGTCGCCGCGCTGGCGATCGGGGGCATCGCGTTCATCGTCGGAGGGACGGTGGTGTACGTGCTGGGGACACGGTTCCGCGGCCAAGGGATGGGAAAGTCTCAAGACGACTCCGACGAATCGTAGGACAATGACAGACGAGTTCATGAAGGGGTTCGCCCTGTTCGCGCTCGGTGGCCTCGGCTGGCTCACTTTCGGCGGATGGTACCGGACGCCCTCGTACTACGACATCGTGCAGCTGGTCAACCCGGCCGAGGGCGTCGATAGCGCCTACGGAGAGATCGGTCTCGTCGCCGGCAACGCGTTCTTCTGGCTGATGATCCTCGGTGCGCTGACGTTCTGGGTGCTGATCCCGGCGAGCCGCGAGCTGCGCGCCGCCCTCGACGACGACGCCGACGCGGCGAACTGACTCCCTAGCTGTTTCCTTCTTCGGACCGGGTGCTGACCCGTATCTCGTTTTGCAGTTCTCCGTCACCGAGAGGCCTCTCCTTTGCGCGCCGCATCGACGTGTCTCTGTGGGCCCGCACGGCGACGGAAGTCGGACGGAAACGAGAAGGGATCCGCGACGTCGAGGAGCGGTCGCTACGGGAAGGAGAGGTCGATGTGCGAACGCGAGTGCGACGGAGACGAGAGCGACGGCGGAAGCGATACGGAGACGATGGAAGGCCGTCGGTCCCGGTATCGCCGGATTATGCGATGACGAACTGGTTCCAGATCCCCGAGACGAGGAACCACAGGGCGTAGTAGGAGGCGAACACCAAGACGAGCAGCGACGCGGCGATCGAGCTCTTCGGGGCCTCGATCGACATGTCGTTGCGTGCCTCAACGTTTCGCGCCTCAAGCTCGAACAGGTCGGCGATCAGCATCGTGATCACGATCACCGCGAGGATCGTGCCGCTGACGGGCGCGTCGAGAACGAACAGAAACGTCAGAAGCATCAGTCCGATGTTCGTGAACGCGTGAGGCGTGTACGGTTCGACGCTGTCGCCGTCGCTACCCTGGTCGACGTGGTGCCGGTGTGCGATGTGTCGGGTCGCGAGGTTCGCGACCGCCATCACGAGTATCGCGTACGGCAGCATCGGTCCGACTTCGGACAGCCAGCCGAGCGGAACGAGGAACTGCAGTGGGTCCATACCCACACATCTGGTCACGAGTTATTAGAGTGTTTCCGATCAGCGCGCTCGCGAGATCCCCTCGGCGCCGCGAACGCGACTCGATCGACCGTCTCGATCTCGATCGGTCGGTGTGGCTCAACGGTGACGCGTCGCTCCCCGTCGGTCACGAGCGCGATCGGCTCGCCCTCCCGTTCGACCGTGAGTCGTATCCGGTCCGCCGCGACCCACGCGTCGGTCCGGGTGCTAAACGGGGCGATCGGTGCGATTGAGAGCCCGCCGTCAGGCTCTACGAGCGCACCTCCGGCAGCGTTCGCGTATCCGTCGCTCCCCAGCGGCGTCGCGACGACGACACCATCGGCGCGGACCGACTCGGTCTGCCCGCGCGGGAACTCGACCGCGAACTCCGAGATTCGTGCCGGCTCGTCGGTGACGACGGCAACATCAAACGCGGCCCGCGAGTGCGGGTCTGTCCCACTGTCGACCGCGAGGACGGGATGACTGACGCGCCTGACGGAATCGTCACCCGCCGACTTGTCGAGCAGCCGTCGAAGGACATCGACGGCGCCGTCGCGATCGAACGCGAGCCGACGGTCGGTAACGGGGATAACCGTACAGTCCGTCGCTGCGACGACGGCGTCGCGAATAGCCTCGTCGCCGACCGCCACGAGGAGGTCGGAGTCGGTATCGTCGTCACCGATCGTCCTCCTCTCGGCGCTCGTGCTTGCGGGGCCTGTGAGGTGTCCCCCGGCGTCCCGGACCGCGTCTCGGAGCTCCGACGGTCGTCCGTCGTCGCCGACGACGGCAACGCGGCGTTCCGACGCTTCCATGTCCGAGGATGCGATCGGTGGGTGTGAAAACCTCCCGGTTCGCGGCGGGCGAGTGGGGCTAGAACGGCCAGTCGCCGGTTATCTTCATCCCCGTCGCCTTCCCCTCTTGTTCGAGCGCGCTCGCGATCTCGTCGGTTGGCTTCCGCGCGGTCGACACGTCGTCGCCGGCGAGGTCGACGACGAGCGCCGTCAGGAGGATCGCCTGCTCGCGGAGGTTCCGAGACTCCAGCTTGTCGAGCGTGTCCGCACCCGTGTGTCCCCAGCCCCGGCCGCGCCCCTCCGTCTCACCGGAGACCATATAGCCGGGGATCCCGCGCTCGACGAACGGCCAGTGGTCGCTGTGGGGGACCTGCTCCTCGCCGAGCGCGATCGGGTGATCGAACCGGTCGCTCACGCGCTCGCCGGCCGCCTCCAGCGGGTCGAAGCCGTGGTGATCGAGCTTCAGGGTACGACCGAACACGTTGCTATCGACGTTGACGACGGCCTTGACGTGGTCGGGGTCGACGCCCGCGGCAAATTGGGAAGAGCCGACCAGCCCGACCTCTTCGGCACCGAAGCCGACGAACCGCACTCTCGTGTCGAGCTCCTCTTCGCGGGCCGCGAGAGCGTTGGCGACCTCGACGATCGTCGCGGTGCCGGCGCCGTTGTCCATCGCCCCCTCCGCGAGGTCGTGGGCGTCGACGTGGCAGGAGACGACGAGGTACTCGTCGGTGTCGGGACCGAGGTCGGCGACCGCGTTCCCGCTCGTCGCGTCGGGCGTCTCGCAGTTGACTGCGACGGTGAGGTCCTCGCCCTCGCGTCGGCGCGCGAGGCTCGCGCCGGTCTCCTTCGAGACGCCGACCGCCGGGATATCGCCGATCGGCGCATCCGCGGTGCCGACGCTCCCGGTCGGCGGCAGCGTCCCCTCGACGTGGTTCGCGAAGACGAAGGCGGCGGCACCCGCCTCCACCGCGTGGTAGTACTTTTCGCGGCGGTGGATGAACCGGTCGACCGAGTCGGGGGTGTCCGACGAGACCATCACGACCTTCCCCGTCAGATCGTCGTCGAAGTCCTCGGGGACGCCGTACCCCAGATCGACGAACTCGCCGGTCGCCTCGCCGCTCGGGCTCCGCGGGAGCGCGATGCAGGCGTTTTGCCCGCTCGCGACAACCTCTTCGTCGCGTCGGATCTCGCTGTCGCCGCGCTCCCAGCCCTGAATCTCGAATTCCTCGATCCGCGCGTCACGCGCGCCGGCGTCGGACAGCGCGTCGCGGGTCAGTTCGAGCCCGGCGCGCTCGCCGTCGGAGCCGGCCATGCGGTGATCGATATCGACGAGTGATTCGAGGTGATCCCAGCCGGCGTCGCTCGTGAAGGTGTCGCCGATCCAGTCGGTCATGCGTGTGGGTGGCCGGGGCGCGGCTCAAGCGTTTCGATGGCGGTGGACGGGGCCGGTGTTGGTGGGCTGTCGCGGCGGTCGGGGATTGAACCGACGCGGAGCGCTACGCTCCGGGACCCACCGGAAGGAGCATCGCCGCGGCCTCGGCGGCCGCGAACGTCGAGTCGTACGCGTGGTTCAACATGAGGTAGGTGACGACGCCGAGCACGAGCGAGAGGAGCCACGCGCTCGCGGCGATCCGGCCGACCCGGCGGTGGGGCGTCTCGTTTCGAAGCTCCGCCTCCGTGTGGGTAAGTCCGAGGACGACGGCGTAGAGGACGACGGGAACGGCGACGACGGAGAGAATGATGTGAATCGCGAGCATGAGGAGGTACGCGTAGTAGATCCAGTCCCACAGCGGAACCCACGCGTACGCCGACTCTAAGACGAACTCACGCGTTCCGCCGCCGGCAACTTTCGGCAGGTACAGCCCGAGAAACACGAGGATGAGTGTGAACGATGTCGTCATCGCCGCCGCGTGTTTCTTCACCTCTCCGTTGCGGATCCAGTACCAGCCGAGCGAGAGCGTGACGATCGTGACGGTGTTGACAGCGGCGATGGCGTGTGCGAAGAGGTCGACGGTACTCCGCGTCAGTTCAGGGAACAGCGCCTGAAACTGGGGGACGAGGAACACGCCGCCAACCGCGCCGTAGCCGATGATGGTGAGAAGTACGGTGATCGCGCCGGCCCGCTCTTTGGCCCGGTCGCGAACGCGAGCGGTGGACATACGCGGAGTTGTCGCGGGACGGTTATTTCGCTTTCGAGGGCGGAACGGGTCGCCGGCTGTCGGCGGTTCGGTTCACCGATGAGTCCGCTTATCCGTCAATGACGCCCGTCGCGGTCGCGACCTCGATAGCGGCCGCCTCGTTGATCCCGCCCTGCAGGATCGTGTACCGGTCGCGGATCTCGTGGGCGCTCGTGAGCGCGGCGATCAGCTCCGCATCGTCGAGTCCGAGTTCGGCGGCGGTCGTCGGGGCGTCCAGCGCGGCGAGCGCGTCGCGGATCGCGCTCCACTCCCCGTTCTCGCCGCTGTGGAGATACTCGGTCATGATCGAGGCGACGCCAACCTGATGCCCGTGGAGCGCCCTCCCCGGTGCGCTTCGGTCGAGCTGGTGGGAGATGAGGTGTTCTGCGCCGGAGGCGGGTCGCGACGAGCCCGCGATCGACATCGCGACGCCGGAGGAGACGAGCGCCTTCACGACGACCCACGCCGACTCCTCTAGCCCGGGGCGGATCATGTCGGCGTTCTCGACGAGCAGCTCCGCGGTCATCTCCGAGAGCGCGCCCGCGTACTCGCTGTACTCGACGTTGCGAAGCCGGCGAGCGAGCCGCCAGTCTTTCACCGCGGTGTAGTTCGAGATGATGTCCGCACAGCCCGCGGTGGTGAGCCGCCACGGGGCATCCGCGATCAGGGTCGTGTCCGCGACGACTGCGAGCGGCGGGTCGGCCGCGACCGAGTGGCGCGTGTCGCCTTCGGGGATCGAGGAGCGTCCCGAGACGATCCCGTCGTGGGAGGCGACCGTGGGGACGGAGACGAAGCCGACGCCGAGGTGGTCGGCCGCCATCTTCGCGATGTCGATCGGCTTCCCGCCGCCCAAGGCGATCAGGTAGCCGGGGTCGACCGCCTCCGCGGTCTCGGTGAGCTTCTCGACGGCCTCGAAGGAGGCCTCCTCGACGACGGCGGTCGCGGGGTCGTCGAACTGCGCGCGCACCCGGTCACCGGCGATGTCGTTCGGTGTCGGGCTCGTCACGATCAGCGGCCTCCCCGTGAGGTACAGCTCGCCGACCGCCTCCCCGAGGTCGTCGAGGACGCCGTGGCCCACGAGCACGTTCCGCGGGAGCTTGATCCACGTGGTCTTCTCGAACATACCGGGCGGTCGGGCCCGTGGGTGAAAGCCGTTGTCCATGCGGATCGTCGGCGTCGGGCGATTCTAGCTGCCGGAGACTCAGACCCCCAGCGTCGCCAGTGCCGCCAGCGTCGTCGCCGCGTCGTAGAGGAAGTAGACGCCGAACCCAGCGAGCACGACCGCGGAGCCGACCGCGACGATCGGTGCGAACGTCTCGATCCGGCGCTCGGCGGCGACGAGCCCGGTCGGGAACCCCACGATCCACGTTAGCACCCCCAAAAAGAACCCGCCGATGAGCGCCGGAGAGCCGGTGGCGACCACGAGCGTCCCGGCGAGATCCTCGCCGACGACGGGGAGTCGGGCCAGCACGTCGAGCTCGCCGGGGCGGAGGAGTCCGACGCCGATCGTCAGCCAGAACAGCACTTGGTACGGGTTCGTCAGGGCAAGTACCAGCGCCTTGCGGAACCCCTTGCCCTCCGCGACGGTGGGCTCGGCGCCCGAGGTCGGACGGAACGACGCCCGGGCACCGCGGGCCGCGCCGATAGCGAAGTACAGCATGAGGACGCCGCCGATCGCGATCATAGCGCCCTGCAACAGCGGGAACGACTCCACGACTGCGACGACGCCGAGGTACGCGAGCACGAAGAAGATCGCATCGGCGGTCGCAGCGCCGAGGCCGGCCCAGAAGCCGGCGAGGCGACCGCGCAGCACCGACTCCTCGGCGATCACGGCGTTCATGGGTCCGGGCGGGGCCGCGAGCGCCAGCCCGAAGACGACGCCGGCGCCGAGCGTTACGAAGAGACTCACACCGTTCAGGAGGGTCGTTTTCGTGAAAAACCTCGCGAACGAAAGCTGGTCGTTACGGTCGGCGAACCCGCACCGATGTACGAGTGTGGGCAATGAGGTCCCAGGTATCGGAATCAGCCCGCGTCCTCGACCCGGATCGAGCGGGCGATCTCGGCGGGGAGGCTCTGCTCGCCGGTCGGTGTCGTCACAGTCACCATCCCGAACGGGGCGACGTCGACGACCTCGATCTCGGTGCCCGGCGTGATTCCGGCGTCGGCGAGGTACTCAAGTTCGTCCTCGTTTCGGTCGGAGACGCGGGTTACGACCACGCGATCGCCCTCCTTGTGGTTCGCGAGGAGGGCGCCGCTCTCCTCGTCGACCGGTTCGAGGTCCGCGCCCGGGATCGGGTCGCCGTGGGGATCGACGGCGGGGTCATCGAGGGTCTCCGCCACGCGCCGCTCGAACGCCTCGGAGATGTGGTGTTCCAAGGCATCCGCCTCCTCGTGGACTTCGCTCCAGTCGTAGTCGAGCCGCTCGGCGAGAAACGCCTCCAACAGCCGGTGGTGACGGACGATCTCTAGAGCGACCGCCTCGCCCTCCGCCGTCAGCTCCGTGCCGCGGTACGGCTCGCGCTCGACGAGTCCACGGTCCTCCAGTTTTCCCAACATGTCGGTGACCGACGGCGAGGTCTTGTCGAGGTACTCCGCGATCGCCGACGTCGAGACGGGCGGACCCTGCTCGGACTGGAGGACGTAGATCGCCTTCAGGTAGTCCTCCATCACGTCGCTCAGCATTTATAAGTGATCGCGGCCGGTGCCGGAAATACCTACCGGGAGTCGGCGCGCTCACTCGTCCTGCAGTTCCGCGTCCCGCAGCGCCTCGTTGAGGTCCTCGCGGACGCGCTCGCCGGTTTCGCGGTCCATCGCGGTGGTGACGATCCGATTCTCCTGCACGCTGGAGCCGTCCCGCAGGAGGAGCCGAATGTTCCCGTTGGTCCCGGCGCGCGTCGCCTTCGCACGTAGTCCCGTCCGTGAGCCGGTGCCGCCGGCGTCGATCGGCCCGGGGACGATCTTCTTGACATGCGGATGTTGCGCGACCGTGCTGACCGCCTTCCGCCCCTTGCGATCGCCGATGAGCGTCGAGTGGGACCCGCCGATCTTCTCGCGCGGTGGCGTCTCGACGATATCCAGTGCGCGGTCGCCGCGACGGGCGAGCACCCACGAAACGACGGGGTTCGCGTGCTCGCGATCGCCGTCGGACTCCTCGTCGACGCCCGCGTCGGGGACGCGGTAGAACTCGTGGTGGACCTGCGCGCGCGTCTCGCGGAGGGGCTCCCGGGCGCCGGCGGCGTAGACGGTGTCGGGTCGCTTCCGGCGGAGCTCGTCGGCGACGCGCCCGGCGAAGTTGCGGAGCTGGATCTGGGTCAGCTGCTCGTCGGTCTCGGGACGGGTGGTCACGGTCGTCTCGCCGACGACCTCGTCCTCGTCGAGCATCGTGAGCCGGGCGCGGTCTGCCTCGAACTCGACGACGACGGCGTTAGCGTTGGCGGTGTTGCAGGTGAGACAGTAGTCCCCGGGCTTGCGAAGCGGGGTTCCACACCGCCGGCAGTTCATAACGAACGGAGGAACGTGACGGATAAAAGGTCGTCCGTTCGACGTAGCAACCAATATTAGTGACCGCCGCCTCGATGAATGGTATGGACACCGATCGCGGCGGACCGGACGCCGCCGACGGGACGGAGGAGCCGGGCGAACCGGGAGAGCCCGGTGACCTCAACGACGGATTGACCCTCCCCGGGCCGGATCCGCCCGCGGACCTCGTCGAGGGAGCCGTCGACGAGGGATGGGCGATGCAGTTATTCCGCAACGGACGAACAAACGCGCTGATCGCGTGGGCGATGGTGACGGTGCTCGCGGGGGTGTTCGTCGAAAGTCTGTTCGACTTCGACTTACTCTCGATGGCTCTCATCGGGAGCATCGCCGCCGTCGTGGTCGCGCCCGCGGTCGCGGCGCGCACGCCCCGCGCGATGCTTCCCTGGGAGCTGCTCGGGCTCGCGCTGTTGCCGATACTCGTGCGCGCGCTGCTCGGCGGGGAGCTCGGCATCTTCGCGACGTACCTCGCGATCGCCGCGCTGGCGCTTGCGATCACCGTCGATCTCCACATGTTCACCACGCTGCGGGTGACCCACTGGTTCGCGGTCGTCCTCGTCGTGATGACGACGATGGCGACCGCGGCGGTGTGGACTATCCTCCGGTGGAACGCCGACCGGATGTACGACACCGCCTACCTGTCGACGAACGAGGCGCTGATGATCGAGTGGATCTACGTCACGCTGGCCGGGATCGTCGCCGGCACCCTCTTCGACGCCTACTTCCGGCAGCGCGGGGTGCGGCTCCGACGCGCCCTCCAGCGGGTGGTGCGTCGATGAGTTTCGCTCGCATGTCGCTCCCGCGACCGTCCGTCGCCAACCAGCGACGGCTCACCCGCGGGATGCAGATCCTTCTCGTCGCAATCGTTGTCTACGGCGTAGTCGCCGGCGAGCCGAAGGCGATCACCAACGGAGGACTCGGGCTGTTCGTCACGTTCGTGCCGGCGCTGGCCGAACGGAACTACGACATCCCGCTCGATCCGTGGCTCGGCGTGTGGATCACGTCGGCGGTATTCCTCCACACGCTGGGATCCGCGTGGTTCTACGCGGAGATCGTGTGGTGGGACCACCTCACGCACGCGCTCTCGGCGACGCTCGTCGCTGGCGCGGGATACACGGCGCTGCGCGGCGTCGACCTTCACAGCGATGCGATCCGGATCCCGACCCGCTTCGCGTTCGTCTTCATCTTCGTCGTCGTCCTCGCGTTCGGGGTCGTCTGGGAGCTATTCGAGTTCGGACTCGATATCGTCGCCGACGTGACGGGGGTCTCCATGCCGCTGGCACAACACGGGCTCGACGACACAGTGCTCGACTTAATGTACAACTCGATCGGAGCCCTGATCGTGGCGATGTTCGGTCAGGCGTATCTCTCGGGCGTAGCCGAGACTGTTAGGGATGGCCTGTTCTCGATCCGCGACGAGTAGGGTCCGCGTTCAGGGGTAGCTCAGCGTAGGCACGCAGCCACGACCCGCAGTGCGGCCTCCCCGCGAACTTCCTTCGCGAGCAGCGGGACTCGCTTCACGTCGCGTCCGCGGAACAGGTCCGTGGCCCGACGCAGTGCCGCCTGCTGGACCTCCCATCGGCGCGCACAGAACTCACAGGAGTCCGGGTTCGGCTCGACGACCCACTCGGGGTCGATCGCGGCCCCGCTCCCGTCGGTCACGTCGCCGACGCCCTCCATCACCCGGTTGACGACGAGGGTGTTCACCGGAATCCCGAACTCGTCGAGGCGCGCGACGAGCCGTTCGGACTCGGTGACGCTCATCTCCTCGGGGATGGTCACCACGCGGAAGTCGGTCTTTTCGGGATCCTGCAGCACGCTCCGGAGGCGCTCGATCCGCTCGCGGAGCTCGTCGAGGTCGGCAGAGGGATCGGGGTCGTCGTCCCCGCCGCCAAACATCCCCTTGATCCCGTCCATCATCCCGGAGAATCGGTTGCGGAGTTTCATCACCCGGCCGATCATCGAATCCATGATCTCTGGGAGTTGGAGCAGCCGGAGGGTGTGGCCCGTCGGTGCGGTGTCGACGATCACGCGGTCGAACCGCGGGTCGTCGAGGTACTCCAGCAGTTGGCGCATCGCGGCCGCCTCGTCGGCGCCGGGCATCGTCCCGCCGAGTAGGGAGCCGAGGCCGCCGTCGGCCTCGTCGTCTGCGGGGCCGTCCGGGTCGCTCGCACCGCCCATCATTCCGCCCATCGCGTCCCCCATCTCGCCCATCCCGCCGAGGGGGTCGCCGTCGGCGCCGAACATCCCCTCCTCCATCGCGTCGTCGGGGTCGATCTCGGCGGCGTACAGCGGCATGTCCTCGCGAATGCGCGCTGGTTTCGCCGGGATCTCCGTCTCGTAGGTATCGGAGAGGGAGTGGGCCGGATCGGTGGAGACCACCAAGGTGTTGACCCCGCCCGCCGCCGAGGCGAGTCCGGTCGCGGCCGCCATCGTCGTCTTCCCGACGCCGCCCTTCCCGCCGTAGAGGACGTAGTCCGGGGCGTCGACGCCCGCCGGGAGGTCCGTGGCAGCGTCCGTTTCGGTCGGGAGATCAGCGTCGCTTGCGGGGTCGGCGTCAGCGGTCTCGTTGATCTCCGGCTCCTCGACGCGATCCACCGGCTCGACGTCGATATCGTCCATATCGGGTCGTGGGTGCGGCCCGCTTGTGTACTCGTCGGTCCGGATATGTCGGCGTTGGGTGGTGATCGGGCCGTTCGGTGGTTTGATGTGACCTATGTATCGATCAGTACAGCCCCTGGCCTTAGACCTCTGTAATACCCGATCTGATGTTTTCGACGGTTTCGTCGTCCAGTTCGAGTTCGGGGTGCGAACTGTTCGCGTGTTCTTCGGCTTGAGCCATAACCTCCTGTTCAGTCTCGGATTCAATAGTCGCGTTGCACCCGTCTATGGGGCATTCCAGTCTCATCATAGTCCAATCGTAGGTTAGGTGTTACCGCATAATTGGTATTAGGTCTCTAATGGAATATACGCACACTCTACCGGGCCGACTCCACAAATCTCAACGATAATGGCAGGGTTACTGGCGATAGGTTCGCACCCTTCACCTAACGGCTGTTTCAGACGATAATGTGTCTGAAAAATAGGATTTCTACAGAGCCATAAGCAACTGTTGCTAGCGGCGCGATGGCTACCTCTGACGCCTCATTCGGCCACTTATGAGTAATTGACAACGAGTCGGTGGTGAACACCTCCAAAGCCCCAGTCGCCGAGGCGGGCGCACGCTCGTTGCGCGCTTCAGTCGCTCACTCCGTTCGCTCCCTCCAGTGCTTCCGTCGTCATCAGAACGCGAAGCGTTCTGATTGGCTCACGAGAGCACTGCTCTCGTGAACGCCTGCGCTGTCCTCGGCGACTGCCCCTTTGAGTCCCACCCGCACGCACAGCACTGCGCCTCACGCCTCCCCAACCTCGTCGCTGGTACCCGTTCGCTTCGTTCCGGGTACCAGCGACTCCCTCGCGCGGCGCTCCTCGCGGTCGTCGGTGACGACCGCTCGGACGCGCGCGCCACCGCATACGAACCTGAAAACCCGCTTAAAAGTGCTGAGGCCGCACTACTCGTCGGTACCGTTTCCGCCGTCTCCCTCGCTCCCGGCACCGTTCCGCACCTTCACCGCGACGCCGCTCGCGAAGTGCTCGGCCTCGGCGCCGGAGAGCTCGGCCCGTCCGACCGCGAACAGCGCGTCCTCGTCGTCGACGACGAGCACCTCGTCACCGGGGCGGATCCCGTCGTCGGCCGCGGTCACGAACTTCGCGAAGGCGTTGCGCCCCTCCCGGACGAACGGCTCGCTCTCCTCCCCGACGACCATCCGGTGGCACGGGGCCGCGAACCCGTCGCGGATCCGGCGCCCGCCGGCGATTCCGAGGGTGAATCGCCCGTCAGTGCCGTACGAGACGAGCCGGTCGCCCTCCGGGCTCCCGGGGTCGTCGTTCACGTCGCCGACGATCACCTGTCGGGGGCGGCCGCCGCTCGACCGCCGGAGGGTCAGCGTCTCGTCGGGTGGGAACAGCGCGTCGCCCGCGCCCGCGCCGAACTGGTAGTCGGCGCCGGTCCGCAGGTCCGCGAAGGCCGCTTCGTCACTCATACCCCGGCTATCGCGGCCACCCGCAAAGCCGTTGCGACACGGGGCGCGGGCAGTGCGGACCCGTACCGGCTTATCTGGCCTCGCTCTCGCTCGTCGTGAAGTCGGCGGCGACCGCGTCCCCGTCGACGCGCCACCGGTCGGCGAGGTCGCGGTACGCCGCCGGGTCGGTCGCCGCGCTCTCAGGAATCGAGCCGGGCGCGTCGACGTCGAGTTCGTCGGAGTCGGGATGGGCCGCAAGCAGCGCCGCCAGCTCCTCAGCAGCAGGAACGACCGCGCGCACGGACTCAATCCGATAGCCGAGATCGATCGCCGCTGTCAGCCGGTCGACGGCCGTCTCGACGTCCCCCCGCTCGGCCGCGACCCGCCCGAGATCGGCGAGCGCGCGCGCCTCGACGGCAGTGAACCCGTCCGCTTTGGCGTCGCTGGTGTTCTCGTCGTGGCCGCCGCGGCCGGTGGTGCTTCCGGCGGGCTCTGTGCCCTCGGTAGTACGGTCTCCTGTGTCGCCCGCACCGTCGGGCTCCTCGCACCCTCTGTCCCGCGCATCCCGGATCGCCGCGAGCTCGTTCGTCACGTCGTAACCCGCCTTGCAGAGGGTACACACGCGCTCGCGGACCCATTCGACCGCCTCGGTATCGGTCGATTCAGCAATGCCGTGAACACCGCCGTCGTCGTCGAACACGACGAGGACCGCGGTCTCGTCAGCAACGAGACAGCCGACATCGATCCCATCGGCGATAACCACCGCGGCGTCGTCACCGGCCGCGAGCCCGCCCAGCGTGTCGGCGTAGTGCTCTCGAGCGTGGTGGTACGTGCGATCGGTCAGCGCGAGATCGACACTCCCGCCGGCGGCGGCGGTGGATCGGCACCGATCGAGCAGGCGGGGGGACGGGAGCGTGGGAAGCGCGGCGGCGATGCTGTCGGCGTCCGCGAGCACCGCGTCGAGGCGCTCTAAGGGGCGGTACGGATCGGGGGCCGCGGCGCGGTAGGTGTCGGCGTCCCGCAGCGCGGCCGGCGAGAGTGCGATGTCGGGACCGAGCGGGGCGAGCGTCTCGCTCGCGGCGTCGACGTCGGCGGCGACCGTCAGGAATCGTCGGTAGCTCTGAGCGAGCAGTCGTCCGGTCAGGGTCGTCCGGTACCCGTCGGTCTCGCCGGCGACGAGTCCGGCGGCCTCCAGCTCGTCGATCGCGCGGTTAACCGTCGAGCGCGAGTGGTCGAGTTCGTCGACCAACTCGTGTTTCCGGAGTGCCCCCTCGGCGAGCCGTTCGAGGAAGTCGAGCCGGCGCTCGACCACTTCGACGAGTGCTGACGGCGCCTCCATTCGTCACCCACGACTCAGCCCACTCGAATAACTGTTTCCTCGAACACATATTCCGCCGCGGGGTGACACAGTGCACCACCGGATGAGAATATGCGGCTGGACAAGAGGCTATGGCGTATGACCGGGGGTGTAATCGCGAACACAGACGAGGGAGACAGGGTGGCGACAACCGTCGCAGACGCTCGATACGCGGGGGCGCGGCTCGCGGAGCGCGACGCCGCGGCGACGGACCGGATCGTCGAGGCGGTCGGCGAGCGACTGAGCGATCCGGAGACGATCAGCCGACTGGCGCTGGCGGCCGCAAACGAGACACGACGGGGACACTCGGGAGCGAAGACGGAGAAGATCGCGACGGCGGTCGACGGCGCGCGATCGCATCTCCGTGAGACGCCCACCACGGGCGTGATCGGCCGGGACGAGCCGCGGGGCGGGCTCACCGTCGCCCGGCCGGTCGGCGTCGTCGGTGTCGCGGTCCCGGCGACGCACCCGGTGGTCGTCTCCGCTGTCGTGTCGCTGTACGCGCTGGCCGGCCAGAATTCGGTGGTCCTCGCGCCGTCGCCGTCGGCGGTCGAGACCTGCGATATGGCCGTCGAGGAGATCCGGCGAGCGCTTGCGGAGGCGGGCGCGCCCGCAGACGCCGTCTCGATGCTTCCCGCGCCGTCCTCAAAGACCGGAACTGACTCGCTGTTCGAGCGGGTCGACTTCGTCGTCGCGTCCGGCTCCGCGGCGACCGTCGCCGCCGGCCAGCGCTGTGGGACACCCAACATGTGTGCCGGCGCTGACGGGCTCGTTTCCGTCTCCGACGGCTCGGCGTCGATGTCGGCGGTGGCAACGCGGATCGCGGTCGGTGCCACGTACGACTTCGGTGCTCACCCCGCCGCCGACGCCGCCGTGGTGACGGCCGAGGGAACGACAGAACCGCTGATCGCGGCGCTCGAAGACGAAGGCGGATACGTCCTCGACGCGAACGAGTGCGACCGGCTCCGGGACCTGCTGGCGGGCGACGGTACAGAGTTGTCGTCTCCGGTCGGCAACTCACCCAGATGGTTCGCGTCGACGCTCGACCTGCCTCCGGCGGCTGACGCGACGGCCTTCCTGATCGTCGCCGGCGAGAATCTGGGCAAGTATCCGAGCGAGAACGGGGAGCGGAACGAGGATGAAGATGCCGGGGATGACCCGCTCGCGGCGCTTCCGGGGATTCCGGCAGTCACGATACACGCCTGCGAGGGATTCAGCGCCGCGCTGCGGCTGGCGGCCGGGCTGGGCGGATCACATGCCGCTGCGGTCCACACGACGCGACAGGGGCGGGTCCAGCGGGCCGCGGAGCGGCTCGCTCCTGGCCGACTCGTCGTCAACCAGCCGGGCACTGCGGCGGTGGGGTCGGCGCGAAACGGGTTCCCGATCGCGCCGCTCCTCGGGGGCGGGAGCCGCGAGGGGAGTCAGCTCGACGGCGGGCTGACCGCGACAGACCTGATCGAGACGACGAGTGTCTCGGTGACGACGGTCACCGATCGAGCCGCGCACCGGAATGGGGCCGGGGAGACACTTCGAGGGCCGTAGCTACTCTGGTCGCCGTAGCGACTCCGATCGCCGAGAACCGCCGGTGAACGACCCGGAGAACCGTCCTACAGCTCGATCCGGTCGACGATCGACCCGTTGCCGTCGTCGTCGCGGTGGGTGTTGATCGCGACGGTCCGGATCTCGTCTTCCAGCAGCGATCCCTCGATCTTCGCTTTGAGCAGCGAATCGACCTGGTAGACGCCGGCCGCGTTGTTCATCCAGATCACGACCTGCGCCGGGGTCTCCTCGCCCTCACGCAGCGAGACGCGCTCGATCGCTTGCGAGGAGACGGTGTTGATCCCGCGGCCGCCCTCCTCGTAGGGGACCCGCGAGCGCCCGCGCTCCATGTCGAGGCCGTCGGCGATCCGGACGATGCCGGCCTCGCGGGTCAGCGGCTGCTCTTCGGTGTGATGACAGAGGATGGCGTGGAGCACCTCGGCTTTGATCCGGACCTGCTCCGGAACGCCGTAAAACGAGGAGAGGAAGTCGTCGAGGAGGTCGGCCGCGAGCGGGATCGAGTAGTACGGGTGGTCGTGGCGGTGGACGACGTGGCCGATGTCGTGGAGCGTGGCCGCGAGCGCGATGATCACCGACTCGTCGGCCTCGTCGAGCCCCTGCTGGCGAGCGCCGTTGAACTCGACGCCGCCGGCCTTCAGCAGGTCGTACAGCCGGAGCGCGCGGTCCCGGACGATCTCGACGTGTTTCGAGCCGTGGTCGTTGTACCCCTTCCGGTCGACGGGGTTGACGTTCTGCGCCTCCAGGTACGCCGTGATCTCCGGGTCCGACTCGATCCGGTCGAGCATCTCGTTGAGCCGTTCGTCGGGGAAGGCGTGCTCCCGGTCGGGGTGGTACTCGTGGCGATCGGCGTCAGGGCTGATGTCGATATCGGGATTGACGTCGATGTCGGGATCGCGGACCGTGTCGGTTTCGGGATCGCGGACCGTGTCGGACTCGTGGTCTTCGGGATCCGCGTCGACACCGGCGTCGGCGGGGTCGGTCATGGGATAGAAGAAGACGCGGCGGACATATAAATGAATGTCCGTGATCGAGGATTGAGGGCGTTGCCGGCGGGCGACCGCGAGACGTTCATCGAAGCGATGGGGCGCGGCAGAGCGGCAGTTTCCACCCGAGGCGCAATCTATAAGCGAGCCAAAGGCGCATACAGTGGTGTGACCCGACCCGCGTCCGAACGCGGCTCGCCGACGCCGACAGCGACGCGGCTCTTCTCGAAAAAACGCGCGTGAACCGTCCGACGGCGGGAGTGGCGACCCCGTCCCGGACGACCCCCGACCCGCGCGACAGGTACGACGGTCACCGGCGATCCGCGATCGACGGTGACCCGCGGCAGACATCGACCCGTGACAGGCTCTGACCCGCGACACGCAGCGACCCACGCGACACACCCACGACACACCATGACGGACACCACCACCACGACACCCTACGCGACGCAGGACGAGACGGACCGAGAGACGACCGACGAGCCCTTCGAGGGCGTCTACCCGGCGATGACGACCCCGTTCACGGACGACGACGAGGTCGATCACGAGCAGCTCGCCGCCAAC